>NZ_LCTH01000038.1:0-62530 GCF_001008275.1 Haemophilus haemolyticus
AAACCGATTTTACAAATCGTAATTAAAGCTATATAAAAAACGACCGCACTTAATACCAATAATTTAAAAGCCAATTTTGGCTTTCTCTGATGTAGACGATATAAAATTCGAGCTACCACCGCAAGAATAATAGGATAAATCCAAAAAAATATTGAGAATAAATTAACTTGCCAAGTTTCCAAGCTAGGATTTTTATCAAATGTAGTTGAAAGCAACAGAGCCATCGGACATAACAATACAGGGGCACAAAAAATAGCTAATCCCCAGGAAAACAAACTAAAACCACGAGGCAAAGATTGTCTTGTCATAATTTAAAATTTTACAAATAATAGATAATTACAATATAACAAATACTGTGATTATTAGAAAGTAAGCGGAAATCAATAGACTTGAATAAAATGAAATGGCGCACCCGAAAGGATTCGAACCTTTGACCGCTCGGTTCGTAGCCGAGTACTCTATCCAGCTGAGCTACGGGTGCGTAGATGATGCTTTAATTATTCATAACCACTTTAATAAGATAGAGCCGTTTTAAAATGGCGCACCCGAGAGGATTCGAACCTCTGACCGCTCGGTTCGTAGCCGAGTACTCTATCCAGCTGAGCTACGGGTGCAGAATAAATAAAACAAACAATGGCGGTGAGAGAGGGATTCGAACCCTCGATGGAGCTTTTTAACCCCATACTCCCTTAGCAGGGGAGCGCCTTCAGCCTGCTCGGCCATCTCACCACAATCGGTGTGAGCGGTATAATACGTTTTTTAGAAAATATGTCAAACCATTTTTTGAAAAACGTACCTGTTTGAATATTTTATCTACACATTAAATATATTCTTGAATAAAAATCTACTCATCATTCAAAAATACTAAAATCTTAGATATTGTTTCCCGTCTTAATTCATCTTGCTCAAATAACACCTCATGTTTCGCGTTCAATACAACTTTACACTGAGCATTCGGAAAAAGTGCGGTTAATTTTTCAAGATTTTTGTTATCTACTATTTTTTCTTTTTCGGCTTGTAAAATTAGGATTGGAATTTCAATCTTAGGAATAACTTTCGGTAAGCGTTTAATTGCATTTAAACACAGATGTACCCAACGGAACGTTGGTCCGCCAAGATGAATTGCTGGATTCTTACGATTTACACGATTCATCCATTTCATTCTGGTTTTACAGAAACTTAGTTCATTGTATTCCAAGTGGACTTGTTGATAAGGTCCTTTACCAAAAACATAACGCTCGCCTTGCCCTAAAATATTCATCAGAGCAATAATCAGTTCATCTCTAATAGTGTGCTTTAAAGGAATGCCGTAAAAAGACGAAGAAAGCACTGCTTTATTAATGCGATGATCACAATTTGCCAAATAATAGGTTGCAATCAATGCGCCCATCGAATGAGCAAGCAAATGCTGTGTGGAATAATTAAAAAGTGCGGTCACTTTTTCGATGATTTTCGCCATATCATCGACATAGAAACGAAATTCGTCTAAATGCCCTTTTTCAGAATCCGTCAACAAATGGGTTGAATAGCCTTGACCACGGTGATCAAATAGCAACACATCATAACCTTGATGATAAAAATCATAAGCTGGCTCTGACCATTTCAACATATTTTCAGCACGACCATTCACTAAAATCATCAATTTTCTATCCGCACTCTTATCGTGGGCTAAATGACGATAAGCGATTTGAACATTATTTTTGCCAGTGAAATATTGCGTTGGAAATTGATTGAAAAAAGGTAACAGTTCGGTAAAGGCAAATTGAGTAAAGTTGGATTCTCGATTCATAAGTTTTTAGATGGGATATATCAACGCATGCAAAAGAAAGAAAAAGTGCGTGAGATTTTACTTCACGCACTCTGCCAATTATGCTACCAATTGTTTTAAGATACGGCGAACAGGCTCTGCAGCGCCCCATAATAATTGGTCACCCACAGTAAAGGCAGCCAAATATTCAGGGCCCATTGCCAATTTACGTAAACGACCAACCGGTACGCTTAATGTACCCGTTACTTTAGCTGGCGTTAATTCACGCAATGTGGTTTCTTTGTCGTTTGGAATCACTTTCACCCATTCATTATGTGATGCAATAATTTGTTCGATTTCTTCTAATGGTAAGTCTTTTTTCAGTTTGATAGTGAACGCTTGGCTGTGGCAACGTAATGCACCGATACGCACACATAAACCATCAACAGGAATTGGATTGTCGCTTAAACCTAAAATTTTGTTAGTTTCTGCATAACCCTTCCATTCTTCTTTAGTTTGTCCTGTTTCAGGAAGAAGTTTATCAATCCAAGGGATTAAGCTCCCCCCTAATGCTGCACCAAAGTTATCCGTTGGGAAGCGATTAGAACGCATTTCTGCTGTCACTTTACGTTCAATATCTAAAATAGAAGAAGCTGGGTCTTTTAACTCACTAGAAACCGCTTGTTCTAATAAACCCATTTGTGAAAGTAATTCACGCATATTTTTTGCACCAGCACCTGAAGCCGCTTGATAAGTTGCCACAGAAATCCATTCCACCAAATCTTTTTCAAATAGACCGCCGATAGCCATAAGCATTAAACTTACGGTACAGTTACCGCCCACGAAGGTTTTAATGCCTTTTTTCAAGCCTTCAGAAATCACGTGTTGGTTTACTGGATCAAGCACAATAATTGCATCATCTTTCATGCGCAGTGCAGAAGCAGCATCAACCCAATAGCCATCCCAGCCTGTTGCTTTTAATTTTGGATAGACTTCATTGGTGTAATCGCCTCCTTGGCAAGTCACGATAATGTCTAATTTTTTGAGTTCTTCAATATCGAAGGCATTTTTAAGTTCGCCAGCATCCTTACCACCAAATACAGGAGCTTTTTGACCTGCTTGTGAAGTTGTAAAAAATACGGGATTAAGATTCGCAAAATCATTTTCCTGCGACATACGATCCATTAATACGGAACCCACCATTCCGCGCCAGCCGATAAAGCCTACATTTTTCATTGTTGTTTCCTTAGTTTGTTGTGTTTGAATAGAATTATTAATTACAAGATAGCGTTAGCAAAATCAAGTATTTTTCATGGAAATTTACATTTTGCGAAAGAAATTAAATAAGAAATAAAAAAGAGCGGTCAATTTAAAATAAAATTTAACTTGACCGCTCTTTTTCTAGTTATCTACTTCGACACTTACCACGCCTTCTTCCGCTTTCAACAATGCATACGCATCTTTCAACATTGTGGAATCAATGGAAAAACAGCGAATTTGTAACCGCACTTCACCACTACTTTGATCTTTCACCTGTATATGTTCAATACGATACTGATTATTTACTAACAATTGAGTGACTTTCCCAATACTTTCTGCACTATTGACAAGAATATTGAATTTTGTCCGACGACGTTGTGATTTACGATGAACCCAACGTTGTACCAACGGACTTAATCGAATAGACACCAAAATCATCACCGTCGCAATGACCGCATCAAACACGAAGCCCGCACCAGCAGCAATACCGATCCCCGCAGAAGCCCAAATAATCGCCGCAGTGGTTAAACCTGAAATCGCATCATTTTTCTTATGCAAAATCACTCCTGCACCTAAAAAACCGATGCCGCTAATCACTTGCGCCGCAAGACGCATCGGATCCGTACGAATATTTTCTGAAACTTGTGCATAATGCTCTGCGGCTTGAATCGAAACAATCGTTAGCACACAAGTGGTGACGGCAATAATGGCGCAAGTTTTCACGCCCACAGGTTTGCGCTTAAGCTCACGCTCTAAGCCGATAACACTACCAAGCACCATCGCCAATAGCATTTTGCTAAAAATAATTAAGTGATAAGGATCGAAAAGTGCGGTTAAAAGTAAAGATGAATTTTCCATAATGATAAAAATGAGTCCGACATAATCGTCTATTCTACATCACTTAGCTTAAAATCTTTACCCTTCGAAGCCTTTAATTTATCGCCTTTCTTGCGAAAATTGAGTAAAATCTTGCGTTTGAAATTTTATAGAGCGAAAAAACGGTTATTTTTATGCAAAATTCAACCCCAAGCATTGGCTTTGTAAGCCTTGGTTGCCCAAAAAACTTAGTAGATTCTGAACGAATCTTAACGGAACTACGCACCGATGGTTACAACATTGTGCCAAGCTATGAAAATGTCGATTTAGTGATTGTGAACACTTGTGGCTTTATTGATAGTGCCGTACAGGAATCTCTCGAAGCGATTGGTGAAGCATTAGAAGAAAATGGGCGAGTTATCGTGACTGGCTGTTTGGGGGCAAAAGAAGACCAAATTCGTGAAGTGCATCCTAAAGTTTTGGAAGTCAGCGGCCCACATAGTTATGAAGCAGTCATGGCGCAAGTTCACAAATACGTGCCAAAACCGACACATAGCCCTTACACCAGTTTAGTACCAAAACAAGGCGTGAAACTGACACCAAAACATTATGCCTATTTGAAGATTTCTGAAGGCTGTGATCACCGTTGTACGTTCTGTATTATTCCATCTATGCGTGGTGATTTAGAAAGCCGTTCTATTACGCAAGTCTTGGACGAAGCAAAACGTTTAGCCGAAGCAGGCGTAAAAGAATTGCTTGTGGTATCACAAGACACTTCCGCTTATTCCATGGACTTAAAACGCCAAGAGGGTGGTGTAAAAACGGCTTTCTGGAATGGCATGCCAATTAAAAATGATTTAATGACGCTTTGTAAACAGCTTGGCAAACTTGGCATTTGGGTTCGCTTACATTATGTGTATCCCTATCCACATGTGGATGATTTAATTCCATTAATGGCTGACGGCACGCTCTTGCCGTATTTAGACATTCCATTACAACACGCCAGCCCGAAAATCTTAAAAGCAATGAAAAGACCGGGCAGCATTGACCGCACTTTAGAACGCATTAAACAATGGCGCGAAATTTGCCCAGATTTAACATTACGCTCCACCTTCATTGTCGGTTTCCCAGGTGAAACAGAAGAAGATTTCCAATTATTGCTCGATTTCTTAAAAGAAGCCCAACTTGATCGCGTAGGCTGTTTCAAATTCAGCCCAGTTGAAGGCGCACCTGCAACAGAGATGGCTGACCAAGTACCAGAAGATGTGAAAGAGGAACGTTTCCATCGTTTCATGCAATTACAACAGGAAATTTCTGCAAACCGTTTAAAACAAAAAATCGGTAAAACTCTTGATGTATTAGTGGATGAAATTGACGAAGAAGGCATTATTGGCCGCTCCAAAGCAGATGCCCCTGAAGTTGATGGGTTAGTTTATGTAGATAATTTAAGCGGAATCAATGTAAAAGTCGGTGACATAATTAAAGTAACTATCACAAATTCTGATGAATATGATTTGTGGGGAAGTTGTTAAATAATAACAATCTCAACGAAATAAACAAAAAATCCATCTTCGTATTGAAGATGGATTTTTTTATGACTAAGAGCAGTAAAATTTTAAAGCGCTTTTGCAAATCTCCTTAGAAATCCGCCGTTTGGACGCGCTTTATCTAAATAAAGCGATTATTCATAATTATTATAAAAAGACGTTATTGATTAATAGTCAAGTATGAAGTAACCCAAAATCCTTAGTCCCATCTTCATTAGATTCAAATAATGGTGAATTAAGATAATTCTTTACCAAACTAGCAATACTTTTTATTGTATTTTTTTGCGTAGTCATAAACCCAATAGGCAATGTCACAGGATAAGAAGATAGTTTTGCGTGATAACAAACCACAGCAAATTTATCTTCTAGAAATAGAATTTCAGTATTTCCATCTAAGAAACCTTCACAGAATCCATAAAGTACTTTATCTGATGTATCTTTAAAATGATTTAGCCATTCTTGTTTTTCATGGCGACTTCGTTCAGAAGGCAAAGGTAGATACAGACGGAAATCATAGCCATTTTTTTGTTTATCTATTAAATTTTGAATTTTGTCGTGAATTTTCCGTTGTTTTCCCCAGTAAATATCGCTTGGTGCCAACCAATAGAGTTTTTTAGATAATTTTTTGTTTGATTTATCTAAAATTTTATTAATTTGTTGGAACAAGGTTTCTTGATGATAAATTTGCCCTAGAAAATACAAGCCATTTTGTTGTTCATGCTCCTGATAAACTTTTAAAAATTCGTTAAAGTCCAATGTTCTGCCGAATAGCACTAAAGTATCGTCATCACTAATTTCAGCCATACTATTACGCAGTTCACGCAAATTATCATGACGATCAAATTGCTCCAGTTGTGCAGTAATAGCTTGCTGAATGTTTTCTTGATGAGTAATTATCGGCAGATCATTACGTTCTTTAGCTTGTCCTGTTTCAGGTAATAACTCGAATTGTTGCGTGAAACGGAAATAATCAGGCACACCTTTGGGTTCAATAACATCAATCTTATATAGTGAAATATCCTTTTCAATTTCTCCTACTTCATTTTTAACTTCAACAATTTCATCTTCTATTAGCTGGCGAAAGCGATTTTGAAATGTTTTTTGTGCAATTTCACTACTTTCTGATAACACCTTTGGTTCGATAGCTAGCTCAATAGCTTGCTGGCGATTTTTATCACAGTCATTTTTTTTCAGAAAATTACTATCTAATAATTCCATACGATATTCACCACTACATTCTTTTAAAATGGGAATGTGGGGAGAGTCTTGGTTGTCTTGAAACAGTCTTAGCCCTTCTGCCGATAATTCAATCAAGCCGTCACCTTGCCAAATAATCCATTTATGTTGTTCCAAATCAGCGAGGGCAACTTCAGTTTCGTATTGGTTAAATCCGAAATATTGGGCAATTTGTGCAGGTTTGCATGGCGTTATTTTTAATAAGCGAAGCAAATATTCCCGTACAAATGCCACGCCTTTATCGCTCATATAGGAAAACACAATACGAAAACGCGGAGCCTTAACCACAAAATCAATTTGATTGTAAGTTATGTTTTGTTTACTCATTTTTTTGCTCCGTTTTTTAATATCTTAATTGCGTAATCTTGCGGATTATTTTGCTTTTGTATAAAACGTAAAACTTTTGCCAATGGAGTTTTGCTGTTTTTTGGATGTTCCCACATGTTTTTTGCACCAACGATAATAAGTTTATCCATAGCCCGAGATAGTGCTACGTTAATACGATTTGGTAGATGCAAAAAGCCTGTGCTACATGCTTTATCATGACGGGTCAATGACAAAATAATCACGCGGTTTTCTTTTCCTTGATAACTATCTACACTATCAATTTTAACTAAGCGGCGGAAGTCGTCATTCCAACTGCGTTCCTTCAATTTTTTACGAATCAGTTTCTTCTGTTCGCCGTACATGCAAATTACACCAATAGCTTGTTCGTTTTTCTCCAAGCATTTTTGTACAGGTTCACTATTCATAAACGTTTCATCGTTTGCCAAGTCTTGTAATATCCCAATAATTACATCGGCTTCAGCGCGGTTGGATAAACTACCACTTTTGCCTTGTTCATGATACGTATGTGGTAATGAAGTTGTATCTAACCATGTTACGCAGGATTTTATCTTTTCAGGTAGCCTGAAATAAATATTAGGCACATCATTGTCAGTTTTACCGTTTTCCAAAACATTTTCATAAAAACATGCTGATACTAAACTGCCAATCGCAGGAGCCATACGGTATTGTGTTTTGAGTGTGGCACAAGTTTGCTTTCCATATTCGGATAGGAAAACGCGTTCAAAATCACTGCCTAATGCTTGATCTAATTCCTCACCGCGCTTGGAAATCCCTAATCGGCGGGCAAGTGCGTTTTTATGCTCTTCCGAATACAAAGGTGGTAGTTGTTTATGGTCACCAACCAGCAGAATGCGCGTACCTGACTGCATAGCAATCGCCAATTCACTGGAAATAGAACGTGCGGCTTCGTCCACAATCACCCAGTCATAAAGATTATCGGCAATGCCGATATGGCGTTGCCCGATACCTACGCAAGTGCCAATCACAAGCTGACGGGAACGAGCCAAAAATTCATCATAATTGGTGCGTTCGTTAGATAGGGTTTCCAGCATATCTTGGGTTAAATCAATCAGTTTACCTGCTTGGATATTTTCAATCGGCTGAATATTATGCTTGTGATCCAATTCACTGATAAATTTTGGCAGGATTTCGTCAATTTCAACCAATTCATGTAGCCCCATTGCTTGGGCTTGTTCTTTAATGCTTTTTTCTAATTTTTTGCGTAAACGTTTTTCATCTTCATCAACGGTTTCATCTTTTGATGATTTGACAATTTTTTGATAACGACGAATTTGCACGCCAATATCAAACGCTAATTCGGCACGTTCGCGCAAATAGTCTTCAGGTAGCCCCATGCTGCGCCCAAGTTGGCAAATATTGCTAATCTTGTTCACATTTAACTGTGCCCGTTTTTGTCCGACCAAATTGGGGGAAAATACATCTTCCAATATTTCGGAATCAGCAATTTCGCGGTTACTGAACCGCACCAGTTGCAAATCTGTACCCAAACGCTGACAGTGTTTGCGGATACGTTCGGCAGCAGTATTGACTGCTTCATGTGATTGGCTGACCAGTAGAATATTCCGAACCTTTTGCACATCAAATAAATAATGTACAAATGCGGCAATAAATTCTGTTTTCCCTGTTCCTGGTGGACCTTGCAATAAAGATAATGGTCCATTGGCAATCAAACGTTGAAAGGCAATACGTTGTGCTTCATTCAGACTTACATTTTTTTCAGGCTGGTCATAGCGTTTAAATTCTTCATCGCTGACATGAATCTCATATTTTTCAGACGGCAAGTTGCAATGTTCATCAAAATAATGCACTAGATTTTTTACCGCACTTTCACCATCTAGAATGCGTTGTAAGGCATTTTTACGGCGAGTGTAAGACGCTTTGTTCTGTTTACTTTGCAAATAAATTGGCATATCTGCTTGAATATTACTTGCTGAATTACGTAAACTTTTAGGCTTAAGATGTAATTCATTCAACTGGCTTTGCACAATATCTACTTCGCCATATTTAAAGGTTTTTTCTCCATCTTCACTTTTTCCAATAGCCTCAACAACTTCATCCCGTTTGAATTGATCTAGTGGACTGATTTCACCGTCATAGGGAATATAACAGCCCCCATTTTCTGTTTTTTGCAAGGCTTCACTGGCCGTAATGGACGGTAAGGCTTCAGTTTCAGTATCTAAAATTGCCTGCCAAAGTTTTTGAATACTAGGGCGTTGTTCGATAACTGTTTCTTCTGCAATACTATCAACAGGTTCGGCTTCAAAATTCTCGTTATTTTCAGCTTGTTCTTTTTCAGGCTGTTTGAAAAAGTGCTCTTGGACAAATTGAATAATAGCGTTCTTAAATTCTGTACTGCCCGCAATAAAATCATTAAGTTTATCTAAATTGCTATAATTGCTATGTGTGATATTCAATCCGATTTGCAAACTACATTTGCTATCATCACGATCATTTCGACTAATATGATAGCGTTCAAATGGAGATAATCCGTGTCGGAATTGTTGCTCAGCAATGGTATAAAAAGCGGTAAATTTTCCGCCTAATCCAATAAATGTAATATCTATTTCTTCATTTGGGTATTTTTGACTTTCTTTAAATTGAACAAATAATTCACCATTCTCAGGGTAAATTTCAATAGGTAAAAACGACTCACGCCCGCCTACTGTAATGTCAATCATCAGTGTAGCCGGTTTGGGATTGAGAGCCTCTTTAAAACGAGCCAACGAAATAAACGCAGTTTTGCTATCTGAATACTCTTGCCGTATCACTTCAGCAACTTCAACAAAACTTTCAGATCGCCTATTCCATTCAACGCCCAATAATTCGCACGCCATTTTCATCACGGCAAAATTATCGCGTTGTTTCTCTGTTGAATAATCAAATTCCGGCGAATATTCGGTATTGAACTGACTTTGCCCGTTTGAAGAGAAATCCAATATATCCAAAATATACAGTTGAACAGAATCATCTTCAATCGTTACCAGCACATTGTCAGGTTTCAAATCGCCATGTGTGAAACCTAGACTGTGTAAATGTTCAATGCTTTGAATAAATTGATGGATAAGAGTCTGTTTTTGTTTATCCGATAAATCAAGTTTACAAATATCTTGCCAAGTATACCCGTCAATAAAATCACTTGCTGCAAAAAGGCAGCCTGATTTTTTGGCAATACCGAATTCTCGGATTTTCGGTAAATAATCAGGCGACAGATTTGCCAGTTTTGCCATATTTTCCAGCCAATTCAAAACCACTCTGGCTTTTGAATTATCGGTTTGCGGATCTGCATTCAGCCATGCTTTAACCAACAAACCATTGGAACGGTAAACTTCTTTCTCACTGGTTTCTACAATAAAATCATCATCTTCACGATAAGTACGTGAATGATTGATGTCGAGCGTGAATGGCTCTAATTTCGTAAAATCAAATGAAAAATCCACCGCCTGTTCAGGTTTGGCTTGATTAAATTTATCTAAAAAATTCACCGCACTTTTAAAAGGTATATCAGACAACGCCGTACGCAAAATTTCGGCATACCATGCGGTTTCGTCTGCTAATTTATTTTTCATTTCATCAAGACTGATTTGTGAAATGCGCTTAGCCTGAATGATATGCCATGCCAAAACAGCCAAAGAACGTACATCATATTGGTATGGCGTGAGTTTGATGCCGTCAGAAAGTGGAAAATGAGATTTTGCCAAATCGCCGGAGACTTCCAAAATCTCACGAATGTCGCCAACCGTTTCTTCAGATGAAAAATAGGCGGTTGCAAACCCCGATAGCGTAATTTTGTCATCTGCTGACAGCCAAATGCTGTGATTGCCCAAATCACGATGAGCAATACCGATTTTGTGTAACTGGGCAAATTTATCCAACAATAATTGCACTAATCCCAAACGGCGTTCCGTGCTTAAATTTTCACCATTGCATCCGCTGACAAATTGGTCAAAACGTTTCTGTTGTGGAAACAGCTCAAATAAATCAATATGTTCCGCAGTGATTTCACCTTTTTGCGGCGGGGTAGATTTGTAATTCAAGCAAGCGTAATACAAGTCTTTATTTTTTAATTTAATATGGTGCAATACATCGTATTCACGGCTGACTAGGCGATAACGCCCGTCAGGTGTTTGAGCTTCAGAGCGGTTGATTTTAGTGAAATCCCAACGGCGTAATAAGGCTTGGTCTTGGTGCTTTTTATTTTCGGTTTGGGCAAGATATTCTTGATAAATATGTTTTGGGTGAGAAAAAATAGGCGTGTCTTCTGCATAATATCCGTCAATGCTGATATTTTTCGGTTTGACCGTGTTGCTACTAAAGATTTTTTTATCAAATAATTCAAAATCCTGATTTAAAGTTTTGCTATCAGGATGCGGGCGGAAACGTGCGTTGAATTGCTTTTCATCTTTTAATTGCAAAAATTCAGTTAATGTTACAACGTGCAATTTTTCATTGTCTGGCAGTTGGCTGAAATCTGCGTTGCCTGTCATCACAACTAAAAAATGGATCTGTGGACGAAAGCCTTTATTGGTAAATTGCTGTTTGAATTTATCCAATTTCTTTTCCAGCATAAATTGTTTGTTTCGTGTAATAGAAACAGGCGAACGCCCCATATCTTTATCGTTCAAATACCATTTATCTTGACGGCAAATAATTGTTCCATTCCAATGTTTCAACTCAATAATCAACACATTGCAATGAGTAACAATAACCAAATCAAATTCGCCTTCTTTACGCTCTTTTACATCAGCAAAGCGAAAGCCCGAGTATCCTTTCCAAGGGAAAATGGATTTGAGGGATTCTAATGTGTCAAATCCCTGTCCTTTTACTTTCTTATTATTTTCAGAAGCTTGAAAAGCCTGCTTGATTTTTTCAATAGCCTCAACCTCATGTTGAGTTAAACCTCCGCCCCAATCTTGTACTTCCATTATCGCCATAGCTATTACCCTATTAGTATGATTAAATGCTTTTATTTTAACATGTTATAGATTTTCTTAATATATAAGACTTATATAGAATACTTACACAATTCCATTTTAGAAATTATGAAATAACATTTATGAATTTGTATTCCAAGGTGTAAAAGGTAATTACCTATAACTGCAGAAAGCACGCCATTTTGTGTAGTACAAAAGCAAACTTCAAACTACCACGCAAAATTCCATTTGAGAAATTCGAGCAATTCTTCAAAGCGAAATTAAAATAATGTAAATAAAGGGAAAATAAAAATTTTCCCTTACCTATATCATCCTTTCAAAATCGCCCTTAATCGATCAAGTTGATTTTGTGTTTTTTCTTGTTTTTGCTCGGTGGTGAGTTTTGGTTTATCGCGTTCCCATAACACATCATCATTGGGTAATTCAGCTAAAAATCGGCTCGGTTCTGGGCGAACTAATTCACCATATTGGCGGCGCTCACGGCATAAGGAAAAAGTAAGTTCTTTTTGCGCTCTTGTGATGCCAACATAAGCCAAGCGGCGTTCTTCTTCCACGTTGTCTTCATCAATGCTGGTTTGGTGGGGCAAAATGCCTTCTTCCATACCGATCAAATAAACATAAGGAAATTCCAATCCCTTGGATGCGTGTAATGTCATCAATTGAACTTGATCGCTCTCATCATCGTCTTCACCTCGCTCCAACATATCCCGTAATGTCAGGCGGGTTACTACTTGATTAAGGTTCATCGGTTCATTGGTTTCATCGCCTTTTAACATATCCGCAACCCAATCAAATAGCGTGGCGACATTCTTACTTTGCATTTCTGCCGCTTTAGGGCTTGTCGCGTATTCGTACAAATATTCTTCATAATGAATTGCGGATAACATAGAACGTACCGCACGTTCTGGTTCAGAACGTTGAATTTCATCATTAAGTTCTACAATCCAACGTCCAAATTTTTGCAATGAATCATAGGCTTTTGGCGTGATGCGTTGAATAAGTTCAAACTCAAAAATAGCGTCAAACAAACTAATGTGTTTTTCTTGAGCCAACTCACCAAGTTTTTGTAACGTTGCGGTGCCAATTTCACGTTTCGGTGTATTCACAATACGCAGAAATGCTGCGTCATCATCTTGATTCACCACCAAGCGCAAGTACGCCATCATATCTTTGATTTCTGCACGGGAGAAAAAAGAAGTACCGCCCGAAATTTTGTAAGGAATACGGTTTTGCATCAGTACTTTCTCGAGTAATCGAGATTGATGATTGCCTCGATACAAAATCGCATAATCTTTATATTTAGTTTTACGGCTAAAACGATGGGCGATCAACTCGGCGACAATCCGCTCTGCTTCGTGTTCTTCATTTTTTGCTTCGATAACAAGCAATTTTTCCCCTTCACCAATAGTTGAAAAAAGTTTCTTATCAAACACGTGCTCATTGTTATCAATCAAAATATTGGCGCAATGCAAAATACGTTGGGTTGAACGGTAGTTTTGCTCTAGCTTAATCACTTGCAAACGAGGAAAATCATCGCGTAAACGCACCATATTTTCTGGTCGTGCACCACGCCATGAATAAATAGATTGGTCATCATCGCCCACCACAGTGAAACAAGCACGATCACCCACTAAAAGTTTAATCAGTTCATATTGGCTGGTGTTGGTGTCTTGATATTCATCCACCAACAAATAACGAATTTTTGCCTGCCATTTTGCCCGCACTTCTTCATTTTGCTTGAACAACAACGTCGGCAGCATAATCAAATCATCAAAATCAAGGGCGTTGTAGGCTCGAATTTGTGTGGCATAACGCTCATAACATTTTGCAAAAGTTTGATATTTAGCATCACGCGCCAATGCAAACGCCTGTTTTGGCGAAATCAAATCGTTCTTCCAATTAGAAATCACTGAAATTAACTCACGCAATAAATCCTTATCTTCTTTTAACACATCAGCGGTTAGCTCTTTTAACAACGCAAATTGATCATGTTCATCAAACAAGGTCATATTAGATTTAAAGCTAAGCGCTTTATATTCACGCTTAATAATGTCAAAACCGAGCGTATGAAAAGTGGATACAAGCAAGCCTTTAGATTGTGCTTTGCCAATGGAATGTGCCACACGCTCTTTCATCTCGCGTGCGGCTTTGTTAGTAAAAGTCACTGCGGCAATTTGTTTAGGAGAATAACCGCACTTTCCAATTAAATGGGCAATTTTATTAATGATTACGCGAGTTTTGCCTGAGCCAGCGCCAGCAAGTACAAGGCAAGGGCCTGTAACATATTCAACGGCTTGTTGTTGTTGAGGATTGAGTTTCATAAGAATTATTGGGCCCACGAATAGGGCAGTAATACGGTGTCTAATAAAAATGAGAGGGGCAAATCTAAGATTGGCAATCCCCATTGTTGAGCCATTTCAAGATCATAAGCAGCCCCTGCATAGGCGGTATATTTTTCTGTTGGATCGATAAGTTTAATCACGGAACCACAACCAGATAAAGCGATAAGTGCGGTCAAAAAAATAAAGATTTTTATCATCGTGCTTTTAACGCATTAAACACAGGCACAGGAACTAGCTCAGCGACATCACCGCCATGCAAATAAATTTCACGCACAATGGTGGAAGAAACAAACGCCCATTTTTCTGCTGGTGGGAAAAACAGACTGTCTACGCCTTTTGTGAGTAAACGATTCAGTGCCGCCAATTGAAGTTCATATTCAAAATCTGTTGTTGTGCGTACGCCGCGAATAATTGCGGAAATATTATGCTGCTTAATCACATTGGCCAACAAATCAGAAAAGCCAAACACCTCCACATTGGATAAATGCGCAACAGATTGACGCACAAGTTCTACGCGTTCATCCAAAGAAAATAGTGGCTTTTTGCTTGGACTATTTGCCACCGCCACTAAAACACGAGGAAAAATTATCGCACTTCTTTCAATAATGTCTAAATGACCGTTCGTAATCGGGTCAAAAGTACCGGGATAAATCACGCTCGTCATACATTGCACTCCAAATAAGGTTTTAATAAATCTAACAAACGCTGTAATGCCCCTCGGTTTTCCATCAGTACCTCATAGCCAGCATTACCTAAACGTTCGCGGGCTTCTTTTGAATTTAATAAGGCCTCTACCGCACGTTCTAAGGCATCTGCTGTTGAATTAACTTCCAACACACCTTGTACTTCCACCAGCATTCGGAATATCTCAGGGAAATTGAAAGTATGCTTGCCGGTAATCACTGGCATCTTGAATGCAAGAGGTTCCAGTGGATTATGTCCACCATGTTTCACAAGGCTTCCACCCACAAAAGCAATATCAGAAACGCCATACATCAACATAAGTTCACCCATGCTGTCGCCAAAAATCACTTGAGTATTCTCATTTGGTAACTCATTTGTAGAACGGCAAATAAATTGGAATTTTTCCTTTTTAAGTAAATCAGCCACCACATTAAAACGCTCTGGATGGCGAGGAACGAGCAATAACAATAAATTTGGGTATTTTTCCAATAATTGGCGATGTGCTTGTAAGATAATTTGCTCTTCGCCTTCATGGGTACTCGCAGCAATCCAGATCGGACGATTTTTTACCCAAAGTGCTCGTAAAGCATCAATCTTTTCACGTAACTCATCAGTGATGGCAAGATCATATTTAATATTACCCGTCACCTTCAATTTATCTTTGCGATAACCTAAATCCAAATAACGATTACTGCTAATTTTGTCTTGAGGTGCAATTAAATCAATTTGTGAAAACATATTTTGCAAACGCGGTTTAATTTTTCCATAACGGCGCGCGGAACGAGCAGACAAGCGTGCATTTGCCACCACAAAAGGAATATCACAGCGAGAAAATTGTTGAATTAAATTTGGCCAAAGTTCGGTTTCAATCACAATACAAAGTTTTGGTTGAACAAAGTCAATAAAACGATTAATGGCGCAAGGTATATCGTAAGGTAAATAACAATGGAAAACGCTATCACCAAAAGCCGGTTTGACACGATCAGAACCCGTAGGGGTGACCGTAGTGAAAGTAATAGGTAAGTGCGGGTAATTTTGTTGGAGTTTTTGCACGAGTGGCGTAGCAGCAATAACCTCACCCACTGATGCCGCATGAATAACGATACCACCAGCCTTAGGCGGTGTCAGTGAGGCATAAAAACCATAACGCTCACCAAGCCTTTTTCGGTAATTCGGTGCCTTAAATCCGCGTAGCCACATAAAGAGCAGCACCAATGGTTGAATCAGATACATCAAGCTCGTATAAAAAAAACGCCACATAAATGAAATTCAGTTATACTTGAAAAAATTTCGGCTAGTATAGCAAAAAAAGGATTGAAAATATGCCTACAATTAGCGTTGCGATTATCGTAAAAAATGAAGCACAAGACCTCGCCAATTGCTTAGACACTGTAAAAGATTGGGTGGATGAAATTATTATTCTAGATTCTGGCAGCACAGATAATACTAAAGAAATTGCGCTCAGTTATGGGGCGAAATTCTATGAAAATAGCAACTGGCCTGGCTTTGGTAAACAACGCCAATTAGCCCAACAATATGTAACCAGTGATTATGTACTCTGGTTAGATGCAGACGAACGCGTTACGCCTAAACTACAACAGGCTATCTTAAGTGCGGTTAAAAATGATCGAGAAAATACCGTTTATGAAATTCCACGAGTGAGTGAAGTATTTGGACGTGAAATTCGCCATTCAGGCTGGTATCCCGATTATGTGGTTCGTCTCTATCGTACAAATTATGCGCAATATAACGATTCACTTGTACATGAAAAAGTGGAATTTCCAGCTAGGACAAAAGTAGAAAAATTGACAGGTGATTTAGAGCATTTCACTTATAAAAGCATTCATCATTATCTAGTGAAATCCGCGGGTTATGCAAAGGCCTGGGCAGACCAACGCCAAGCTAAAGGAAAAAAAGCCACACTTTGGCAAGGAATCACGCATGCGCTCGGTTGTTTTGTGAAGATGTATTTGTTAAAAGCGGGTTTTTTAGATGGCAAACAAGGATTTTTATTAGCGGTGTTATCGGCACATTCAACCTTTGTAAAATACGCCGATTTATGGGAGCGCGATCAGCATAAACACTAGCGAGTTTTGCAAGGACAATTATTTAAATGATCGTCCACTAACCCCATAGATTGCATAAACGCATAGCATGTGGTTTCGCCAACAAAGACGAAACCACGTTTTTTTAAGGCTTTAGAAAGTGCTTTAGATGCTTCTGTTTTAGCTGGTACAGTACGCAAATCAGGCACATCATTGACAATCGGTTTATGATTGACAAATGACCAAACAAAATCACTGAAATTTTCACCGCACTTTTCCATCTCCAAATAAGCTTTCGCATTTTTGACAATAGCCTCTAACTTGGCTCGATGGCGAATTAATCCTGCATTTTTCATACAAGCATCAATATCAAGTGCGGTCATTTTCGCAATTCTTTTCGGATCAAATTGATGAAAGGCTACGCGGTAAGATTCACGTTTTTTCAAAACCGTAATCCACGAAAGCCCCGCTTGCTGCCCTTCCAAACAAATTTTTTCAAATAGCTTTTGGCTGTCGAATTCAGGCTTACCCCATTCATTGTCATGATAATCAATATAAATAGGTTGTTCACCAACCCAAGGGCATCGAGTAATCATAACATCTCCTTTTTAAGCTGTTCATAAACTGCCACAAAATCTGGCATTACGCCTCGCCATAAATGGAAAGAATGTGCTGCTTGCGCGACCAGCATTCCAAAGCCATCGCTAACATTGGTTAAACCCAAACTTTTGCATAATGCAATAAATGGCGTGTCTGCGCCTTTCGCATATTGCATATCGTAAAAAGCTGAGCCTAATTTTAAAATTTCACCATTAACTGGGGCAGTTCCACCACTTAATCCAGCGGAAGTTGCATTAATCACCAAATCATAAGTTTGTAGCGGAATAGAATCCATTGAGGCCGCTTGAATATTGCCGTAAGGCTGAAATCTTTCGGCTAATTCTTTGGCTTTCGAAAAAGTGCGGTTGGCAAGGAGAATATTTTGTTGAGCTTGTAAAAGTGGCAATAATACGCCTTTTGTTGCTCCGCCTGCTCCTAGAATTAATATGCGTTGATTTGGATAAAGCCAATTCAAACGTTGTAAATCCATTACCAAACCAATCCCATCGGTATTATCCGCATAAAGTTTTCCATCATCGAGTTTTTTTAGCGTATTGCAGGCTTCCGCCAATTTTGCTCGTTGGCTATATTCGTCTGCCAGCTGGTAGGCACGTTCTTTAAAAGGCGAAGTAATATTGCAACCTTTCGCACCATCCTCAAAAAATCCTAAAAGCTGTTGTTCAAAAGCATCAAGATCACCTAATTTTGCAATGTATTCCATTGTTTGATGCGTTTGAGCTGCTAACTTATTTTGAATCAATGGGGATTTACTTTGCGCAATCGGATTGCCCCACACAGCATAAAAATCCATAAATTATCCCTGTCTAAAAAGTTGATTTGTGCGCAAGTCTCGAATTTCGGATGGATTGCACGCCCCGCCTATAGTTTCATCTAATACTGGAAAATTTGCACCGAATTGTGACCGCACTTCATCGGCGGTGCGGCAAGGTGGCTCACCAGTCAGATTTGCGCTAGTCGAAGTTAATGCAAACCCTGTGATTTCACACAAAGCTTTCACAGATGGGTGATCGCACAAACGTACCGCAATGCTATCAAATTTGCCTGTGAGAAAATGCGGGATTGTTGATTTTGCTGGCACAATCCAAGTAGTTGGGCGTTCATATTTGCCTTGCAGGCGAGAAAGCTGTTCATCGTTAATCAGCTCAAAATCGACAAAAGGACGGAAAAAATCTAAGCTAGGCGCGACCAAAATCAGCCCTTTTTCCACTGGGCGTTGCTTCAAATCAAGTAATTTTTTTACCGCACTTTCACTTTGTGGATTACAGCCCAAGCCAAATACAGCTTCAGTGGGATATGCAACCACTTGATTTTGTCGAAGCGCCTCGGCAATTTGTTCTCTATTCATTTCACTCTTTTACTTTTATTGCTCAAAAATATGACGGCAAGTTTTATTTGCACACTGGAAAATTTGTTTTTCCCCATCTTCACTTTTTAACAAAGAAAGTGGGAAATGGCACGTCGGGCAAGGCACGGTATAAGGCTTGGCAGGCAAAGAAAATTTACATTTAGGGAAATTATCACAGCCGTAAAAAATTTTTCCTTGGCGACCCCGACGAGAAATCAAATGCCCCGTTTTACATTCAGGACAAGCAATTTTTTCCTCAGACTCAGATTCTTCCCGCACCACAAAATCACATTCAGGATAATGGCTACAACCAATAAACATCCCAAAACTACCTTGTTTCAACTGCAATAAATTACCGCACTTCGGACAAATTTCATCAAGTGTTTTTAATACTTTATGTTCCGCCCATTGCAAAGGACGCAAATAATCACATTCAGGATAAGCAGAACAACCTAAAAACAGCCCTTTTTTGCCTTGTTTAATTTGCAAAGGCGCACCACATTGAGGGCAATATTCCTGTTGTTTGCTATGATGAAAAAGGCTTTGATTCATAATCTTTCCTTATGCTTGAAGTATTTCTTCCAATTCTTCCTGAGCGGTCATCCATTCCATTTCTACATCATCCAATGCTTTCTTCACATCCACTTGTTGTGCCAAAAGTGCGGTCAATTTTTCTTTATTTTCGGCACTATATAATTCAGCATCTGCCAGCTGATTTTCTATGTTCGCAAGCTCAGAAGAAAATTTATTCATTTTTTCTTCTAATTGCGTGATTTTTTTACGCAATGGCGCAGTTTGTTGGCGTAACTCTGCTTCACGGCGTTTTTGTTCCTTACGATTTTGAACCGAATTTTCATTATCACCAACTTTTTCTGAGCCTTTATTTTCAGGCGTGCTGTTTTGTTCACTCAGCCATTTTTGATAGTCTTCTAAATCGCCTTTGAATTCTTCCACTTTTTTATCGTGAACCAAGTAAAACTCTTCTACGGTATTGCGCAGTAAATGACGATCGTGAGACACCACCACCAAAGAACCTTCGTAATCCACCAGCGCTTCGGTTAATGCCTGGCGCATATCCAAATCCAAATGGTTAGTCGGTTCATCAAGTAATAACAAATTCGGGCGTTGCCAAACAATCAAAGCCAACACTAATCGAGCTTTTTCACCACCAGAAAAGGATTTCACTGCTTGATTTACTTTATCGCCATGGAACGCAAAACTGCCCAAATAATCTCGAACTTGTTGCTCCGTTTGCTCAGGAGCGAGTTTTTGCATATGCCAGAGAACGGATTCGTCTGCGCGCAAAGTATCTAATTGATGCTGGGCAAAATAGCCAAGTTGCACACCTTTTGCCAACTGCACTGTACCTGAAAGTGCGGTCAGTTCTCCCGCTAATAATTTAATTAAGGTTGATTTTCCCGCACCATTTTTCCCGAGTAAACCAATCCGCGAGCCGGGCACCAAATTCAGTTTAATTTTACCTAAAATTTCTACCGCACTTTCTCCACTACCATAGCCCGCACTCGCCTGCTCAATCATCACTAACGGATTCGGCAAGGATTGTGGTGGACGAAATTCAAAGGTAAAAGGATTATCCACATAAGCAGGTGCGATCAGTTCCATGCGCTCTAAGGCTTTCATACGGCTTTGAGCCTGTTTGGCTTTAGTGGCTTTGGCTTTAAAGCGATCAATATATTTTTGTAAATGGGAAATCTTTTGTTGTTGCTGACGATACATGGTTGTTTGTTGTGCCAGCTTGGTTGCCCGTTGCACTTCAAAGGAAGAATAATCGCCCGTGTATTCGTTGAACTTCTGATTTTCGATATGGAGGATTTTTGTCACAATCGGGTCGAGAAAATCACGGTCGTGAGAAATTAATACCAAGGTACCTTGATATTGCACTAGCCAACGCTCCAACCAAATAACCGCATCCAAATCCAAATGGTTCGTCGGTTCATCAAGTAATAATAAATCTGACGGACAAAGCAGAGCTTGTGCCAAATTCAAACGCATCCGCCAACCGCCCGAAAAAGCCTTCACTGGCTGGCTTGTTTCTTCCTGACTGAATCCTAAACCATGCAATAAAGAAGCTGCACGAGATTGAATTGTCCACGCATCCAAGGTTTCTAATTGCCCATGAATGCGCGCAATAGCGTTACCGTCATTGCGTTCATTTGCCAAATTAAGCTCTTGTTGTAAACGACAATATTCACGATCCCCTTGAATTACATAATCAATCGCTGAAATATCCAATGCAGGCGTTTCTTGATTCACCCAAGATACCCGCCAATTTGCTGGATAATTTACCTCACCGCCCTCTGGCGTTAATTCTTTTTTTAATAAGGCAAAAAGCGAAGATTTTCCACAACCATTCTTCCCCACTAAACCGACTTTTTGCTTGGGATTAATCGTAGCAGAAGCATTTTCGAGAAGCTCCGTTTGCCCTCGTTTTAAGGATAAGTTACTAAATACAATCATGAATAAAATTCTTAATTCAATATATTTTTACAATTTAAATTAATATTCTCTTTCTATTGGTAAATTTGCTTTCTCCCAGCCATCAAACCCACCAATAATACTAAACACATTTTCATAGCCTTGTTCCACTAGAAAGGTCGCTACATTTTTACTGCTCACGCCATGATAGCAACTCACAATAATGGGGGAGTCAAAATCTACTAACTCTTCAAATTGCAAAAAACTTTGATTTGTTAAATGAAAAGCACCTTTAGGATGCGAGTGGGTAAAGCGGGCATCATCGCGAATATCGGCTAACATCGCCCCCTGCTGGACCATTTCCCACGCTTGTTGTGGCGTAATTTCTTTAAATGACATTTATAAACTTCCTTTTACGTGCTGTTTGTACACACCATCAATCACAACAAGAATCATAGCGAGCACTAAACAAATAAAAAGCGGGTAACTTTCGGCGTCAATTTGTTCACCGATAAAAAACGATACGAAAATCATCATAATGGTTTCCACATAGCCAAGTAGCCCAAGCAAATTCATCGGTAACATGTTGCTGGCAATCACATAAGCAATCAATGCGGTGCCACTAATTAATCCAAGCAATACAAGCAGCCCCCAAATATTAGGGTTACTTTGTTCGACTACAGCGAAATCTGTTTGCAAGGCAAAATAAATGCTAATTGGGATTAGGCTCAACATCTCTAAACAAAAAGAAGCGAGATCGCTATTTTTTAATGCTTTTCGAACGGAAAAATAGGTGGTATAGCCAACACAAATCACAATGGCTTCCCAGGAAAGCCCGCCTTTTAGCACAATATTAGAAATTACACCCAATGCGGCAATTACGACTGCAATAAATTTGAACGTTGAAATACGTTCTTTAAAAATTAAGCGACCTGCCGCCACCATGACAATAGGCAAAAGCAAATAACCAAAAGACACGCTCAAAGAACTGCCATTATTCGGCGCCCAAAGAAAAAGCCACATTTGAAACCCCATCAATAAGCCGCAAAAAAGATAGGGCAATGCCAAGTGCGGTTGTTTTTTGATGAGTTTTAAGCGATGAATTAACACATTTTTCTGCTTAAACATAAATACGGAAAGGACAACAAAGGGAAACGTAAAAAGCATCCGATAACCGAAGATATCCGTGCCACTTAAAGGTTTGAGTAGCGTAGAAAAATAATACATATAGCCAAATAAAAATGAGGCAAGTAATGAAACGAGAACACCTTTAAACATAAGAAATCCTTATTCTAAACAGCCAATCATTCTATTCTAACATTGCCCAAAATGCACGGATTAAGGGTTGTTCGAGATTTCTTTTTTGGGTGCAAATAACCAATTCAAAAGGCTCAATAGGCTTATCGAGATTAAGTCTGGATATTTGGTTATTCATTGGGCTATTGTCAATTACCGCATCAGGCAACATCGCTAATCCGAATCCCAATCCAACCATCGGAACAATCCCTTCGTGCCCTGCAACGGTGGCATAAATTTTCGGATGTTTAATGTGTTTCTCCCGCAGCCATTGCTCAATCCGTTGCCGTGCATGCCCTTCAACAGGGAAAATAAAAGGCATTTGCTGCCAATTAATTGGTTTTTCTTGCAGTAATTGTGTCGCCAAACAAGCCACACGCGGTGCAATTAAAGATAAGCTAATATCATCAATTTTATGGAATACCACACTCGATGGCAGATTATTCGGCTTACCTGCAATAGCGAGGTCAACTTGTTGGGTTTGAATCAACTCTAATGCAAGCGCTGGATCACCCGTCGTCAGCTGAATTTCCACTTTAGGATAACGCTGGCGAAATTGTTTGAGTACCTGCGGAAGATGGCTATAAGATGCGGTTACAGAGCAAAAAAGTTTAATTTCACCACAAAGTTCATCAGATTCATCCTTGAGCTGTTGTTTAAATTGTTGCCAGTTTTGCCATTCTGTTTTAGCAAATTGCAAAAATTTCTCGCCATATTCAGTAAGTTTGACTTGGCGATTATCACGGATAAAAAGTGTTTTCCCTAGCTCGTCTTCCAACCGTTGAATTTGACGGGAAAGGGTGGAGGGGGACATGTGGTTTTGGGTGGCGGTTTTAGCGAAGTTTTGGGTTTCTGATAATTTGATGAATAAGTTGAGATCGTTGAAGTCCATAATGATATCTATTTTATTTGAGTCAGGGTTTCGCCTGACGGCGACCTACTTTTTCTTTGCTCGTGCAAAGCAAAAGTAGGCAAAAAGAAAACACGCCCTACTTTGCCTTACTTCCTGAAAAATTGGAAATTTGCTTAACGGAAATTTTCTGAACTCGCTACGCTCAAACAGACGAAAATTTCCTACAAATTTCCAATTTTTCAGGCGGCAAAGAAGGGAGCTAATTTGTTCTTTCTTCAATTTAAAATGCGGGTAAAATTTAGCGTATTTTAAAAAAATACCAGAAAACTAACCGCACTTTTTAATAACGCTCTGATATATTCTAATCCCCATATAAATCGCCTTTGCGACTTTCAATTTTCAGGCAATTTGCGTCTGTTTGAGCGTAGCGAGTTCAGCAAATTGCCGTTAAGAAAATTGAAACAAAGCAAAGAACTGCGATTTAATTGGGGCGTGTTTTCTTTGCCTACTTTCTTTTACACGAGTAAAAGAAAGTAGGTCTCTCATCGAGCGAAATACGATGCCAATCCACAAAAAAACAACATAATTGCACAAATCGCAACGTTACATTCCTATAATATCACTTTACGCAATCACAAAAAACTTTATAATCCCACCCACAACAAAAAAATATGCAAACACAACATCATACAATTATTCACCTTACACAATTAAGGACAACAAAATGGCTAACTATTTCAACACATTAAATTTACGTCAAAAATTAGACCAATTAGGTCGTTGTCGTTTTATGGATCGCGAAGAATTTGCAGATGAAGCAAACTTCTTAAAAGGCAAAAAAATCGTTATCGTGGGCTGTGGTGCGCAAGGCTTGAACCAAGGTTTGAATATGCGTGATTCTGGCTTAGATATTAGTTATGCCTTACGCCCTGAAGCGATTGCTGAAAAACGTGCATCATTCCAACGCGCAACTGAAAATGGTTTTAAAGTTGGTACTTATGAAGAATTAATTCCAACTGCAGATTTAGTCGTAAACTTAACACCAGACAAACAACACTCTAAAGTAGTTGCTGATGTGATGCCTTTAATGAAAAAAGACTCTGCATTTGGTTATTCACACGGTTTCAACATTGTTGAAGTAGGCGAAGAAATCCGTAAAGACATTACGGTTGTGATGGTTGCGCCAAAATGTCCGGGTACTGAAGTACGTGAAGAATACAAACGTGGTTTCGGTGTGCCAACATTAATCGCAGTCCACCCTGAAA
Source organism: Haemophilus haemolyticus (assembly GCF_001008275.1). Lineage (GTDB taxonomy): Bacteria > Pseudomonadota > Gammaproteobacteria > Enterobacterales > Pasteurellaceae > Haemophilus > Haemophilus haemolyticus_P. The sequence continues at coordinate 24,794 of NZ_LCTH01000038.1, forward strand.
ATGACCCGAAAGGTGAAGGCATGGCGATCGCAAAAGCATGGGCTGCTGCAACTGGCGGTCATAAAGCGGGTGTTTTAGAATCTTCATTCGTTGCAGAAGTAAAATCTGACTTAATGGGTGAGCAAACTATCCTTTGCGGTATGTTACAGGCAGGTTCTATCGTATGTTATGACAAATTAGTGGCAGACGGTAAAGATCCAGCATACGCAGGTAAATTAATCCAATACGGTTGGGAAACCATTACCGAGGCATTAAAACAAGGTGGTATCACATTAATGATGGATCGCCTATCAAACAGCGCAAAATTACGTGCATTTGAACTTGCTGAACAAATCAAAGAAAGCCTTGGTTTCTTATACTACAAACACATGGATGACATCATTAGCGGTCACTTCTCTGCAACAATGATGGGTGACTGGGCAAATGGCGACAAAGACTTATTCGCATGGCGTGAAGCAACAGGTAAAACAGCCTTTGAAAATGCACCAAAATATGATGGCAAAATTAGCGAACAAGAATACTTTGATAACGGCGTATTAATGATCGCAATGGTGAAAGCCGGAGTAGAATTAGCTTTTGAAGCAATGGTTGCAAGCGGTATTTATGAAGAATCAGCTTACTACGAATCACTTCACGAATTGCCATTAATTGCGAACACCATAGCACGTAAACGCTTATACGAAATGAACGTGGTAATTTCTGATACTGCAGAATATGGTAACTACTTATTCTCTAACGTAGCGACTCCAATTCTTGCAAAAGAAATTATCCCTAACCTTCAAAAAGGTGACTTGGGCGAGCCTACTCCAGCAGTGGAAATCGATAACATTACCTTACGCGATGTAAACGATGCAATTCGTAACCATCCTGTTGAATTAATCGGTCAAGAATTACGTGGTTATATGACGGATATGAAACGTATCGCAGTTGCAGGTTAGTACTGAATTAAACCAAATAATAATCCGCACGTAAAAAGTGCGGATTGTTATTTTTAGAAGCAATTAGCAATCTTGTTTGCCATAAGCATCTTGGCGAAGAATGTGACGAACACCTTCATCAAATTCTGCTAATACGCGATCTGCATCCTGTGGGTCGGTGCCGCGTGCATCTAAGTAGAATTTAATTTTTGGTTCAGTACCAGAAGGACGAGCAATTAAGCGTCCGCCATTTTCCAAGTTAAATACAAGGATATCGCTTTGACGATCTGTTTTAGTATGATCGATAAATTGTGCCACCTTCACGCCAGCGATTTCTGCTGGTGGATTGTTACGAAGTGATGTCATTAATTTTCCGATTTCTGAAAGATCGCTGACTCGAATAGAGATTTGTCCACTCACATAAGCACCAAATTCTTTGGTAAATTCATCAGCATAATCCGCTAAAGTTTTGCCTTGTTTTTTCAAGTTACGCACAAGATCTAAGAACACGATTGCTGCAGAAATACCGTCCTTATCACGTACTTTGTCTGGATCTACTAAATAGCCCAATGCTTCTTCAAAACCAAACAATAAGCCAGATACTTTACCGATATATTTGAAACCAGTTAAGGTTTCTTCTGATTGGAAACCGTATTTTTTCGCAATTTCAGCGAGTGCAGGAGAAGAAACAAGCGAGCAAGCCAATGTGCCTTGTTTGCCTTGATATTGTTTTGCTAAGTACCACCCTAAGAAACAGCCGACCACGTTGCCGTGTAGTGATTTCCAGTTGCCTTGCGCATCAGGCACAGCAACAGCTAAACGGTCTGCATCTGGGTCATTAGCAATGATAAATTCAGCATTCTTTTCTTTTGCCACTTTAATTGCTAAATCTAATGCGCCTTTTTCTTCTGGATTTGGGAAATTCACAGTTGGGAATGTGCCATCTGGCCAAACTTGATCTGCTACTACGTGAGGTTGTGGTAAGCCTGCTTTTGCTAGCGTTTTACTTAAAACTTCATAGCCAACACCGTGCATAGCGGTATAAACATAGTTAATGTCGCAAGCTGGCTCTTTAGCTAATGATGCGGTTTTTGCAATGTACGCATCTACCACTTCATCATTTAACACCACATAATTATCGCTACGTGGTAAATCTTGGATATTGCCAGCCGCAACTTTATCAATTAATGCTGCGATATCTTTATCCGCCGGTGAAACGATTTGACCGCCGCCATTTGCTTTACCTAAATACACTTTATAGCCGTTATCTTCTGGTGGGTTGTGGCTTGCGGTTACCATTACACCTGCAGTGGTATCAAAATATTGGATAGCATAAGCTAAAACTGGCGTAGGTAATTTGCGTGGAAGTAAGTAGGCTTTTACGCCTGCGCCCGCCATAATTTCAGCGGTGTCACGGGCAAAAACATCGGAGTTTTTACGGCCATCGTAACCAATTACGATAGAAGGTTCTTTGTCGTAACCTTTTAAATATTCCGCTAAACCGCCAGCAGCTTGAGAAACTAAAACTCGGTTCATCCCCATTGAACCAGCTTGTAAACGGCCACGTAAACCAGCCGTACCAAATTGTAAGCGACCATCAAAACGTGCGTGCAATTCTGCTTCTGCCGCTTTATCTCCGCCTTTTACCGCATCTAAAAGTGCGGTTAATTCTGCACGAGTTTCTGCGTCAGGATCTTGGTTTAACCAATTTTGCGCTACATGAAAAAGAGTTGTCATAGGATCATCCTTATTTTCTTGAAATAAATAAATCGCTGCTAGACTAGCCGAAATCACCCAAAATGGGAACGGATAATTATTAAAATTTTGATCTACTTAACATTTTTTATTCACGCAATCGGTTATCCGAGCTAATTAGGAAAGCCATTTGTTGCATAGGCATTTATTTGAAAAATTCGCTATAATACCGACTCAATATTTACGGCAAAATTTAACCGCACTTTAAGGATTTTCAATGTCATCCCAGCCTCGTTTCGTCCATCTTCGCACGCACACTGATTTCTCGATGATCGACAGTATCGTCAAAGTGAAACCTCTCGTGAAAGCTTGTGCTGCCAATGAAATGGTCGCGATGGGATTAACGGATTTTACTAATTTTTGCGGTGTGGTGCGTTTTTATGGCGAAATGCTTTCTTCGGGTATGAAGCCAATTATCGGTGCAGATGTAAAAGTAAAAAGTACATTGTGTGGCGATGAATACTTTGATCTTACTTTGCTGGCTAAAAATAATGAAGGCTATAAAAATATTACTTTATTGTTATCAAAGGCTTATCAACGAGGTTATAACTATTTACCTTATATTGATCAAGATTGGTTAATTGAACATCGCGAGGGCGTGATTATTTTGTCAGGGGGGACGCAAGGCGATGTAGGTAAAAAATTGTTGAAAGAAAACGTAGCCGAAATTGAAAGTGCGGTCGCTTTTTACCAAGAATTTTTTGCCGATCATTTTTATTTGGCATTAAGTCGTACTGGTCGCCCCAATGAAGAACGTTATATTCAAGCAGCTTTGAAATTATCAAAACGTTGTAATTTACCACTAGTCGCAACTAATGATGTGATGTTTTTGAATGCAGAGGATTTTGAAGCCCACGAAATTCGCGTAGCGATTCACGATGGCTATACTTTAGACGATCCTAAACGTCCAAAACATTATACCCCACAACAATATTTCCGCAGCGAAGACGAAATGTGCAAGTTATTCGCTGACATTCCTTCCGCTCTCGAAAATACCTTATTAATTGCGCAGCGTTGTAGTGTCACTTTGCGCCTTGGTCAATATTTCTTACCTCAATTCCCGACGGGAGATTTAAGTACAGAAGATTTCTTGGTGCAAAAAGCAAAAGAAGGTTTGGAAGAACGCTTAGCTTTTTTATTCCCCGATGAAAAAGTGCGGTTAGAAAAAAGACCAAAATATGATGAACGCTTGCAAGTTGAGTTGGATGTGATTAACCAAATGGGATTCCCAGGTTATTTTTTGATCGTAATGGAATTTATTCAGTGGTCGAAAGATAACGACATTCCTGTTGGGCCGGGTCGTGGTTCTGGTGCTGGTTCATTAGTAGCTTACGCATTAAAAATCACGGATTTAGATCCGCTAGAGTTTGATTTGCTTTTTGAACGTTTCTTAAATCCAGAACGTGTGTCTATGCCCGATTTCGACGTGGATTTCTGTATGGATGGTCGAGACCGAGTGATTGAGCACGTTGCTGAAACCTACGGTCGTGGCGCGGTATCACAAATTATCACCTTTGGAACCATGGCGGCGAAAGCGGTTATTCGTGATGTGGGGCGCGTATTGGGGCATCCGTATGGTTTCGTTGATCGTATTTCTAAATTGATTCCGCCAGATCCGGGTATGACGCTTGCGAAAGCATTTGAAGCCGAGCCACAATTACAGACCGCCTACGACAGTGATGAAGAAGTGCAAGCATTGATTGATATGGCGCGCAAGCTGGAAGGCGTGACGCGTAATGCAGGTAAACATGCTGGTGGCGTGGTCATTTCGCCAACTTTAATTACTGATTTTGCACCGCTCTATTGTGATAATGAAGGCTTACATCCAGTTACTCACTTTGATAAAAATGATGTGGAATATGCGGGGCTTGTGAAATTCGACTTCCTAGGATTGCGTACTCTCACCATCATCAAATGGGCATTAGATATGATTAATGCTCGTATGGTGCGTGAAGGCAAGCCTAGAGTAGATATTGCTGCCATTCCACTTGATGATCCTGAATCTTTTGAATTACTTAAACGTTCTGAAACCACCGCTGTGTTCCAGTTGGAATCGCGTGGTATGAAGGATTTGATTAAGCGCCTGCAACCTGACTGTTTTGAAGATATCATCGCGTTGGTGGCATTGTTCCGTCCTGGCCCGTTGCAATCAGGCATGGTGGATAACTTTATTGACCGTAAACATGGGCGAGAAGAAGTCTCTTACCCTGACGCAGAATATCAACATGAAAGCTTGAAACCTATTCTTGAGCCGACTTACGGTATTATTTTGTATCAAGAACAAGTGATGCAAATTGCGCAGGTGTTGGCTGGCTATACGCTGGGTGGGGCTGATTTATTGCGTCGTGCAATGGGTAAGAAAAAGCCAGAGGAAATGGCAAAACAGCGTTCTGTATTTAAAGAAGGTGCGGAGAAAAACGGCGTAGATGGCGAGCTATCCATGAAGATTTTCGACTTGGTGGAAAAATTTGCTGGCTATGGTTTTAATAAATCTCACTCCGCTGCTTATGCCTTGGTGTCTTACCAAACCCTTTGGCTCAAAACCCATTTCCCTGCAGAATTTATGGCAGCGGTAATGACATCTGAAATGGATAACACGGATAAAATCGTAGGTTTGTACGACGAATGTTTACGTATGGGCTTAAAAGTAACGCCACCAGATATTAATATCGGCAAACACCATTTTAGCGTCAATGAACAAGGTGATATTGTATATGGTATTGGCGCGATTAAAGGTGTGGGGGAAGGCCCGATTGAAGCACTTGTTACGGCAAGAAATGAAGGGGGGATTTTCAAAGATTTATTTGATTTATGCGCTCGTGTAGATTTGAAAAAAATTAACCGCCGTACCTTTGAAAGTCTAATCATGTCAGGTGCGTTTGATAAATTAGGCCCACATCGAGCCGCACTTTCTAAGAATTTAGAAGATGCGCTTAGAGCGTCCGATCAGCATGCGAAAGATGAAGCAATGGGGCAAACGGATATGTTCGGCGTGCTGACTGAAACCCATGAGGACGTGGAAAATGCCTATGCCAATACACCACCTTACACTGAAAAACAAATTCTTGATGGCGAACGAGAAACCTTGGGGCTTTATTTAAGCAGCCATCCTGTTAGCCGTTATTTAAAAGAACTTTCCCATTACACATCGACGCGGTTGAAAGATCTTGCACCAAATCGCCGTGGACAAATTAGTACTGTGGCGGGGTTATTGATCGCATCACGAATTGCAATCACAAAAAAAGGCAACCGCTTAGGCATTGCTACATTAGACGATCGTTCTGGTCGCTTAGATTTAACATTATTTGGTGAAAGTCTAGAACAATTTGGTGAGAAATTACAAAAAGATACGGTGATTGTTGCTTCAGGGCAAGTGAGCTTTGATGATTTCTCAGGTGGCTTAAAAATGACGGTGCGAGAGTTAATGACCTTAGATGAGGCTCGTTCTCGTTATGTCAAATCCTTAGCTATCAGCCTTTCTGAGCATCAAATTACACCAAGTTTCATTAAACAACTTAAAGCATTACTTGAGCCTGTTAGTGGTGGAACGTTGCCGATTAACGTGTATTATCAAAGTCCGAAAGGTCGTGCGTTGTTACGTTTGGGCGTGCAATGGTCGATCATTCCAACAGATGAAATTCTGACGGAATTGGTGAATTTACTTGGCGAAAGTGCTGTGGAATTAGAGTTTGAATAATACAAAGGCGTGAAAAATATCACGCCTTTTTTATAAGATTAGCGTAAAAAATAACGATAAGATTTGCTTTCTGTTACATCTTCAAAAACATAATTGAGTTGAGCAAGTGCCTGTTCAAATTCTGGCTGTTCGCATTCTTCAATTTGGAAACCTGCAAGGATATTTCCATAGTCCGCGCCGTGGGCACGATAGTGGAATAATGAAATATTCCAACGATTTTGTAACGTTTCCAAGAATTTCAATAACGCGCCTTTTTGCTCTGGGAATTCGAACGTATATAAGCGTTCGTTATCATTGGCTGCTCGCCCTCCCATTAAATAGCGAACATGAGTTTTCGCAATATCATCATCAGACATATCCTCAACATCAAAACTATTTTTTGTGAGGTCTGCAATAATATCTGCTTTTTCTTGCTCATTTGTCGTTCTTACCCCAACAAACACACAAGCACGTTTATCATCTGCATAACGATAACTGAATTCAGTTACAGCTCGGTTACCTAATACATAAGCAAATTTTAAGAAACTACCAGGTTGTTCAGGCATGGTCACAGCTAATAAAGCTTCTCTGTTTTCACCAATTTCACAACGTTCAGATACATAACGTAATGTGTGGAAATTCAAGTTCGCACCAGACAAAATTGCCGCCATATTTTTACCTTCAATATGGTTTTGTTTTGCATATTTTTTCAAACCAGCTAAACCTAATGCACCTGATGGTTCTGCAACAGCACGAACGTTCTCAAATAAATCTTTCATTGCTGCGCACACTTCGTCACTATCGACCAGTACCATATCATCAAGATATTGCTGACATAGACGGAATGTTTCGTCACCAATACGTTTTACGGCAACGCCATCCGCAAATAATCCAACATGGGTTAAATCTGTTGGCTCGCCTTTATCGAGAGCCGCTTTTAAGCATGCAGAATCCTTTGATTCTACACCGATGATTTTAATTTCTGGCATAAATTGCTTAAGCAAAATTGCCACACCCGCAGCTAAGCCTCCTCCACCGACTTGTACAAACACATAATCCAAATCTGCCACTTGTTGTAGCATTTCCATCGCTAATGTGCCTTGTCCTGCGATCACTAATGGATGATCGAATGGTGGAATAAATGTCATGTTTTTTTCTTTTGAAAGCTCGATAGCTTTTGCTTTGGCTTCATCGAAATTAGCACCATGCAACAACACCTCACCACCAAAACCACGCACGGCATCCACTTTAATGCTTGGCGTGTTTTGTGGCATGACGATCAATGCTTTTAAGCCTAGTTGTTTCGCTGATAATGCCACGCCTTGTGCATGGTTACCCGCAGATGCTGCTATCACGCCCGCTGCTTTTTGTTCTGCTGAAAGGCTAGAAATCATTGCGTAAGCGCCGCGTAGTTTAAAACTATTTACTGGCTGACGGTCTTCACGTTTAATCCAGATATTATTGTGCAGTCGTTCAGAAAGTTTTCCCATTTTTTGTAAAGGGGTCACTTGCGCAGCTTCATATACGCGCGAACCAAGTTTAACAATAGCATTGATATAATCTGATTGAGAAGGTTGAGGATTGGTGAGTAGATTTTTCATAGTGTTTGTTTTGATGATGAAGTGCGGTTAGTTTTTCCTTTGTTTTATCCCCCTCTTATGAAGGAGGGGGAACCGTTAAATTATTTTAATAATGTTTTATCGCGTACCGCACCTTTGTCCGCAGAGGTGGCGAAGTGACCGAATACTTTCAATGCGAAAGATACTTCACGCTCACGGTTAGCTGGCTGCCAACCTTTTTGATCTTGTTCAGTTCTGCGTGCTGCGAGTTCTTCATTACTGATTTCTAAGTTAATTGCACGATTTGGAATATCAATGTTGATAATATCGCCATCACGTACTAAGCCGATTGCACCGCCAGAAGCGGCTTCTGGTGAAGCATGTCCAATAGACAAGCCTGATGTACCACCAGAGAAACGACCATCCGTTAATAAAGCACATTTTTTGCCCAAGCCCATCGATTTTAAGTAACTGGTTGGGTATAACATTTCTTGCATACCAGGTCCGCCTTTAGGGCCTTCGTAACGGATAACAACGACATGACCTTCTTTCACTTTGCCACCTAAAATACCTGCAACCGCATCTTCTTGGCTTTCAAATACGATTGCACGGCCGGTGAATTTCCAAATAGATTCATCTACACCCGCGGTTTTAACGATACATCCGTCTTCAGCGAGATTACCGAATAATACGGCTAAGCCACCTTCTTGTGAAATCGCATTTTCTTTATTGCGAATACAACCATTTACACGATCATTATCGACGGTATCCCAGCGGCAATCTTGTGAGAATGCTTGAGTTGTGCGGATGCCTGCAGGGCCTGCACGGAAGAATTTATGTAATTCTTCATCTTGATTGCGAATAATATCGTATTGGTCTAGTTGTTCTCCCATGCTCATTCCAAGCACGGTGTGCGTATTTTTATGAATTAATCCAGCGCGATCTAATTCACCCAACAATCCCATAATACCACCTGCACGGTGTACGTCTTCCATGTGGTATTTATTGGTGTTTGGCGCAATTTTGCTTAAACAAGGTACTTTGCGCGATAAACGGTCAATATCTTCCATTTTAAAATCTACGCCGGCTTCTTGTGCTGCCGCTAATAAGTGTAAAACAGTATTGCTTGAACCACCCATTGCGATATCGAGGCTCATTGCATTTTCAAAGGCATCAAAGGTACCGATTGAACGAGGCAATACGCTTGCATCATCTTGTTCGTAATAACGTTTGCAAAGCTCAACAATTTGACGACCAGCTTTTAAGAATAATTCTTTGCGGTCTGCGTGAGTAGCTAACATAGAACCGTTGCCTGGTAAAGATAAACCTAAGGCTTCGGTTAAGCAGTTCATAGAGTTTGCGGTAAACATTCCTGAGCAAGAACCACAAGTTGGGCAAGCGCTACGTTCAATGGCATCAATACGTTCATCTGACACATTCGGATCGGCTGCTTCAATCATCGCATCCACTAAATCTAAGCGGATTAATTGATCAGAAAGTTTTGTTTTGCCTGCTTCCATTGGACCGCCTGAAACGAAGATAGTTGGAATATTTAAGCGCATTGCCGCCATTAACATTCCTGGAGTGATTTTGTCGCAGTTGGAAATACACACCATCGCATCAGCACAGTGTGCATTGACCATATATTCCACGCTGTCTGCGATTAAATCACGGCTTGGCAAAGAATAAAGCATTCCACCGTGTCCCATTGCGATACCATCATCCACCGCAATAGTGTTAAATTCTTTTGCTACGCCGCCTGCTTTTTCAATTTCTGCGGCAACAAGCTGCCCCATATCTTTTAAATGCACATGCCCTGGTACGAATTGGGTGAAAGAGTTCACCACCGCAATAATCGGTTTACCAAAGTCATTTTCTTTCATCCCTGTTGCACGCCATAAGGCACGTGCGCCTGCCATATTACGACCTTGTGTACTAGTCGCTGAACGTAGTTTTGGCATAAATAATCTCTCCGAGTAAAATTTTGTTAGAGTAGTGTGCAATGCCTTGCACTTAATTCTTATTTTATTTCGTTTACATCTGGCAATTTCGCCAACTGATTCACTAATAGATCTAAAGTGCGGTCAGATTTTACGGTGATTTTTAACCGCACTTGGGTTTCAATCAGTGTCATTTTCATTGTTGTAACGGTAAATCCGCGGTGACGTGCTACACGCAAAATGCGTTCTAGTACTTCAGGACAATGGCGAGCGACGAGTTCAAGTTTATATTCATTCATTAGTTCATCTCCTCTACCATATCTGCGTTACATGCACCCGGTGGCACAAGTGGCCATACACATTCATCAGGTGGAATACAAACTTGTAATAAATAGGCTGTTTTGCTGTTTAATAATCGGTTGAGTGCTTCATCCACATCATCTGCTGACTCAATACGTTCTGCAGGAATACCGAACGAGTTAGCAAGCATCACAAAATCTGGGTTGTCATCTAAAATAGTTTCACTGCGACGTTTATTCCAGAATAAATCTTGCCATTGACGAACCATACCTAAGCGTTGGTTATCTAATAGCAAAATTTTTACCGGTAAATTGCCGCGTTTGATAGAACCCAATTCTTGGATATTCATCATGAGTGAACCATCACCCGTAACCAAAATGACTTCATCTTGCGGGCGTGCTTTTTTTGCCCCCACTGCGGCGGGTAAGCCAAAACCCATTGTACCGAAACCTGCCGAAGTAATGTAGTTCTCTGGCGCAAAATGCTTCATATGTTGCGCTGACCACATTTGATGCTGACCTACATCGGTACAAATTACCGCATTATTTGGTTTGCGATTAGAGAGGGTGTTGAGCAATGCCCAAGGATCAATCGGGCGGTTGCCTTGATTTTCAACATAAGTGAAATCTAATTTTGCTTTGAAATTTCTGATTTGTTCACGCCAAGGTTCAATATCAAGATCTTGTTTGAGTGCATTAAGTGCTTGGATTAAATCCCCTTGTAATGCAGCATCTGCACGGCGTAATTTATGGATTTCTGCTGCATCAATATCACAATGAATCACTTTTGCATGAGGCGCAAAAGTATCGAGTTTACCTGTTACACGATCGTCAAAACGCGCACCGCAGACGAGCAACAAATCACATTCTTGCACGGCAAAATTAGCAGCTTTTGTACCATGCATACCAATCATTCCCATATACACATCATCATTTGGATCAATTGAACCTAAACCTTTTAAAGTTGAGACTGATGGCATTTGAGTCTGGGTTAAAAATTCGCGTAAGGCAGGAACAGCCTTCGCCATACCAACACCCCCCCCCACATAAAGCACCGGTTTTTTAGCATTTTTTAATAATTCTTTTGCTTCAGCGAGTTTATCTACTGAAAGTGCGGTCGGTTTTTCTAGTGTTTTAACGTAGGCTTTTATATTTACAGGTACTTTACCAACTTGAATATCACGAGGCACATCAATAAGAACTGGGCCGGGGCGTCCGCTTTGGGCAATTTCAAAGGCTTCCGCAAAAACATCGGCTAATTCATCCGCACTTTGAACGATAAAGCTGTGTTTAGTGCAAGCAAGGGAAAGTCCAAGAACATCGGCTTCTTGGAACGCATCCGTGCCGATTAATGGGGAGGAAACTTGACCGGTAATGGCTACAACGGGAATGGAGTCCATCATGGCATCGCCTAATCCAGTAACTAAATTGGTGGCGCCAGGGCCTGATGTTGCAATACAGACGCCTACTTTTCCTGTGGAACGAGCATAACCGATCGCTGCGATGGCAGCCCCTTGTTCATTACGACAAAGTAAGTGATCTAAGCCTGCGTCATAAAGGGCATCGTAGGTTGGCATGATTGCGCCGCCTGGATAGCCGAAAAGAGTCGTAACATGGTGTGATTTCAGGCACTCCATGATGAGTTGTGCACCTGTCATTGTGTTTGTTTCCTGTTGTTTTTATTTTGGGATAAGTTCAGCATTGTAGCGAAATTTCAAGTCATTGGTAGGGTTTGGGACGAAAAAAACGAAAAAAGTGCGGTGAAAATAGGCTTGTTCTGAATGTTTATGTTCTTTTTATTAAAAAATTAGTGAATTTTTACCGCTCTTTGTGCTTATTTATTGACTGATGATTAGATTTCATTATATTGAAACTCTTTTAATTTTTTTACATAGGATAATTTATGGCGCACTCAGCCCAAAAAGCGCAAAAGCGTGAGACTTTTTCTGGTCGTCGTGCATTTATTATGGCAGCGATTGGTTCGGCCGTCGGTCTTGGTAATATTTGGCGTTTCCCTTATACCACTTATGAAAATGGTGGCGGAGCATTTATCATCCCTTACCTTATCGCGTTATTAACTGCAGGGATTCCTCTTTTATTTTTAGATTATGCAATTGGTCACCGCAATCGTGGTGGTGCACCACTTTCTTATCGCCGTGTTAGCCCGCACTTTGAGGTATTTGGTTGGTGGCAAATGATGGTGAATGTCATCATCGGATTATATTACGCTGTGGTATTAGGCTGGGCGGCAATCTACACCTATTTTTCTTTCACTGGTGCATGGGGAGATAAACCAATTGATTTCTTCATCGGTGAATTCTTAAAAATGGGCGACATTAAAAACGGTGTGAGTTTTGAATTTGTCGGTATGGTGACTGGCCCATTAATTGCGATGTGGATTGTTGCATTAGGCGTACTTTCTATGGGTGTTCAAAAAGGGATTGCTAAAGCATCTTCTGTATTAATGCCAGTGCTCGTTGTAATGTTTATGGCCCTTGTGATTTATTCCTTATTCTTACCCGGTGCGGCAAAAGGTTTAGATGCATTATTTACGCCAGATTGGTCGAAACTTTCTAATCCAAGTGTGTGGATTGCAGCCTATGGGCAAATCTTCTTCTCTCTTTCAATCGGCTTTGGGATTATGGTGACTTATGCCTCTTATCTTAAAAAAGAATCCGATTTGACTGGCAGCGGCTTGGTTGTAGGTTTTGCTAACAGTAGCTTTGAAGTGTTAGCGGGTATTGGCGTATTTGCAGCATTAGGCTTTATTGCAACAGCGCAAGGTCAAGAAGTCAGCGAAGTGGCAAAAGGCGGAATTGGTTTAGCATTTTTTGCGTTCCCAATCATCATCAATAAAGCACCATTTGGTGAAGTGCTAGGCGTATTGTTCTTTGGATCATTAACCTTTGCGGCATTAACTTCATTCATCTCTGTAATTGAAGTAATTATCTCTGCAATTCAAGATAAAATTCGTATTAGTCGTGGGAAAGTAACGTTTATCGTGGGCGTACCAATGATGTTCGTTTCTGTCATTTTATTCGGCACGACAACTGGCTTACCAATGTTAGATGTGTTCGATAAATTCGTAAACTATTTCGGTATTGTTGCAGTAGCGTTTGCTTCTTTAATTGCGATTGTGGCAAATGAAAAACTCGGTTTATTGGGTAATCACTTAAATGAAACGTCATCTTTCAAAGTTGGTTTCTTCTGGCGTTTATGCATTGTATTAACGAGTGGTGTTTTAGCATTCATGCTTTTCAGCGAAGGGGCAAAAGTCTTCTCTGAAGGTTACGAGGGTTATCCAAACTGGTTCGTAAACACCTTTGGTTGGGGGATGTCCATTAGCTTGCTTGTCGTGGCATTCTTCCTTTCTCGCTTAAAATGGAAAAGCGAAATTAAGTTAACCGTTGATGAAACTAAAGGAGAATAAAATGAGTACTGGTGCAATTATTATGATGATCGTGTCTCTCGCTTTGGTATGGGGTGGATTGGTTTACGCTCTGATTCGATTACCAAAAGAAGAATAATCATTAATCTGACCGCACTTTAATCTGTCTCCAAAAATTTGGGCTAAATAACCAATTGATTAAGGTGTAGGTTATTAACAAACAGTATTCGATATTATTTAAGGGGCTGAAGCAGATTAACATAATTGCTAATCTACTTCAGCCTATAATATTTTTAATGTTTATGTAATATTAATGCTAATTTTATATAAAAAGCTTTGTAAGCTTATATATAAGATATGGTAGATAAGAATAAAAAAGCGACCTACTTTCACATAAGTCGCTTTGGGGGATAACCTAACTAAGTATGTTTAGGTCTGAAGAAAATCATCGTAAAGATTTGCCAGAAGAAGGCTAGTGCACCGAAGATGAATACTACGTCACCACCTAAACGAACCCAACGTAAGGTATCGAATAATGATTGTTGCATAAATTCTTCACTACGTGCATACCATAAGCCTTCAGAGATACTTGCATATCCTTGGATAACACCGATAGGTAGTAAGCTTGATACTATCATCAGTACTAAACCGCCGTTTAATAACCAGAAGCCCCATTTCATTAACTTATCGTTAAATGGTGTATTTGGACGTAAGTAACGAGCGATTAAGAATACGAAGCCTAATGCTAAGAAGCCATATACGCCGAATAATGCAGCGTGAGCGTGAACGGCAGTCGTGTTCAAGCCTTGAACATAGTAGAGTGAAATCGGTGGGTTGATTAAGAAACCAAATACACCCGCACCTAACATATTCCAGAATGCAACGGCTACGAAGCAGTAAATAGGCCATTTTAAACGATCCATCCAAGGTGCCTTTTGTTTCATTGCCCAGTGTTCCCAGGCTTCGTGACCTAATAACACTAATGGAACCACTTCAAGTGCTGAGAATGATGCACCTACTGCGATAATTGGTGTGGTTGCACCTGCGAAGTATAGGTGGTGGAACGTACCAGGAATACCGCCGATTAAGAATAATGCCGCTTCAGTAATAGTTGCCACAGTCGCAGTACGACGAGAAACTAAACCTAAACTTACGAAGATGAATGAGAGTGCCGCTACAGAGAATACTTCGAAGAAGCCTTCTACCCATAGGTGAACTACCCACCAGCGCCAGTATTCCATTACAGAAATGTGAGTGTGCTCGCCGTAGAATAATGCTGGACCATAGAATAGACCGATCGCAATCACAGAAGCGAAGAACAAGGCTAATAAGTTTTTGTCTCCTGGTTGTTTAAATGCGTTTACTGTACCTCGAAGCATTAATACTAACCAGAATAAGATGCCTGCGAATTTTACCGCTTGCCAGAAACGACCTAAGTCAATGAATTCGTAACCTTGGTGACCGAACATGAAGCTCCATTCTTCAGGAAGAATATGAGCAATCGCTAAGTAGCTACCAGTGAATGAACCTATTACTAATACTACTAATGCCCAGTATAGAATATCTACGCCTAATTTCTGGAATTTTGGATCTTTACCGCCATTAATGATTGGTGCAAGGAATAAACCACCAGCAAGGAAGGCCATCGCAATCCAGAATAAGGCTGATTGAATATGCCAAGTACGTATTAATGAATAAGGAAAATATTGCGAAATATTAATACCATAGAATTCTTGACCTTCAACGGTATAGTGAGCAACAATCGCACCTAAGTTTACTTGCAGTAAGAATAATGCAAGCACGGTAAAGAGATATTTGCCTAATGCGCGTTGAGAGGGGGTAAGTTGTAACTTTGTAAGTGGATCGAACTCAGGTGTTGGTGGTTCTTTTTCATCTTCACGTTTTTTGAATGACCAAATCCATACGACAAAACCAATACCTGCAATTAGGAATACCACGCTCGCAATTGACCAAATCACGTTTTCTGGTGTTGGCACATTATTGATTAATGGTTCATGTGGCCAGTTATTGGTATAGCTTGCATTTGTATTTGGACGTTCAGCTGAAGCAGTCCATGCTGTCCAGAAGAAGAATTTTGTTAAGTCTTTACGCGCTTGTAAGTCAGGAAGGGTATTATCCTTCATGGCGAAGTGTTCACGAGTGACTTTAGTGGCAGGATCATCGCCGTATAAAGAAATGTAGTATTGTGCAGTTTTTTCCATTGCCGCTAAACGGGTATTAGAAAGCACAACGGTGCCGTTTTCAACTTTGCTGCTACGGTATTCTTTAGTTAAACGTGCTTTTAATAAAGCTTGTTGTTCTTCATTAAGATCCGCAAAGTTTTTACCAAATTCTTTATTTGCGGTGATATCTAACCAGTTGGTTAATTCACGATGTAACCAATCTGCAGTCCAGTCAGGCGCTTGGTATGCACCATGCCCCCAAACAGAACCCACTTGCATACCACCAGTGGTTTGCCAAGCAGTTTGACCATGTAAAATTTCATCGTGAGTAATCACTTTTTCGCCCGATTCAGAAACATATTGTTGCGGAATTGGTGGTGCTTCACGATAAACTTCAAACCCATAGTAACCGAGAATGGAGAATGCTCCAATCAATACGGCGACTAATAGGTACCAGAACTTTTTATACTGTCCCATTTTATCACTCCTAGGTTATTGAAAAATTAACTTCCTATTTAAAATCATAGGTAAATATTTTACATAAAGTAAAATACCTGACTAATTATATCGGGTATTTTGGCATCAGAATAATACCTCAAATAAAGTAATTGACTAAAATAGTAGGTTATTTTGATTGAGATCATCAAAAAAGCACAGTTAAAAAATGTTTTAACAGTTCTTCAATTCCCAAAAGTATTGCCTTTCTACTAGAAG
This sequence comes from Haemophilus haemolyticus, assembly GCF_001008275.1. GTDB lineage: Bacteria > Pseudomonadota > Gammaproteobacteria > Enterobacterales > Pasteurellaceae > Haemophilus > Haemophilus haemolyticus_P. The sequence goes on from NZ_LCTH01000038.1 coordinate 41,225, forward strand.
TAGTAGTTAATTTAAGTATGTAAGAAAAGGTTTAAAAATTTGAGTTTGGTGTAAGATATCAATGTTTAAGTTAATTTATGTACAGTCTAAATTTATAATAGTGGATTTACTTTGACTAAGTGCAGTTATTTTTTATACCCATGGAGTTAGAATGAAAAAATATTTCTTGTCGTTATTTGTCTTACCTATTTTTTGTTTTGCTCAAGAAGAACCCATAAATCCCGCATTGCTTGGATTGGGTCAGGCTTTCTTTTTTGATAAATCACTTTCTCACAATAAAACACAGAGTTGTTCTACTTGCCATATGCCTGCAGCCGCTTTTGCGGATTTACGTGAAAATGATATAGATAAAATGGTTTCGCAAGGCGATGATCCGACAAAGTTTGGTAATCGCAACACGCCAACGGCCATTTATGCAAAATATTCCCCTGATTTTCATTTTGATGAAAAAATTAAGGATTATGTTGGCGGTCAATTTTGGGATGGTCGAGCAAAACATTTAGCTGAACAGGCGGGGGGACCTCCAATCAATCCTGTTGAAATGGGCATGAAAGATAAAGCCAGCGTGGTAAAACGTATTGCCGAAAATCAGGCAGTGAAAGATTACATTACCAAGCATTGGGGCGCAGAAATTTGGCAAGATGATGAGAAAATTTACGCCATTATGGAACAAGCACTTGCTGCATTTCAGCAATTAGATTTGTTTGCTCAATTCAGTTCTAAATATGACCGCACCTTGGCAGGGCAAGATAAATTTACTGAGCAAGAAGCATTAGGCAAGACGTTATTTTTTGATAAAGAAAAAACAACTTGCAGTAATTGTCATCAGCTGAATGATAAAGATCATCGTGAAGAAACTTTTACAAATTATCGTTATTTCAATCTCGGCGTACCGAAAAATGAGGCATTGATTGCTCACAATAAATTAAGCGAAGATTGGGTGGATAATGGATTGTTAGATAATCCAATGGTGAAAGGTGATATCGCTCAAAAAGGCAAATTTAAAGTGCCGACATTGCGTAATGTCGCCGTTACCGCACCTTATATGCATAACGGTGTATTTAAAGAATTGCGTACTGTATTGTTATTTTTGGATAGCCATAACAACCCTGAGCGTAAGATAAATCCTGAAACGGGTAAACCTTGGTCGGCAGCAGAATATGCGCCAACGATAAGCCATAGCGATCTTAAAGGTAAGCCGCTTACTGATGCAGAAATTGATGCATTGGAAGCGTTTTTGAAAACGTTGACTGATGCAGCCTATGATAAGGGCGGTAAGTAAGATAATTTCACCGCACTTAAAGCTAAAATTTAATTCACATTTCTATGTTACAATTTAGAACATCATTTTCAGAGGGATATATGTCAGAGAATTTATGGCTTTTTAGCTTGTTAGTAATCGTTGTTCTATTGATTTTATTACTTATTCTACGCCAGCAAAAATATACACATCTTCATCAAGAATTATCGAAAACGACTCAAGATTACAATCAGCTTGCCAGTAAATTTGATGAACTTAGCAGCATCAAAAATCAGCTAGAGCAGCAAACCATCAAAGCTCAAACAGAAAGCCAAGGCTTGTTAGTTCGACTCAATGAACGTGATGAAAAAATTCATTATCTCACTCAAGAATTGGATGAAGAACAATCTCGCCATTCCGCCATCGCGGAGCAAATTACTGCATTAAAAGAACGCTCCGGGATCGCTTCTGCGCAAGCTGAAAGTTTGAATGCCCAGTTGCAACATAGCCAAAGCCAGTTATCTCGTAAAGAACAGGAACAACAACATTTAACCGAAAAATTGACCACACTTTCTCAAGAATTAACAGGGTTAAAAACAACTTTAGCAGAGAAAGAAAAACATTTTTCAGAGCAACAACAAAACTTTGAACAATCGAAACAGCAGTTGGGCGTGGAATTTCAAAATCTAGCTAATCGGATTTTAGATGAAAAAAGTCGATCATTTAGTCAATCAAACCAAATTGCCTTGGAAACGTTGCTCAAGCCTTTCCGTGAGCAAATTGAAGGTTTCCAAAAACGTGTCAATGAAATTCACTCCGAATCCGTGAAAGGTAATGCAGGCTTGGAAGCGGAAATCAAAAAAGTGCTGGAAATTGGTCTGAATATGTCGCAAGAGGCGAGTAATTTAACTTCTGCGCTGAAAGGCGAAAAGAAAACGTTAGGTAACTGGGGCGAAGTGCAATTAGAACGAGCTTTGCAACTGGCAGGACTTGAAGAAAATGTGCATTACCGCGCTCAAGCGCATTTTAAAGATGAGCAAGGTGGACGCAATTATCCAGATTTTGTGTTAAATCTACCTGATGAAAAGCACTTAATTATCGACAGCAAAATGTCGCTGGTGGCTTACGAAAGTGCGGTAAATTCTGAGGATGATTTTGAACGTGACCGTTTACTAAAAGAACATATTTCTGCATTGAAAACCCATATTAATGATCTGCATAAAAAAGATTACAGCAATCTTATTGGCATGCGTAGCCCGAATTTTGTTCTCATGTTTATTGCGGTGGAACCCGCGTATATTGAGGCTTTAAAATCTGATCCTGCTTTATTTAATTACGGTTATGAACGTAATGTAATTATGGTCTCTCACACCACCTTAATGCCGATTTTACGCACCGTAGCAAACCTCTGGCGCATCGAACGCGGTAATGCAGAGGCAAAAGAAATCGCTGAAAAAGCGGGTGAAATTTATAACCAAATTTGCTTAGTCGCAGAACGTTTAAGTAAGCTCGGTAATACGCTTTCCACCGTCAGCAATCAATACAACAGCACAGTAACCGCACTTGTTGGCCAACAAGGTTTAGTTGGCAAAGTCGAACGATTTAAAACCCTTTCCGCAAAAGCGAATAAAACGATGCCAGAAGTGGAGTTATTGAATAATCAACTGGATTTGGCTAGGTTGACGACATTAGAGCCGAGAAATGAATAAAAAATAGGATTAGCTCGCGATTTGATATAATAGTCTTTTATTCCTAAATGTATAAATAAAATAAGAATAACTCGATTTCTTTATTGCTATTTTCAAAAAAACTGCTATTTTCTTGCGGTTTTTTTGTTTATTTAACCCACTATTTAATTTAGGAATAAAATCTAATGGAAGAAAACAAACCTGTTGATCCTTATGCGAAATATAACGAACAATCGAATATTATCGCGAAAATAATTTTTGCTAGTCGCTGGTTGCAAGTGCCGATTTATTTGGGTTTGATTGTCACCCTTGCGATCTACTCTTATAAGTTTATTAAAGGCTTATGGGCATTGGTGATTAATGTCAATGAGATGGATTCCAACACGATTATGTTGGGTGTGTTGAATTTGATTGATGTCGTGATGATCGCAAACTTACTTGTGATGGTGACTATCGGTGGCTATGAAATTTTCGTATCCAAATTGCGTACGCGTAATCACCCCGATCAGCCTGAATGGATGAGCCATGTCAATGCAACTGTATTGAAGGTTAAACTTTCTATGTCTATTATCGGCATTTCATCTATCCATATGTTGCAAACCTTTGTGAACGCAAGCAATACACCAGAAAAAACCAATGATGTGGCAGTTATTATTGCATTTAGGCTTTTTAGTGTCTGCAATTGCTTTGGCTTATACGGACAAAATTTTGTATAGCACAAGCCATAAAACGCATTAAAAATTTACCGCACTTTAACGCCATAATTAAATATAAAACGCCGTTCATTATTGAACGGCGTTTTGCTTTATGTAGATCAAGAAGTGCGGTAGGTTTTTTCCTCGTTTTTTAACCCACAACAAATGGCAAGTAACCCGCACGAATCGCAAATGGAATAGATGTAATGATTACGCCTAATACCAATACGATAATTAAAGTCAGATTTCCTCCCCATACTTTGTATGGCAAATTAGCGTGGGTATGACGAGCTTTCCAAATGAGGCTAACTGGCAATACTACGGCATAGAATGCAAACATTTGACCCGCGTAGCCTAACGCTAAAATAAAACCTTCAGGATAGAAAAGCGCAAAGACGAGTGGTGGAATGAACGTCATTAAGCCAAGTGAGATACGCCCTGCAGAAATATTAAAAGATCGTTTTAATAAATCTTCGATACATTCCAACAATCCAAGCCCTACGCCCAAGAAAGAAGTAACCAGCGCCAAAGTTGAGAATAATTTTACCGCACCTGCGATCATGTTACTGCCAGTGATAGCAAGCGTTGCTTTTACTAAGCCATTTAAGGTGGCATCTTCTTTTAAAATTTGTAAGAACTCATTTTGTGTGAGCAAGCCGTGCGTCGACATTTGCCACAAAATATAAGCGCAAAGGGTAATTGCTGAACCGACCAAAATAGAAATACGTAATGCTTTTACGTTACCGTCTAAGTATTTATTTAAACTTGGAATCGAGCCGTGGAAACCAAACGCCGTGAAAAATACAGGGCTTGCAGAGATAATTAAAGCGTTATCAATTGGCGTCGCCATTAAATTATCAAATTTGATTTCTGGCAACATTAAGCTTAACACCACGGCAAAGGCCGCAAGCATAACGAAAAATAACACGCGATTAATTTTATCTACGCTATGTGTGCCGATGACAATAAATGAACCGAAAATCACGGTAAATAATAAGATGCTAACTTTATCGCCAAAACTTTCTGGTAATAAATCTTTTAGTAGTGAACCGCCACCGCTGATATAAGCGGCAATTAATGCGTATAAGAAAATAATTAGCACAGCCGTGGCAACAATGCGTCCTGTTTTACCAAAATATTGTTCCGCGAGTGTACCGATACCAGCATCACTTTCCGCAGTTTGATAGAGCTCAACGAATAAAAGTGCGCTAAAAGTTAATAATGCCCAAAGCCCTAATAATAAGACTAAAGTAAAGCCGAATCCGATGCCGGCGGAAGTGAGTGGCATAGCCAACATTCCCGCTCCAATCATCGTACCGGCAACGAGAAGTGTGCTGCCTACAGTTTTGTTCATGTTTGCTCCTTATTGTGTAATAATAAATTTACGGAAATTGTATTTTAAAATTTACAGTATGTAAACAACAGAATACAAAATATCTTTATTATTTACCGCACTTTTCTTTTCCCTTTCTACGTTCATCTCGTTACAATACTTGGCGAATCAACTAAGACAAAACTAAAAACAGGAGAGCTTATGATTTACAGTATGACCGCCTTTGCACGCCTTGAAGTGAAAAAAGATTGGGGCGATGCAGTATGGGAAATTCGTTCCGTCAATCAACGTTATTTAGAAAACTTTTTCCGTTTGCCAGAGCAATTTCGCGGATTAGAAAACACGTTGCGTGAGAAACTTCGTCAAAGTCTTACTCGCGGTAAAATTGAATGTTCTTTGCGCATTGAAACGAAAAAACAAACAAATGCCGAATTGAATTTAAATAAAGAGCTTGCGAATCAAGTGATTCAGTCTTTGCAATGGATTAAAGCTCAGGCTGGAGAAGGTGAAATTAATTTGACAGACGTGTTGCGTTATCCAGGTGTGGTGGAAGCACAAGAGCAAGACTTAGATGCGATTAGTCAAGATTTGTTGACAGCCTTTGATGATTTACTGACAGATTTTATTGCAATGCGTGGTCGTGAAGGGGAAAAACTGAACGATATTATTCAACAACGCTTAGATGCGATTGCCGTGGAAGCTGATAAAGTGCGGTCACAAATGCCAGCAGTTTTACAATGGCAACGTGAGCGTTTATTGCAACGTTTTGAAGATGCTCAAATTAATCTTGATCCGCAACGTGTGGAACAAGAAATGATTTTATTGGCTCAACGCGTTGATGTGGCAGAAGAGCTCGATCGTTTACAAATGCACGTGAAAGAAACCACGAATATTTTGAAAAAAGGCGGTGCAGTTGGTCGTAAATTAGATTTTATGATGCAAGAATTGAATCGTGAATCGAATACGCTTGCGTCTAAATCCATTAATGCGGATATCACGGCTTCTGCGGTTGAGCTAAAAGTGCTTATTGAACAAATGCGTGAGCAAATTCAGAATTTAGAATAGGAAAGCAGAATGTCTCAATTTATTTCTCTTACTCAATATCAACTGATTGAGGCACATGGTGCGGATGCAGAAAAATATTTGCAAGGGCAGTTAACCACGGATGTTGTTCGATTAGCAAGTGGCGCAACAACACTTACAGCTCACTGCGATCCAAAAGGTAAAATGAATGCAATTTACCGTTTGTTTAAAGTAAGTAGCGAACAATTCTTTTTGCTGATTAAGAAAGATATATTGCCAAGTGGGCTAGATGCCTTGAAAAAATATGCGGTATTTTCCAAAGTTAGTTTTGATTTACGTGATTGGCAAATCATCGGCTTAATAGGTGAAAAATGTGGAAAAATTACACCGCACTTTTCATGGGAAATCGATGGACTGCGTTCAATTTTATTGAATGAAACTGAATTACCTGTGAATTTTAATGGCGATGCAAGAATTTGGGATGTAGCCGATATTCAAGCTGGATTGCCAAATTTAAGCCCGAAAACGCAAAATGAATTTATCCCACAAGCGCTAAATTTACAGGTTATTGAGCAAGCCATTTCTTTTACCAAAGGTTGCTATATTGGGCAAGAAACGGTAGCTCGTGCGAAATATCGTGGTGCGAATAAACGCGCAATGTTTGTCTTTAAAGCACAAACCCGGCTGGAAGTAGAAATTGGCAGTGAAATCGAAATGCAGATTGAATCTAATTGGCGAAAAACAGGCACGATTACAAGTGCGGTCAATTTAGACGGTGTTTTATGGTTGCAAGTTGTGATGAATAATGACATTGATTCGGCACAAGTATTTAGATTGCCGAATAGTGAAATACTGTTAGAGCGAGTGCAATTACCTTATTCGATTACTGAATAATAACAATCCGCAGGTTTTACCTGTGGATTGTTATTTCTTACGTTTCGCTCTTGGATGAGCCTGATCGTACACTTCCGCCAGATGTTGAAAATTTAAGTGAGTATAAATTTGTGTGGTGGAAAGGTTGCTATGTCCAAGCAATTCTTGCACGGCACGTAAATCAGAACTGGCTTCCAACATATGCGTCGCAAAAGAATGGCGCAATTTATGCGGATTAAGATGGCTATTTAATCCTTGACGAATGCCCCAAGTTTCCAAACGTTTTTGAATAGCTCGATGAGAAATACGATTTCCAAGCTGGCTAACAAATAACGCCTCATCTTTTGGGTTAAATAATGCCCGCACTTTTAACCATTCCTGAATGGCATGCGAAGCATAACGCCCAAACGGCACTACACGCTCTTTGTTGCCTTTCCCGATAACACGCACTTCCCGAACACGGGTATTAATGCTATTTAAATCTAAGCCTTGTAATTCCGATAAACGTAAACCCGAACTATACATTAATTCCAAAATCGCACGATCACGAATATCAATCGGCTCTTTGCTATCGTTTGCAAGTAACTGTTGAACTTGCTCGCCATCCATATTTTTCGGTAAATGCTTTCCTTGTTTCGGTGCGGAAATGCCAGTGGCAGGATTCACTTTCAATTCGCCTTGTTGCACCAAAAAACTGAGAAAACGACGCAATGCGGATAAACGCAAAGCCAAGCTTTTTTCTTTTAAGCCTTGTTTTTTACTTTCTGCCAAAATAAAGCGCACCATGCTGGGTGTTACTTGTGTCCAAGCATGAATATCTTGTTGCGCTAAAATTTTGATGGTGGCATCAAGTTGATGTTGATAATTGGTGAGAGTGTGAGGGCTCATTTGGCGTTCAATCCGCAAATAATCCCAATAACGATTTAACGCTGTTAGCATTACAAACTCAATTCAAATAAACGTTCTTTCGGGTTCAATTTAAACCCTTCCGATTCCAACATTGAGTATTGATTTTGCGCTAATTCCGCTACTAAACGATTGGATTGCGTGAAATGCACAAAGTCTTTTGATTTAGAAATCAACGCCGCATAAATCTCCGTTTGTTGCGCATGTTCCAACACAAAAATATCGGTGATTTGCCAATAGCGTTGTAATTGTAAGGAAGAAAGGCGAGGGAAAAGCTGCACAAAGCCAATAGCCTTTTCATTTTCGTCCACCGCAATAAAAAACAGGCTTTCATTAAAACGCATGCGATTAGTTAAAAAAGCCAAGGTGCGTTCTGGATTCTCTGCTTGTCCATAGGCTTGGCGATAGGCTTCAAAAAGAGGAAGAAGCACGTCAATATTCCATTGTTCAGCTTTGAAAAGTTTCATAATTGGTTATTTTTTATTGGTTCCATACAGGTAATTGTAGCTTTTTAACTCAAGATAATCATCTTTCTATGAGAATTTTTTTAATTTTATGATCTTCTGCAAAGAATCGTAGCGAAATTTTGGTATAGTAAGCGAGTTAATTTTATCAACTATGGAGAAACAAAAATGGCACGTCGTCCTTTAGTTATGGGTAACTGGAAATTAAACGGTAGCAAAGCGTTCACCAAAGAATTAATCGAGGGATTAAAAGCAGAATTACATGATGTAACAGGTTGTGATGTAGCAATTGCTCCCCCCGTTATGTATTTAGGTACGGCTGAAGCAGCACTTTCTGGTTGTGGTTGCAGCTGTGGCGGTAAAAGTGTGGTTCAATTAGGTGCACAAAACGTAGATATCAATGTGAAAGGTGCATTTACTGGTGATATTTCTAGCGAAATGTTAAAAGATTTTGGTGCAAAATACATCATTATTGGCCACTCTGAACGCCGCACTTACCATAAAGAAAGCGACGAATTTATCGCGAAAAAATTCGCCGCACTTAAAGAAGCAGGCTTAGTGCCAGTATTATGTATCGGTGAAACTGAAGCTGAAAACGAAGCAGGCAAAACAGAGGAAGTGTGTGCGCGTCAAATTGATGCGGTGATCAACGCATTAGGTGTTGAAGCATTAAACGGTGCAGTGATCGCATACGAACCAATCTGGGCGATCGGTACTGGTAAATCTGCGACTCCAGCACAAGCCCAAGCTGTTCACTCATTTATCCGCGGTCACATCGCTGCAAAATCACAAGCCGTGGCAGACCAAGTGATTATCCAATACGGCGGTTCTGTAAATGATGCAAATGCAGCTGAATTATTTACTCAGCCAGACATCGACGGCGCATTAGTAGGTGGCGCATCATTAAAAGCCCCAGCATTTGCTGTAATTGTAAAAGCAGCGGCAGCAGCAAAAAATTAATTTTCAGTTAATTAAAAGTGCGGTAAAAATCAGCCGCGCCTAAAAACCTAGATTATTTACTTAAGGACTGACGAGCATATTGTATTAGACTCAGTCCTTTTAATTTCAGTTGAATTCATCGACAATTCCCCCACCAAATAATCCCTTACTATATCAACTATCTTCTCTCTACGGTTAAATAGCCAGCCATAAAACACCCTGTTTTAATCGTTCAAAGAAACTTTCCATTGCTTCATTAGCGAATATTTTTATAGCTACACTATCTGACTATAATAAAATCTGCACCTCAATTATTGGTAATTTAGTCCAACTTTTGAGGTGCAGATTATTTTCTCCACACTTTTATGCTTTTAGATACAATTAGAATTCAAACTGAACTGACATTCTATAGTTTCTACCTGGAGCATAGAAACGGTTTATACCTAAGCCTGTTGATTGTTCTATAACATTACTTGTTCCAAATGAACGAATTGAACGAGCAGACTCCCAGGTGATGTATTTACGATTTGTAAGATTGTATACACCAGCTCTTATGGTTAAGTTTTTAATTGGTTGAACATATCCAATAAAATCAAGGATTGTATAAGATTTACTACGCCATTTTATGGTCGTATCATTTTCACCACGTTCTTTAGCATAGATATTATAAGTATCTTGTGGATTTTTACTTGCTACATGTGTCGTATAAAAATCGAAACCAAATTTATGATCTGGATGATCATATCCTAGTCCATACACCATCGTTTTAGGCTGAATTGCATTCATAGGAATATTGCCATTCATTCTTCCTTTTTGATAGGTGTATTTATAGCTTAAGTTAAACCCATTCATAAATTTTGCCATCTTACCAAGGAATAGTTTTGAATTAATTTCAATACCTTTTACAGACGCATTATCTCTATTTATATTTTGATAAAGAGAAAATGGTAATGAGCTACCTCCACCAGTGCCTACTGTAAAATCTTTTTCTCCTTTAAATATTAGGTCGATAAAGTTTTTATAGTTAGTTTTAAATATACTTGTAGAGATAAATCCCCAATCATCATGATGTAAAGTTAATGCGATTTCTTTTGTTTTTGCTATTTCTGGTTTTAAATCAGTATTTGGCAAAATAGTAAAATCAGGATGTTTAAAGGTGAAATACATTTCATCTGAAGTTGGTGCTCTAAAACCTTTAGAGTATCTAAGTTGTAAACGAAGATAATTTGTTGGATCTATGGTTGATGTTAAGCTATAAGAATGCGCTTTATATTTTTTCTTTTGATTCGCAATATAATTGATGTTATCAATTGCATTTTGTTTAATTTGCTCTTCTGTTGGATCAGAATAATGACCTGGATTCCACCAAATCTCAGGGCCTTTAGGCAATGGGATATATAATCCTTTTACTATATCGTCTGGTAATTTTGGCGTTGAACCAGCTACGTAATGTGGTTTATAACCAATGTTGTCATAACGATAGCCTAAATCAAATGATAAATAATCATTGATAATGATATTATCAAAGAAATAAGCTGATTTACCTGTCGTTGTTACAGGTAATAAGAATGAATACTCTGGATCAACTCGAGGACAAAGAAAGGCATTCCAGGTAGATGATCCTTCACAGGTTTCTGGAGTTTCTTTTGATGTGTACCAGTCTGTTTTAAGGCCTAGAGTACGTTCAGCCCACCATTTTACATCATGAGCATCATTACCCGCTCTATTTACCATTTGCTTTGTTGTTTTATTATACGAAACACCATATTGGAGATTATGCTCAGTATTAAATTTTGTAAGCGATTTTGTTAGATCCAAGTTAGTTTGCTGGGTATTGGTATCAAGATCTCTTTCCTGCCACAAACGTTCTAAATAGCCTTTACTTGGTACTACAACACTATAACTATAATCCGCTTGAGATGATTTAGCGAAAGTTTTTCCATTCTGTTCAAATTTTTTATCTAACATCAAAGGCATTTTTTGAACAGCTCCAGACCAACCTACAGCTTTCCAATAAGTCATTGGTTTCGTGCAATCATAAAGAGAGCAATCAAACCAATATTCATCTCCTCTTTTTAGAGTAAAACCGTTAGTTTTTTCAGAATTATCTATATCAATATAAGTGTCTTTATTTTTTAATTCGATATCAGTTCCATCTCGTCGAGTAATTTTTCCATCTTGAAGCTTTATTCCATGTGGATTGGCTGTTTCAAGACAATTACTACCATCACAGTATTCGTCAGTTCTTGCTCTAGTTTTTATTTTTTGTTTTGAAAAAGTAATTTTTAACGTATCCCAAAATAAGTTGGTTGAAAAATTTTCGTAAGAAAATGAGAAATTACTTCGTTGAGTTTTATCATTTGTATGTCTAGATTCAACTTCAGGGGTTTCATTACCACTACGTTGATATTTTAGTGTATAGGATAAATCTTGCCCACGAGAACGATGTTCATATAAATCAGCTGATGCCGTAAAACGATGGTTTTCAGTAGGATTAAAAGAGAATTTTAATAATGTACTGTCTTGCTCAATTTTGTATGGGTCTGCTTTTTCTCTACGTTTACCTTGGACGAGACTATCCGCATTTTTATAATCATAGTTTTCAAGTTCATGCCCATTTCTTCTTGTTGCAACCACTAACGCATCGAACTTTTTATAACGTCCAGCAAAAGTAAGGGTATTGAATGATTGATTATTTTCCGTAGCGTATCCAGTTTTGTAGCTTACATAGTAGTCCTTGTTAAGGAGATAATCCCTCGCATCTTTTGTTTTATAAATTACAGATCCACCTAAGGAACCACTACCATTCTTAATAGAATCAGCCCCCTTGGTAATATTTACTTCTTTTAAAGTTTCAATTTCTGCACCATTACGAGTGTTATTGAAGTTACCATAACCCTCAAAAAGCTCTTTAAAGCCTTGAGAAGATAATGTTTCAGCTTGCGCTAATCCATCAATATTAATAGAAACTCGATTTTCATCAACGCCACGAATGGTAAAACCACTGTTACCAAAACGTCCAGCTTCAACAACAGTGACACCTGTTTCATATTTAACGATATCTTTGATATTTTGAGCCTGCTGTTTTTCTAAGCTTTTCGCTGTTTTTACAGTTTCGGCAATTTTTGGAGGTGTTTTCGGATCACTATGTTCGGTAGAACCAGATACATTAATTTCCTCAAGCTGTTGTTGAGTTGGTTCATTAGCATAAGCAACACTTGCCGTTAGCCCAAGCATAACGGAATACGCAAGCAGATTTAATCTAAAATTGGTCATTTTTTTCCCTCGTTAAAGATAATATGCAAATTAAATTATGTATTTAAATTAACCGCACATTTACTATCACTACTATTATTATGTGCGGTTTAGATAAGAGTACACCTAAAATTCTAATTGAATAGATGCTCTATAATTTCTACCTGGTGCGTAAAAACGATTTAAGCCTATACCTGTTTCAGTATCTATTCGGTTGATTGTACCGATAGTTCGAATAGATCGGGCTGATTCCCAAGTAAGATATTTTTGATTTGTTAAATTATAAACACCAGCTGTAAATGTAAGGTTTTTAATTGGTTTCCAGTAAGCAATGGCATCTATCACAGTGTAATGCTTATTGCGCCATAATGCTCTTCTATCAATAACTTTTTCGTTACCATTTACTGTTTTTGCTGGCACTGTTTCAATTGCACCAGTATTAATATTTTCTGCTTGACGTTCAATCATGCTATGCCATTGAGGGTTAAAGCTGTCTTTTGCCTTTTTGGCTGAGACATCGGTAATATAAAAATCTAATCCCCATATTTTATTAGGTGAATCATAACCTAAATTGTATACGGATGTGGTTGGTTGCAAAGCGTTCATTGGCTGGTCTTGCAAGGCCATATTCATATATTTAGGGTTATGTTCTAATAATTTTTTATATCCCTCTAATGGCTTACTATCTTTTATTCGACCTTTTTGATAAGTCAACTTATAACCCAAATGGAATCCTTCTAATTTTTCAATAAGATCTCCTATTTCTAGGTGAGTAGAAATTTCAATTCCGTTTACTTTTGCCTTATCACGATTCAAACTCTGATAGAATGGATAATAAGACGATTTACTTTGATCAATTGGACGTTCACCTAAATATGCCAAATCAATAAAATTCTTATAATCGGTTTGGAATAAATTAGTAGTGAAATAACTACGTTCTCTATAAAAAGTAAAGGCGATTTCTTTTGTTTTAGCTTTTTCTTCTTTTAAATTAGTATTTGGTAAAAGTGAAAATTGAGGATGTTTAAATGTTATATACATTTCATCAGGCGTTGGCGCTCTAAAACCATTAGAATATTTAAACTGTATTCTTAACCAATCTGTTGGATCCAAGTTTAATCCTAAATTATAGGAATGGTGCTTAAATGCTGTTGATTTTTGAATTGCATTTAAATTGTCTTGTACATTTTTTATATAATCGGGATGATTATAATTATACCAGCCACTGCCTCCAGTTAATGCACTATCTGGAATAGGGATCATTGTACCAGCTAATAATCCACGTGGAATTTCAGGATCTTGTCCTAAGCGATAATGCGGTAAATGTCTGACATTGTCATATCTATAATTTAAATCAAAGCCAAGCCAATTTGTTACTGTAAAATTATCACCTAAATAAAATGCATGGTTTTTAGTTTTAACTGGGATTAAGTAACTCGTTTTACCTAAATTACTTTCCTTTAAAGCTCCCGTACATTCACTGGTAGGATAATATTGAGGAGAGGGTATTCTCATTCCATTCTCTAATTTATTACAAATAAAGTCATCAGCCCACCATTGAACATTTCCACCTTTATAGCCCTCAGCATTAACCATGCTTTTTTCTGTTTCTGAGTATAATCCACCATATCGTAAAGCATGCTCCGTTTTTATTACAGAAAAAGATTTATCAAAGTCAAAGTTAAATTGTTTTGTATTTGTGTTTAAATCACGATCATTGTATTCATTTCTACTATATCCACTGGATTTAGGAAGTAAATAAAAGGCTTCTTCATTTTCTGTTATGCCTGAGATAAAAGGGTGAGGTCTTGAAGCTAATTCAATTTGACCATATTTTTTACCATTAGGTAGAGTTTTAATATTAATTTTTCTATCTTCAAATTTATAATTTTCGGTATAACTATAATCTCCATCTAATTTATTTGCAGAGAAAACTCTAAATTTCTTATTGCAATCTAACTTATCACAATCTATTGATAAAGACTCTACAGGGCGCTCAAAAATATCATTAGTAACATCTTCATTTCTAGAATTTTTATAGATTGTGCCCCCATCATATTTCCCTGTGAGTTCTTTGTTATCTTTATCTAAAATTTTATATACACCATTTGAATCATCTAGATGTAATCCTTGTGGATTAATAACGCCAGCACAATTAGCTGATGCACAATATTCATCACTACGAGCTTTATTTTTAATTTTTTGAGATGAATAAGTTAGTTTAAAGTGATCCCAAAATGGAGTTTGTGTAAAGTTTTCATAAGAAAATTGGATATTTTCTCGTTTAGATCTATCGTGAATAAATCGTTCTCCTTGACGGATTTCAGTATTAACATAAGAACTAGGACGTAATGAATAAGATAAATCCTGTCCATCTGTTTTTAATGTTGATTTATCAACAGCTACACTAAATCGATGATTTTCTGTTGGTTCAAACCCTAATTTCACTAAAGTACTATTACGGGAAATGGAATAAGGATCTGTTTTTTCTCTTTTAATTCCGACAACCTTATCATCATAACTTTCATAACCATAATTCTTCATTTCATTGCTATTACGTTCAGTATGAACAATTAATGCATCAAACCCTTTATATCGGCCAGCAGCAGTAAGAGACACCGTATCTTGACTATTCATACTTTGAGTTGAACGTTTAATACTGAAGTAATGATCTTTTCCTATTAGATAATCTCTAGCAT
The DNA here is from genome assembly GCF_001008275.1 of Haemophilus haemolyticus. Taxonomy (GTDB): domain Bacteria; phylum Pseudomonadota; class Gammaproteobacteria; order Enterobacterales; family Pasteurellaceae; genus Haemophilus; species Haemophilus haemolyticus_P. The sequence goes on from NZ_LCTH01000038.1 coordinate 56,340, forward strand.
CTTTTGTATCAAAGATAACCGAACCACCCAATGCCCCACTACCTGATTTTAAAGAGTCAGCACCTTTGGTAATAGTCGCTGTTTTTACATTCTCTATTTCTACATCATTACGAGTATTATTAAAATTTCCATAGCCTTCAAATAGCTCTTTAAATGCTTGTGAACTTAAGGTTTCAGCTTGACGAAGTCCATCAACCATAATACCTACACGGTTTTCATCAACTCCTCGAACAGCATAACCGCTTGATCCTGTTCTTCCTGTTTCAACAACACTAATACCCGTTTCATAACGTACTAAATCTCGAGAGTCTGAAGCCTGTTGCTTAGAAAGCTTCTTAGCTGTAATTTGGGTTTCACCAACTTTTTTTTCTTTCACATTTATTGTTTCTGTATTCCCTGAAACATTAATTTCCTGCAGTTGTTCAGGTTCGTTGGCGTAAACAGCTCCTGTTGTCAGCCCAAGCATAACGGAATACGCAAGCAGATTTAATCTAAAATTGGTCATGTTTAACTCCATGAAAAGGTAAATAATAATGATTATCAAGCATATTATAAGAAAAAGTATTTTCTCACAATCAGAAAATTCTGTTTTTGATTAAAATCAAACAATAAAAATTATTCTCATTATGCTCTATATTTAAGTCCACTTGTTCTCTATAATGCAAGCCATCGATTGTTCATGTTAGAAAGCATGCGCAATCGTTTTAAATTTCACCATTAAATGAAAAGTGCGCATTGATTGTGTACTTCTTTTTTAGGAGCAATCATTATGATGATAGATAAACGCCTAATTAACACGGTGGCCGATAGTAAAAAATGGATTGGCGTCACTGTGTTGTGGAATTGGGTGGCGTTAGTTGGCGGGATTATTAGTGCCGTCGTGTTTTCTTATATTTTACAGGCCGCTTATTTTAAAGAGTTGACGATGTCAAGTGCGGTGGGTTTAGGTGTGATTTTAATTGCGGCATTGGCACTGCGTGCTTTTGCGGGTAAAAAATCAGTGCAAGCGTCTTATTTTGCCAGTACAAAAGTGAAGCATGAATTGCGTAGCCTTATTTACCGTAAATTGGCTTCTATGCCTCTGAACCAAGTGAATCAACAATCCACTTCAAGCATTATCCAAGTGGCATCAGAAGGTGTGGAACAGCTTGAAATCTACTTTGGGCGTTATTTGCCGCAGCTTTTTTATAGCTTGCTTGCACCGCTTACCCTTTTTGTTTTCTTGATTTTTTTCAGCTTTAAAACAGCGGTAATTTTGTTGATTTGTGTGCCGCTTATTCCGATGTCGATCATTGCGGTGAATAAAATTGCGAAAAAACTCTTGGCAAAATATTGGTCGATTTATGTGGGATTAGGCAGCAGCTTTTTAGATAACCTACAAGGTTTAATCACGTTAAAAATCTATCAAGATGATGCTTATAAAGCGAAAGAGATGGATAAAGAGGCTGAGCATTTCCGCAAAATTACCATGAAAGTGCTTACCATGCAGCTTAACTCGGTTTCTCTTATGGATTTACTCGCTTATGGTGGTGCAGCAATCGGGATTTTAACCGCACTATTGCAATTCCAAGATGCACAACTCAGTGTGTTAGGCGTGATTTTATTTATCCTACTTTCCTCCGAGTTCTTTATTCCACTTCGTTTGCTTGGTTCATTCTTCCATGTGGCGATGAATGGTAAAGCGGCTTCAGATAAGATCTTCACATTACTTGATACGCCTGTGGAAACCCAACAAAGTGCGGTAAATTTTGAAGCCAAAAATAACGTTCAAGTGGAAATTAAAGATCTACATTTTGCGTATTCTGCAGAAAAACCGGCAATTCAAGGTTTAACTTTAACGATTCAACCAAACCAACTTTCTGTGTTTGTGGGTAAAAGTGGTTGCGGTAAATCAACCTTAGTTTCGTTGTTGATGGGCTTTAATAAAGCGCAACAAGGTGAGATTTTGTTTAATGGACAAAACGCCTCTGAAATAGACCGCACTTCTTTCTATCAAAAAGTATCCTTGGTGAGCCATAGTAGCTACGTGTTTAAAGGCACACTGCGTGAAAATATGACAATGGCGAAAATTGATGCCACAGACGAGCAAATTTATGCGTGTTTAGAACAAGTGAATCTCGCCCAATTTGTACGCGAAAACGGCGGCTTAAATATGCAATTATTAAGCCGTGGCGCAAATTTATCGGGCGGTCAGATTCAACGTTTAGCCTTAGCGCGTGCTTTATTACACAATGCCGAGCTTTATATTTTTGATGAAGCGACCAGTAACATTGATGTGGAAAGCGAAGAAATTATTTTGCAGTTCATTCAACAATTTAAACAACAAAAAACCATTGTGATGATTTCTCACCGCTTGGCAAATGCGGTAAATGCGGACTGTATTAATGTACTTGACCAAGGCAAATTGATTGAGCAAGGCACTCACGAAACCTTAATGGCAAAACAAAGTGCGTATGCTGAAATGTTCCAACAACAAAAAGATTTAGAACAAATTAGAGAGGTGGCAAATGCGTAAAAATGGTTTTGTTGTAATGGGGCATTTGTTGAAATTAGTGACTCCACTCGCACATATTATGGCGTTTACCATTACTATGGGTACGCTCGGTTTCCTTGCTGCCATCTTTATTATGGTGCTGGGGGCGATGGGGTTAGTGAATCTTTTAAACTTTGACACCCATTTAAGTTTCTCTGGAATTTTGACCGCACTTATCGTATTAGCGGTGGCTCGTGGCGCATTGCGTTATTTAGAGCAAATGTCTGGGCATTATATCGCCTTTAAATTATTGGCATTATTGCGTGACAAAGTGTTTTCTTCTTTGCGCCGTTTGGCTTTTGTTAAGTTGCAAGATAAACAAGCAGGGCAATTAGTGTCATTAGTCACCAATGATATTGAATTACTCGAAGTGTTCTATGCACACACCATTGCACCAATTATGATTGCGTTCTTTACCTCTGCGATTTTATTGTTGGTCTTTGCGCATCTTTCAGGTTGGTTTGTGCTTGTGGCATTGGCGGCGTATTTAACAGTGGGTGTAATTTTACCGATTATCACCACCAAATTGGCGCGTGAAGATGGCAGACGCTATCGTGAATTAGTGGGCGAAATGAATGACTTCTTCCTCGACAGCGTGCGTGGTATGAAAGAAATTCAGCTTTTCGGCTATGCGAAACAACGTTTAGATGAAATTCAACAACGCAGCCAAAAAATCGATACGGCTTTTGAGCGCATCAAAGATCAAGAAGCAAAAGTGCGTGTTTATACTGAAGTGGCAGTATCCGTTTTCAACATTATTATACTGTTTACTGGCTTAATTTTATTTAGCTTAGATAAAATTGATTTCTCAGCCTTTTTAGTTGGTGTGATTTTATTGATGTCGAGCTATGGCCCAGTTATTGCCTTAAGCAACCTTTCAAGCAATTTGTTACAAACGTTGGCTTCAGGTGAGCGAGTATTAAGTTTATTAGCGGAAGAACCTGAGTTAAAAGACGTAGAAAGTGCGGTTAATTTGAAAGAGGTTTCTCGCATTGATGTAGAGAATGTAAACTTCGCTTACGGTGAAGAACAAATTTTATCGGATGTCAGCTTATCTGTGAAAAAGGGTGAAATCTTAGGGATTCACGGCAGAAGCGGAAGCGGTAAAAGTACCTTGTTGAAATTGATGATGCGTTTTTACGATCCAAAATCAGGTAGCATTAAAATTAACGGCGAAACTTTACCTAACATCAACACCCGTAGTTTGCGTGACAATATGGCGTACATTACTCAGCAAACCTATATTTTCAACGAAACCATTGAGGAAAATATTCGTCTTGCGCGCCGTGATACAACATTAGAAGAAATTATGGAAGCCGCGAAGAAAGCCTCAATTCATGATTTCATTTTAAGCTTGCCACAAGGTTATCAAACAAAAATGACGGAATTGGGTGGCAATCTCTCTGACGGTGAAAAACAACGTATCGGTATTGCACGAGCATTCTTGCATAACGCCCCGATTATTTTACTCGATGAGCCGACCAGCAATTTGGATAGCTTAAACGAAGCAATGATTTTGAAATCATTACTCGATGTTAAAGCTGAAAAATTGATTATTCTCGTCAGCCACCGTCAATCCACCATGGCAATTTGCGATCAGGTGATTGGCATAGAAAACGGCAGAATGTCCTAAATTAATATAAGAAAAAATCGCACGGTTAAAGGTGCGATTTTTTTGTTAGAAGAGGCTGATATTTTAAATAGCTGAATATCGCTATTGATATTAATTTTTGGGGAATTATGCTTGAACTATTGTTAGATGACAAAAAAGAGCAAAGCATAAATCCCTTGGGAACATTTTACATTTAGTCTAAGATAGCTGGTTTATAGTCGAATCCTTGCCGAATCAAAGTATGTCTAAGAAGGAAACTATTTGGATAATGCAGCAATGGTACGTTTCCTTGGACAATAAAAATATAGGCAGGAATTTAACTAATATTAAAAGGACCGTCTTCAACACAATTATGGTCATCCGTCCTTTAGTAAATAGCGTAGACTTTTTGTTTTTACCGCACTTTTGCGCTATTTTCTCAATTTAACTAACTCTACCTGATGATTTTTACCTTTTTTTAGAATTAAATTTGCTCGCTCACGGGTTGGAAGAATGTTTTGATTGAGATTTAACCCGTTAATTTCATCCCAAATTTTACTTGCCGTCGCAATAGCCTCTTCTTTTGATAAACTTGCGTAATGTTTAAAGTAAGAATTAGGATCATTAAATGCACTTTCTCGGAATTTTAAAAAGCGTTTAATGTACCATTCTTTCAGTAATTTTTCTTCTGCATCGACATAAATAGAGAAATCAACAAAATCCGATACAAAGGTTTGATTGATTTTGTTATTGCCTGTTTGAAGCACATTTAATCCTTCTAAAATAAGAATATCAGGCTTATCTACCACATCAAATTCATCGGAAATAATATCGTATGTTAAATGAGAATAGATTGGTGCTGTAACATTACTTTTACCTGATTTTACATCTGCTAGAAAGCGAATGAGTTTAGGTGTGTCATAAGAAACGGGAAAACCTTTCTTTTGTAAAAGATTATCTTGTTTAAGCTTGTCTAATGGATAAAGAAACCCATCTGTTGTGATGAGATCAACTTTTCTTTCAGTTGGCCAATGAGAAAGCAAAGATTGTAGAATACGTGCTGAAGTGCTTTTCCCAACAGCAACACTGCCAGCAATACTAATTATGTAAGGTGTTTTGGCATTATTTCTGCCTAAAAAACGATGTAGTACTGTTTGGCGATGTAAATTTTCATCAATGTAATAGTTAATAAGACGAGTTAATGGTAGGTAAATTGTACTTACTTCATCTAATGAAAGGTCTTCATTAAAACCTAAGAGTGGTTTGAGATCCTGTTCTGTCAATTTTAATGGAACGGATTTACGTAATTCCGCCCATTGTTCACGATTAAAGCTTAAAAAAGGTGTTTGCTGAGTTGAAAATTCCACAATAATTTTATTTGATAGCTAAATAAGCGAAGAAAAATATACTCTATAACTGGCATGTTCGCATTTATTTTTCAGTAAATTTAATAAGATTTGGTTAAAAATTAACATTTTTGCTTGTAATTTAAACGAACACGCAAAAAAAATAATTTTTTTAGAAAAAAAACTTGTCACGAAAAGTTTTTTCCATATAATACGCCTCACTTGCTTACGACACGCCGACTTAGCTCAGTAGGTAGAGCAACTGACTTGTAATCAGTAGGTCATCAGTTCGATTCCGATAGTCGGCACCATTATTTCGTACACAAGTATTCATTTAGCGTGGAGGGGTTCCCGAGCGGCCAAAGGGGGCAGACTGTAAATCTGTTGGCTTAGCCTTCGAAGGTTCGAATCCTTCTCCCTCCACCATCTTTTAGATGAATCCTGATGGGACAGACGAATTTAGGACTTGCGGGCATCGTATAATGGCTATTACCTTAGCCTTCCAAGCTAATGATGCGGGTTCGATTCCCGCTGCCCGCTCCAAACGCTGATATAGCTCAGTTGGTAGAGCGCACCCTTGGTAAGGGTGAGGTCGGCGGTTCGAATCCGCCTATCAGCACCATCCTTCAATTCGCTTTCCTTCATTTAGAATAAACAATTTTATTGGTTAATGTGGTTTTATTTACCCATCGATAACCGTGTCTATTTAGAGGGACTCTTT
>NZ_LCTH01000040.1:0-33177 GCF_001008275.1 Haemophilus haemolyticus
TTTATTTGCACGCTTGCGTTTCTTACGCAAACAAATTGCCGATAAAGAAAATATTCCGCCATACATTGTCTTTAATGATGCGACTTTGCAAGAAATGGCACAATATATGCCAACAAGCAATATTGACATGTTGCAAATTAATGGCGTGGGCTCTATCAAATTAGAACGGTTTGGCCAGCCTTTTATGGCATTGATTCAGGAACATAAAGCAATTTTGGCGAAAGCGCAAAATAATGAGTAAGTATCGAAAGTGCGGTTAAAAATCACCGCACTTTTTGTTATACTTGCGCCAATTTTTTCAGTTCTTAGAATCTAAGGTTAAACAATGCGTACAAGTCAATATTTATTCTCCACCCTTAAAGAAACGCCAAATGATGCTCAGGTAGTGAGCCACCAATTAATGTTGCGTGCAGGTATGATTCGCCCAATGGCATCAGGTTTATATAACTGGTTACCGACGGGTATTCGCGTATTGAAAAAAGTGGAAAAGATTATTCGCGAAGAAATGAACAAAGGCGGGGCAATTGAGGTATTAATGCCAGTGGTGCAACCTGCGGAATTATGGGAAGAGTCCGGTCGTTGGGATCAATATGGCCCTGAGCTTCTTCGTTTTGAAGACCGTGGAAACCGTAACTTTGTACTTGGGCCAACTCACGAAGAAGTAATCGCCGATTTAGTGCGTCGTGAAGTTTCTTCATATAAACAGCTTCCACTGAACTTATACCAAATTCAAACGAAATTCCGTGATGAAGTGCGCCCACGTTTCGGCGTTATGCGTTCGCGTGAATTTATTATGAAAGATGCGTACTCATTTCACACGACGCAAGAAAGTTTGCAAGAAACCTATGATGTAATGTATCAAGTGTACAGTAACATTTTTAACCGTTTAGGCTTAGATTTCCGTGCGGTGCAAGCGGACACAGGGTCTATTGGTGGTTCTGCTTCCCATGAGTTCCAAGTGTTAGCTTCAAGCGGTGAAGATGATGTTATATTCTCAACAGAATCGGATTTTGCAGCGAATATTGAGCTTGCTGAAGCGGTGGCTATCGGTGAGCGTCAAGCGCCAACTGCAGAAATGACATTGGTTGATACGCCAAATGCGAAAACTATCAATGAACTTGTAGAACAATTTAATCAACCAATCACTAAAACTGTGAAAACGTTGATTGTAAAAGGTGCCGATGAAAATCAACCACTTGTTGCGTTGATTATTCGTGGTGACCATGAATTAAATGAAATCAAAGCACAAAAACACCCATTAGTAGCAGATCCTCTTGAGTTTGCAGATGAAGCTGATATTAAAGCGAAAATTGGTGCGGGTGTGGGGTCATTAGGCCCTGTGAATTTAAATATCCCAGTGATTATTGACCGCACTGTGGCGTTAATGTCTGATTTTAGTTGTGGCGCGAATATCGATGGAAAACATTATTTCAATGTGAACTGGGAACGCGATGTAGCAATGCCTGAAGTATTTGATTTACGTAACGTAGTGGAAGGTGATCCAAGTCCGGATGGTAAAGGCACGCTTCAAATCAAACGTGGTATTGAAGTGGGACATATTTTCCAACTTGGTAAAAAATACTCTGAAGCAATGAAAGCGACCGTTCAAGGCGAAGATGGTAAACCACTTGTAATGACAATGGGGTGCTACGGTATTGGCGTAACTCGTGTGGTTGCTTCAGCGATTGAACAGCATCATGATGATCGCGGTATTATTTGGCCTTCAGATGAAATTGCACCATTTACTGTAGCGATTGTGCCAATGAACATGCACAAATCTGAAGCCGTGCAAAAATACGCTGAAGAACTGTACCGCACTTTACAATCGCGAGGCGTAGATGTGATTTTTGATGATCGTAAAGAACGCCCAGGCGTGATGTTTGCAGACATGGAACTTATCGGTGTACCGCATATGGTTGTAATCGGTGAGAAAAACCTAGAGAACGGCGAAATTGAATATAAGAACCGTCGTACTGGTGAAAAAGAAATGATTAGTAAAGAGCAGTTGCTCAGCGTTTTAAACGAAAAGTTAGGTAATCTCTAATCAGCGTTTTATTTTGTATATTGTGACAAAAGAGCGGCTATTTTTTAGCCGCTCTTTTTGTAGATTTAACGTTTATATTGAACCATGTTTAATCCAAACTAAATGCTCGAATATAAGGAAGTTTTCCTTTTTCTAGCATTTCTTGAATACCGCTTTGATGGTCATTAGTGCCTAAACCTCTTAATTCTAAAGTTACGCCAATGCTATTATCGTAAACGACTTCATTATGCTTTTGATTTTGGTGGCTTGTGACATAGCGTCTAGCACCCACACCAACAGCCCAACAACAGCTGTTATACTGGACGCCAATATATTGTTCTACAGGTTTTTGTAACGCGAGATCTTGATAATAGCGCCCTACTACAGCCCAATTGTTCGTAATTTCCCAACCTACAACCAATCCCACTTGTTGGATATCTTGTTGATATGCGTTAGCTGATTTACCCAAGTTTTGGTCAATATATTCTTGGTTCGCATATCGATAATTTAACTGAATTAAATTATTTTTTTCAGGATTATATTCTAGTGATGTATTTGCTAATGATGTTGAATTGGTATGAGTATCAAATTGATAGCTACCACGCCAATGCCATTTATCACTCATTTTCCAATTAGATTCTAATGCCCAATCTGATGATGAAGTCGGGGTTTTATTTGCAGGGTTTTCATCAATACGAGAATTACTTAAGTAATAAATTTGACCTGCAGATAAATTAAAGCGTTCTTCGCCACCAATATCATAAAAACGCGTTGTGCCACCCAAGGTAACTTGATTTGCCGATGAAATTCGGTCTAAACCACTATAACGGCGATCACGGAATAGCGAATAGTAATCTTGCTGTACTAATGCTGAATCGTAACCAAATCCTAAATATTCATTATTAAGTTTTGAACCAATATTGCTTTGATTTCGGTAAGGACGATATAAATACTGCACATGCGGTTCGAAGGTTTGTGTATAGTCTTTTAAGAACGTTGTATCGCGTGCTAATACACTTTGTAAATCAACTTTAAATTGTGGAATAACTCGATTTACCGTTTTTTGCACGTCCTCTGCATTTTTTCCTGAACCTTTTTTCTGCTCGTAACGAGTCGCATAAAGTTTCGTTTCAATATTCAAACTGCCGTATTTATTTGACATTAAAGAATTTAGGCTAGGTTCTGCATGGAAACGCCATGCAGTTGGCATCAATTTACTGTCATTATCAAAACGAACTGCTTGTGAATGTAATTTGAAATTTAACCATTCATTCGCTAAATCATATTTGTGATAGTTGAAATCTAATTGTGGTACTGCACGGTAAGGGCCGATGTTTACAATATCATCAAAAATTTGGAACTGATGTGCAGAAAGAGAAAAATTATAATTTGGTTGATAATAAGCTATGCGAGCATATTGGTTCGCATAACCATCGGTACTGCGTCCATAAATAGAATCAAAGTCGTTGAAATAACGTTTATCGCTTACTCGGGTGTAATTAATATTTAGACGCCAATTTTGTAAAAAGCTAGAATTGTGATTCCAATAGAACAAATGACGTTTTCGATTATCACTAGAATATTCAGAGTAACGATCGTTACCTAGATATTCTCCTGCGACTTTACCTTCGCCAATAGGGGTTAAATAGCGAAATTCCCCATTTGCTTGCCAACCACGGCGAGACATATATTTCGGGGTAAAAGTAAGATCGTAATTAGGTGCAATATTCCAATAAATTGGTTGTGCATACCAAAGACCATCTCGGCTAGATGTTCCCGCACTTGGAATCAATAAGCCAGAACGACGACGATCTCCAATAGGTAATTGTAAGTAAGGGGTATAAAAGATGGGAACGCCATGCACTTTGAAACGAGCATGCCACATTTCAGCATATTCTTCTTTCACGTATTGACGAATTTCTGACGCATCTACAGCCCAAGCATTATCACCTTGCAAACATGAAGTAAAGGTGGCATTTTTCATGACACGATAATTATTACTTAATGTTATATCATCAGCCTTACCGCGACCCTGACGACCGACAAACTCATATTCTGAATTTGTTAAATTGCCATCGTGACTATCTAAATTAAACTCTGCATCTTTACCCAGCATATTGATCTGATTATCTTTATAATCAAATCCATTGCGGACATAAGCCATGCGTAAAGGCGTTGATTGGTTTCCAGATTGTTTGACCTGCACAGATTGTGCTAACAAATGACGATTGCCTTGTTTCAAATCTACATTACCTTGATAGGTCGCATCATTTGGCTGATTAATTTCTGCATTATCCGCTTCAATATATACAGGTAGATAATTCACATCACCCGTCACGACTTCACCGCTAAATTTTGGCACGCCCATTAAACATTGTTCATGCAAATCCGCCAAACTTTGTTGGCTATAAAGTGCGGTCAAAATAGCAAGTGAAATTAAAGTGTGTTTTTTATTCATCGTCTTGTTTTAATTTGTCAGAAAATTGGTCAGATTATACTGGAAAAAGGTCAAGGCTAGTAATATTTTTCAATAAACTGTTGATCGGATGTATCTAAGGTTTTCTATAATTTTTCTTACATAAAATTAAAAAACTCAGCAAAAGCTGAGTTTTTATTTTTTATTATTTTACAACGTTAAAGGTCAAAGGATCGTAGACGATATCTCCAAGTTGAACTTGAATTGAGTATTGACCGACAGGATCTTTCTTATCAAAACGCCAGCAATTTACAACAAATTTACCCTGATTTAATGGTTCTCTAGTCATTGCAATTGTGTGCGTTTTTCCATCTTTAGATGTTTTAACAGAGCCAAGATTTTTCGGGATAGAAAAAGTCATTTTCTTAGGAGATTTAAAAATTTCGATTATGGAAATTTGTTTATTAAACTCACCATTTGCTGTCCAACACAGTTGTTGTTTTGGCATAGAGCGAGAAATCTCTTTTTTACCTAAATCCATAGGAATTTGACCTGACATATCATATACTGAAAGAGAAAGTGTAGGTTGAGATTCTTGTGGTGTATCAGAAGTAGCAAATACAACAGATGACGCAGCACATAAAGAAAGTGCGGCTAATGTTAATGATTTTTTCATTATGATTTCCTCTTTAAATAAAGTATGAATGATTAAAATTCATGGTGTTTTGGGATAGTTAACGCTATTGTACCATCAGTACGCCAATGCATCCCATATCTTCTAGCATTAAATTCGACACCCCAAATAAGAATGGGTAGTTGCCAGAAGATGCTTGATCAAATTTCACTAAAATTTGAGTTTTGTTTTTTACCCAAACTGTATCTTTCCAAGCTAATTCTTCAGCTTGGAATTGATGTTCTCCTTGGCTTTCCACCACAAATTTGGCACCTTGAATAGTAAATCCAACAGGTAAACTTGCATTTAAAATCCAACGTTCAATTGTTCCTTTTCGGGCTATTACATCAACTTTGCGTGGGTCAAAACGTCTTTGATTAATTAAACCGTTTGTGACATCAATATTAAATTCTCGAGTTTGTGCAACGGCTTGTTGTAACATTGCTGGCGCATCCGTTTCGAAAGTGAGGTTTGGTTGTTTATTAAATGCTGACATTTCTCCCTTGGTGCGCAATTCAAGGACGGTGTTATCAGCGAGTTCATCACTTGAGATCAACATATTTTTCATTTTGTCGTACAAGCCACGTTTACTTCCGCTAATGAGAGATACATTGTCAATTTCATTCATATTAACGAGTATTTCTGCGCGTTCTCCTGGCGAGAGAACCAAAGATTTGACCGATTTAGCTTTTGGTAAGAAACCTAAATCGTGTGCAATAAGCAGCATTTCTTGATCATTATCCAAGCGTAAATCATAAGCACGAGCTAATGAAGCATTGAGCAAACGTAAACGAATCCAGCCCCGTGCGACATCTAAATACGGTGCTTCAATACCATTCACTAATAAGCGATTGCCTACAAAGTGCGGTTGATTTTGTTTGAATAATTGGAGACCATCATTGTTAAATTCCATATCTTGTAAAATCAATGGAATGTCATCAACGCCGTATTTATTGGGAAGATTCGCTTTTAGGCTTTGCTCATCTTCAATCAACCACATTCCAGCTAAACCACGATAGGTTTGATAGGCTGAGTTAGCTAATGTCGCGGAACGATACCAACAGCTTGCTGCGGCTTGTTCAATAGGAACGATGGGGGCCCAAGACTCGCCTTTTTTTAGTATTCTAGCCGCTCCACCAAACAGTTCACCTGATGCTTGTAAGCCTTGAATAGATAAGGCAACGGATTGTGGCAAATTGTTATGATAATTAAGTTTGGCAAAGCTACCTGATTTGATTTTAATGGTTGGACCAAGATAATTACCGTTGAATCCCCATACTGTCACATTGTGTGAGCCATCTAGGGGATAATTCATTTCCTGCATGGTTAATACAATCGGGCGACCGCGGCTAACTTCAATTAGTGGCGGCACAACTAATTTTTCACGGCTTGCCGCTAATAATGGTGCGGGCACTGTGGAAAGTGCGGTAGAAATCGCAGCTGTTTTTAATAATTGACGGCGGGAAAGGCGTGGCATTTTAGTTTCCTTTTGCTATCTCTTCATCAAGTTCGGCAATGCGTTTTTCCATTAGATCATGACAATAAGCCGCAAGATCTCGAACATTGTCTTTGGTATAGCCTGAAACATCAATTGGCTCCATTATTTCGCAAATTACTTTGCCATTATCCCAGCGATTTAAATTAATTTTGTTATGTGTGGTTGAGCAAACCACAGGAATAATCGGTACACCTGCTGAAATCGCCGCATGGAATGCACCCGTTTTAAAGGGTAATAAACCACGCCCACGGCTACGAGTGCCTTCTGGGAACATCCAAATAGATAAATTATCTTCATTGATTCGTCGTGCGAGCTGAGACATCGTACTGTGTGCTTTTGTGCGGTTTTCTCTATCCAAGAAAATATTGCCCGTTACCCAATACAGAATGCCGAAGAAGGGTATCCAAATTAAACTTTTTTTACCCACACTCACTGTGCGAGGTTGCACCATATAAGAGATTGTCACCATATCATAATTGTTTTGGTGATTACCGATATAAATCGCGCGTCCAATCTGCTCTTGATTTTGAGGAACACGATGTTCTACTTTTAAGCCAAAAAGTGGATATAAACGCCCAAACCAACGTGCAACAATGCCAACGTTGCTTGGATTTTTAAAGCGGATAAAAGAATAAATTATACCCAGTACACAAATTAGAATACAGCAGATTAATACGAGGAAAATTCGAAGTAGTTTTAACATGAGGATGTCCTATACAAAATTTCGTTAAAGTATAGCAAATTCAATATCAATATGTGCTAATCTAAACAAAAATCGTGGAATTTTTATGAAACATAGCTATTTTATTTCTGATTTGCATCTAAGTGAAAATCGGCCTGAATTGACCGCACTTTTTGTCGATTTTATGCAGAATCTTGTCCCACAGGCTGAACGGCTTTACATTTTAGGTGATCTTTTTGATTTTTGGATTGGTGATGATGAGCAGTCCGCATTGATTCAACAAGTTAAAGATTTAATTAAATCGGTAAGCGATCGGGGTGTGCAATGTTATTTTCAGCACGGCAACCGTGATTTCTTGATTGGCGAATGTTTTGCGAAAGATACGGGAGCTCAGCTTTTACCTGATTATCAATTAATCACACTTTATGATAAAAAAATCTTACTTTGTCATGGTGATACGCTTTGCATTGATGATGAGGCTTATCAACAATTTCGCCGTAGAGTTCATCAAAAATGGTTGCAGCGTTTGTTTTTGTGCTTACCATTAAAAGTGCGGGTGACAATTGCGGAGAAAATTCGGGCAAAGAGTAATCAAGATAAACAAGCCAAATCACAGGAAATTATGGATGTGAATCAAGCCTTCACGACAGAAAAAGTACAAGAGTTTGGTGTGAATTTATTAATTCACGGACACACACACCGTGAAGCGATTCATCAACAAGAAGGATTTACGCGAATTGTATTAGGGGATTGGCGAAAAAATTACGCGTCAATTTTAAAAATGGATGAAAGCGGAGAATTTGGTTTTATTAAAGATTAGAAGTGCGGTGAAAAATCACCGCACTTTTGATGTTAAGATTTAGCTCGAGCAAACGCCGCAGCTTCAGCGATTAATTCATCGTTTGGGCATTGATGTGTATAAAGCTCAAATTGTTCTACAGCCTGAAGTACAATCACTTCTGCGCCAGAAATGGTTTGTTTTCCTTGTGCTTGAGCATAACGAATAAAAGGCGTTTCAGCAGGAATAGCAACCACATCAAATGCGACACTAGCATTATCAATGAGCGCTTTTGGAAAGGCTAAATCCATTTCTTCCTTGCCCCCTTTCATGCCGATTGGCGTAACATTGACTAAAATATCAGCCTTCTGGTTTTCTAAAGAATCAATGTATTCATAGCCGTAAAGTGCGGCTAGATATTGACCTGTTTTTACGTTGCGTGCGTAAATTTTTAACTTCTCAAAGCCTGAATTTTTAAAGGCGGCCACAACGGCTTTTGCCATACCACCACTGCCATGAACAATGACTTTAGCATTTTTATTTAAATGATATTTTTCAATTAATTTTACGATGGCAATGTAATCAGTGTTATATGCACGCAAAAAGCCGTTATCGTTCACGATGGTGTTTACGGATTCAATGGCTTGTGCTGATGGATGAATTTCATCTAAAAATGGCATACAAGCCTCTTTGAATGGCATTGACACTGCACAACCACGGATGCCTAATGCGCGCACGCCTTTGATGGCGTGCTCAATATCCTGCGTGGTGAAGGCTTTATAAATGAAATTTAATCCTAGTTTGTCGTACAAATAATTGTGAAAGGTAGTACCGAAATTACCTGGGCGACCAGATAAAGACATGCAGAGTTGGGTATCTTTGTTGATCATGGGGTCTCCTTATATGTTTAAATTCATTCCATCATCAATGCCGATAAAATATTGGTTCATATCGAAAGCAGGTTTTGCCGCTTTATCTTGACTCACAATGCGAGCAGGTACACCCGCTGCTGTGGCGTATTCCGGTACGGGATGAAGCACAACAGAATTTGCCCCAATTTTGGCGTACTTACCCACTTCAATATTACCGAGAATTTTTGCTCCCGCCCCAATCATGACACCCTCGCGTACTTTTGGATGACGATCGCCTGATTCTTTTCCCGTACCGCCAAGTGTTACGCCTTGCAAAATTGAAACATCATTTTCGATTACAGATGTTTCCCCCACAACAATACCTGTTGCATGGTCGAACATGATACCGTGTCCAATTTTTGCCGCTGGGTGAATATCGACATCGAAAGCTACTGAAATTTGATTTTGTAAATAAAGGGCAAGGGATTTACGATTTTTATTCCATAAATAATGGGTGATTCGATAACTTTGAATCGCATGGAAACCTTTTAAATAAAGCAATGGGGTAGACCATAATTCCACAGCGGGGTCTCGGTGGCGGACAGCTTGGATATCGCAAGCAGCACAATCAATAATAGAAGGATTAGCTTGATAGGCTTCCTCAATAATTTCTCGGAGAGAAATGGCGGGCATAATAGGATTGGCTAATTTGTTCGCCAATAAATAACTTAGTGCACCGCCAAGATTTTGATGTTTTAAAATCGTAGAATGAAAAAAACTAGCAAGCATAGGTTCGTTTTCAGCAAGTTCTTTGGCTTCTTGGCGAATATGTTGCCACACATCTAATGTCATTTTTCCTCCTGTTGCCTGCTTTCAGACTACACGTTTATATATGTTAATCATAGCTGAATTTGTGTATGTACGGAAATATCTATTAAAAACAAAAGTGAAACAGGCTAGAAATAATTTCTAACGAGGATATTACTTATTCATTGGGCGGAATTTAAACGGCACAATGGATACGCCATTTTTTCCATTTTTTAGTTGATAAAATTGAGGGTAGTTAAAATTACGTTGAACGATATTGTAAGGATTTTTATCGCCTTCCAGTTTAGCGTTTTGATAAAGCTGATTAATCTCTCGCACTTTTTCATCTTTTTCACCATCGCAGTGGCGATATATTTCGAGACGATTAGATTCATCTAAAATGTAAACATTGAAGCTATGATCGGAATTATCTTCAAAAAAGAATTGTAGGAATCCTTCACTTGCGAAGGCATCCATTTCTGGTGGATAGCGACGACTTTCTTGGTTTGTCTCGCCATCTTCAATTGGCGTTTGTAAAACTTCGTCAAAATCTACCGCACTTTCAGGTTCATTACAGACTGATTCATTTCCGATTTCTTGTAAGCTAATCCCGCGATCTTCAAAAAATAATTGCCAGTTTTTGCCCGCCACGCGTAAGCGTGATGTTTGGCAAGGTTGTTGAATATCGCCGACTTGGATGCTAACGCATCGATTGACTAATCCCATCACTAATTGGCGTAAATCTTGGCGATAACGTTCGCTATAACAATAGACTTGGATGGAATCTGGGCGATTAACGCCTCGATAAATTTTATTAGAAAGCACTTTTAGTGCAAGCAAAATGGCATTTTGCCCTTCAAAATGGAGTGTTCGGATTTCGTTCCACACATTGCGATAAGTAAAATCAATACTGCCCACAAGGCTTTGTTCGAGCGATCCAAAACTAAATAAATCTCGTGATGAAATACCAGTTAATACTTCTTCTACTTTGGATGTTGGATCGGCGGTGAGATTTATGGCAATAAACAAGCTACGAATTTCGCATTGATTCAATAAATCGCTGTTTTTAGGTTGTTTAGAGATTGTGCTTGGAAAAGACTGACGCAAGTTAGTGACAAAGCGTTGTAATGTGCTTAAAGTCACATTCTTGCTAAAAATGGCAAGCCCCGTTTTTTCAGTGAGTAGATGATTAAAATATGCCCAAGAGACTAATTTATTGAGGCTTTCCCCGTATTCAATGACCCGTTCTTTGGAGAACATAATATGGTGCGTTGGTTGATTGATAAGGTACCAACCATCTTTAAAATGTTTATTGCCGCGAACTTCAACAAAAGTCAGGTGTGCTTCTGATAAATTGTGAGATATCTGTGTGTTGAGTAAGGACACTTTGCCTGGAAGTTCTTCAAACGCAGTATAAAGTTTGCGAGAAAGAATGTTGATGTCTTGTGGCACGACGCTCGAGTGAATGTGATGCTTTCGCGCAAATTCCACTAAATTACGATAGCTCAACATTAAAAATTTCACCACGTTATCATGGCTTTCTTTGACTGCTTTAATTTTCCAAAATGGACGTTTATTGAGGTGTTTCACCGTTTCAGCAGACCATCCCCATTCATGAGCTAGGATTTCCATGTAACGAACACGCCAATTATTGGCTTGGTAAAGTGCAAGATCTTCCGTTGCTTTCACATAGAAACAACGGCGCACAAAATCCAAACGTTTAAATTCAGAAAGTGCGGTTAAATATCGGGTTACTTTGGCAAGAATGGCAATGTAAGGATCAAAATGGTGATCCGGATTGGTATTACCTGCAAGTAAATCTCGCTTAAAAGTGCGGGCAATTAAGCAAGTGTTTGGGTATTCCTTGGAATAGGCTTCCAACAATAAAATTTTGAGCACAGATTTATAAGGCGAATCAATCCCTTTATAAAGATGCCATAAACTGGCACCGAAATATTCGTTTGCAGAAAATTGCCCTAAACCGCCAAAATCCACCCAATCATTTGGATCAATTTCCCCTTCCGTAATTAAACGAGCGACCTCTTTTTCATAGTCTTTTTCATTTTCTACCCATAAATGCAACCAAAGTAAAGGTTTACCTGCCAAGCGTACGGCGGAACGATAGAATTCATCAAGCAATAACATATATTGCGCAGAGCCACTATTTTCAATAGTCAGTGGGTCAGCGTAATGTTCATTGCGGAAACGTTGTTGATCCATCAAATAAAAATTAATTTCCACATTAAATTGCATTGCCCATTCACTAATCCGTTTAGTTTTTTGGATAAGAAGAGCGTGTTCATCCGGAGTTAAGTCGTCTCGGACACAAATCCAAGTATCAAGATCTGAAGAAGAGGTTTGACTTATTGAGCCAAAGCTACCCATTAAATAAACGCCTAGAATTGGTGGTAAAACTTCGTGAAAATTTACCGCACTTTTGAGTGTTGAAGGCTTATGATCGGCATAGTGAATACCGTATTCATTGGTGATCCATTTTTTTTGATAATGAGATGCGAGGAAACTTGCAATACCAGAGGGGGCGTGAATAACATAGCCGGGAAGTTGCGGATGGTTTAGGTGTAAAAGTAGAGGAACAACGGCTAAAACGTGTTGGAATGCATCGCCTGAACCTTGTAATGCACGCTCAAAACGGCGTTGATCCAAGGCGCTAACCCATTGTTTTGCTTGTGCAAGATTGCATTCCACGCGGTGTCCCTACCAGAACAACAAAAATTGGTGAACAATTTACCACTTAGGGCGTATAAATGCAAAAAATTGTGATGCAAATCACAGTTTGTGAAGAATCCGAGATTTTAAGTGATTAGAAAGCAAAATAAATGACTAAAAATCTTATTTTTAATTCAATTTCTCATATCTGAGGTGTTTCTTATATCAACAATCAAAATGACTTTTTAACCTAAGAGTGATAGGATAGCCAACAAATTTATTGCGTAAATGGCTTAATTTCGCTGATATGAGAATCTATATTTTTACCATTGGCGACCGCTCGGTATTTTTCTTATTAAAGCGAATACATTAACTTATTCAATCTGACTTATTAAGGAATTGATATGGCAAAAGATCAAGATAACGACATCACTGAACAAGTTGGTGATACGCCAAAAGTGGTTGAAAAAACAGAAACGATACAGCCAGTTCCACAAACTATTGTGAAAAAAACGGGCACAGCATTGAGTTTATTGGCGATTCTCATTGCGCTAGGTGTAGGTGGAGCTGGTTATTATTTTGGTCAGAAACAAGTCGCTGAAATTCAGCAAAAATTAACCGCACTTGAAAGCCAAAGTGGTGTAGCTGTTTCTGCCCCTATGTCTGATAATAGTGGACAGGTTACACAATTAGAACAAGGCTTAAAAACCGCACAAGATAAAGTCGAGCAACTTGAGCAATTAGTTGCAGGCAAAACAGGCGAAATTGCTGCGTTACAAGCTCAAGTAAAACAAGTTAGTCAACTGGCTGGTGCACAACAACCGAGTGACTGGTTATTTTCCGAAGCAGATTTCTTGTTAAATAACGCCTTGCGTAAACTTGTTTTAGATAACGATGTTGATACAGCTATTTCTTTATTAAAATTGGCTGATGAAACACTCGTTAAGGTAAACAATTCACAAGCGAATGCGATTCGTACTGCAATCAATCAAGATTTAAAACAACTTCTTTCACTTTCAAGCGTAGACCAAAATGCAGTAATGCAAAAACTTTCACAGCTTGCTAACACTGTGGATGAGTTACAAGCGTTGAATGTGAATTTTGATGAAGCGTCAGAAAAGAGCGGTAAATTATCTGATGATATTGCAGATTGGCAGCAAAATATGGAAAAGAGCGCAACTTCTTTCCTAAATCACTTTATTCGTATTTCGCCAAAACAAAGTGCGGATAAAAAAGAATTGCTTGCTCCAAACCAAGATATTTATCTTCGTGAGAACATTCGTTTACGTTTACAGCTTGCTATCATGGCAGTGCCACGTCAGCAAGATGAACTTTATAAACAATCTTTAGATGCGGTTGCTTCTTGGGTTCGTAGCTATTTTGATACGAGTACAGAAGTGACGCAAAACTTCTTAAAATCAGTAGATGAGCTGGCTGATTCTTCAATTTATGTCGATGTGCCAGAGCAATTACAAAGTTTGACTTTGCTGGATAAATATCTTAATCGTGCGCCGTTAGATGTTCAAAAGGTGGAAATTGAAGCAGATAAAGCCATTGAAACTATGCCTAAAGCTGAAGGTGCGGCAACAGAAGTACCTGCACCAGAAAAACAAGAATCTCAACCGGCAAAAGCTGAGCCACAAAAATAAGGATAGCCTATGTTTAGAGTGCTTTTTTTAATGCTAGCATTGCTTGCTGGGTTGATTGCAGGGCCTTATCTTTCCGGTCAGCAAGGCTATGTTCGAATTGAAACAACAAATAATATTGTTGAAATGTCGATTACGACATTAGTGATTTTCTTCGTAATTGCTTTAGCGATTATTTATGGTTTGGAATGGATCGTAACGCGTTTTCTACGTTTGAGTCGTGGTTCTTATAATTGGTTTTCTAGCCGTAAACGTGTGAGAGCGCAGAAACAAACCCTTGAAGGTTTGATGAAGATGAATGAAGGGGATTATGCCAAAGCAGAGAAATTAATTGGTAAGAATGCCAAACATTCTGCTGAGCCTGTGTTAAACCTAATTAAAGCAGCTGAAGCAGCACAACAACGTGGTGATGAATTTAGTGCAAATCGCTATTTGATTGAAGCAACGGAATTAGCAGGTTCAGATAATTTGTTGGTGGAAATTGCCCGTACGCGTATTTTATTGCAACAAAACAAATTGCCAGCAGCGCGTAGTTCTGTGGATAGCTTGCTAGAAATGGCTGGTCGCAATAAAGAAGTGTTAAAACTTGCAGTAGAAATTTATCTTCGTTCTAAAGCTTATCAAGCTCTCGATAAGATTTTAGATGGTGTTGAAAATAGCGGTTTATTCAGTGCTGAAGAGTTCAAAGATCTCCGTTCTCAAACAGAAAATGGTTTGCTCGATGAGAAAATGAATGAAGAAGGCGTAGATGGTTTACTTGAATGGTGGGATGCTCAGTCTCGTAGTCGTCGTAATAATATTGATCTCAAAGTTGGTTTAATTCAGCGTTTAATTGATTGTAATGATCATGAGTCAGCATCAGAATTTACTGTTGAAGTATTGAAGAAAATTGGTGATAACACTAGCATTAGCAAAGAACTTTGTACTCAAATTACACGTTTACAACCAGAAGATAATAGTAAACTTCTCAAGCTAATCGAAAAACGTGCAAAACGTGCAGATGAGACACAAAAATGCTGTATCAATCGTGCTTTGGGTTATTTATATGTTCGTAACAATGAATTTGCTAAAGCAGCAGACGTATTCAAAAACGTGATAGCTTGCCCTGAACAGTTAGAGCCAAATGATTTGATGATGGCATCTTATGTATTTGAACAAGCGGGTGATAAAGCATTAGCTGAGCAAGTTCGCCAAGAGAATTTGAAATCAGTGATGGCAATTCAAGATGTCGTCTCAGAAAGTGCGGAAGAAAAAATAGAAGAAAATTCAACCGCACTTTTAGAAAGCAAATCTGAGTAACTCAACTTAAAAGACAAAACGCACTTCAAATTGAAGTGCGTTTTTTGTTGCTTTGAATATAAAACTATATATTTTTCAGTTTATTAGAATATAACACCAAACAGAGTGCGATCACCATAATCAAAATTGCACCTGCAAATAAGATGGTATCCACCGAGCTTTCATGATTAACAATGATTAAACGCAACATCGCAGTGATCCCAGCATAAATAAAATAGCGCAAAGGGAAGTGATAGCCGCTTTTAAAATACTGCACAATCAAACCAATAAACCCGAAATATAAGAAAAACATCACTGCTTGTTCAGCCACGTCATAAGGCACGACAGTCGAAGTATTAAGTACCATCATCGCTAAAGTATAAGTGATTTTTCCAAGAGCAATAATGAGTACAATCGCCAACGCAATCAATGCCGTGCAAAGCACGATTTTTAATACACCAGTAATAATTCGTGGCAACTTTTCTAATTCTGGAGATTCTTCCATTTTTATTCCTTACAGCAAAAATCAAAGGCTCGTATTCTAATGCAAGATTATAAAGTTGGTCAAAGTCATTTGGAAAAATAAAGCGTGGTGGAATTAGAAAAGTATATTGTTTTTAGGATTTCAATTTCTTTCTTTTTCATCTTTGACTGCACTATTTTAGGGGTTTGAAGGTTTGTATGAGGCGATTTTACGCCATCAAGCCCTCTTTTTTGAAATGCTTTTAGCCAATAAATGACGAGAGCGTGGGAAATTTTATGAAGTTTAGCCACCTCACGGATACCATAATCCTGTTCAGTGACGAGTGTGATAATTTTCAAACGAAATTGATAAGAGTAGGACATAATCTGCACCTCAAAGTAGGTGTCCAGATTTTGGGGTGCAGATCAATTTGTTAATCGGACTATCTATTCTAAAAAAATACTATAGATCATATTAAGCCAATAGCTGCTCCAAGAGAAGATCCTATTATAGACACAACTAGTGGATGAGATAAAAACTGGTTAAGTAAAGATTTTGCCTTTTGTTTTTCTATTTCAGAAGCTGTAGAACTGTCTATTTTCTGAATTAACTCATTAAACGTATTAGTAATATTTTGAATATTATGGTCTCCTATTTGAACGTTTTGTAAACCATGAAAGTTAATATTCTGTATATTTCTTTCCATTGGTTGTGATGGAGGAGCTTGGGTTAATTTTACTTGGTAGTGAGGAGGGATACCGCCTAGATTTTTAGAACAAAAATCTATCTCTGTAACATAGTAATATTCATCATTTTCATTTGGTAATTTGCGAATAATTTTATCACCTTGTGTAATATCTGCTTTAAGATCACTAACAATAATCATATTTCCAGTAAAAGAGGCTTCATATGGTCCCTTAATCCTACCATCTTCTTTCTGAACTCTAACGCTTTCTTTCAGTTTATTTAATATTGATAACATAGATTTCCCCTTAAGTTATTTTTTCTAAATATGTCTAAACGTACATATTATTGTCAAAGTACATTATCTTATAGCAACAAGATTAATAATTTCCTCATCTGTTCTTTCTTCATTAGGATTATCACTAAAGAAAAAACTTAAATTTAGATCATGTCTATACTTGTGATATAACTCAGGTCTTAATATTTCAGCTTTATTACTATTTTCTATGCTCCGAGAATTGGGAGTACCATCCGGTCTTCTCCCATTTCTTCTAACATCAAAGCAATAGATAGCATTAGGGTTATTTCCTTCCGCTCTTCGTCCTATAAGCTCTCGCTCTAACTGTGGTTTATTAATTACTTTTTGCATAGGTATAACCCTAGCAAAACATTCAGAAAAATTTATAAAGATTTCTCGAGCTTTATTTCCATCAAGTCGATTTATATCAAAGAAATCAAAAAAATCTGTTACTGAATTGAAGTAAACCTCATAAAAATCTGCATATGCTTTTATACTATGATTTGCATCATCTTGACTGATAAATTCTAATTTTACTTGAGCATATGCACTAGGTTTTCTTTCTCTTAAAGTATAAAGAGTAAGAATTACTACAGTTTGCTTACCATTATATTCAAAAGGAAAAGAATCAATAATCCATCCTAAACGATTCATATCATTCAGTAACTCTGGCAAATTTTGAAATCTAACTGGCATTATAATTTTTACTCCATAAATAATAACTATACTATTAGGTCATTATCACCCTAACCACGCTTCTGAAAAGCCACATACCTGCATAATTTTAAGACTAATCCACTAGAGATCATTCTCCCTTATTACACGGAATAAATGCTCTTATCATTGTGTCATCTTAACATGAATACTATTAATCCCTTCTTTATTGTTCAATTTTTATATCTTAATAACAAAAAGGCTTACCACTTATCCCAGCAAGCCTTTTAAAATAACGCAATTAAGCAAATTGTTTTTTATTATTTAAATAACGTTTTGCACATTCAGCTGCAGCAACTAAACCACCCGCCATCATAATAATATCTTTAATAACGAGTCGGCCAGCCCCTGAGAGATATGGGAAGCCATAATTAGGTGTTGGGAAGTCTCCACCTAAATTAGGTACCCAGGTTTCTGGCGTAAATATCAGGAACGACAGCGTGACTATCGACATGCCAAAGGTGAGTAAACCACCAAATAAACCTAATGTTGGAGACCAAATTCCCGCTAATACTAAAATACCAATGGTCACGATCATCGCGCCAATAATATAAGAAGCTGTATAGGTGCCATTAGCTTTATGCCATTCAATATTTTTTGCGACCATTTTGCCTTCAGGGTTTTTATATAAGGTATATTCTTTTACCAAAACACCCTTATCATTTTCTACCATATTTGCTCCATTTTTATAAAGGAAGCTTAAGAAAGGACTATTTGACACAAAATGTGCGATACCATCTGCCTCATATTGGCAAACTTTTAAGCCACCAATCCAAACCATCACTACACAAATAGCAATGCGGATAAAGTTAATAAATTGACGTTGCAATGGCGCAACAATATTAGCTAGCAATGTAACTAAACTACTCATTAAGAACTCCTCATATAGTTCAATTGATATTACGGACAAAATATCCAAGAATTGTTCAGTATAAAAAAGAGATACTGACTCACCCAGTGTCTCTTATTTTGTATTAATTTTCTGTGAGCAATCTCACATTATTTGAAATTCACTCTCGCATTTCTAAAAATTCGCATCAAAGCACCATCTTCAGACCAATCTTCTGGATACCATGAGTTGCTCACGGCACGGAATACACGCTCTGGGTGTGGCATCATCGCAGCGATACGGCCATCCACGTTAGAAATTGCAGTAATCCCTAATGCCGAACCATTCGGGTTGGCAGGATAGGTTTCTGTTACATTCAAATGGCTGTCGATATACTGCGCTACAATCAAGTTTTGCGCTTGAAGTGCGGTCAAATTCTCAGGTGTTTTGAATTCTACGCGACCTTCACCGTGAGAAACGGCAATCGGCATATGTGAGCCAGCCATGCCTTTAAACCACAATGAGTTGGTGTCGTTGATTTTCACCATCGCAGCACGCGCTTCAAAACGTTCTGATTTATTACGCACGAAACGTGGCCAGTTTTCTGCACCAGGAATGATTTCCGCCAGGGTGGAGATAAATTGACAGCCGTTACATACGCCTAATGAAAGCGTGTTTTCATTGGCGAAGAATTGGCTGAATTGATCGCGTAATTGTGGGTTAAATAAAATGGATTTCGCCCAACCGCCGCCTGCACCTAATACGTCACCGTAAGAGAAGCCACCACAGGCCACCATCGCGTTGAAGTCGTTTAAGTTGTAACGGCCTGTCATTAAATCACTCATGTGAACATCAATCGCCGCAAAGCCTGCACGATCAAAAGCCGCTGCCATTTCAACGTGGCTGTTTACGCCTTGTTCACGCAATACGGCTACTTTTGGTTTCACGCCTTTGCTGATGTAAGGTGCAGCAATATCCTCATTCACATCATAAGTTAAGTGAGCAGATAAACCTTTGTTGTCTGTTGCTTTTTTCGCTTCAAATTCTTGGTCTGCACATTCTGGATTATCACGTAAGCGTTGCATTTGATGAGTGAGTTCCGCCCAAATGCTGCGTAATTCAGAGCGTTTTTCGCTTAATAGTTTTTTGCTACCACGCGTGATTTCAAAACGATCTTCTAAGCTTACAGAACCGAGTTCATAAGTTAAACCAAGCAAGTCATGGGCTTTTAATACCTCACGCACGGCGCTTAATTCACTTTCTGATACTTGGATTACCGCACCTAATTCTTCATTGAATAACACGGATAAATCATTGTCGCCTAATGCAGAAATATCCACATCCACACCACAGTTACCCGCAAATGCCATTTCTGCAAGTGTGGTAATTAAACCACCATCGGAACGGTCGTGGTAAGCCAATAATTTACGTTCTGCCACCAATGCTTGCATTGCATCGAAGAAGTTTTTCAGTTTAGCTACATTCACCACATCGGCTGGTTTGTCACCTAATTGTTTATATACTTGCGCAAGTGCGGTCGCGCCTAAGCGATTTTTTCTTTCGCCTAAATCAATCAACAATAAACGGCTTGCGCCTTTGTCTGTGCGTAATTGAGGTGTCACGGTTTTGCGGACATCTTCCACGCGCGCAAAAGATGAAATCACTAAAGAAAGCGGTGCGGTAACTGATTTTTTCTCGCCATTTTCTTCCCAAGTGGTTTTCATCGACATAGAGTCTTTACCCACTGGAATGGTAATGCCTAATGCAGGGCAAAGTTCTTCACCTACGGCTTTAACTGCTTCATATAAGCCGGCATCTTCACTACCATGACCCGCTGCAGACATCCAGTTTGCAGACAGTTTGATGCGTTTAATATCGCCAATATTGGTGCCCGCAATGTTAGTGATAGATTCAGCTACCGCTAAACGTGCAGAAGCACCAAAGTCTAATAACGCTACTGGCGCACGTTCGCCCATTGCCATGGCTTCGCCGTGATAGCTGTCTAATGATGCAGTTGTGACGGCCACATCAGACACGGGAATTTGCCATGGACCGACCATTTGATCACGCGCCACCATACCGGTGACCGAACGGTCGCCAATGGTGATTAAGAACGTTTTTTCTGCCACCACTGGTAAGCGTAATACGCGATGGAACGCTTCTTTTAATTGAATATTTTCTGTTGCAAGTGGTCGATTTTCGACAGTTTTTGACGAAACCTCACGCGTCATTTTCGGCGTTTTGCCTAATAACACATTCATTGGCAAATCAATTGGGTTATTGTTGAAATGGCTATCACGCAAGGTTAAATGTTTTTCTTCCGTTGCCTCGCCAATGACCGCAAATGGCGCGCGCTCACGTTCACAAAGTGCGGTAAATAATTCGAGTTTTTCTGGCGCAACTGCTAACACATAACGTTCTTGCGATTCGTTACACCAAATTTCCAATGGCGACATCCCTTTTTCATCACAAAGGATGGAACGTAAGTCAAATTTACCGCCACGTTCACCATCGTGCACCAATTCAGGCATGGCGTTAGACAAACCACCCGCGCCCACGTCGTGAATAAAGAGAATTGGGTTTTCATCACCTAATTGCCAACAGCGGTCAATCACCTCTTGGCAACGGCGTTCCATTTCAGGGTTTTCACGTTGAACAGAGGCAAAATCTAAATCTTCTTTTGATTTCCCGCTGTCCATCGAAGACGCTGCCCCACCGCCTAAACCGATGTTCATGGCTGGGCCACCTAATACGATCAATTTCGCACCAACTGAAATTTCGCCTTTTTGAACGTGTTCGCCACGAATATTACCGATACCGCCCGCTAACATAATCGGCTTGTGGTAACCACGCACTTCTTCTCCATTGAAGCTATTGACTTTCTCTTCATAGGTACGGAAATAACCCAATAATGCAGGACGACCGAATTCGTTGTTAAATGCTGCACCACCTAATGGGCCTTCAATCATAATATCTAAGGCTGAGGCAATACGATTTGGTTTGGAAAGTGGATTTTCCCAAGGTTGTTCAAAGTTAGGAATGATAAGGTTTGATACAGAGAAACCGGTTAAACCTGCTTTTGGTTTGGCACCACGACCGGTTGCACCTTCATCACGAATTTCACCGCCTGAACCTGTTGCCGCTCCTGGGAATGGCGAAATTGCGGTTGGATGGTTGTGAGTTTCCACTTTCATTAAGATATGTGCATCTTCATTGTGATAACGATATTGCCCATCTTGGTCTGCAAAGAAACGACCGACTTTTGAGCCTTCCATTACCGCAGCATTATCTTTATAGGCTGAAAGCACGAAGTCAGGGGTTTTCTCAAAGGTATTTTTAATCATTTTAAACAGGGATTTGTCCTGTTTTTTGCCGTCAATAATCCAATCTGCATTAAAGATTTTATGGCGGCAGTGCTCTGAGTTAGCTTGTGCGAACATATAAAGTTCAATATCGTGCGGATTGCGCCCTAATTGAGTGAAGTTTTCCACTAAATAATCAATTTCATCTTCTGCCAGTGCCAAACCTAATTCTACGTTGGCTGTCACCAAAGCTTTACGTCCACCTTTTAAAATATCCACGGTTTTAAATGGTTTCGGATCTTGATGACGGAATAAAATTTCCGCATCTTGCGGATTGCGCACCACCGTTTCCATCATTCTGTCGTGTAAAAGTGCGGTCAATTTTTCTGTTGTTTTTTCATCAAGCGGTTGGCTTAACTCAAAATAATACGCCAAACCACGCTCAATACGTTCTACTTCACTTAAACCGCAGTTATGCGCAATATCTGTTGCTTTAGAAGACCAAGAAGAAATCGTGCCAACGCGTGGAATCACGATAAAAGTTTCGCCTTTGGCTTCATGCTCTGTCAGTGTTGGACCGTAATGTAACAACGCTTTTAATTTTGCTTCCTGCTTGCTAACAAGCGGTCGATTTAATTCCACAAAATGCAAATATTCCGCGTAAACCGATTTCACCGGTAATTGATTTTGTTGGAATTTTTGCATTAAGCCTTGAATACGGAATTCAGAAAGGGCGGGTGAGCCACGAAAAGTTTGAAACATAAGGGGGTCCTTTATGAGGATAGGAATGAAAATCTAGGTGTATTATAAAGGATATTTCTAGAAACGAAAACGTTTGCGTTCATGAGGAATAAAATCCCCATCTTTAAGAATTTGATGGGGATAAGAAGATTAAAGGGTTATAAAACCGTCATATACATGGGTCGCTTCGCCAGTCATATAAAGTGGATGACCAACGCCATTCCATTCAATGATTAATGAACCGCCTGGCAAATCGACTTGAACTCGATTGTTCAATAAACCTTGCATAATTCCAACTGCAACAGCTGCACAAGCTCCACTTCCACAGGCTTGAGTTTCTCCAGCACCACGTTCATAAACTCTAAGTTTAATATGCTCTTTATTGATGATTTGCATAAAACCAGCATTGACCCGTTCGGGAAAGCGCTCGTGGCTCTCTAGCAAAGGACCAAGTTGTTCAACATTTGCGGTTTGAATATCATCTACTTGCACAACACAATGAGGATTGCCCATTGAAACGGCACCACATAAGACGGTTTGAATATCCGTGCGCAGGATATAATTTTTCTCGAATTTATTTGCGGTAAATGGAATTTTTGCTGGTTCCCAAATCGGTTCACCCATATTCACACGAATTTGGTTATCGTCTTTTACTGTTAGAACCATATTGCCTTTTTGCGTGCTAACCGCGATGTCTTTTTTGTTAGTTAGCCCTTTTAATGTCACAAAACGAGCAAAACAGCGGGCACCATTTCCGCATTGCGAAACTTCACTTCCATCGGCATTGAAAATGCGATAATGAAAGTCGAGTTCAGGATCATAAGGTGGCTCAACAAGCAAAAGCTGATCAAAACCAATTCCACGGTGGCGATCAGCTAAGCGTTGAATGGTTTCTGACGTGAAAAAAACATTTTGAGTAACACCATCAACCACAACAAAATCGTTGCCTAATCCGTGCATTTTGGAAAACTGCATTTTTCCATCCTTTATTTAAATTCAAGATTGATTGCATTATAGAGAGCGGTAAAAAGAATGGCAAATTCAGAATTTTAGATTAAGAAAAGTGCGGTAAAACACAGGAAATTTTTACCGCACTTTATTCGCTAATTTACTCAGGTTACATCCAAGCATTATTGCGAATGATCCCTACTGCAATACCTTCAATCTCAAAGTTTTCTTGTTCTTCAAGATTTACTACGATTGGATCAAATTCTTCATTTTCTGCGTGTAGATAAATGATAGAACCTTTTTTCTCAAGGCGTTTTACCGTCACTTCATCTTCAATACGGGCAACGACAATTTGTCCATTGCGTACATCCTTAGTGCTATGTACAGCTAATAAATCACCATCTAAGATACCAATGTCTTTCATGGATTGACCATAAACTTTGAGTAAAAAATCTGCTTGTGGTTTAAACATATCGGCATCTACGCGATAAGTGGCTTCAATATGTTGTTCTGCAAGAATCGGTTCTCCGGCCGCCACGCGACCAACCAGTGGTAAACCATCAAATTCTTCATTTGCGCTATTGTCTAAAATGCGGATGCCGCGAGATGCGCCTGGAATAATTTCAATCGCACCTTTGCGTGAAAGCGCTTTTAAATGTTCTTCTGCCGCATTGGGGGATTTAAAGCCTAATTCTCGAGAAATTTCGGCTCGTGTTGGTGGCATGCCTGTTGTTTCTAAATGGCGTTTTAATAAATCCAACACTTCTTGTTGGCGTGCTGTTAATGGTCTCATATACACTCCTGTTTTTAAATACAGATAACTGGTATTGTATACAGATTGTGTGAAGTTGCAATAGTTATTTTTTAAATCTGTGTATTAGGTCACATTCTGCCACTAAATTTTTTAAAGCGGTTGAGATCGGATGTGTTAAAATATTTCAAATTTACAACAAAGAGAAAATTTATCATGGCAAATTTTGTAAATATGTATCGTCAATTATTGAGCTTGCCTCTGTCAGTATTAGTGAAAAATAATCCAATTCCAGCCAATCCGATAGAAGAGCTTTCCCTCAATATTCACCAACCTGTTGTTTATGTTTTGCCTTATACCTCTCAAACCGATTTTGTTATTTTCCGTCGAAATTGTTTGGCGCTAGGTTTACCTGATCCTACTGAGAAAAATGAAATTGATGGTGTGAAGTTGCCTCGTTATGTGTATTTAGATGAGGGACGCCGCATTTTTAAATCGAAAGGTGCGAAAGATGAAACCACCACGATCTTCAATAAATACCTCGAATTACACCGCACTTCTGAGAGTTTAGATGTGCAACTTATTCCAGTTTCTGTCCTTTGGGGGCGTTCTCCTGGGCATGAAGATAAATCAGGTTTACCTAACTTGCGTTTGTTAAATGGCATGCAAAAAACTTTTGCTGCTATTTGGTTTGGGCGTGATACTTTTGTACGTTTTTCTCAAGCCGTTTCATTACGTTATATGGTGAATGAGCATGGCTCTGATGAAAAAATTGCGCAAAAGCTGGCTCGAGTTGCAAAAATGCATTTTGCTAAACAGCGCATTTCTGCCACCGGCCCGCGCTTACCGAATCGTCAAGCTATGTTTAATAAATTATTGCAATCAGAAGCGATTCAACGTGCGATTGAAGATGAAGCAAAATCGAAAAATATCAGTATTGAAAAAGCGCAAAAAGAAGCACATAAGATTTTGGATGAAATTGCTGCTGATGTAAGTCATTCAAGTTTGCGAGCCGCTGATCGTTTTTTACGTTGGCTTTGGAATAAACTTTATTCTGGTATTGATGTGCAAAATGCAGATCGCGTACGTAAATTAGCACTTGAAGGCCATGAGATTGTTTATGTTCCTTGTCACCGTAGTCATATCGACTATTTATTGCTTTCTTACGTGCTTTATCATCAAGGGCTTGTTCCGCCGCATATCGCAGCAGGAATTAATTTAAATTTCTGGCCTGTAGGTAGAATGTTCCGTAGTTGGGGGGCATTCTTTATTCGCCGTACTTTTAAAGGAAACAGGTTATATTCCGCTATTTTCCGTGAATATTTATCAGAGTTATTCCACCGTGGTTATTCGGTAGAATATTTTATTGAGGGGGGGCGTTCTCGCACTGGTCGTTTACTTACGCCAAAAACAGGTATGATGTCGATGACACTTCAAGCCTTGCAACATAATCAAACTCGTCCAATTTCTGTTGTTCCAGTTTATGTAGGCTATGAGCATGTATTAGAAGTGGATACTTACGCAAAAGAATTGCGTGGTGCGGCGAAAGAAAAAGAAAATGCAGGTTTGGTTATTCGAGTAATTAAAAAATTACGCAATCTTGGTCAAGGTTTTGTGAATTTTGGTGAGCCAATTACGCTTTCCAATTACCTGAGCCAACATTTCCCTGATTGGAAAGAGCAAAATCACGAAGAAAAACCACAATGGTTTGCTCCTGCAGTTGATTCTGTATCAAAACAAGTGATGGTAAACATTAATAAAGCTGCCGCGGTGAATGCAATGAATTTAGTTGGGACAGCATTATTGTCTTCTCGTCAGCGTGCACTTTCTCGTGAGCAACTTTTGGAACAACTGGCGAGTTACCAACAATTACTACAAAACGTGCCTTATTCCACAGATGTTGTATTGCCAACGGATACGCCTGAAATGATGTTAAACCATGTATTAACGCTTGATCGTGTTGGTGTGTTAGTCGAAAAAGATAACTTTGGGGAAATTGTGCGTTTGGAACGCGCATCAGCCGTCTTGATGACTTACTATCGCAATAACATACAACACTTATTTGTATTGCCATCTTTAGTGGCAAGCATCATTTTGCATTATGAGGCGATTCAAAAAGATTTATTAGTCGAAGCTGTCGGCAAGATTTATCCGTTCTTAAAAGGCGAGTTATTCTTGCACTTTAGTGAAGAAGAGTTAAAAACTCAAACTCACCAAATTATTGATGAATTTGCGCGCCAACAGGTGATTAACTCTAATGATAATTTCTTATCTATCAATAAATCGAAAGTACGTATTTTACAACTTTGGTCTGCGGGAATGCGTGAAATCTTGCAACGTTATTACATCACAGTGACAATTTTGCAAAAACAACCAGATATTTCACGTGCAGAACTGGAAAAAGAAAGCCAACTCGTTGCACAACGTTTATCTGTATTGCATGGTATTAACGCGCCGGAGTTCTTTGATAAAGCCGTCTTCTCTATGTTCATTGCGAATTTGAAAGAGCAAGGTTATTTTGATGAATCAGGCAATGGCAATCTTGAAAAAATAGAATATTTGGCTTCAACGCTTTCTCATTTGATTTCAACGGAAATTTGTTTGACTGTCAAAGGAACGGTTGAAAAAGCAGAAGAACATGCTTAAGTCAGGTTTAAATTTTAGGAGCATCATTTGATGCTCCTTTTTTATATTAGCTATATAAGAAGTGCGGTGAATTTAATAGTCCAAAGAAACTTTCTATATGTCATATATCTAAGAAATTCCTTTTTCTTGACATACTTTGAATACCGCCATTTTCAGTAATGAAATCGACGATATGTCTCCATCTGATAGAAAATGATACCATTAGCTTTGTTTATTATAAATACTAGTGGCTTCTTAATACTCATTTTTCTATTAAGAATAGATTGAAGAACCTGTAATTTAAATTCGATTATGTAGTGTTTACCCATAATAAAATCTGAACCTCAATTGTTGGTTTGGTTAGTCCAACTTTTGGGGTACAGATCAAATTTTCACCGCACTTTTTTGTTTTCTAAATTTAGAAATTAATTGGTTTTTAATTTGCTCCAATATTTTTCATAAATATCGACAGCTTCTCCAACATCACCTTGCATAATCCCCTTTTCTACTTCTGATGCTGGTGGAAATAGTTTAGGATCATTGGCAACTTCAGGGCTGAGTAATGCTTTGACTCCTTCATTTGGCATAGAAAAGCCCATGCGTTCTACTACAACTTTGGCATTTTCTGGACGAAGTAAGAAGTCAATGAACTTATGTGCGCCTTCAACATTTTTTGCTGTAGTTGGAATCGCATAGTTATCCATCCAGAAAATTGCGCCTTCTTTGGGATACACAAATTGAAGAGATGGATTTTCTTTATGTGCTAAATAAGCAGAACCATTCCAAATCATACCAATTGCTGCTTCACCTTGTACGTAAGGGACTTCTGGCGAGTCAGAGTTAAAGGTTGCCACATTTGGTAAAAGTTTTTCTAAACGCTCATAAGCTGTTTTGATGTCTTCTTCATTGGTGGTATTAGGCGATTTACCATCAAGCAATAATGCTACGTGGAACACTTCACGCGCATCACTGGTCATGAGAACTTTGCCTTTAAATTCAGGTTTCCATAAATCCGCCCAGCTGGTGATGGTTTTAGGATCAATCTCATCCGCATTAACTTCAATACCAGTAAGTCCGTAAACGTAAGGTAATGAATATTTATTTTCTGGGTCGAATTCTTTATTTAATAAATGTTTAGGAATTTGATGAATATTGGTCAATTTACTTTGATCAATCGGTTGAAGCATCTTTTCCTTAATCATTTTATTTACGTAGTAACTTGATGGAAACACCAAATCATAGCCAGAGCCAGTATTCTGAGTAAGTTTAAGTTTCGCATACATTTCTTCGTTGCTTTCAAAGGTAGAATAAATTACCTCGATGCCAGTTTCTTTAGAGAACTGTGCGACTAAATCAGAAGGCACATAGTCTGTCCAGTTATAGACGTAAAGTTTGTTATTGGCAAAAGCGGAAACCGCGAAAAGTGCGGTGGTGGAAAGGAAAAGATTTTTGAGTGAGTGAGCAAAGAATTTTTTCAATTTATTGACCTCCGAGGGTTATCGTTCATCATAAAACGCGCAAATTTTGCGCGCGCGCAGTATAGCATTTTTTTCGTAAAAGGTTTGACATATTTCCCTTTCGGGGTAAGATTTTGCCAGTTTTTTCCTAAGGGATTTTTTATGCTTAATTTTGCCTATCAAGAACACGTTCGCTCTTATTATTTCGACTCTCGTAACCAAGATTTTCAATTCCCGCCGCTCACTCAAATTGAACATGCTGATATATGTGTGATCGGAGCTGGATTTTTTGGTTTATCTGCGGCATTAGAACTAGCGGAAAAAGGAAAAAAAGTTATTGTATTAGAAGGTGCTCGAGTAGGATTTGGTGCTTCTGGTCGCAGTGGTGGGCAGGCAATTAATGGCTTTGAAGAAGGCATTGATGAATACGTTAAACAAGTTGGCGAAGATAAAGCGCATAAACTTTGGAATATGTCATTAGAGGCCATTGATATTATTGATGAACGTATTGAAAAATATGGTATTCAATGCGACTGGAAAAAAGGCTATGCCACATTGGCATTAAATGAACGCAGAATGGATGACTTAATTGAAATTGAAAAAGAAAGTCATGAGAATTTTGGCTATCAGAATATGCAACTTTGGGATAAGGCTAAATTAAAACAGCACTTAGGCAGTGATATTTATGTGGGCGGCTTATTTGATAGTAACTCAGGGCATTTACATCCACTTAATTATTGCTTAGGTTTAGCGAAAGCTTGCGTCGATCTGGGCGTTCAGATTTTTGAACAATCTCCTGTAGTGGATATGGTTGAGAAAAATGGTTGCGTTGAGGTTAAAACAGCTAAAAGTGCGGTTATTTCTCAAGACGTTATTTTAGCTACCAATGCTTATATTGATGCGCTCCCGAAATCTATCCATCACGGAATTAATCGTAAAATATTACCCGTAGAAAGTTTTATTATTGCCACAGAGCCGCTAAGCCAAGCGGTTGCGGATTCTGTCATTAATAATGGCATGTCGGTATGCGATAATAATTTATTATTAGACTATTATCGTTTAAGTGCTGACAATCGCTTGCTCTTTGGTAGTGATTCTAGCTCAGAAAAAAATATGGTCGCGATTATGCGGAAAAATATGTTGCGCGTATTCCCACAACTTGAAAATATAAAAATCGATTATGGCTGGGCTGGACCGATTGATATGACCCTAAATTCAACGCCACATTTTGGTCGTATTTCTCCGCACATTTATTTTGCTCATGGTTATTCTGGTCACGGTGTTGCTTTGACTGGTCTTGCGGGGCGAATTGTAGCGGAGGCGATTTTGGGAGACGATGAACGTTTATCTATTTTTGAAGGCCTGAAAGTCCCTTCTGTTTATGGTGGTCGAATTATCAAAGATCTTGCGACAAAGATTGGTGTGCAGTATTACAAATTTCTAGATAAATATCGTTAAGATATAAAAATGACCTAGTTTAAAAGCTAGGTCATTTTTTATAAGTGGGCTTATTTATCACCACATGCTTTAATTGTTTCTGTTCAAGAACCAAAGAATGAATGTTCGCTAAAAAATAAGTTTGTTCTGCTTCAGGAATGGAAAATGGCATCAAGTTGAGTAAATCTTGATGGATGGCTAAAACTTGTGGAAAAATAACCGCACTTTGAATTTCTTCGAGCATTTCTGGATAAAGTGGTGAAACGCAACCCCCTCGTTCTATTCGACCTAAGCTGCAAGCAATGTGTAGCAGCATAAAATCTACTTGAGGCGTATTCACCTCAGCTTGCCAGTAATGAGCTAATCGATCTCGTAAACGAAATACCACATCAATAATAGATTGATTTATTTGACTGCGAATTTTCCAACGTTCTAGTTGCTTAAATAACCGCATTTGTTTTAATTAGTTCAAAATTTGTTCATTAATTTACCGCACTTTACTGAAATAAAACAGTGCACAGATCACAGTTTTGTAGCAAAATGGTAAAAAATTTGTAAGGATGTAAAAATGTTAGATTATGAGATGTTCAATCCATATGAAGGATTGATTTTTGATATGGATGGAACTTTAATCGATACAATGCCCGTGCATGCACAGGCTTGGACGATGGTGGGAGAGCGATTTGGCTATGAATTTGATTGCCAAATTATGTATAACTTTGGCGGGACGACGGTTCGAACCATCGCGGGGGAAATGATGAAAGCAGCGAATATGCCACTGGATCGAATTGAGGATGTGCTGGCTGCAAAACGTGAGTTGTCTTATCAACTTATTCCGACTCAATCGAAGTTATTGCCAACCTTTGAGATTGTTAAATCTTTCCATCAAAAAAAGCCGATTGCTCTGGGGTCTGGCTCACACCGTAAAATTATTGATATGTTGATGGATAAACTGGCTATTGCACCTTACTTTAATGCCATTGTCAGTGCAGACGATGTAAAAGAACATAAACCACATCCAGAAACTTTTTTACGTTGTGCGGAATTAATTCAAGCAAATCCAAGTCGTTGTATCGTATTTGAAGATGCGGATTTAGGTGTGCAAGCGGGATTAAATGCGGGAATGGACGTGTTTGATGTTCGCACACGAGAAATCATTTCGCCAAGATAATGGATATTTTTTCATTTTTTAGCGCTGATTTTTGGCAAACTCATGCGTTATGCCTTATGTTTATCAGTGCATTCTTGAGTGCAACGGTATTGCCAGGTAATTCAGAAGTTGTGTTTGTTGCTCTTGCTGTACCTAAATTAGTGTTGGGATCTTTATTTAGTATAGATATATTGGCACTTGTTTTTTTCGCCACGCTTGGCAATGGATTGGGGAGTTTAACTACTTACGGGATTGGGCGATGGATGCCAAAATTTGATCCAAAAAATCACCGCACTTTATGGGTCACGAATCAGATAAAGCGTTATGGGGCGATTACTTTACTTTTAAGCTGGCTACCTGTCGTTGGTGATTTATTTTGTGCCATAGCAGGTTGGTTAAGATTAAATTTTGTGGTAAGTAGCGTCTTTATCTTTCTTGGAAAACTGGTTCGTTATGTTGCGTTATTGTTTTTTAGTGCACCATTCTTATTATAAAATGCGCAAGAAAAAGCCCCACAATGAATGCGGGGCAAATAACCTAAGGAACCAATTTTA
Organism: Haemophilus haemolyticus; assembly: GCF_001008275.1. GTDB lineage: Bacteria > Pseudomonadota > Gammaproteobacteria > Enterobacterales > Pasteurellaceae > Haemophilus > Haemophilus haemolyticus_P. Next base: position 31,273 of record NZ_LCTH01000040.1, read on the forward strand.
TTAAAACAACTGCAAGTTGCTTGTTACGTAAGACAATGAGCCTTGCCATAAAGTTCATTAGAATTTGCAAAAAATGAACATTTATTCAAATTTATTTTTAATTTACTGATTTATAAGGAAAACTTTATGCCATTACTTGATAGTTTTAAAGTGGATCATACCAAAATGAATGCACCAGCAGTACGTGTTGCAAAAACGATGCGCACGCCAAAAGGTGACGACATTACCATTTTTGATTTACGTTTTTGTATTCCAAATAAAGAAATTCTTCCTCCAAAAGGTATTCATACGCTTGAACATTTGTTTGCGGGTTTTATGCGTGATCATTTAAATAGCGATAGCGTTGAAATTATTGATATTTCTCCGATGGGATGTCGCACGGGATTCTATATGTCCTTAATTGGTACACCAAATGAACAGCAAGTAGCACAAGCTTGGTTAGCTTCAATGCAAGATATTTTAGGTGTGCAAGATCAAACAACTATCCCTGAATTAAATATTTATCAATGCGGTACTTATACGGAACATTCTTTGGAAGAAGCACACGAAATTGCAAAAAATGTTATCGCACGCGGTGTAGGCGTGAATAAAAATGAAGATTTGGCACTCGATGATTCGTTATTAAAATAGGAGAAATCATGACAACACTTGGCACAGCATTAACCCCTAATGCAACCAAAGTAATGATGTTGGGTTCTGGTGAACTGGGTAAAGAAGTAGTGATTGAATTGCAACGTTTAGGCGTTGAAGTTATTGCAGTTGATCGCTATGAAAATGCCCCAGCACAACAAGTAGCACATCGTGCATACACCATTTCTATGTTAGATGGTAATGCATTGAAAGCACTTATTGAGAAAGAAAAGCCTGACTACATTGTTCCTGAAGTTGAAGCTATTTCGACTGCCACTTTGGTTGAATTAGAACAAGCCGGCTTTAATGTTGTGCCGACTGCAAAAGCCACTCAACTTACGATGAATCGTGAAGGGATTCGTCGTCTAGCTTCAGAAGAGTTAGGGTTACCAACATCGCCTTACCAATTTGTGGATAATTTTTCAGACTTTCAAAGTGCGGTCGAAAAAATTGGTATTCCTTGTGTGGTGAAACCGATTATGTCTTCTTCTGGACATGGGCAAAGTATTTTAAAGTCTAAAGATGATATTAAAAAAGCTTGGGATTACGCGCAAGAAGGTGGGCGGGCGGGAGCTGGTCGAGTAATTGTTGAAGGTTTTGTCAAATTTGATTATGAAATCACGTTACTGACAGTACGCCATATCAATGGTACAAGTTTCCTTGCGCCAATAGGTCATCGTCAAGAAGATGGTGATTATCGGGAATCTTGGCAGCCTCAAGCTATGTCGGATATTGCATTATCAAAAGCGCAATCGATTGCTGAGAAGATTACCGGTGCATTGGGTGGATTCGGTATTTTTGGTGTAGAGATGTTTGTATGTGGTGATGAGGTGATTTTCAATGAAGTATCACCTCGTCCTCATGATACTGGAATGGTAACGCTGATTTCTCAAGAGCTTTCTGAATTCGCTTTACATGCTCGTGCGATCTTAGGTTTACCAATCCCAGAAATTACGTTGATTAGCCCATCGGCGTCTAAAGCTATTGTTGTGGAAGGCAAATCACAAAATGTGCAATTTGGTGGAATCGAAAAAGCACTGGCACAACCTCATACTAATATTCGATTATTTGGTAAAGGTGAAGTGAATGGTCATCGACGCTTAGGCGTTTTACTTGCGCGTGATGTATCCGTTGAAAAAGCGTTGGAAAAAGTAAAACAAGCTTATGAACAGCTAGAAATTAGTTTATAAAAGCCGAAAGTGCGGCAAAAATTGCTCTGACTCCAAAAAGTTAGACTGTGATTTAAAGGATTGTTTTTGATATTGTATCGGATTT
>NZ_LCTH01000041.1:0-27673 GCF_001008275.1 Haemophilus haemolyticus
GTTGAAAGTGTTGACGTTGCAGTAAACTTAGGTATCGATCCTCGTAAATCTGACCAAAACGTTCGTGGTGCAACTGTATTACCACACGGTACTGGTCGTGAAGTACGCGTAGCTGTGTTCACTCAAGGTGCTAACGCAGATGCAGCTAAAGCAGCCGGTGCTGATTTAGTAGGTATGGAAGATTTAGCAGAGCAAATCAAAAAAGGCGAAATGAACTTTGATGTTGTTATCGCTTCTCCTGATGCAATGCGTGTTGTTGGTCAATTAGGTCAAGTATTAGGACCACGTGGTTTAATGCCAAACCCTAAAGTTGGTACTGTAACACCAAACGTTGCTGAAGCAGTTAAAAATGCTAAATCTGGTCAGATCCGTTATCGTAACGATAAAAACGGTATCATCCACACCACTATCGGTAAAGCAAACTTCTCTGAAGTTCAATTAAAAGAAAACCTTCAAGCATTATTGGCTGCTTTAAACAAAGCAAAACCAACTACTGCAAAAGGTATCTTTATCAAGAAAGTAAGCATCTCTACCACTATGGGTGCAGGTGTTGCTGTTGATCAAACTTCTTTATAATTTAAAGAATTGATAGATTTTAAACCGCACTTTTTTAAAGTGCGGTTTTTTTATTTCATAAAATTTCTACATAAGTTTTAAACTTGACGAGAAAGCCGCATTCATTTAAAATTTACCTCCTTAAAATTAGCAAAGATTTAGATTGATTTTTAATCAATTTTGACCTTTTATTGTTTAATTTAACCGTGTTTTTGATAGAAAGCACATCCACACAATGACAAATTCACCGTTATTTGTTGTTGTTTTGCTCAAGTTGTCGTCCTATGTAATTTGAGTTGTCACCCCACTACAGAAGTAAGGTTCAGAGTGCGGTCATTTTAACGGTCATTCACGTCACAGTTAGTTTGTGGCTAGGTCACTGAACAGTTAGCAGAGGAAAACCAATGGGTTACTCCTATTCTGAAAAAAAACGAATTCGTAAAGATTTCGGTAAACGTCCGCAAGTTTTAAATGTTCCTTATTTATTAACCATTCAGTTGGACTCTTTTGATAAATTTATTCAAAAAGATCCTGAAGGTCAGCAAGGTTTAGAAGCGGCATTCCGTTCTGTATTCCCTATTATAAGCAATAATGGCTATACAGAATTACAATATGTAGATTATCGTTTAGAAGAACCTGAATTTGATGTACGTGAGTGCCAAATTCGTGGCTCAACTTATGCAGCAGGCTTACGTGTAAAATTACGTTTAGTGAGCTACGATAAAGAATCTTCTTCACGCGCAGTCAAAGATATTAAAGAAAATGAAGTTTATATGGGTGAAATCCCATTAATGACTGATAACGGTACTTTCGTAATTAATGGTACTGAGCGTGTTATCGTTTCACAATTACACCGTAGTCCAGGCGTATTCTTCGATTCTGACAAAGGTAAGACCCATTCTTCAGGTAAAGTGCTTTATAACGCACGCATTATTCCTTACCGTGGTTCTTGGTTAGATTTTGAATTCGATCCAAAAGATAACTTATTTGCTCGTATTGACCGTCGTCGTAAATTACCGGCAACAATCATTCTTCGTGCATTAGGTTACACCACCGAAGAAATCTTAAACTTATTCTTTGATAAAATTACCTTTGAAATCGCTGGTGATAAATTGTTAATGACTTTAGTGCCAGAACGTTTACGTGGTGAAACGGCTTCTTTTGATATTGAAGCAAATGGCAAAGTTTATGTTGAACGTGGTCGTCGTATTACTGCACGCCATATCAAGGCATTAGAAAAAGATAAAATTTCACAAGTCGTTGTACCTTCTGAATATATTTTAGGTAAAGTTGCGTCGAAAGATTATGTTGATTTAGAGTCAGGTGAAATTATTTGTCCTGCAAATGGTGAGATTTCTTTAGAGACTCTTGCAAAATTAGCACAAGCAGGTTACACCACGATCGAAACTTTATTTACTAATGATTTAGATTACGGCCCATATATTTCTGAAACGCTACGTGTAGATCCAACTTATGACAAAACCAGTGCGCTTTATGAAATTTATCGCATGATGCGTCCGGGTGAACCACCAACACCAGAATCTTCAGAAGCGTTATTCAATAATTTATTCTTCTCTGCAGAGCGTTATGATTTATCTGCTGTCGGTCGTATGAAATTCAATCGTTCTTTAGCGATCGCAGAAGGTGAAGGAGCTGGCACTTTAAGCAATGAAGATATTATTGCGGTAATGCGTAAATTGATCGACATCCGTAATGGTCGCGGCGAAGTAGATGATATCGACCACTTGGGTAACCGTCGTATTCGTAGCGTAGGTGAGATGGCGGAAAACCAATTCCGTATTGGTTTAGTGCGTGTAGAAAGAGCGGTAAAAGAACGCTTATCTTTAGGTGATTTAGATGCAATCACACCGCAAGACTTAATTAATCCAAAACCAATTTCTGCAGCAGTGAAAGAATTCTTTGGTTCTTCACAACTTTCACAATTTATGGACCAAAATAACCCATTATCAGAAGTCACGCACAAACGTCGTATTTCTGCATTAGGTCCAGGCGGTTTAACGCGTGAGCGCGCAGGCTTTGAGGTACGTGACGTACATAATACTCACTATGGTCGTTTATGTCCGATTGAAACCCCTGAAGGTCCAAACATCGGTTTGATCAACTCACTTTCTGCTTTTGCACGTACTAATGATTATGGTTTCTTAGAAACACCATATCGTAAAGTGGTTGATGGCCAAGTTACTGAAGAAATTGAATACCTATCTGCAATTGATGAAGCAAACTATATCATTGCACAGGCAAACTCAAATTTAGACGAAAATAACCGTTTTACTGATGCATTTGTTACTGCACGTGGTGAACGTGGTGAATCAGGTTTATATAAACCTGAAGATATTCACTATATGGACGTTTCGACACAACAAGTGGTATCTGTTGCGGCTGCATTAATTCCATTCCTTGAGCATGACGATGCGAACCGTGCGTTGATGGGTGCGAACATGCAACGTCAAGCAGTTCCAACATTACGTGCTGACAAACCATTAGTTGGTACAGGTATGGAAAAACCAATCGCACTTGACTCAGGTGTTGCGGTTGTTGCAAAACGTGGTGGTACAGTTCAGTACGTCGATGCTTCTCGTATCGTTATTAAAGTAAATGAAGATGAAACCATTGCTGGTGAAGCTGGTATTGATATTTATAACTTAATCAAATATACCCGTTCTAACCAAAATACTTGTATTAACCAAATTCCTTGTGTGAATTTAGGCGATCCAATCAATCGTGGTGAAGTATTAGCAGACGGCCCTTCTACTGATTTAGGTGAGCTTGCATTAGGTCAAAATATTCGAGTGGCGTTCATGCCTTGGAACGGTTATAACTTCGAAGACTCAATGTTAGTTTCTGAACGTGTTGTTCAACAAGACCGTTTCACTACCATTCATATTCAAGAATTATCTTGTGTTGCGCGTGATACCAAGTTAGGTGCAGAAGAAATTACTGCGGATATTCCAAACGTAGGTGAGTCAGCGTTAAGCAAACTTGATGAATCTGGTATTGTTTATGTTGGTGCTGAGGTTAAAGGTGGTGACATCTTAGTAGGTAAAGTAACGCCTAAAGGTGAAACTCAATTAACCCCAGAAGAAAAACTTTTACGTGCAATCTTTGGTGAAAAAGCTTCTGATGTTAAAGATTCTTCATTACGTGTGCCAAACGGTACATCAGGTACGGTTATTGATGTTCAAGTCTTCACTCGTGATGGCGTAGAAAAAGATAAACGTGCATTAGAAATCGAAGAAATGCAACTTCGTGAAGCGAAAAAAGATTTAACTGAAGAGTTAGAGATTTTAGAAGCTGGCTTATTTGCTCGTGTTCGTAATCTTCTTATTTCTAGTGGTGCTGATGCAGCGCAATTAGATAAATTAGATCGCACTAAATGGTTAGAACAAACCATTGCAGATGAAGAAAAACAAAATCAATTAGAACAGCTTGCAGAGCAATACGAAGAACTTCGTAAAGAGTTTGAACATAAACTTGAAGTGAAACGTAAGAAAATCATCAAAGGTGATGATCTTGCACCGGGCGTGTTAAAAGTGGTTAAAGTTTACCTCGCGGTGAAACGTCAAATCCAACCGGGTGATAAAATGGCGGGTCGTCATGGTAACAAAGGTGTTATCTCGAAAATTAACCCAGTTGAAGATATGCCATACGATGAGAATGGCCAACCCGTTGAGATCGTATTGAACCCACTGGGCGTACCATCTCGTATGAACATCGGTCAGATCCTTGAAACCCACTTAGGTTTAGCTGCGAAAGGTATTGGTGATCAAATCAACGCAATGCTTAAACAAAAACAAGAAGTGGAAAAATTACGTGGTTATATCCAAAAAGCGTATGACTTAGGTAATGGCTCACAAAAAGTGGATTTAAGTACCTTCACAGATGAAGAAGTATTGCGTTTAGCTGAAAATCTACGTAAAGGTTTACCGGTTGCGACACCAGTATTTGATGGTGCAGCTGAAGCTGAAATCAAAGAGCTATTAAAACTTGGCGGATTACCAACTTCAGGTCAAATCACTTTATATGATGGCCGTACAGGTGAGAAATTCGAGCGTCCAGTAACAGTGGGTTATATGTACATGCTCAAATTGAACCACTTAGTTGATGACAAAATGCATGCTCGTTCAACTGGTTCTTATAGCCTTGTTACACAACAACCATTGGGTGGTAAAGCTCAATTCGGTGGTCAACGTTTCGGTGAGATGGAGGTATGGGCACTTGAAGCATACGGTGCAGCTTACACCTTACAAGAAATGTTAACGGTGAAATCGGATGATGTGAATGGTCGTACGAAGATGTATAAAAACATCGTAAGTGGTAACCAACACATGGATCCAGGCACACCGGAATCTTTCAATGTAATTATGAAAGAAATCCGCTCACTTGGTTTAAATATCGAGTTAGACGAAGAGTAATCAGTAGGGGAGTGAAGAATTTCTGATTCACTCACCTTACGAAAGAAAAATCGCCGAAGTGCGGTGTAAAAACATCGAAATTTTTAACCGCACTTTAAACCTTTAACTCCGACAGGAGAACATTTGTGAAAGACTTAGTTAAGTTTTTAAAAGCACAATCAAAAACCAGTGAAGATTTTGATGTGATTAAAATTGGGTTAGCCTCCCCAGATATGATCCGTTCTTGGTCATTTGGTGAAGTGAAGAAACCTGAAACCATTAACTACCGTACGTTCAAACCTGAACGTGATGGTCTTTTCTGTGCACGTATCTTCGGGCCTGTAAAAGATTACGAATGTTTATGTGGTAAATATAAACGTTTAAAACACCGTGGTGTGATTTGTGAAAAATGTGGTGTTGAAGTTACTCAAACTAAAGTTCGCCGTGAACGTATGGGACACATTGAACTTGCATCGCCAGTTGCACATATTTGGTTTTTAAAATCATTACCGTCTCGTATCGGTTTACTTTTAGATATGCCATTGCGCGATATCGAACGTGTACTTTACTTTGAAATGTACATCGTGACCGAACCGGGTATGACTGATTTAGAGCGCGGTCAGTTATTAACGGAAGAACAATACCTTGACGCTGAAGATCGTTGGCAAGATGAATTTGAAGCGAAAATGGGTGCTGAAGCGATTCAAGATCTATTAAAAGGTATGGATCTTGAAGCTGAATGTGAAAAATTACGTGAAGAATTACAAGAAACTAACTCTGAAACTAAACGTAAAAAAATCACTAAACGCTTAAAATTATTAGAAGCATTTGTTCAATCTGGCAATAAACCAGAGTGGATGGTAATGACTGTATTGCCAGTACTTCCACCAGATTTACGTCCATTAGTGCCGCTTGATGGTGGTCGTTTTGCGACTTCAGATCTGAACGATTTATATCGTCGTGTGATCAACCGTAACAACCGTTTAAAACGTTTATTAGATTTAATTGCGCCAGATATTATTGTGCGCAACGAAAAACGTATGTTACAAGAATCTGTTGATGCGTTATTAGATAATGGTCGTCGCGGTCGTGCAATTACGGGTTCTAACCGTCGTCCATTAAAATCATTAGCGGATATGATCAAAGGTAAACAAGGTCGTTTCCGTCAAAACTTATTAGGTAAACGTGTTGATTATTCCGGTCGTTCTGTAATCACTGTGGGTCCATACTTGCACTTACACCAATGTGGTTTGCCGAAGAAAATGGCCTTGGAATTATTCCGTCCGTTTATCTACGCTAAATTAGAAAGCCGTGGTTATGCAACGACAATCAAAGCGGCTAAGAAAATGGTTGAGCGTGAAGACGCGATCGTTTGGGATATTCTTGCAGAAGTTATTCGTGAACACCCAATTCTATTGAACCGTGCGCCAACACTTCACCGTTTGGGTATCCAAGCGTTTGAACCGATCTTAATCGAAGGTAAAGCGATTCAATTACACCCACTCGTTTGTGCGGCGTTCAACGCGGACTTCGATGGTGACCAAATGGCGGTACACGTTCCATTAACGCTTGAAGCTCAATTAGAAGCTCGTGCGTTGATGATGTCAACCAACAACGTGCTTTCACCTGCAAACGGTGATCCGATTATCGTTCCATCACAAGACGTGGTATTAGGTCTTTACTATATGACCCGCGAAAAAGTGAACGGTAAAGGCGAAGGCATGTTATTGCAAGATCCTCGTGAAGCTGAAAAAGCATATCGTACTGGTGAAGCAGAATTACATTCTCGCGTGAAAGTACGTATTACTGAATATGTGAAGAATGAAGCTGGCGAATTTGATGCTAAAACCACGCTGACTGATACAACTATTGGTCGTGCGATTTTATGGATGATTGCACCACAAGGTATGCCTTATTCATTGTTCAACCAAACATTAGGTAAAAAAGCCATTTCTAAACTGATTAACGAAGCTTATCGTCGTTTAGGTTTAAAAGAAGCGGTAATGTTTGCTGACCAAATTATGTATACCGGTTTTGCGTATGCGGCACGTTCTGGTTCATCAGTTGGTATTGATGATATGGAAATTCCAGCGAAGAAATATGAAATTATTTCTGCAGCGGAAGAAGAAGTGGCTGAGATCCAAGAGCAATTCCAATCAGGTCTTGTGACGGCAGGCGAACGCTATAATAAAGTAATCGATATTTGGGCCGCGGCGAATGAACGCGTAGCGAAAGCGATGATGGAAAACTTATCTCAAGAAGAAGTCATTAATCGCGAAGGTAATCCTGAAAAACAAGCATCCTTTAACAGTATCTTTATGATGGCTGATTCTGGTGCGCGTGGTTCTGCAGCACAGATTCGTCAGTTAGCAGGTATGCGTGGTTTGATGGCTCGTCCAGATGGCTCGATCATTGAAACCCCAATTACAGCAAACTTCCGTGAAGGTTTGAACGTATTACAGTACTTTATTTCAACCCACGGTGCGCGTAAAGGTTTGGCGGATACCGCATTAAAAACAGCAAACTCAGGTTACTTAACTCGTCGTTTAGTTGACGTAGCACAAGACTTAGTGATCGTAGAAGATGACTGTGGTACGCACGAAGGTTTAGTCATGACCCCATTAATCGAAGGTGGTGATGAAAAAGTTCCACTTCGTGAATTAGTGTTAGGTCGTGTAGCAGCAGAAGATATTTTAAAACCAGGTACAGAAGAAGTATTAATTCCTCGTAACACCTTATTAGATGAAAAACTCTGTGATGTGTTGGATGCAAACTCTGTAGACAGCGTAAAAGTACGTTCTGTTGTAACTTGTGATACTGATTTTGGTGTATGTGCGAAATGTTATGGTCGTGATCTTGCTCGTGGTCATTTAATAAACCAAGGTGAAGCAGTGGGTGTTATTGCTGCTCAATCTATCGGTGAGCCGGGTACACAGTTAACCATGCGTACGTTCCATATCGGTGGTGCGGCATCTGCGGCAGCGAAAGAATCTAGTGTACAAGTTAAAAACACTGGTACATTACACTTAATGAATGCGAAATTCGTGACTAACGATGAAGGTAAATTAGTATTAACGTCTCGTAATACTGAATTAACTATTACCGATGCATTTGGTCGTACTAAAGAACACTATAAAGTGCCTTACGGTGCGGTGTTAAGCAAAGGTGACGGTCAAGAAGTTACTGCAGGCGAAACTATCGCAAATTGGGATCCACATACAATGCCAGTTGTCTCTGAAGTATCTGGTTTTGTGAAATTCGTTGATATTATTGATGGCTTAACTGTAACGCGTCAAACTGATGAATTAACAGGTTTATCATCAATCGTGGTTCAAGATGTGGGTGAACGTGCTACTGCGGGTAAAGATTTACGTCCAACCATTAAATTAGTTGATGCAAATGGTAACGATATTTTCTTACCTGAAACTGATGTTCTTGCACAGTACTTCTTACCTGGTAAAGCAATCGTAAGTTTAGACGATGGCGCAGCAGTGAAAGTAGGTGAACCATTAGCACGTATTCCGCAAGAATCTGTGGGTACTAAAGATATTACCGGTGGTCTACCACGCGTTGCGGATTTATTCGAAGCTCGTAAACCAAAAGAACCAGCTATTTTGGCTGAAATTTCTGGTATCGTGTCTTTCGGTAAAGAAACTAAAGGTAAACGCCGTTTACTAATTACTCCTGCGGAAGGCGAAACTTACGAAGAAATGATTCCAAAATGGCGTCAGCTCAACGTATTTGAAGGTGAGATGGTACAACGTGGTGACGTAATTTCTGATGGTGCTGAAACACCACATGATATTTTACGTTTACGTGGCGTGCGTGCAGTAACTGAATACATCGTGAACGAAGTACAAGATGTTTACCGCTTACAAGGGGTAAAAATCAACGATAAACATATCGAAGTTATCGTTCGTCAAATGTTACGTAAAGCGGTAATTACTAAAGCTTACGACTCAGAATTCCTTGAAGGGGAACAAGTCGAAGTTGCTCGCGTGAAAATCGTTAACCGTCAACGTGAAGCAGAAGGCAAACCACCAGTTGAGTTTGAGCGCGAATTATTGGGTATCACCAAAGCGTCTCTTGCAACTGAATCCTTCATCTCTGCCGCATCGTTCCAAGAAACTACTCGTGTTCTTACCGAAGCAGCTGTGGCAGGTAAACGTGATGAATTACGTGGCTTGAAAGAGAACGTAATCGTTGGTCGATTAATCCCTGCGGGTACAGGTTTTGCGTATCATCAAAATCGTCATAAACATCGTTTAGTTGATGATGTCGTAGCGAAATTATCTGAAGAAGATGAAGCTGCTATCGCTGATGAGTTTGTTATGACAGCAGATGATGCAAGTGCAAACCTAGCTGAAATGCTTAATATGGCAGATGATGCGGAATAATTAATTCCCTATATAAGAAAACCCGAATGAAAGTTCGGGTTTTTTGTTTTTAAGTTTTATTTTTCCATTTTGCACTGAGCTAAGATATCCAGTTTCTTGTCATAGATTTTCTTATCGTTTTTTGTATCCATCATCGAAAAAACTGTGTGGAAGTAGTTATCGTGGGAATATTCCTGGGTTTCTGCATTTTTACGAAGACAATCTAAATCGAAACCTTCATTTTTTATCCACATTGGTGATAACCACATTACCATGGGCACTCTAGTTTGATAAATTGGGGCAATGGCGTAAGGGGCAGCATGTAGGTAAATACCATCTTCACCAAGGCTTTCACCATGGTCAGATACATAAAACATCGTACTTTCCCAATTCGGTTCTTTTTCTAAGGTTTTGATTACTTTGTTTAAAAAATTATCAATATAAAGAATGCCATTATCGTAGGTATTTACTAGCTGTTCCTTCGAACATTTTTGGATTTCGTTTGTTTCACAAGTAGGTGTAAATTTTTCATATTCTTTTGTATAGCGTTCGTTGTAAGTTGGTCCGTGGCTCCCTATAGTATGAAGTACAATCACTGTATCTTTGTCAGATTTTTTCAATTCTGATTCTAAGTCTTTCAGTAAAACTTCATCTAAACATTCTCCATTTTTGCAGTAATTTGCTAAGTTTAATGAGGTTACATCTTGTGTTGGAATTTGCTCGCACACACCTTTACATCCAGCATCATTATCACGCCATAACACCTCAATGCCTGTGCGTTGCAAAATGTTTAACAAATTATCTTCGTGAGAAGCTTTGGTTTCATCATAATCTTTTCTGGTATAACGAGAGAACATGCAGGGTACGGAAATCGCTGTTGCAGTTCCACAGCTAGATACATTTTTGAAATTGATCACATCATTTCTAGCCGCTAATTGTGGCGTTGTTTGACGTGCATAACCATTTAAACCCCAGTTTTGGGCGCGAGTGGTTTCACCGACGACAAGAATAGTTACGTGGCGATATTCATCTGGTTTCATTAATACAGTATCTAATCCAATTTGGGTAAATGGCAAATTTATTTGGTAGTTTTTCTTGGCTATTTTAATTCCCGCACCAATAAAGTTAGAAGGCAGAATTAAGTGTGCAACGTCTTTATTATTACGTGAAAATGCAGCATATTCTTTGTAATAAAACTTGCCTATTACGGTAATAACAAGGGTTGAAAGAATGATCATTCCTATGCGAATTAATATTTCTTTATACCAACGGTGATATTTTACTGTTGTGCGTAAATAAAGAAATGCAGGAATAATGCCTAAAAAGAAAATCCATAATAAATAAGGAAACGTAATTAAGCGGGAACTTTCCGCTATATTAGTTTGTAATACGTTGTTAAGTTGATCGCTATTAAAATAAATGCCAAAGAAAATTTCTTGGTAACTAATTGCAGAGGAAATTACTAAAAAGAGAGGAATGATGACTTTATGTAAGATCGGCAAGGTGATAATTTGAAATGCCGCATTTAATGTAAAAAATACAAAGAAAGGTACCGTTAATAAGAAATAATCTTCTGGATTTCCTGTAAATGGGTTTAATTTTAAAATGCTTTTATAAAATGGATAATTCAGTATGACAGTAAAATAAAGTGCAACAATAGCGATTAATGTTGTGGATGAAAGTGAGAATTTTTGATAAAAATAACGTGAAAATTGCATAAAAGACCTCTGGATTAAAAATAAGTTTAGATGATCAATTTTTAAGATAGAAAATGAGCTCATTAAAATAATAAATAACAACCGCATTTTTAGCTAAAATGCGGTACTAATTACTATCAATAGACATTAAAATAGAGGGCATGGTTCATTTATTTTATGCTCTTAATTTAATTGTAGCACGTTCTAATTGTCTGGCTAAGCACTCTTTAGCAGAAAGAATTTGTTTGCTAAAACGATTGTTGAAGTGCTCTTTTAATTTAGATAATGGGTTGGATTTTTCATTATTGTCGCAATTAAATAATTTCTGAATATGCTCGTTTATTGAATTTAATTCTTGTAATGCAACGTTTGTTCTTGCTTTTAATTCATTAAGTCTAATTGCAATTTTTTCTTGAATCTTTGTTTCTAAATGTTGTGTTAGTGCAGTTTTATCCTCACTTTCTTGATATGCTTGTTCAAATTCTGCTATTTCTGCATTGAAATCTAATCCTATGCCACGTTCTAAATCAACTAATACTGATGTGCTATATTCCATTTGAGCAGAGAGTTGTTGTTGACTTTGGTGTAATTTATTTTTAATTTCCGAACCTTGTTGAATTTTGGTATTTAAAGATTTTGCTAATTCTTGCTGTTTTTCTATAGCATCTAATTTTAATTGCTCAACTCTAAGTTGCATTTGTTGCATTACATCATTCATATTTTCTATGTTTTCCATATTTTCCCCTGTGAAATAAATTAAAGTATTTTTATGTGCATCGATTAGCTTATCGCCTTCCGATGTTTGTATTAAAACAAATAATTCTTAAGAAAAAATTAAGAGATATTCAATGATTTCTAATTTCTTCTCATTTTTCACCGCACTTTCGATTTTCTCTGTAAATTTAACTGTTATTGGGAGAGTTTGAGTGCAGGGTTGGATTTTGTGTTAGAACACTATCAGAATAGGTAATATTGGTTGGATATTAAATGAGTGAGCCATTCGTCAAATGGAAATTTCACAAGAATTTGAGACTTTTAGAAAAGTCCGTTGTTGATGGCTGTGCTAAACTTGACTCAAATTTTTCAAAATAAGGATAATATTATGAGTACAACAAAACCTTTTCCTCTTCCAACAGGATATTTCGGTATTCCTCTTGGTTTGGCAGCCTTATCTTTGGCTTGGTTTCATCTAGAAAACTTATTTCCAGCTGCGCGAACAGTAAGCGATATTCTTGGCATCGTAGCAAGTGCGGTCTGGATTTTATTTATTTTAATGTATGCGTATAAACTTCGTTATTACTTTGAGGAAGTTCGAGCAGAGTATCATTGCCCTGTTCGTTTTTCCTTTATTGCGTTGATTCCTATTACAACCATGTTGGTGGGCGATATTATTTATCGTTGGAATCCTTTAATTGCTGAAGTGATGATTTGGATTGGTACTGTAGGACAGTTACTTTTCTCATCATTGCGTATCAGTGAATTATGGCAAGGTGGTGTATTTGAACAAAAATCCACTCGTCCTCCGTTTTATTTGCCTGCGGTAGCGGCAAATTTCACAAGTGCAAGCTCATTGGCATTACTCGGTTACCATGATTTAGGTTATTTGTTCTTCGGCGCAGGAATGGTTGCATGGATTATTTTCGAGCCCGTATTATTACAACATTTGCGAATTTCATCTCTTGAGCCGCCATTTAGAGCCACAATGGGCATTATTCTTGCACCAGCATTTGTGGGCGCATCCGCTTATTTGTCACTCAATCATGGCGAAGTGGATACTTTAGCTAAAATCCTTTGGGGATATGGATTCTTGCAATTATTTTTCTTATTGCGATTATTCCCTTGGATTGTGGAAAAAGGACTTAACATTGGCTTATGGGGATTCTCATTCGGATTAGCGTCTATGGCAAACAGTGCTATCGCTTTCTATCATGGTAATGTTTTACAAGGCGTGTCTATTTTTGCCTTTATTTTCTCGAATTTAATGATTGGCTTATTAGTTCTAATGACGATTATTAAATTAGCTAAAGGGCAGTTTTTCCTAAAATAAGGCATTAAATCGACTAAGGCAGGGATTCCCTGCCTTATTTACATATTACATCTATTTGTCTTTTTCTATTTCAATCACTTCTACACAATTCACCGTACCTGCTTTAATTCGCCATTTCACATTAAATTCATACAAACTCATACCATAAATACGATCACTCGGTTTACCTTGTTGATAGGCTGGGCGAGGATCTTGCTCTAGCACTTGGCGAATGAAACGACTTAAGTGCGGTCGTTTTTCTTCTCGTTTTTTTGCCGTACTTTGGGCTTGCTCGGTAAATTCAACAGTCAATTTTGCAGGTGGTTTTTCTTGAGCAAAGCTCGATTGCGCATTTGGCTCACTATCCGCATAGGCAATATAGGGTTTGATATCGAAAATCGGCGTGCCATCTACTAAATCGACCGCACCTAAATGGAGAAAAACGTTACCGTTGATGCATTCTACTTGACGTAATTTAACTTTGGATAAACCGAGAGGATTTGGGCGGTGCGTTGCGCGTGAGGCAAACACGCCAACTCGTTGATTACCGCCTAACCGCGGAGGGCGTACGGTGGGTTGCCATTTTCCTTGTTGGATTTGGTCGAACTGAAAAATTAACCAAAGATGACTGAATTGTTCCAATCCTCGTACGGTTTCAGGCGAATTATAAGGCGGTAAGAGTTCTACAATGCCTACACCGTCTTCAACTAAATTAGGTTGGCGTGGTACGGAGAATTTTTCTTTATAAGGCGTGTGGATAATGGCGATAGGCGATAAGGTTAAATCATTCATAAATTGGGTGTCTTAGTGTAGAATACGCGGCCTATTGTAATCAAAAGTGCGGTCAAAAAAAATGACAAATGAAAAATTGAAAATGTGGTGGGAAACGGCCCGACCGAAAACTTTGCCCTTAGCGTTGGCATCGATTTTCACGGGTTCGGCATTAGGTTATTGGGCGAATCCACAAGGTTTTAATGGGCTTGTAATGGTGCTTTGTTTACTCACGACAATTTTATTGCAGGTGCTTTCTAATTTTGCTAATGATTATGGGGATCATCAAAAAGGTTCAGATACTGAAGAACGTATTGGGCCATTACGTGGCATTCAAAAAGGCGCAATTTCAGCAAAAGAACTGAAATGGGGATTAATTCTAATGGTGGTGGCCAGTTTTCTTTCAGGAAGTTTCTTGATTGGAATCGCTTATGAAAACCTCTCGGATTTATTCGCTTTCGCTGGGCTTGGCATTTTAGCTATTGTTGCTGCCATTACTTACACGGTTGGGGCAAAGCCTTATGGCTATATGGGATTAGGCGATATTTCTGTATTAGTATTTTTTGGTTTGCTTGGCGTTGGCGGCACTTATTATTTGCAAACTCACAGTATTGATAGCCACATTATTTTGCCTCCTATTGGTTCTGGCTTATTGGCAAGTGCAGTATTAAATATCAATAATTTACGCGATATTAAACAGGATGCGAAAGCGGGCAAAAATACCCTAGCCGTTCGTTTAGGTGCATATAAAGGGCGTGTTTATCATTGTATTTTATTAAGTGTGGCAGCCCTATGTTATTTAGCATTTGTGTTGGCGACGGCTATTTCTTGGACAAATTATTTATTTGTATTGGCAATGCCATTGTTAGCTAAACATGCGATCTTTGTTTATCGTAGTCAGCAGCCAAGTGAATTGCGTCCAATGTTGGCTCAAATGTCTATGATTTCGTTATTAATCAATATCTTGTTTAGTTTAGGCTTGCTTATCGGCTAAATCGGCATATACTAAAGCAAACAAAATTTCAACAATCGATAGGGGAAAGTTATGTTTATTGATACTTCAGAACTTTGCGATCTTTATGCAGAACAAGTGGATGTCGTGGAGCCAATTTTTTCAAGCTTTGGTGGCGTAAGTAATTTTTACGGTAAAGTCACTACGGTAAAATGCTTTGAAAGTAATGGATTAATTGCTGAAGTATTAGAAGAAAATGGCGAAGGTCGAGTGCTTGTTATTGATGGCGGTGGTGCGGTACGCCGTGGTTTGATTGATGCAGAATTGGCTCAACTTGCTGTTGATAATGGTTGGGAAGGCATTATTGTATATGGTGCAGTACGCCAAATTCAGCAATTAGAAAACCTCGATATTGGTATTCATGCCCTTGCGCCAATTCCAGTCAGTGCAGATGAAAGCACGACTGGTGAGAGTGATGTTCCGGTAAACTTTGGTGGCGTAACCTTTTTCCCAGAAGATTATATTTACGCAGATCTGACAGGAATTATACTTTCGCAAGAGCCCTTAGATTTAGATGATTCGGACGAATAATACGAAAGAGCAAAAGTGCGGTGAAAAATAACCGCACTTTTTTTATCGAAATTTATTGCACTAGATCACATTTCTGAAAATTGAGCATTGCAACTTATTAACATTCATTTAACATTGTAGTCCGTTCGAGTTAGAACACTAACGGAGGAGCTTTATGACTGAGATGAAATCTTTCAAGAATCATAAAAGTGGCATTATTTTTATTTTAGATATAGTGCTGTTTTTTGTGTTATTAAATGTGCTACCTTATGACCCAAAGGCTAGTGCTGGTTTAGCTTTATTGGCTTTTGTTGCAGTGCTTTGGTTAACCGAGGCATTGCATGTTACGGTTACCGCATTATTGGTGCCATTATTGGCGATTGCGCTAGATTTAGTGAGTACTAAACAAGCCTTAGTGGCTTTTGCTGATCCTACAATCTTTTTATTCTTTGGTGGCTTTTCTTTGGCTACAGCCTTACATATTCAAAAACTTGATAAAATGATTGCTAATAAGATTATGGCGTTAGCGCGCGGTAATTTATTTATTGCCATTATTTATCTCTTTTTGATTACAGCCTTCCTTTCTATGTGGATGAGTAACACTGCAACTGCAGCAATGATGTTACCCCTCGCAATGGGAATTTTAAGCCAACTTGATCGCGAGAAAGAACATAATACTTATGTGTTTGTGTTGTTAGGGATTGCTTATAGTGCATCAATTGGTGGTATGGGAACCCTTGTGGGTAGCCCACCGAATGCGATTGTAGCAAGTAACTTGCATTTAACTTTTGCAGATTGGTTATGGTACGGTTTACCAATAATGATCATTTTGCTACCACTGATGATTGGTACGCTTTACATTATTTTTAAGCCCAAACTTCATATTAATTTTGAGCAATCTTTTGAAAGCATTGAAATGAATTCAGTGCGTGTATTAACACTTGTTATTTTTGTTGTAATTGCTTTAACTTGGGTATTTAGTGGGCAAATTAATCCGCTGATTTCAGGCTTACTTGGTTTGCAGAAAAATATTGCGAGCTTCGATAGTGTCGTCGCTTTATTAGCCGCTATTGTGATTTGTTCTACGGGCATTGCAAGCTGGAAACAAATTCAAGAAAGTACCGACTGGGGCGTATTAATGCTTTTCGGTGGTGGATTAACATTAAGTGCGGTATTGAAGGATTCTGGAGCAAGTAAAATTTTAGCAGATAGCATTGTCTTTATGATTGAAGGACAACATTTCTATCTTATTGGCTTGTTAGTTGCGGCGTTCATTATTTTCTTAACTGAATTTACTTCTAACACAGCAAGTGCGGCACTGCTGGTCCCAATCTTTATTTCTATCGCCCAATCATTGGGTATGCCTGAAATTGGTTTAGCATTAATTATTGGTATTGGTGCATCCTGTGCCTTCATGTTACCAGTTGCAACACCTCCAAATGCTATTGTATTCGGTTCTGGTCAAGTGAAACAAAGTGAAATGGTAAAAGCTGGTTTCGTATTGAATTTAGTGTGTATCGTTGTGATTGCTACTGTCGGTTATATGTTCTGGTTGAACTAATTTAGATTTGATTATTTACAGAATTCAGTGATTAAAATAAATGGGTTAAAGCGAATAAGGCTTTAACCCATTTTTCTTGTTATAAGATTCTTTTATACAAAGCTATTTGTTGTGTTCATAAGCGTAAAGCGTATTGCTCATTAACATTGCAACGGTCATTGGCCCAACACCGCCAGGAACGGGGGTAATATAAGCTGCTTTTTCGGCTGCTTTGTCAAACTCTACATCGCCTACTAATTTTCCATCTAGGCGGTTAATTCCGACATCAATGACTACCGCACTTTCTTTGATCCAATCTCCAGGAATCAAATTCGGCTTACCTACCGCGACGACAAGTATATCTGCTTGGCGAACATGGCTTTCTAAATCTTTGGTGAATCTATGAGTTACTGTGACAGTTGCGCCTGCTAATAATAATTCTAAAGACATTGGGCGTCCGACAATATTGGATGCGCCTACAATTACTGCGTGTTTGCCATGTAGGTCAATCCCCGTTGTTTCTAATAGCTTCATTACGCCATAAGGGGTACAGGCACGTAAAGTTGGAATGCGTTGGCATAAAAGCCCAACATTGTAAGGATGGAAACCATCTACATCTTTTTTGGGGTCGATTCTTTCAATTATTGCTTCGGTATTAATTTGTTTGGGTAATGGTAGCTGCACCAAAATACCATCAATATTTTTATCAGCATTAAGCTGGTCAATAACCGCTAATAATTCCTCTTGTGTGGTGGTATCTGGCAGATCATAAGATTTAGAGAGAATGCCAATTTCTTCACAGCTTTTACGTTTATTACCCACATAGATTTGCGAAGCTGGATCTGCACCCACGAGAATGACTGCAAGCCCAGGCGCGCGTTTTCCTTGCTTAACGTAATGGGTGATTTTATCTGCCACATCGGCTTTAATTTTTTTTGAAAGTGCGGTACCAGAGATGATTTGTGCGGTCATAGGGCTGTCCTTTTGAATGATGGGAAAGAAAGCGTTTGCTATTTTAGCGGACAATGATTTTTTTACAACGAAAAAGGGGGCGTTTTTCCTAAAGTGGAATAATTTTGAACAATTAAGTTGAAAAATCAAAAATTTCATTGACTGAAATAAAAACAAACTTATAATTGACCGCACTTATCGGCGAGTAGCGCAGCTTGGTAGCGCAACTGGTTTGGGACCAGTGGGTCGTAGGTTCAAATCCTATCTCGCCGACCACTTCTTTTATATTGTCTTGAAATTCCGTACAAAAGAAATCTTTGAATGCGCCCTTAGCTCAGCTGGATAGAGCAACGCCCTTCTAAGGCGTGGGTCAAAGGTTCGAATCCTTTAGGGCGTGCCATTTATTTCTTCAATCTATTTTTTATTCTCTTTTATTAATTTCTTTTGCTATTTAAGCAAGCTACAATACGCCCCCAAATTTTATCAATACAAATCAGAAAGAGAATTATTATGCCCTTTGCTATTGGTCAGCGCTGGTTGAGTGAAAGTGAAAACGCTTTAGGACTAGGTATCATTACTGCATTAGATCAACGAACCGTCACGATTTATTTCCCCGCTGCGGATGAAACGCGTATATATGCTGCTGCACAAGCGCCTTTAAGTCGGATTGTATTTAGTAAAGGTGAAACATTATCCCATCAAGCTGGCTGGCAAGGTGAGATTTTAGACGTTCAAAATATGAACGATTTGCTATTTTATTTAGTTAAAAATCCGCAAGGTGAAGATGTCATTGTGCAAGAACGTGATATTTCATCGATTATTTCTTTTAGCCAAGCGAAAGATCGTTTGTTTTCAGCGCAAATTGATCGTAGCAGCCATTTTGCATTGCGTTATCGCACGCTTTGTCATCAGCAAGCACAATTTAAATCGCCATTGCGTGGTTTACGCGGAACGCGTGCGGGTTTAATTCCTCATCAGCTTCATATTGCAGCTGAAGTCGGTAATCGAGTTAATCCTCGCGTGTTATTGGCGGATGAGGTTGGTTTAGGGAAAACCATTGAAGCAGGAATGATTTTGCAGAATCAACTTTTTGCTGAGAAAGTGCAACGTGTTCTTATTATCGTGCCAGAAACGTTGCAACATCAATGGCTGGTGGAAATGCTTCGTCGTTTTAATTTGCATTTTTCACTTTTTGATGAAGAACGGTGCAACGATTTTGATCTTGATGCAGTTAATCCATTCATGACTGAAAGCTTAATTATCTGTTCTCTGAATTGGTTAGAAACTCATCCAAACCGAGTAGAGCAGGCGCTCGAAGCTCAATTTGACTGTTTAATAGTGGATGAGGCGCATCACCTCGTGTGGTCCGAATCTTCACCAAGTGCGGCTTATTTATTAGTTGAACAGCTTGCTCGTATCATTCCATCAGTCTTGTTACTCACGGCAACCCCAGAACAACTTGGGCAAGAAAGTCATTTTGCTCGTTTGCGCTTACTGGATCCAGAACGTTTCTTTGATTATCAAACCTTTGTAAAAGAGCAGGAACGCTATCAACCTGTGGTTAATGCCGTTGAATCTTTGTTGGCAAATAAGACATTAAGTGCGGTCGAAAAAAATCATATTTCTGATTTATTGCTTGAACAAGATGTCGAGCCACTTTTTAAAGCGATTGCATCAAATAATGATGAAGAACAGCATCGTGCCCGTCAGGAACTGATTCAAGCCTTAATTGATCGTCATGGCACGGGGCGAATGTTATTCCGCAATACACGTCAAGGCGTGAAAGGTTTTCCACACCGTGTTTACCACCAAATTACACTCTCTGAAGATAATGATAAAATTGATTGGCTGATCGATTTTCTCAAACTCCATCGTGATGAAAAAATTTTTGTGATTTGTCAGGCCGCTGCAACAGCGATTCAGTTAGAACAAATTTTGCGTGAATGTGAGGCTATTCGTGCCGCAGTGTTCCACGAAAAAATGTCGATTATTGAACGAGATAGAGCAGCCGCTTATTTTGCTGATTTGGAAAACGGTGCACAGGTTTTACTGAGCTCGAGTATTGGCTCGGAAGGGCGTAACTTCCAATTCGCAGCAAATTTAGTGTTATTTGATTTACCGACAAATCCTGATTTATTGGAACAATGTATTGGCCGATTAGATCGTATTGGACAAAAACGTGATGTGCAAATTTATGTACCTTGTGCAAAAGATTCGCCTCAAAGTCGTTTAGCGCGTTGGTACAATGAGGGACTCAATGCTTTTGAACAAACTTGTCCAATGGGAATGGCATTATTTTCTCAGTTTTCCGATGAATTGGAAAAAGTGCGGTCAAATTCTATCGCACTTTCAGAGAATGAATTTTTTGAATTATTAAAACAAACTAAAACCGCGCGGGAAAGACTCAAGATTGAGTTAGAAAAAGGACGGGATCGTTTATTAGAGCTAAATTCTCATGGCGGTGAGCAAGCGCAAGCGTTAGCGGATCAAATTGCTGATGAAGATAATTCGCCTGAGCTTGTGAATTTTGCCTTAAAATTGTTTGATATTATTGGCGTAGAACAAGAGGATCTTGGGGCAAATAGTATTGTGATTAGCCCAACTGGGACAATGCTTGTGCCCGATTTTCCGGGTTTAAAAGAAGAAGGGGTGACGGTTACCTTTGATCGCGAACTAGCCCTTGCTCGTGAAGAAATGGAATTTTTGACTTGGGATCATCCTATGATTCGTCAAGGTATTGATCTTGTTGCTTCTGGTGATATTGGCAAAGCCGCAATGGCATTGCTTGTGAATAAACAACTGCCAGCTGGAACCTTATTAATTGAATTGATTTATGTGGTGGAAAGTCAATCGCCAAAAGGATTACAGCTTAATCGTTTCTTGCCGCCAACGCCTATTCGTCTGCTGCTTGATAACAAAGGAAATAACATTGGTGAGCAGGTTGCTTTTGAAACATTGCATAGCAAATTGAAACCACTTGGTAAAAATATTGCTAATCAAGTGGTGAAAATGGCACGGGCCAATATTGAAGCCTTGATTACACGAGGCGATCAACTCGTAAAATCTTTAGCTGAACCGATTATTGCTGAAGCTAAAAATCAGGCAGATCAACAATTAAGCTTAGAAATTAATCGTTTACAGGCTTTGCGAGCGGTAAATAAAAATATTCGCCAAAACGAAATTGATATTTTGGAACAACAACGAACACAATCACTGGACGAGTTTTCTAAAGCAAATTGGCGTTTGGATTGCTTGCGGGTCATTGTGACGAACAAGGAATAAAAATGGCATTGATTGAATATAATCCGCCTCTTGAACCTTATTTGGATATTATTTATCAAGATAATCATTTGTGCGTAGTGAACAAACCGAGCGGTTTGCTTTCCGTGCCTGGCAATCAACCACAATATTACGATAGCGCAATGAGTCGAGTGAAAGAAAAATTCGGCTTTTGTGAACCGGCTCATCGTTTGGATATGGCAACGAGCGGTATTATTGTGTTTGCTTTAAGTAAGGCGGCGGATCGTGAATTAAAACGTCAATTTCGCGAACGTGAACCGAAAAAACATTATCAAGCGATCGTTTGGGGACATTTGGAGAAAGATTATGGCGAGGTAAATTTGCCAATGATTTGTGATTGGGAAAATCGACCTCGCCAACGTTTGGATTTCGTTTTAGGAAAAAGAGCGGTCACAAAATTCGAAGTTTTAGCACGTTTGCCTAATAACAGTACTCGCGTGAAACTGACGCCCGTGACAGGTAGATCTCATCAATTACGTTTGCACATGTTAGCATTGGGGCATCCAATTCTAGGCGATAAATTTTATTCTCATCCTCAGGCTAAAGCTATGTCGCCAAGATTATGTTTGCACGCAGAAGAATTGACGATTACCCACCCTATTACAGGGGAAACAATGACATTTAATGCGAAGTCCGATTTTTAAATTTGCGCAGAAACTTGAGATCACGAATGAAAAACTTTTTAGCTCAACAAGGAAAAATCACGTTAATTCTTACCGCACTTTGTGCGCTTATTTATATTGCTCAACAACTGGGGTTTGAAGACGATATTATGTATTTGATGCATTACCCCGCTTACGAAGAGCAAGATAGCGAAGCGTGGCGTTATATCTCACATACATTGGTACATTTATCTAATTTGCATATTTTGTTTAATTTGTCTTGGTTTTTTATTTTCGGTGGAATGATTGAGCGCACTTTTGGTTCGGTCAAATTATTGATGTTGTACGTTGTGGCCTCCGCCATAACAGGCTATGTGCAAAATTATGTGTCTGGCCCCGCTTTCTTTGGACTTTCTGGTGTTGTATATGCTGTGTTGGGGTATGTATTTATATGCGATAAATTGAATCATCATTTATTTGATCTGCCAGAAGGTTTTTTCACAATGTTATTGGTGGGGATCGCATTAGGTTTTATTAGCCCATTATTTGGTGTTGAAATGGGAAATGCAGCACATATTTCAGGCTTGATTGTCGGATTGATTTGGGGATTTATCGATAGCAAATTACGTAAAAATTCGCTACAGTAGGTGTGTTCAATTTGGATAAAGGATTCTCTATGAAGCAGTCGTTACGGCATCAACAAATTATTAAACTGGTGGAACAATCTGGTTATTTAAGCACTGAAGAATTGGTTGCTGCCTTAGATGTTAGCCCTCAAACGATTCGCCGTGATTTGAATATTTTGGCAGAGTTAGATTTAATTCGTCGCCATCACGGTGGTGCGGCATCGCCATCTTCTGCAGAAAATTCTGATTACGTGGATCGTAAACAATTCTTTTCATTACAAAAAAATAATATTGCACAGGAAGTTGCGAAGTTGATTCCTAACGGTGCATCGTTGTTTATTGATATTGGTACCACGCCTGAGGCTGTCGCCAATGCATTGCTTGGCCACGAAAAACTTCGAATTGTAACGAACAATCTGAATGCTGCGCATCTTTTACGCCAAAATGAAAGTTTTGATATTGTCATGGCAGGCGGATCATTGCGAATGGATGGTGGAATTATTGGCGAAGCTACGGTGAATTTTATTTCTCAATTTCGCCTAGATTTCGGGATTTTAGGGATTAGCGCGATCGATGCTGATGGTTCATTATTGGATTATGATTACCATGAAGTACAAGTAAAGCGAGCGATTATTGAAAGTTCACGTCAGACGTTATTAGTGACCGATCACTCTAAATTTACGCGCCAAGCGATTGTTCGATTGGGCGAATTAAGTGATGTGGAATATTTGTTTACGGATGATGTTCCCGAAGGAATTGTCAATTATCTTAAAGGTCAGAAAACGAAACTAGTTTTATGTTAGGAATAATAAAGTGCGGTAAAAATAATGTGTTTTTACCGCACTTTTTATATGTTTTATGGGCAAGATTTATTTTGTTGTTACTTGGCAAATTAGGTAGAATAAGTCCACATTTATATAAGGATTCAAAATGAAAATAAAGACGATTTTGACCGCACTTTTCGGCGTAATTGTGCTGACAGGTTGTGCAAATAAGAATGACACGAAACAAGCGAGTGAGCGTAATGACACCCTTGAAGGGTTCAATCGAACCATGTGGAAATTTAACTATAACGTTATGGATCGCTATGTGTTAGAACCCGCTGCAAAAGGTTGGAATAACTATGTGCCTAAGCCTATTTCTTCTGGTCTTGCTGGCATTGCAAATAACCTTGATGAGCCGGTAAGTTTTGTGAACCGCTTAATTGAAGGTGAACCGAAAAAAGCATTTGTTCACTTTAATCGTTTTTGGATTAATACCGTATTTGGTCTAGGTGGCTTTATTGATTTTGCGAGCGCAAGCAAAGAATTACGCATAGATAACCAACGTGGATTTGGGGAAACTTTAGGGAGCTATGGCGTAGATGCAGGCAGTTATATTGTGCTACCGATTTATAATGCAACAACGCCACGTCAATTAACGGGCGCAGTGGTTGATGCGGCTTATATGTATCCATTCTGGGAATGGGTTGGTGGTCCGTGGTCGTTAGTGAAATATGGTGTGCAAGCGGTGGATGCTCGTGCGAAAAATATTGATAACGCTGAGTTGTTACGCCAAGCACAAGATCCATATGTAACCTTTAGAGAAGCGTATTACCAAAATTTACAATTTAAAGTGAGTGATGGCAAATCAACAGAAAATAAAGAATCGCTTTCAGATGACGTGCTAAAAGAAATTGATTAATCAACAAAAAAGTGCGGTAAAAAAGAACCGCACTTTTTATCAACTAAGGAGAAAATGATGACTCAAATTATTCATACTGAAAAAGCGCCAGCAGCTATTGGCCCTTATGTTCAAGCGGTTGATCTTGGCAATTTAGTTTTCACCTCAGGACAAATTCCCGTGAATCCTGCAACAGGCGAAGTGCCAGCTGACATCGTTGCGCAAGCGCGCCAATCTTTAGAAAACGTGAAAGCGATTATCGAGAAAGCGGGTTTAACCGCCGCAGATATTGTAAAAACAACAGTTTTTGTGAAAGATCTTAATGATTTTGCAGCGGTTAATGCAGAATACGAATGTTTCTTTAAAGAAAATAATCATCCTAACTTCCCTGCTCGTTCTTGCGTAGAAGTTGCGCGTTTACCAAAAGATGTGGGATTAGAAATTGAAGCGATTGCTGTAAGAAAATAATTTTCTGTTTGGTAATTTCTGCTTAAAAGTGCGGTCATAAACTCGCATGTTTTTCGGTATTATGTAGCAGTTGCACAAAGATTTAATTTGTTGTTTCTGCTACATTTTCTTATCTTTTATGTACGAAAGGTAAGAATAGTCAATGACAAAACAAAAATCAACTTTGGAAAATGCGCTTGAAGAAGCGATTGAAGAAATTGAAACCGAAAAGAAAGAAATAGCAGCGCAAATCAAGCAACTCCATAAAGAATTAAAAGATCTTGATCGGAAGATTTCAGACTATCGTGTGGCATTAAATCACGCAAAAGGTTGGGAAGAACCGCCTTTACCGTCAAACCCCAAATTTAGAAATCTTCGTTTCCAAACTTCGCCTCAACAGTTGATTGCTCAGGTACTAAAACAAGAGCCTTCAAAATGGTTAAGTGTGAAGGAGATTACATATCTGGCGATGAAGTTAGATGGGCAAGGGATTGAAGAAGTCATACCGTATAAACAATCACAAACGATTGCTTGTACATTAAACTATTTAAAGTATAAATCGTTAGTGGAAAAATGCTTAATAGATAACTCACAACATTGGCGATTGAGAACACTTAAGCAAGGATAGTAAATAGCGGTAGAAATACCGCTATTTTTGTTTCCATTGCCAGTAAACATCATTTCGGCTGATTTGAATTCTATCAATCCATTCTCTTTTATGAAACTCATTCAGTTGTTTACGAACGGAATCAAGATGTTTTTCGGACGGTATATCAGGATTTTGTTCAATATCAAAAATGCACTGCGTAAGCTCGGCAATTGTAAAGGCTTTATTAGGTGCTTCTCGCATCATTTGTACGATATATTTACGAATTTTCCCTTTAAAGAGCTTATATTTGGAACGGTACACAAAGTTGTCCGTATTATAAAGGGCTACATCAGTTTCCTGTTGAGTAAGCTCAATAGCACGTTTTAATGTGGCAATGTTTGCATCAAGTAAGGCTAGATGATGTAATACCTGTTTACGTTCAAACTCAAATTCTTTGAGCTTCTTATCTAGGTTGTATGCCATATATCTACTGCCAAATCACTTCTTGATGAATAATTTTTCGTTGCCAATAACCGCACCATTCATTGTTATCGTTGGTGGTTTTCAAACATCGGCTCAATACATCAATAAACTGTGCTTTATTTGAGGTACGGCGATTGTCCTCACGGTACGCAATTTCATTAGCATAGTTAAGTAAGTATTCGTTGCTGATACGGTGAACTTGTCCGTAGTACATACGTTTGAAACGACTAAATAGACTTTCAGCCTGATTATTGGTGACACCTAAATCGCTGCGATATTCTTCTTTATGATTAACAGTACGTAAGTCATAGTAAGGTAATAAAACATCATAGGCAGTGCTTTCATCGGTATTGATTTGCGTATTCGGTTTAATGAACTTATCGGCAAAACTTTTTATCACCGATTGCGATTCCGTATGCGCCACAAAAACGTGAGAGCGTTTTGCCCCACAATGCAGCGCATTACTGGCTTTTTCTTCTGGCGAATAATGTTCACGTGCAACCATGACACAACGTTTATCAGGATTCTGATTTTCCTTTAAACGATAGTCAATACGGTCAGATTTCTTATTTGCTTTACGTGGCGCAGGATGAACATAAGTCCCGTCCATATCCACTACGCCTGAAAGTGGTTTTATATCACGACTTTCTAATAACGCCTTGCGGAATTTATGTGATAAAACAAATGCTGTGCGAGGATTAAGTTTTGCATTACGAGCTAATTGAAGGGAAGATAAGCCTTTGACAGCATTTACCCATTCCATTAAAGCATAGAGATAAACCTTAATCGGTTTCTTGCGATTAGCAAAAATAGTGCCAGAAGTGACACTAAAAGTGTGATTACAATGTTTGCAACGCCATTGTTTACGTGTAGAAATATAATAAGGCTTGTGTTGCACCCCACATTTAGGACAAGTAATAAACTCTTTGCCACCCCATCTTAATTCACAAAGCAAATCATACGCTTCTTCTTCCGAGAGTTGTGCAATCTCGTAGGAAGAAAGCGTGCGAGCTTTGCTAGATAAGAGGAAGTGTTGCGCCATAATTCTATTTATTTAACCTAATAAAATCACTATAATAATGTAATTTTTGGCATTCTTAATGATTAAATAATGCCATTTTATACATTTAAAGTCAATGAGGAATGCCAAAATGAGCATTAAAGAACGATTACGTCTTGTTATTGAGTCGCAAAAACTAACGGTAAAGGATTTTGCAGAACTAGTTGACACACCACTTAGAACAGTGCATAACTATCTGAATAGTGGTAAAGAGCCCAGTATGGAGTTTCTTTCTAAGGTTTCTAAAAAATTTAATATTAATTTAAATTGGCTGCTATTGAATCAAGAGGATATGTTTTTAACTGAAAAAGATATTAATTTGAATTTAGATGAATCTGAATTGCTCAACAATTATCGTTCTGCAAATGAAGTGGGAAAGCGTATTTTAAAAAGAACCTCTAAAATTATTTTTAATGAATTGAGTAATAATGATGTATAACACTCAGATTAGTAATTTAGATGCTATAGATTGGCTAAAAACCTTAGATTCATCATCTGTAGATCTAGTTATTACAGATCCTCCTTATGAATCATTAGAAAAGCATAGGAAAATAGGAACAACTACTCGTTTAAAGCAAAGTAAATCCTCTAGTAATCAATGGTTTGAGATCTTCCCTAATAAGCGTTTTGAAGAATTGCTAATTGAAATATATCGAGTTTTAAAGAAAGACAGTCATTTTTACCTATTTTGTGATCAGGAAACTATGTTTGTAATAAAACCTATCGCAGAAAAAATAGGATTTAAATTTTGGAAACCTATAGTATGGGATAAGGTCGCCATCGGTATGGGGTATCATTATAGAGCACGATATGAATTTATCTTATTCTTCGAAAAAGGAAAGAGGAAATTAAATAATTTATCAATCCCTGATATTCTTGTTGAAAAAAGGATCGTTAGAGGCTATCCAACAGAAAAACCTATTAATTTAGCAAAGGTTCTCATTGAACAAAGCACAAAGGAAAATGAACTTATTATTGATCCATTTTGTGGAGCAGGTTTTGTAGGAGTTGCCGCAAAATTACTTAACCGTCAATTTTACGGCAATGATACTAG
>NZ_LCTH01000042.1:0-25788 GCF_001008275.1 Haemophilus haemolyticus
GCCAGAACGTAAACGTAAAGTTACGTAGTTGCCTTCACGTGCGATGATTTGTACATAAGCACCAGCAGAACGAGCGATTTGACCGCCTTTACCTGGTTTTAATTCAACGTTATGTACTGTTGAACCAACTGGGATATTACGCATTGGTAATGAGTTACCCACTTTAATTGGTGAGTTTACGCCAGCTTGGATTTGATCGCCTACTGACAAACCTTTAGGTGCTAAGATATAACGGCGTTCACCATCTTTATAAAGCACTAAAGCAATGTTAGCAGAACGGTTTGGATCATATTCTAAACGCTCAACAACCGCTGGGATGTCTAACTTGTTACGTTTGAAATCGATTAAACGGTAGTGTTGTTTGTGACCGCCACCAATGTGACGAGTAGTAATACGACCATAGTTGTTACGACCACCAGTTTTAGATTTAGTATCTAGAAGAGGTGCGTAAGGTTTACCCTTGTGTAATTCAGGGTTCACGATTTTAACAACGTGACGACGACCAGCGGAGGTCGGCTTACATTTAACGATAGCCATTATCTAATTTCCTCCGATTACTCTGCACTGTCCACGAAGTCCAAGTTTTGGCCTTCGGCTAAAGTTACATAAGCTTTTTTCCAGTCGCTGCGACGACCCATTTTGCTACCACGGCGTTTAGTTTTACCTTTAACAACCACGGTACGAACAGAGTCAACTTTTACTTCAAATAATTGAGCAACAGCAGCAGCAATTTCAGCTTTGTTCGCATCTAAAGCAACTTTAAGTACAACAGTGTTAGATTTTTCAGCATTGTTAGTTGCTTTTTCAGAGATGTGCGGTGCACGTAGCACGCTTAGCAAACGTTCTTGACTCATGCTAGGATCTCCTCAATTTGTTTCACAGCGTCAACAGTAACAATCACTTTATCGAAAGCGATTAAGCTAACTGGATCGATACCTTGAACATCACGTACATCAACTTTATATAAGTTACGTGCTGCTAAGAATAGATTTTCATCTAAACTTGCTGTGATAATTAATGCATCTTCAACTGCTAAATCTTTTAATTTTTGTACTAAAACTTTAGTTTTTGGTGCATCTAATTCGAATTTCTCAACAACAACCAAACGGTCTTGACGGACTAATTCAGAAAGAATGCTTTTGATAGCACCACGGTACATTTTCTTGTTCACTTTTTGGCTGTGATCTTGTGGTTTAGCCGCGAAGGTTATACCACCAGAACGCCAGATTGGTGATTTGATATCACCAGCGCGAGCACGACCTGTACCTTTTTGACGCCAAGGTTTTTTACCTGAACCAGACACTTCAGCACGAGTTTTTTGCGCACGAGTACCTTGACGCGCACCTGCTGCATAAGCAACAACAACTTGGTGGATCAACGCTTCGTTAAACTCACGTCCGAAGGTAGTTTCAGAAACAGTTAGTGCGTTTGCACCTACAACTTGTAATTCCATCTCTATCTCCTAGACTTATGCTTTAACTGCTGGCTTAACGATAACATCGCCATTGATAGCACCAGGTACAGAACCTTTTACTAATAGCAATTTACGCTCAGCATCTACACGAACAACTTCAAGTGATTGAACAGTTACACGTTCAGCACCTAAATGTCCTGCCATTTTTTTACCTTTAAACACACGACCTGGAGTTTGGTTTTGACCAATAGAACCAAGTACACGATGTGATAAAGAGTTACCATGAGTCGCATCTTGAGTACGGAAGTTCCAACGTTTAACACCACCTTGGAAACCTTTACCTTTAGAAGTACCGGTAACATCTACTTTTTTAACATCTGCAAAGATGTCAACATTGATTTCTTGACCTAAAGTGAATTCTTCACCTTCAGTGCGAAATTCCCATAAACCGCGACCAGCTTCAACACCTGCTTTCACGAAATGGCCTGCTTCAGGTTTAGTTACACGATTCGCTTTTTTAGAACCAGTAGTAACTTGAACTGCAGTATAGCCATCGTTTTCAAGAGTTTTAACTTGAGTTACGCGGTTGGCTTCGATTTCGATAACGGTAACTGGTACTGAAACACCGTCTTCATTGAAGATACGGGTCATACCAACTTTACGACCGACTAAACCAATCATTGTAATAACCTCTTAATTAACCTAGGCTGATCTGCACGTCCACGCCGGCAGCCAAATCTAAACGCATTAATGCATCAACAGTTTTTTCTGTTGGCTCTACGATATCTACTAAACGTTTGTGAGTACGAATTTCGTATTGGTCACGTGCGTCTTTGTTTACGTGTGGAGAAATCAACACGGTGAAACGCTCTTTACGAGTTGGTAAAGGAATTGGACCACGAACTTGTGCACCAGTACGTTTAGCTGTTTCTACGATCTCCGCAGTAGATTGATCGATCAAACGGTGATCGAAAGCTTTTAAGCGGATACGGATTCTTTGGTTCTGCATTAGACCAGAGCTCCAATAAAATTTAGCTAATAAAAAACTAACACCAATCACAATTCTAACTTCAAAATAGAAAAGGAGGTGCAAGTTACCTGTTATATAGTCTCCAAATCGGAAACATTGTTTAGCGTGACATATCGTCATGCTCGTTTAATAAATGATTACATTAAACGGCTTTCATATTGAAAGCCCGCAAATACTACACAAAAGTTAAACAAATTGCAAGGGATTTATTCAAAGCAAATAAAAAGTGAGGTCATTTATCGCCGTATTTTCTCATCTAAAAACACTTAGAAAAATCACCGCACTTCACATATTAAAATTATAGATGGTTATCTAATAACGTAATATGTCGTTTTGCTACAATCCACGCACCAACATATCCCATAATTAAACAGCACACTAATAAGAATACAAATTCGCCAACGCCTAATCCATTCAAACTGAATTGGACGGCAAAAATATCTGTTACATATTTCACTGCAGAAGTAAAATAGCTGATAATAAAGCTACTAAAAATTGCTGCAACTAACCCGCCTAACACGACATAAATCATCCCTGTATAAAGATAAGGACGAAGAATAAATTGATCTGTTGCACCAAGCAATTTCATCACATCAATACTTGATCGGCTACTATACACATCAGAGCGAATACTGTTACCAATAACCAAAAATACCGCTATCGTCATTAATACAGTACAGAAAATTGCCACATGGGCGATTAACCAAGAAAGTGCGGTTAATTTTTCCATCCAACCGTTATCTAAGCGAACTTCTTGTACCCCTTTAATTTTAGTTAAATTGATACGTAACTCCTCACGTTTTTCTGAAACATTAAATTCGCTCGTTGGTTTTACCATGACGACCGCAGGTAATGGATTATCATCTAGAATTTCTAATTCTTCACCAAAGCCAGACCAACTTTTAAATTCCTTTAAACTTTCTTGACGAGAGACATAATTCAGTGATTCCACCCCCTCTTGTTGACGGATTTTCTCTACCACTAAATTCGCGTCTTCTTCACTTAAATTTTTGTGAAGATAAATCGTCAATTCACTTTCCGGATAAAATTGAGTGGTTGCTAAATGTAAATTTTTCCACATTAAATAGCTCACGGTTGGTATCGTCAGAGAAACAGCGATCACCAAAATCGTGAGTAGCGTACCGAATTTACGTTGCCATAAATCCGTCCATACCGCACGCAAAGTATAGGCTGTTTGAACAAAAAAGGATGCATCCGTTGGTCGGCTCATGATTATTCCTTAATAACGTAAATAACCTTGTTCAAGTACAAGACAAGGTTTTGGTTTTTGTTGAATTAAATTAATGTCGTGAGTAGCAATTAACACTGTCATTCCTAGACGATTAAATTCTTCAAACAAATTAAAAATGCCTAAAGAAAGTTCATCGTCTAAATTACCCGTTGGTTCATCTGCTAGTAAGAGCTGAGGTTTATGTACAATCGCACGCGCAATATCAACGCGTTGCTGCTCCCCTCCAGAAATTTGTGGTGGCAAATAGTGGGCTTTATTACGCAATCCTACACGATCTAAAGATGCCATCGCACGTGTATGCGCATCTTTTGGATGCATACCCGCAATAATCAATGGCAATGCCACATTTTCCACCACTGTACGATCTGTTAATAAACGATAATCTTGGTGAACCATACCAATTTGGCGACGCAGAAATGGAATTTCATATTTTGACAAGCGAGTAATATCGTGTCCGTTAAACCAAATTTGACCCGCGTTGGCTTTTTCCATTCCCATAATAAGCTTGAGTAATGTACTTTTCCCTGCGCCTGAATGCCCAACTAAGTAAGTCATACTTCCCACTGGAAGATGAAAATTCAAGCCCTGTAACGCTGGCTGCGTTGCACCATGATAGGCTTTAGAAACATTTGAGAACTTAATCACAATTTTTCCTTATTCTTTTTATTCTTCTTCATGAACGAATAATGCCTCAATAAATTCTTTAGCATTAAACTCACGTAAATCTTCAATTTTCTCGCCTACACCGATATAGCGAATAGGCAACTTAAACTGATCGGCTATGGCAAAAATCACGCCGCCTTTTGCTGTGCCATCTAATTTAGTTAGAGAGATCCCTGTTAAACCCACAGCCTCATTAAATAACTTCGCTTGGCTAATGGCATTTTGTCCCGTTCCAGCATCCAGCGTAAGCATAATTTCATGTGGCGCAGTTTCGTCATATTTTTTCATAACACGAACAATTTTTTTCAGTTCGTCCATTAAGTTATTTTTATTTTGTAAACGACCCGCCGTATCCGCAATAAGAATATCAATATTGCGTGCAGCCGCTGATTGCATCGCATCAAAAATCACCGATGCAGAATCAGACCCAGTGCTTTGCGCAACAACTGGAATATGATTACGCTCGCCCCAAACTTGAAGCTGCTCAACAGCCGCCGCACGGAAAGTATCACCCGCCGCTAGCATCACAGATTTTCCTTCAGCCTGAAATTTACGTGCTAGCTTACCAATTGTCGTCGTTTTACCCACGCCATTTACGCCCACCATTAAAATCACATAAGGTTTCTTTGTAGTATCAATCACAAGAGGCTGGGCCACTGGCTCAAGAATATCAGCCATTTCTACTTTTAATTGTTGATATAGAAGCTCGGCATCTTGTAATTCTTTGCGACTCGCATGCTCAGTCAAATTTTTGATGATTTTACTTGTTGTCGGCACGCCAATATCCGCAATCAAAAGTTGTTCTTCTAATTCTTCAAACAACTCATCATCAATTTTCTTTCCTAAGAAAAAACTACGAAAACCTGCACCTATATTTTGTTTAGTTTTCAGTAATCCCTTAACTAAACGACTAAAAAAGCCCCCTTCACTTGGCTTTTCGCGAGTTTCAATTTCAACAACAGGCTGAAGCTCATCTTTAATATCTTCAACAATTTCAGATTCAACCACGGTTTCTGTAATCGGAAGGTCATCTTCTAAATTTTTCGCTTCGATGATTTCTTCGACCGGCTCAAGTGCGGTTGAAATTTCCTGTATTTTTTCTTCTTCAACTATTTCATTCGTTTCAATACTTTCGACTAAAAACGACTCAGAATCCACCGCACTTTCTACTGTTTCTGATGCAGACGGTTCTTCAACTAAATCATGAGTTTCAAGTTTTTCAATAGATGGCTCGACATCTTTAATCTTTTCTTCTTCAATTTTCGGCTCAATTTTAGGTTCATCGTGCTTTTTATTACGCCCAAATAACGATGCCCAAAATCCGCCTTTTTTATTTTCTTCAGCCATAAAATGCTCTCTTAACTGTAATCCGATAAAAATGTTGTTCATTCTAGCAAAAAATCGTCTAAACTAAGCACAATTTTCAATAAAAATCGAATCTTTATGAAAAAAATACAAACGCCAAATTCAAAGGGCGAGGTTCGCATTATTGCTGGGCTATGGCGAGGGCGAAAACTTCCAGTATTAAATTCAGAAGGCTTACGCCCAACTGGAGATAGAGTGAAAGAAACGCTTTTTAATTGGTTAATGCCTTATATCCATCAGTCTGAATGTTTAGATGGCTTTGCGGGGAGTGGCTCATTAGGTTTCGAAGCACTTTCTCGCCAAGCGAAAAAGGTGACTTTTTTAGAACTAGATAAAATCGTCGCCAATCAATTAAAAAAGAATTTACAAACGCTCAAATGCTCATCAGAACAGGCCGAAGTGATTAATCAAAGTAGTTTGGATTTTCTAAAACAGCCACAAAATCAACCGCACTTTGATGTGGTGTTTTTAGATCCACCCTTTCATTTTAATTTGGCAGAACAAGCAATTAACTTGCTTTGTGAAAATAATTGGCTAAAACCCAATGCGTTAATTTACGTAGAAACAGAGAAAAATAAACCGCTCATCACTCCTGAAAACTGGACGTTATTGAAAGAAAAAACAACGGGAATGGTGAGTTATCGTTTATATCAGAATTAGAGAGAAAATTATGTTAGATATTGTTTTATATGAACCAGAGATCCCACAAAATACCGGTAACATTATTCGCCTTTGCGCCAATACAGGATTTCGCTTGCACTTAATTGAACCCCTAGGTTTTACCTGGGATGATAAACGCTTACGCCGCTCAGGTTTGGATTATCACGAATTTGCAGAAATCAAACGTCACAAGACTTTTGAAGCCTTTTTAGAAAGCGAGAAACCCAAACGTCTCTTTGCACTTACAACAAAAGGTAGTCCAGCACATAGCCAAGTGAAATTTGAACTTGGTGATTATTTAATGTTTGGCCCCGAAACTCGCGGCATTCCAATGTCAATTTTAAATGAAATGCCGATGGAACAAAAAATCCGTATTCCAATGACAGCCAATAGTCGCAGTATGAACTTGTCTAATTCGGTCGCTGTAACGGTTTATGAAGCTTGGCGACAATTAGGCTATGAAGGTGCAGTAAATTTACCAGAAACAAAATAAACAAAAAAGTTCGGTGAAAAATCATAGAAATTTTCACCGCACTTCTTCATTTTAAATATTATGTGCTAAACGATATTCAACTAAATCTTCAATGGTTAGCACGGAATAACCAAATTTTTTCGCAAATTCTACAATCTCAGGGGCGCGAGCCATTGTGCCATCATCGTTAGTAATTTCACAAATAACGCCTGCTTCTTTAAATCCTGCTAAACGAGCTAAATCAACGGAAGCTTCAGTATGTCCGCGACGGGTAAGTACGCCACCATTTGCTGCACGAAGTGGGAAGACATGGCCTGGACGATGTAAATCTGTTGGAACTGCATTATCTGCAATCGCCGTTTGAATAGTGGTTACTCGGTCTGCGGCAGATACGCCAGTAGACACACCTTTCGCGGCTTCAATCGTCACCGTAAAAGCTGTTTTGTTTACGCTATTATTGTGTTCTACCATTGGCGGTAAATCGAGTTGTTGGCAACGTTCATCGGTAATACATAAACAAACGATACCACTGCCATAACGAATTAATTTTGCCATTTGTTCTGGCGTGATTGTTTCTGCTGGGAAAATTAAATCGCCTTCATTTTCACGATCTTCATCATCTAAAACTAATACGCCATTTCCATGTTTAAAAGCATTAATTGCATTAAGTACGCGTTCTTCAGCGGTGTTGCCGAATGGAGATAAAATTGACTGATTCATAGTAATTTCCTAATTTGAGATTTCAATTAAATACCAGAATCAGGGCTGAGAAATGCAAATAAAATGAACGATTTGGGAACCCAACTCGTTTTATTCTCTTTCATCCAGACTTTACTGTCGGCTTTGGAATTTCACCAAATCTGCTGACTTTAAAAGTGAAAATCAGGACAATTTAGCTGGAAAAATTTGCCAAAAATTGACCGCACTTTTAAACGCTCGTGGGCTTTACCACCGGTAGGGAATTTCACCCTGCCCTGAGAATGCACGCTAAGTATAGCGCAAAATACCTAGGCACTAAATCAGAACGTGAAAAATATTTTCATTTAGCCTACAATGAACGCACTCAATTCTTACGCTATTAAGAGCGGATTATGTCAAAAGCAAAAGAGAAAAAAGTCGGTGTCATTTTCGGGAAATTTTATCCCGTGCACACAGGCCATATAAATATGATTTATGAAGCGTTCAGTAAAGTCAATGAACTACACGTTATCGTGTGTAGTGATACAGAACGCGATTTGAAATTATTTTACGATAGTAAAATGAAACGTATGCCAACCGTGCAAGATCGTTTACGTTGGATGCAGCAAATTTTCAAATATCAAAAAAATCAGATTTTTATTCATCATTTGGTTGAAGACGGTATTCCAAGTTATCCAAATGGCTGGCAATCTTGGAGTGAAGCAGTTAAAACGCTATTTCATGAAAAACATTTTGAGCCTTCAATTGTATTTAGTAGCGAACCTCAAGATAAAGCGCCTTACGAGAAATACTTAGGTTTAGAAGTGTCGTTAGTCGATCCTGACCGCACTTTCTTTAATGTGTCCGCAACCAAAATTCGTACGACGCCATTCCTATATTGGAAATTTATTCCGAAAGAAGTTCGTCCTTTCTTTGCCAAAACTGTGGCAATTTTAGGGGGAGAAAGCAGTGGTAAAAGCGTGCTGGTTAATAAGTTAGCTGCCGTATTTAATACCACTTCTGCATGGGAATACGGACGTGAATTTGTATTTGAAAAACTGGGTGGTAATGAGCAAGCGATGCAATATTCAGACTATCCGCAAATGGCTCTTGGTCATCAACGATACATTGATTATGCCGTACGCCATGCACATAAAATTGCATTTATTGATACGGATTTCATCACCACGCAAGCGTTCTGCATTCAATATGAAGGAAAAGCCCACCCATTTTTAGACTCAATGATTAAAGAATATCCTTTTGATGTCACTATTTTGCTGAAAAATAATACTGAATGGGTGGATGATGGCTTACGTAGCTTAGGCTCACAAAAGCAGCGCCAACAATTTCAACAACTGCTCAAAAAACTGTTAGATAAATATAAAGTTCCTTATATAGAGATTGAATCGCCAAGTTATCTTGATCGCTATAACCAAGTTAAAGCAGTCATTGAGAAAGTGTTAAATGAAGAAGAAATCAGTGAATTACAAAATAGTCCATTTGTTATAAAAGGAAAACATCAATGATCTTATTTGCCGGTGATCCACACGGAAGCTACGATCATATTTACCCTTTTGTGAGAGAACAGGAAAATGTCGCACTCATAATTTTAGGCGATTTACAGCTCACCACAACAGATGAGTTGGATAAACTCGCACAACATTGTGATATTTGGTTTATTCATGGAAATCATGATAGCAAAACAATTAGTGCTTTTGATGCGATTTGGGGCTCTGAATGGCAATCACGGAATTTACACAATCGCGTAGTTGATATTCAAGGCACACGCATTGCGGGATTAGGCGGTGTATTCCGCGGGCAAATCTGGATGCCGCCAAATCGCCCCATGTTTTTTGATCCTATTCATTATTGCCAATATAGCCCACAGGAGAAAATCTGGCGAGGCGGTGTGCCTTTACGTCATCGCACGTCAATTTTTCCATCAGATATTGAAATCTTAGAAAACCAACAAGCGGATGTGTTGATTTGTCACGAAGCCCCTAAACCACATCCGATGGGTTTCCAAGTAATCAATGATTTAGCAATCAAGATGGGGGTTAAGCAAGTATTCCACGGACATCATCACGAAAACTTTACTTATCGAACGAAGTATCCCTACAAGATCACGAATGTAGGTTTTCGTAGTCTTGCTGACGCAGAAGGAAATTATTTGCTACAAACGATCGACGATCGTGAAAAATAAATCTCTTCCAAAACAAAAGCCGATTCACTTGAATCGGCTTTTTTACATTCAAAGTGCGGTATTATTCCGCATTGTTTTTCGATTTAATAATGGCGTAAACCACACCTGTTGATAAAGCACCAATCGCAATTGCTCCAAGATATTTCAATGGCTCAGATACAAATGGAATGACAAATAATCCGCCGTGTGGGGCTTGTAATGTAATATTTAATCCCATTGAAATCGCACCAGCCACTGCACCACCAATCACAGAGCTAATAATGACACGAATTGGATCTGCGGCCACAAATGGTAATGCACCTTCGGAAATAAAACATAAACCAAGAACGAATGATGCTTTCCCCGCATCGCGTTGGCTAACGGTGAATTTATTGCGAGCAATCCAAGTCGCCACTGTCATGCCAATTGGTGGAACCATACCCGCGGCCATTGCCGCAGCCATTGGCGTATAAACTTGGGAAGCAATTAAGCCAACCGAAAAAGTGTACGCTGCTTTATTTACCGGTCCGCCCATATCGATACACATCATTGCGCCGATAATTGCGCCTAACACAATCGCATTCACTTCTCCCATTGAAGTAAGCCAATTACTTAGCTCTTTCATAATTTCAGCCACTGGTGGATTGATGAGGTAAATCATCGTCAAACCAACAATCATCGAACCCAAGAGCGGTAAAATTAAAATCGGTTTTAATGAAGTCAGGCTTGCTGGCAATCGAATAATCACGTTCAGCCCTTTCACCACATAGCCCGCTAAGAAACCCGCAATAATACCGCCAAGAATCCCTGCGCCCGCTTCACTTGCCAGCATCCCAGCAATCAAACCAACTGCAAGCCCTGGACGATCAGCGATAGAAAATGCAACGTAACCAGCAAACACGGCAATCATTAACTTGAACGCCACACCACTACCGATATTCATCAACATATTTGGAAGATCTTGCAAAATCCCAGTATTTTCAATCACATTAAAACTGAACATAAAGGAAATCGCGATCAACAATCCACCCGCAACCACTAACGGTAACATATGAGAAACGCCAGTCATCAAGTGTTTGTACACACCTTTTTTCTCACGGCTTTCTTCTTTCGATTCCGCATTATTTCCACCATCAAAAATTTTGGCTTCTTTAAATGCTTTATTAAATTCTTGCTCGGTTTTCTTCAGGGCTAATCCTGTTGAAGTACGGTACATTGGTTTACCTTTAAATTTATCTAAGGGCACATCAATATCTGCTGCAACAAATACCAAATCAGCCGCAGCAACTTCTTCTGCCGTAATTTCATTGCCAGCCCCAACTTGACCACGGGTTTCAACTTTTACATTCCAACCTTGTTTTTTCGCATAGGCTTCAATCGCTTCGGCTGACATAAACGTATGTGCAACCCCAGTTGGACAAGCAGTTACCGCAACAATATTTTTTACACCAGAAACACCTGTAAAATTCACCGCACTTTTCGGAGCAACATAATCTGCCCCATTCGCTAAGGCATTTGCCAGCGTGACTTCAGGAGAAATCATGGCGATAGCTTCGCCGATAATAAAGACTTTTTTACTAACTAAAGCGGGGTTATTTGGTAAGACAGAACCAAATACGAGAACAAGATCTGCTTCGGCTGGTGTTTCTACAATAGAAACATTTGCTTTTTGCGCAGCCGCTCGAAAAACTTCATGTAATAAATAGGCTTTCGCATCACCTACATTAGCTGATTGGGTTAAAAATAACTTCATACTATCCTTCAATCATCGTTATTTGTACTTTTTCTAAAATGGGGTCAAGTAAACTCAAATCACTCACACCGACGTTACTTTGAGACACAGCAAAAGCGGACACAGCCGTAGCAAAAGCTAAGGTTTCTGATTTCGATAAACCTTTTTCAAAACCATGGATTAAGCCTGCTACCATGGAATCCCCTGCCCCAACGGTACTCACTACATTTTCACATTTTGCTGGTTCGGCTTTGAGCACGCCTTCATTATTAACCCATAAAGAACCTTTTGCGCCCATTGAAATAATCACGTTTTCAATGCCTTCCGCTTTGAGTTGCCTTGCTGCCGTAATAATTTCTTCAAGACTATTTAATGGATGACCAACCCAAGCCTCAAGTTCTCGATGATTGGGTTTTACTAGCCAAGGTTTCGCTTTTAATCCAGCGGTGAGCGCAGCATTGCTACTATCAAGCACCACTTTTACACCAGCTTTATGAAGCTGACTCAACCAATCAGCAAATAATTCGGGAGATACACCTCGAGGTAAACTGCCACAAACTGCGACAATGTCATAATCTAAACAATAAGCCAAAGAATCAGTCACAAATTGTTGCCAAATTTGTGGATTTATTTGATACCCCAAGAAATTTAAATCTGTCACATCAGCTTCGGTTTCAGTAATTTTTACATTGATACGCGTTTTGCCATCAACACGGTGAAATTTATCTTCCAAACCGTGCTTATTAAACATTTGCTCAAAATCAGCTGAATTATCCTCGCCCAAGAAACCTCCTACTGCGACATCAACGTCTAAATCTTTTAGGACTTTTGCGACATTAATGCCTTTCCCTGCAGGAAATAAGCCAAGGGTTTCTACGGTATTTACTTCACCAAGTTGGATACGAGTTAAACGTCCGACTAAATCATAGGCGGCATTTAAGGTAATTGTTACGACGCTTGCCATACTATTCCCCTAAACCCGATTCAATCACAGCGCCGATTCCGTCAATAGCTTGTTGCGCTTCATCGCCCGTCGCAACAAAACGTAAGCGAGTCCCTTTCACCACGCCTAATGCCACAATTTTCATCAAACTTTTAGCACTCACTAATTGAGAATTACGATCAAGATTCTGAACCGCCACAGAGGCATTATATTTTTTCACTTCGTTTACCAATACTGCACTTGGGCGAGCGTGCAAACCGTGTTCGTTCTTAATTACAAATACTCCCTCAATAGCATTTGCTGGCAAGTTATGATCTTCGCTTACCGCTGGTGCGTGAATTTGTTCCCCCATAATCTCAATGGTATCTGGTTCAGATGGTGGCACTGCAGAAACATTCTCGCCCAAACCATCAGCAATCGCTTTGCCCAATGATTCAATCGCTTGTTTGGCATCTTCTCCTTCAGCCACAAAACGTAAGCGATGTCCTTGCGTTACACCGAGCGCAACAATCTTCATCAAACTTTTTGCGCTAACAACTTCACTTTCACGAGTAAGATTTTGCACAGTAATTTTCGAAGTAAATTTTTTCACTTCATTAACCAAATTTGCACTTGGGCGTGCGTGTAAGCCGTGTTCATTACGAATCGTAAAAGTTCCTACAACAGCACCTTCTACAGATTGAGCTTCAACCTCATTCTCTGAACCCAAAAGTGCGGTCAAAATTTCTGTCGAATTACCATTGAGCAAGGTTGTTTGGACATCGTCATCTAATAAACGCGCTAAAGTTGGATTAATTTGATCACTGACGGCTGCAACAGTTATCACGCCTTTTACGGCTTTGCCATTGTGGCTAAAAATTGTTTTAGCACGACTAAATGCTAAGGCATTTTTCACATTTCCTACGACAGAATCCGTTACCCATAACCCTTTGCCAAGCGGTAATGCCGCATTATTAATCACCTCAGAAATAAAGCGATTTTCTACCGCACTTTGCACCTGTAATTGCCCCGCATTAATCGCAACTAAAGTTAATAAACTTTGGGTATCTACATCTAAACTGATATTAGCAGCAGGAATTTCAAATGGCTCAATTGTCTCACCCATTAAAATCGCCCTAAATTCAGCAACATCCGTCATTTTTGCTAATTTCGCTGCGGTATCTTCATCACTCAAAACGTGAGTAAGTTGACGTAACAAGGACAAATGCTCATCAGATCGCGCCGCAATACTAATCACGACATAAGCAATATTGCCTTCGCCCCATTCTATACCTTGAGGAAATTGAAACACTTGCACACCCGTTTTCTTTACCATCGAACGAGTATCCAAGGTGCCATGAGGAATAGCGATGCCATTGTCTAAAAAGGTTGAGGTTTGCTGTTCACGCGCTAACATTCCTTGTAAGTAACCATTTTCCACATTATCTGCTTGGACTAATGCGGACGCTGCCATTTCAATCGCTTGTTGTTTATTAGCTGCGTTAGCATTTAAATGAATGTTGCTTTCCGAAAGTTCTAACATTCTTGCTCCTTAATAATTTAAAAATAAAGCTGCTGGTGAAATAAATCGACCAGCAGCTTTTGAAAAACAATTATTTAGATGTACAGGCTTTCAGCAGTGTTTCACTACCTTGCGCAATATATTCATCATTTTCACCGCGCTCTTTACCTTTTTGCAAATCACGCATCGCATCATAAATACCTTGAGTCATGCTTTGCGAATCCACTTTTTCCCAACAATTTGCGTTCAAACGTTTAAGGTTCGCTTGCAATGCTTCTGCATGTAACACGCCGCTATAATAAGCATATACATCAGAATCATGTCCGCCTGTATAAAGTTTATCCTGAATTTGTTTCACCGGAACTAAAATACGGCCTAAATACCAGTCATTCGCACCACTTGCAAAATTATCTACAAAGAAATTTTCATTCACGCGACCTTTATATGTCGCTATAGTCGCTTCATAAGCAGCCGCATAGGATTTCTGATCGATTTTATCCTTATCTAAATCAATCACTTTTTTATCCTTTCCCATAAATGGAACATAGTTAGCAACAGACGACCAAGAAGAACAACCTGCCAACATTAACGTAAAAAATAAAA
Organism: Haemophilus haemolyticus; assembly: GCF_001008275.1. Taxonomy (GTDB): domain Bacteria; phylum Pseudomonadota; class Gammaproteobacteria; order Enterobacterales; family Pasteurellaceae; genus Haemophilus; species Haemophilus haemolyticus_P. The sequence goes on from NZ_LCTH01000042.1 coordinate 14,496, forward strand.
CAGAGATTTTTTTAAACATCGTCATACCTAATTGAGAATCAAGAAAAACGCAGCCATTATACTGGCTGCGTGGGATTAAGCAAGGAAGCCTGTAAGGCTCATCTAAGCAAATGCTTAATTTCGTATAAAATCAGTAAAGTCAGACCATTGCTCAATACGAAAAGCGCGAATATCTCGTACGGACTGAGAAATCCACGCCAACTGTTTTAGCGCATTCATTGCCTGAAAAAGATTTGCCATATCTTCATTCGTATTGGTATATAAACTTCCTTGTGTTCTAACAAAACCAAATTTTGCTAAAACCACGCCAATGTCTGTATAAGCCTGCTGAACACCCTTTGGATGATGATCTTGAGTGTCTTTTACAACTAAATCAAAAGCAATCGCGTACATAGTTTTCCTTATTCAGCTTCGGGATCTTCAAGTAGGTGAGATAAGCGATAAATGTCTTTTTCACCAGATTGTAACAATGTGATATTCACCAGCACATCACCATCCGGCAAAAATTCCGCAACCTCGCCAACCACATAAGGCACGCCAAATTGCCCGAATTGTTTAATACAGCCTGTTGGAATTTGTTGTCTTAGTTCCATATTTAACCTCATATTTTTATGGTTTTATAACATAATTTTGTAGAGAAATGGATAAAAATTTACCGTACTTCTACTCCTGCTCTTTTACTAAAGACACCAAAATCTGATCGATTTTAAAGTTTTCCGTATCAATCACTTCAAACTTGTATTTTCCGTAAACCACAGAATCAGTTTTTTTCGGGATTTTACGTAACATATACATCATAAAGCCACTGATGGTTTCGTAATTTTCTTCATCTGGGAAAGATTCAATATCTAACACTCGTGTCACATCTTCTAATGGCGTTGCGCCATCAATAAGCCACGAGTTTTCATCACGGCTAACAATATATTCTTCTTCGTTAGAAACCAATTCCCCCATGACAATACTCATCACATCATTTAGCGTAACAATACCTACTACAAGGGCATATTCATTCACAATAATCGCAAAATCTTCACCGGTAGATTTAAACAATTCCAACACTTCGTAAAGAGAAAGCGTATCAGGCACAAATAATGCTTTACGGAGTAGTTTAGGATCAGTCAGCACCACATTTTCATTCTGCAAATACATGGTGAGCAACGTATGGGATTCGACATAACCTAAGATTTTGTCGAGGCTATTGTCACAAATCACGATTTTAGAATGAGAATCACGAGAAAGCGTATCCATGACCTCTTGGCGAGAAAAAGTGCGGTCTAAATACACGATATTTTCACGGGTTGTCATGGTGGAAGTCACTGTACGTGATTGCATATCGAAAATGTTTTCAATGAGATAATGCTCTTGAGTTTTTAATATACCAGCTTCTGCCCCCGCTTCAACTACGGCGAAAATATCTTCAGACGTCATACCATCTTCACGCACAGTGGAAATACGAAATAAGCGGAAAAATACATTAGCAAGCGTATCAAAAAAACATACAAGCGGCTTAAACACAAACATACTGAAATTCATAATGCTGACAACGCGCAACGCCACCATTTCAGGATAAGTAATGGCAATACGTTTTGGAATAAGATCAGCAAATAAGATAAAGAAACAAGTCACTAATATAAAAGCGATTGTAGAGGCGGTTGGCTCAATCCAACTTCCTTCAAAAGAACGATTTAAAATATCTGCAATGTAAGGACTTAACGCACTTTCGCCAATTCCCCCACCCAAAATCGCCACCATATTCAAACCGATTTGAACCACCGTAATAAAACGACCAGGATGCTCTTGTAATTTAAGCACTTGAAGCGCACGCACGTCGCCTTCGTTCGCAAGAGATTGCAATTTTAACTTGCGAGAACTCGCCAGAGAAATTTCAGCAGAAGAAACAACTGCACTACTTAAAATTAAAGCCACAATCGCTAAAATAGTATGAAATAATTCCATAATCATTACTCAAAAATATAAAAGAAAACGACCGCACTTTGCGGCCGTTTGGGAGATTACTTGTCGCTGTCAAACCAGCCGCGAATAAATTGGATAGACAAAAATAATGTCGCCAGCAAGAATACATATAAAATCCACGAAACAATCGGATTGCTTGGTGTATCATCAGCAGTCATTTCTTTAATTGAAGTTGCATTGCGATATTCATCCATCATCGTAATACGCCAACCATAGTATTTAATTTGCACAAGTTTGTTGTCATTACCCAAAGCCTGCGCTTCAGCTTGTAAATTGGCTGAACCAAATTTGAAGTAGAACGGGAAACCCCAACGCGTATCTTCATTGCGATACACCATAATTTTGCCATCGTCATTTTGCGTATTGATGTAATACACATCACGTGTTGGGCCATCAGCTGGATTCGATTTTGTGATTGGCCCATCTTTATCAACACGTTTAACTTCTACGCCAGTAACACGTGTCACATCATAATGGGGGAACACATAATTCACTACGGAAAACATAAAACCGTGGAATAAAAAAACAACAATAAATAAGAAATATTTAAAAAACTTTCGCATACTTTTCCCTTGTCAGAACTGTGCATTTATTCTACACGAATTTTAAATAAACGCTCGAAATTTTGTGTAGTGATTTGAGCAAACGCCTCTGCAGAAACGCCTTTTAGGGTTGCCACGTATTCACAGACTTCTCTCGTATAAGCTGGTTGATTTTCTTTTCCTCGATAAGGCACTGGCGCAAGATAAGGCGAATCCGTTTCAACCAATAAGCGATCCGTTGGCACATAACGAATAATCTCACGAATCGCTTCAGCATTTTTGAACGTTACAATACCAGAACAAGAAATGTAAAAGCCTAAATCCAACGCTTTTTTCGCAAATTCCATGGTCTCCGTAAAACAATGAATAACGCCACCGCACTTTTCAGCATGGTGTTGGCGTAACATTGCAATGGTGTCATCGCCTGCAGAACGTGTATGAATAATTACAGGCTTATCTAATTGGTTTGCAATATCGATTTGGCTGCCAAACACCGCTTGTTGTGCTGCTTTATTGTCTGCACTGTAATAATAATCTAAGCCAATTTCGCCAATCGCAATCACTTTCGGATCTTGCGCCAAACGCAATAAGCGTTCTGCGTCATAAGGTTCTTCTTCAAAATCCAGTGGATGCACACCGCAAGCAAGGGAGACATTATTAAATTCACGTAAAGAGTCATAAGCCTGCTCAAAACGGCTTAAAGTCACACCAATGGCGAGCAAATGTTTCACATCACGTGCGCGCGCTTTTTCCACCACATCTGCGATATTTTTGTGTAAATTTTCATAATCCAACGCATCTAAATGACAGTGAGAATCAACAATAAACATAATTATTTTCCTAATTTGTACCTTGGGTAAATTGATAATTAACCCTTAAACACTTCTGTAACTAATCTGGTCAAGCCATCTAATAGCATCAATTCAACATTCACGCCATTAATCGTCAGCAAATCTGACCGCACTTTTTGCATAATTTTAATGGCTTGTAATAAACCAAGAGCAGTTTGCTCGTCGCTGAATTGTTCGATACCACGCCCGAGATCAGCCACTTGTCGATAGCTATTAATTTCAAGTTTCTGTTTTAAACAATCGGAAAGAAAAGCCAAAATCCAATCCACTTGCTGAACATAGCGTTCTTTATCAAACAACGGAAGTAATTCCAATGGCGAACGTCGGCGATAGAACACCCAAAATTGACGCAAGAAGTTTTTACGCTGTTCAATCAGCCCTTGTTGTAAAGTTTCTAAGGCTAAAAGCGGTCGTCCAAGATTCATCGCAAGTGCGGTCAAAATTTCCTGATTTTCTGCCGCACTTTCTGATTTCAACCAATCAAGAGCCATTTGTTCATTAGGCACGGACAGATTCCACACTTGGCATCGACTATAAATGGTTGCTAATAAACTTGCTGAACTATCCGTCTGAAGTAAAAAATAAGTATTTGGACGAGGCTCTTCCAATGTTTTCAATAACGCATTAGCAGCCGCTTCCGTTAAACGTTCCGCACCTTGCACATACACCACTTTATTACCGTTTTGTTGTGCGTGTTGAGCAACCATTTCATTAATATCGCGCACTTGATCGACGCCAATATCCTTGCCGTCAATAGGGCTTAATTCATGATAATCTGGATGGCTATGGGCCTGCATTAAATGACAAGAATGGCATTGACCACAAGGTTTATCGCCTTGAGCCGCACACATTATTTTCTGTGCAAGTGCATTAAATAAACGTTCCACGCCTAAACCAGCATCCGCTTTAATCAGCACAGCATGATGCCCCAAACCTTCGTTAAAGGTTTGAGCAATTTGATGATAAATTGGCATTAGCCAAGGGTAAAGTGCGGTCATTTTTCCTGAAATTTTTGTAAATAACGAGGGCAATTATACACATTTTCAAACTGGCTTGACAAAATAGCAAAAAGCAAACGTTTACTTTTAATAAATAAGAAATAAATAGAGAAAATTTGAACCAAATGGCATTTTTTGTTCAGTTTTATGCTAAAATCCACGCCCCATTTATTTTACTTGACAAAGGAAAATTTATTATGAAACTCGAAGCAAGCAAGCAAGCAAGCAAGCAAGCAAGCAAGCAAGCAAGCAAGCAAGCAAGCAAGCAAGCAAGCAAGCAAGCAAGCAAGCAGAAGTTTAGTTTAGTCTATTTCTTATTGATAGCATTTTTATTTATTCCATATTCTGTTAGCGGTGAGCCTAAATATGTTCGAGAATATTTTGTCAAAGAAAGAGGACTTCAGTATCTTGGAGAGGGAAGTGGTGCTTCCGTATTCTATTCATTAAAAGATATGCTTGATCGAAATTCTGTAGCTTGGAGTCCTGTTCCTAAACAAATTATTGATTATATAACAAATGCTGAAACCTGCTATTTTTCACAACCAGATTCCCCTAAAGATGATTGTGGACTATTTGGTAGCAATACTTATGAAAAAAAATGGTTCCTTACTGATTTTTCAGAGAAAAAATATATGGCAGAAAAAGAAGGGGAGTGGTATGATTTTAATGCACCATATGCGAAACATTTTCTTCACCCCTTCCGAGAAGATATTCCTTTTTATAGTGAAAGTGAAAAGCAGTATAATTTACCCGTTTTGTATCGATCTTATCTATATGATAACGATGAAGCAGGAAAAACAAGCCGACCATTAAATGCGTTAATCAATAACAGGGTATATGATTTTAATGTACTTGCTATTGACAACTATCGATTTAAGTTTCCAGGTGAAACAAGAGGATTGACTCTCACAGTGAAAAACCAAAGTGAAGTGCGCGGCGCCACCCTTCAGTTATTAAAAATGGTTTTACAAGATTCTCTTTGGGAGCCACGCTTTGACTCTGATGTACATCACTTAGAGACACAAAATGCCAATATTCGCTTTAATAGCACAAATACAAGATTAACCGTGCATGAAAATTATCAGGGTGACGGCTCTCGCTTTTTCATTAAATTTAATCCAAAAGAAGCAACTCAACCTGTTTTAACCTTTGATAAAGATGTGACAGGAACGTCTAATATCATTTTTGAAACACCAATAGAAGACTTAAAAAGCCTAGACGGGCATCAAATTATCAAAGTAAATGGCACAGCAGATAAACGCGCATTCCGTCTTTCTGGTAAACACCAAAAGGGAATTTATACACTCTCTTTACAACAACGCCCAGAGGGCTTTTTTACCAAAGTGCAAGAACGCGATGATATTGCGATTTATGCACAACAAGCTCAGGCGGCTAATACCCTATTCAATTTGCGTTTAAATGATAAATATAGCGATATTTTTGACCGCACTTTACCACGCAAAGGCTTGTGGTTGCGTTTAATTAGCGGTCACTTAAGCCAAGATGTACAAGGTAAAACCGCGCCAGTAGAAGGAAATCGTAAAGGTATACAACTTGGTGGCGATGTTTTCTCCTTACAGAATCAAGACTACCAACTTTCCTTTGGTTTAATGGGTGGACAAGCAGAACAACGTAGTACTTTTCGTAATCCAGATACAGACAATCTTACAACAGGAAATATGAAAGGCTTTGGTGCGGGCATTTATGCCACTTGGCATCAACTTCAGGACAAACAGACAGGTGCGTATGTTGATAGCTGGATGCAGTATCAACGTTTCCGCCACCGTATTAACACTGAAGATGGCACAGAACGTTTTACTTCAAAAGGTATTACTGCCTCAATTGAAGCAGGTTACAATGCTTTATTAGCAGAACACTTAACAGGGAAAGGGACTCAAATTCGTTTTTACCTACAACCACAGGCACAATTAACCTATCTTGGTGTAAATGGCGGCTTAACCGATAGTGGCAATAGTAAAGTAAATTTACTTGGCTCTCGCCAATTACAAACTCGAGTTGGCGCACAAGCTAAAGCGCAATTTACTTTCACTAATGGTGTCATTTTCCAACCATTTGTTGCCGTCAATTCAATTTACCAACAAAAACCTTTCGGCGTGGAAATAGATGGTGAACGTCGAGTGATAGACAATAAAGCGACAATTGAAAGTCAATTAGGTGTAGCAGTGAAAATCAAATCTCACTTAACTTTACAAGCAACATTCAATCGCCAAACAGGCAAACATCACCACGCTAAACAAGGTGCGCTGAATTTACAGTGGACGTTTTAAGTTTAGTAGTAACAAAATAAAATCGGCAGAAAAATTCTCTGCCGATTTTTTATTCTGAAAGTGCGGTCATTTTTCGTTTGATTTCCACCAATTTTTTACCGCACTTTCAATATCAGCTTGAACAAGTTCAATACTTTGCTCAGCATTAATCACCACAGCTTTGGGATTATCTTTTACTAATTCTAAATAGCGTGCTCGAGTGCGATGGAAAAAATCCAAATCCATTTGCTCAATACGGTCTAACTCGCCACGTCCACGAGCTCGAGCTAAACCGACGCTCGGATCTATATCCAAATAAATCGTGAGATCTGGCTCAAAATTGCCTAATACGGTTTCTTTCAAAGTAAGCATAAAATGCGGGTCTAATTGACGTCCACCACCTTGATATGCCTGAGATGACATATCGTGACGATCACCTACCACCCATTTTCCTTGCGTTAAAGCAGGTTTAATCACATTTTCCACCAACTGAATACGTGCTGCATAAAGCATTAATAACTCTGCTTTCGCTGTCACAGGTTCTTCAGTTTCATGTTTGATGAGATGACGTAATTTCTCAGCCAGTGGCGTTCCGCCCGGTTCGCGCGTAAACACGACATCTTGAATACCGAGTTCATGCAAAACTCGCACAACAGATTGATGGGCGGAGCTTTTCCCCGCGCCTTCCAAACCTTCAATGACAATAAATTTTCCTTTCATATTTTCTTCCGCACTTTTATTTGGTATTTTTTTGGTTGCGATACCAACGTAAATATTCTTGCACTGCTTTATTATGCTCATTCAGATTACGAGTAAATTTATGGCCGCCGCTGCCATCGGCAACAAAATAATAAAAGTCCGTTTTCGCTGGATGCGCCACAGCCTGCAAAGCACTTTCACTCACCATCGCAATCGGTGTTGGTGGTAGCCCCTCAATCATATAGGTATTGTAAGGAGTTATCGTTTCCAAATCTTTCTTACGAATATTACCGGTATAGCTCTCACCCATTCCATAAATCACCGTTGGGTCAGTTTGTAGTTTCATATTAGCTTTTAAACGGTTAATAAATACCGAAGCCACTTGTGGACGCTCCTCTGCAATCCCCGTTTCTTTCTCCACAATAGAAGCCAAAATCAGCATCTGATACGGATCCGCTAATGGGAGATTTTCATCGCGCTCATTCCACGCTTTATCTAAGGCTTTTTGTAAACGAGTAGCTGAACGTTTTAATAATTCAAGATCAGTCGAGTTTGGCGTGTAGTTATAGGTATCTGGATATAACCACCCCTCCATGTTATTCCATTCGTAAACGGCTTTTGCAACGGCTGGAATATCCAATAACGCCATAATTTCTTTATCACTTTTACCTTGCAAGGTTTGTTTTAAGTGCGGTGCATTTTCAAGATCTTTTCGCCAATCCTTGAAGGTTTTTCCTTCAATCCATTTTACATTGAACTGAACTTCTTTACCTGAATTGAGCAAATCGAGTAAATTTTGCATAGTTTTAATATTCTCAAGGGAATAAGTGCCTGCTTTTATTTTATTTAGCTCAGGTTTCAACTTCAGCAAATAAGGTAATAATTTCCCATCATCAATTAACTTTTCTTGCTCAAAAAGTGCGGCTAATTTTGAACCTGTTGTGCCACGTTCAATTGTTAAAAGTTGATCTGCCTGCACATTTACTGGTGTTTTTACAAATTCAGTAATTTTGTAATAACCAAAACTCGCCGCGCCCGCTAAAATCAAAATTAAAAGTAAAATCGCAATTAAAAATTTCTTCATAAGATATAAGAAAGAGAAAATAAAAAACAACAAAAGGGGCAATTAAGCCCCTTTCTTTTAAACATTAAATCATTTATTAAAATATTGAATATCCGCAGTTTTACGTAATGCTTTTACCCAATCTTTATTTGCGTCTTGTAACTGACTGTTCACCAAATGTTCATAGGCTTTTTGCGTATAAGCATCCGCCGTGCGGTCACCATCTCGAGTGCCTGTTACTTCCAAAATATGCCAACCGAACTCAGTTTTAAATGGTGCAGAAATTACACCTTGTTTACTTTGTGCAACAGTCTGTGCAAATTGTGGTGCGTAACTTTCTGGGAACGCATAACCTAAACTACCGCCATTCGCACCGGATAAATAATCTTTCGAATATTTTAAAGCCGCGTCTGCAAAAGTCATTTTGCCCGCAATAATATCAGAGCGAATTCTTGTTAATTCAGCTTTGGCCTGTGCATCATTTAACATCGGGTTAAGTTTTAACAAAATATGACGAACTTCGTATTCTTTACCCGTTACTTTTTGTGCTGTGCCTTGCGATTTTGCCTCATCTAACATTTTTTGACCAAGCGCAACAACTTCTTCACGCGTCACCGCAACGCTTTCATTGATCGCTTTATTACGCACCGCACCCATCATCATTTGATTGGCAATTTGTTGACGAAATGTATTTAATGAAATGCCTTGATAATCTAACGCATCCAAAAACTGACCGTAAGTTAAACCATTTCTTGCCGCAGTATCTTCCACAACACGATCGATTTCACGAGGATCAATTTTTACACCAGATTCTTGAATCGCTTTTTGCACCAAAAGATCATCAATAATTTTATCAAGTGCACTTTGGCGATCGCCTTTTTTACCCATATTTGCACGAACTTGGCTTTCTAAAATAGGAATGCCATCTACTGTTGCGACAACGCGTTCTCCTGCTTGAGCCATAGAAGTAAAAGCAACACAACCTAAAGTAGCCAATAAAAAAGATTTTAGAATAAATTTTTTCATTTTCATCTCATAAAAAAAGAGTCAATAACGTTGGTTAGAGTAACAATTCTATTGAAGGTTCACAAGAGATAAGATTTATTTCCCTAGAATAGCAACTTCGTAACAGCCATCTTGTTTTTCAGTGCGAACTTGTACAAGCTCATCACGGCTTGTTGGCACATTTTTACCTACGTAATCAGCACGAATTGGTAATTCACGATGCCCACGGTCAACAAAAATAACTAATTCAATTTTTGCAGCACGACCAAAATCAGTGAGTGCATCCATTGCCGCTCGAATGGTTCGACCAGTAAACAAGACATCATCAACCAAAATGATGGTTTTATCTTGAATATTCAAATATTGTGATGAACCACTATAAACTGGCATTTTATCTTCCTGATCAACCAAAGTTAAATCATCGCGATAAAAGGTGATATCCAGTTCCATTGAAGGTAAATTTATACCACTTAATTCTTCAACTCGACGTTGTAATAATTCTGCAATTTCCGCGCCACGGCGTTTAATCCCAACAATCACAAGATCATCTAACGTTTGATGTTTTTCAATAATTTCGTGAGAAATACGCGAAATCGTGCGAAGAAAACGATCATGGTCGATAATAATTTTTTCCATTTTTCCCAGCTTTATCAATAATATTTTAATGCGCAAAGTATAAAGAAAATACGCCTAAAAAGCGACGGTATTTGCACCATTTTTCTTGTTCGTTATACTATCCAAAACATTCCATCAAAGGAAATAAAATTATGCGCTACTCCATTCAAGATTTTATTCAACTTATTGCCCAACTTCGTAATCCAAATGGCGGATGCCCTTGGGATTTAAAACAAAATTATGAATCAATGATTCCTTGCTTAACGGAAGAAACTTACGAGGTAATCGAAGCAATTGAGAAAAAAGACATACCAAATTTACGCGAAGAATTAGGGGATTTATTGTTGCAAGTCGTTTTCTTCAGCCAGCTTGCAACGGAAGATAAATACTTTACTTTTGACGATGTATTGCAAGATCTTGCTGAAAAAATTGTGCGCCGTCATCCTCACGTGTTTGGCGATGCAAAAGCGGGGGATGAAACAGAAGCTCTTTCCCGTTGGAACGAAATGAAAGCCAAAGAAAAACAAGGTAAAAGTGCAGAAACCTCTATTTTAGATAATATACCTCGTGCTTTGCCTTCTCTTATGCGAGCAGCAAAATTACAAAAACGTTGTTCAAAAGTAGGCTTTGATTGGGAAGAAATTTCACCCGTATTTGACAAAGTGCGGGAAGAATTAGAAGAAGTTCAAGTTGAAATTAACCGCACTTCGATTGAACAAAATAAAGTGGAAGAAGAAATCGGCGATTTATTGTTCGCAACGGTCAATCTTGCTCGTCACTTAAAATGTGATCCTGAAGATGCATTGCGGAAAGCAAATTTAAAATTTGAACGTCGTTTTCGAGCAGTAGAACAAGCGGTTCAACAACAAGGTAAGCAAGTTAATGATGTGCCACTGATTGAATTAGATTTGTTGTGGGATGAAGTGAAAAAACAAGAAAATTAATTGAAAAGTGCGGTAAAAATTTCTCTCATTTTTACCGCACTTTCTTCGTTAAAGTTGCTGAATATCCAGTGCCATTTGGTCTAACATTTCATAACGTTTACGATACATAGAACGTTTTTTACTTGCGATATCTTCTAATTGTTTGCGTTCAATATCTAAAGGTAATTGCCAATAATCATGGCGATATTTCCCTTGGTTCTCTTGCCAGAACTCATCGTAATTAAACAAAATCTTACTGCGCGCAGAAAGACGATATTTTCCTTGTGCTTTGTGCGGAATGCCCACTAACTCACATTGCCATTTTTCAGCGAGCACTTTGAACGCATTGACTAACA
>NZ_LCTH01000043.1:0-5478 GCF_001008275.1 Haemophilus haemolyticus
TCCTTATCGTAATTTGCAACACCTTGACGTTGTGGATTATGGACAATTTTACTGATTGAAGAAATACGAGGCATTGCCAGTTCTAATGGTTCTTCACCTTTCAGAATCGCTTTCGCACTTTCAGTAAGTTGCAACGTTGGATTTAATTCACTAATAACCTGTTGCACAAAACCCAAATGAATAAGCTGACGAATGACAGACTGCCAATGCTCTTTGCTTTTATCTTTTCCAATGCCATACACTGAAAGTTTATCGTGCTGGCGTTCAATAATTTTTTGATTGTGCATGCCACGCAACACCTCAATCACATAATGTGCGCCGAAACATTGCCCCACTCGATAAATAGTAGACATTACTTTTTGCGCATCGACTAATCCATCATATTTTTTAGGAGGGTCAAGGCAAATATCACAGTTATTGCATGGTGTTTGTCGATGCTCACCAAAATAATTGAGAAGAACTAAACGGCGACAAGTCTGGCTTTCCGCAAATTCACCAATAGCTTCTAATTTATGTTGCTCAATCTGATGCTGTGGCGTTTCTGGTTTTTCTAAAAGAATTTTTTGTAACCAAGCGTAATCTGCCGGCTCATAAAACAAAACAGCCTCTGCAGGCAAATCATCACGTCCTGCCCGCCCCGTTTCCTGATAGTAAGATTCTATGCTACGTGGCAAATCAAAATGGGCAACAAACCGCACATTGGATTTATTAATTCCCATTCCAAAAGCAATGGTTGCGACGACTACTTGAACATTATCACGCTGAAAATCCTGTTGCACGCGCTCACGCAGTGCCGTTTCCATTCCCGCATGATAAGCAGCAGCAGAGACACTTTTATTGCGTAAACTTTCCGCAATTCGCTCAACCTTGTTTCGGCTGTTGCAATAAATTATCCCACTTTTGCCCTTTTGAGCTAACACAAAACGTGTCAGTTGCTCCATTGGTTTATATTTTTCTTCTAAGGTATAACGAATGTTCGGTCGATCAAAACTACCAATATATTTATGCGGATTTTCCAGATTGAGGTGAGTCAAAATATCTTGGCGAGTCGCATAATCGGCTGTCGCGGTGAGCGCCATAATCGGCGCATGAGGGAAACTAGCTTTTAAACCGCCAAGCTGGGTATATTCAGGGCGAAAATCATGCCCCCATTGAGAAATGCAGTGAGCTTCATCAATCGCAATAAAGCTGACTTTACTATAAGAAATAAGTTGAAAGAAACTGTTCGTCATCACTTTTTCTGGCGACACATAAAGCAGTTTAAGTTGCCCAGAAATAAGCTTATTTTGTACTTGTTGCTGCTGTTCTAAAGTCTGACTAGAATTAAGAAAATCCGCCTCAATTCCATTAGCTTGCAGCTGATCCACTTGATCTTTCATCAAGGAAATCAACGGAGAAATCACTAAAGTTAAACCATCAAAACAAAGTGCGGGAATTTGGTAACAAAGCGATTTGCCATTCCCCGTTGCCATTACCACCAAAGCATCTTGTCCGTTTAAGGCGGCCTTGATGACTTCTTCCTGCCCTTTACGGAAAGATTGATAACCGAAAACCGATTTCAAAACAGAAAGTGCGGTCGGTTTTTCTATTATTTTTGGTGATAAAGGAGAATCAAGCATCTTAGAACTGCACGTTCTCGCCATGTGCAGCACAAGCTTCGACTAAACAATCCCAAAAACGTTTTCCGTCATTAGAAACCCAGTCGCCATTTTTAAAAGCAAAATGAAAACCACCTAATTTACTCGCAATCCAGAGCTCAAGTAATGGTTCTTGCTTGTTAATCACTATTTGTGTGCGATTATCAAAGGTGATTGTAAATACTGAACCTTGCGTTTCACAATCTACATCCGCACCTTGCTCTTCTAATTCTTCTTCAATTTTTTGCCAAACTTGTTCAATATTTTGGTGAAATTCTGCAATATTCATAAAATGTTCCTGTTTAAATCTGATAGAATGCGGCAAATTATAAAGCCTTTCTTAAGCTTGTGAAAGGCGGATTTACCGATAAGTAAGGGAGAAAAAAATGAAAAAACTACTATCAATTTTAGTGCTTAGTGCGATTTGCATTGTGGCAACGGGATGCGGCGTAAAAGGTCCTTTATATTTCCCAGAAAAAGAACAAGCACAACAAACCAAATAAGCGATTATCCAATTACAATCCCAAAATAAAAAACAGGAACACAACATGAATTTCTTCCAATATAAAAATAATAAGCTTTATGCTGAAGATATTCCAGTTCAACAACTTGCTGAACAATTCGGTACACCTCTTTATGTATATTCTCGCGCAACACTTGAACGCCATTGGCATGCTTTTGACTCAGCCTTCGGTAAGCATCCTCACTTAATTTGCTTTGCCGTAAAATCTTGCTCAAATATCGGCGTATTAAATATCATGGCAAAACTGGGTTCTGGTTTCGATATTGTCTCGCAAGGCGAACTTGAGCGTGTACTGGCAGCAGGTGGCGATGCGTCAAAAGTGGTCTTTTCTGGCGTTGCAAAATCTCGAGAAGAAATTATGCGCGCATTAGAAGTTGGAATCCGTTGCTTTAATGTGGAATCAGTTTCTGAACTCAAGTACATTAACCAAATCGCGGGAGAAATGGGTAAAATCGCACCTATTTCTTTACGTGTAAATCCAGATGTTGATGCACATACACACCCTTATATCTCAACAGGATTAAAAGAAAATAAATTTGGCGTAAGTGTAAATGAAGCTCGAGAGGTATATAAATTAGCCTCAACGCTGCCAAACATAAAAATAACAGGGATGGATTGCCACATAGGCTCACAGCTCACTGAATTACAACCATTTTTAGATGCAACAGATCGCTTAATTGTACTAATTGAACAATTAAAAGAAGATGGAATAAAATTAAAACATCTCGATCTTGGTGGTGGTTTAGGCGTGACTTATACGGATGAAACACCACCGCATCCAAGTGATTACGCAAATGCATTGTTAGAAAAACTACAAAATTATCCTGAACTTGAAATTATTCTTGAACCAGGCAGAGCAATTTCTGCAAATGCGGGAATTTTAGTAGCCAAAGTGCAATACCTAAAAAATAATGAAAGTCGTAATTTCGCGATTACCGACACAGGAATGAACGATATGATCCGTCCTGCATTGTATGAGGCTTATATGAATATCCTAGAAATTGACCGCACTTTAGAAAGAGAAAAAGCCATTTATGATGTTGTGGGGCCAGTTTGCGAAACGTCTGATTTCTTGGGCAAACAACGGGAACTTTCTATTGCTGAAGGTGATTATATTGCTCAATGCTCAGCTGGCGCCTATGGAGCAAGCATGTCATCAAACTATAACTCAAGACCCCGTACTGCAGAAGTTTTAGTAGATGGAGATAAATCCTATTTAATCCGTCGTCGAGAAACCTTAAAGGAACTTTGGGCATTAGAGTCGACCATTTAATCTTTCTTATCTTAAAAGAGCGCTAAAAAATTATCTATTTTTCTACCGCTCTTTTTCTATCTATCCATCAATCAACCTACCTCAAACAGTAAGTTTGTGAGATAAATCAAATTTTTTTCTATTCTAGATTGGCATAGAATTAAATTCTTTATAGAATATTACGTTTTTTAAAGTGGACTTTTGCCACTAAAGGGGAAATTATGCAAGAAAAACTAAAGGTTTTATTGATTGACGACCATCCATTAATGCGTCGTGGCATTAAACAACTTGTAGAATTAGACGATAACTTTGAAGTGGTGGCTGACGTAGGCAGCGGCACAGAAGGGATTTCTGTGGCATTACAAACATCACCTGATATGATCATTTTAGATCTCAACATGAAAGGACTTTCTGGGTTAGATACGCTCAAAGGATTACGCGCAGAAGGCGTCGATGCACGAATCTTAATTTTAACCGTGTCTGATGCAAAAAATGATATTTATACTCTGATTGATGCAGGTGCAGATGGTTACTTGCTAAAAGATACGGAACCAGATACGTTGCTAGACCAAATAAAGCGCATTGCACAAGGTGAAATCATTCTGAGCGATTCTATTAAAAATTTACTGTTAGAACGTACTCATGAAGAAAATCCATTAGACAGCCTAACGGATCGTGAAATGGGCGTACTTCGTCAAATTGCGACAGGTCTATCAAATAAACAAATTGCAGCACAACTGTTTATTTCAGAAGAAACCGTGAAAGTACATATCCGTAATTTATTGCGCAAATTAAATGTACATTCTCGTGTTGCCGCAACGGTATTATTTTTTGAACAAAATCGTTAACAAAAATAATCATAAAAAAATGCGCTAGGATAAACTTAGCGCATTTTTCTTTACAGTAACAATATTTACATTAATTCAATAGATTTAATATCTTCTAATAATATATACAATTCTTTTTTAATATCTTGTTCAAATTGTACTTCTGCACTTTCTCGATCTAAATCTAGACGTATTCTTTCTCTTTTATCAAGCAATTTACGAGCATCATGCGTAGGCATATCACACACAACTTCATATAAGTTAGCCATCGCTGGATAAGTAGATAAATTCTTACCAAAAGGCCTTAATAGCATTGTAAGACGGATCACCCCCTCTGAAATATTACATTCTCCAGATTGCATTGCTCGAGCAATAACATCAATACTTTCTTTTAATCGTATAGTGCGCTGACGCTTGGCTTTAGTAATCAATTCCTTTTGGATTTTTAACTGTTTTAATAAATATATTGCATATAAACTCAATCCAATCACCAAGAAAAATGCAACTACAATAAATGGCCAAATCATAACTTATCTAAATTGGTTAATATCGATACGCTCGAAAGTGCGGTATAAATCATCTTCACTTTCATCTTCGTCTTCAATGCCAAGCTCTTCCATTAATTCTGAAATTCGATCTAAGCATTCGTCTACAAATTGTTGATCTGCTTTACTAATAGTTTTACCTTCATCTAAAGCATCCAATAATTCATTAAGAATTTCGTTATTTTCCAGATTTTCAAGCTCTTTCATTGGATCTTGTTTTTTCACCTGTTTTATTACTGGAATTAATTGACCTTTTTCAGGTTTATTAATAAATTCAACAACCAACGGAACCTTTTTCTTACTACCAATTTTTGGATCTTTAATTTCATTTTGAAGTTTATTCGCTTCTTCTTTAACCGTACTACGACGAGATCCTGAAGCTAAACCTTTATGCTTACGTTTTTTCTTATCTTCACGAGCTTTAGCGTCCAATTCATAACGTGTAAGCTTTTTACCTGGACGCGCTTTTGTTATATCTATTTTTTTATCTGCTTTTCGAATTGGCATAATATCGGTAATTCGACGTGTTTTTTTCTTACGAGCCATAAGGTATCCCTTCTAAAAATTTTGCGGATTGTATCACTAGTGCGTATTTTTCTCACTAACAAACTTTATCTAAATTTATTTTGTTAAAGTATAAACTTCTAAAAAACAAAACCCCATATCTTTCGACACGGGGCTATTCTGTTTTTAC
>NZ_LCTH01000044.1:0-6045 GCF_001008275.1 Haemophilus haemolyticus
ATTTACTGATTTATCATCATCCAAATTAGTTTGTAACTTGATTGAATCATCATGAAACTCAAGAGCTTTGCTTTTTGGGTATGGTTCAACATATACAACTCTCACTATTCCACTTGCAATAATATGCTTAGCGCAGTTATGACAAGGAAATGTTGTACAGTATAAAGTAGTACCTCTTGTTGAAATTCCTTCCCGTGAGCAAGCTAAAATAGCCTCCATCTCAGCGTGAACAACTCTACCAAATTCTGTTAGATCAGAAATCTCACTTTCTTTCAAAATTAATTTTAATTTTTCAATTTCATCTTCTAGTGTTAAAAGTTTCTTTTCTTTAGTTTTTTTAATAATATTTTCTATAATATTTCTTTGGCTTTGCTTGTTTTGATCTACATTACGCTTATAATCTCTTCCTAAATCTTGATCAGATACTTTTCCATATTTATCTTTTTCAGCCCAATAAAGCCCTCCACCAAATTTAGGTACGTCATTAGCCCCATTAGAAATGATTTGCTGATTATTACTAATAACGGCTCCAACTTGACGAGAAAGATCAGCGGATCTAACAGAACTATTAAACGCCATAAACATCGCATATTCATCAAATGTTGGGGTTTTATACGGATCTGAGAAAATTAGATCTAAAAATCTTTGAAGTGTATTTTTTACCTGTCTTTCATTATCACTTAAATTCAGAAAAAAGTCAGATAAATGGTAAGTATCCCTTGTTTTTTGTCCATATTTTTTGTCTTCATTTTCATCTACTTTAATTAATTCTTCCGCTTTATCGGGAGAGCAATGCTTATCTTCTTCTAAATATTTTTTTCGGCTATTTTTATCTGAATGGATACCAAACAAATAGAATCCATCTCCATATATTTTTCTAAGAAGCTCAACTTCATCTGGATGTTTAAGAGAATTAATAATATACGCATTTTTATTTGTTTTCTTCTTAGTTCTTAATTCCTTAATTTTAACTGAACTAGCTATAGCTAAAATAGAGTTATTATTACTACTTTTTCTAAATAAATCTCCCTGTTCCATAAAATAAGCAATACGTTCATATTCACCATTTATATTTTGAGATTCTATTGATGGAAGAAATTGAGACACTCTGATTTCTTCTACTGAATATCCAAAACCAATTAAACGATCTTTAAGTGGAGTTATAATCCTATCTGAAGGAGTTCCAACAGAACTAACAATTCCAATAATAAGTTCACTATCATTAATTTTTGAATCAGGAAGTAAATACTCATCATTACTGAATAATAAAGTATATTTCTCATTATCTTCTAGAAAAATATCTATATTTTTAGCAAAGTCTTTACCGCCTTTACTTTTATCTAATTCAAACGTAACACTTATTCCATTCTCAAGTTTTTCCCATAATTCCTTTTTTAACAGATTAAATTTAAAGAATGGATATTCATTTCCATCTTCAGATTTTAATCTAGCAATCTTTTTCTCACTATTAACACTGATTATGGTTCCTTTTTTCATAAATAATTCCTTCTAAAAGATTTTATTGGAACTGCTCTTTCACCATTTTCATGCCAAATAAAACCGTTGTTATACACATATTTTTTTGAAAAATTGCCATATATTCTTCGATATAAATATAGATACATTTTTAAAATATTATTCGTTTTCTAATCGCTTTCCGTTCTCAATCCCCTCAATAAGTACCTGTTGAAAACGCTCATAATCACAAAAACCATGTTCATCTTTTTCACAACCTTTGAGGGTTAATGCTGTTTGGTTTGGTGGTGTCGCTAAACTTAATGGCGTAATGTTAATCAACTGTTCGGTGGTTTGATACACATAATCCAACTTAAATTTGAGCTTACCACTTGGCTTGTGCTTCCACACTTCAAATAGTAACTTGCCACCGATTGGGATATTTTCTAATGAATCATTCAATTCATAAGGCTCAACGCCTAGTGCCGCAAGCAACGCAACAATATTCGAATCGTGTCCAACCAATAAATTAATTTTGTTTTCACTATTTAGCTGTTGCTGAATAAATGCTAACAACGGGTATGACGCATTTTGTGCTAACGTTTCGTTGTTTTTAAATAAAGTGCGGTAATATTCGTTTTTAATTTCGTTAATTGCACGCCATTTTTCTTGGCTATCCACGCGACCGTTTGCGATTTCTGAAGCAGGCTTGCCCACATAATGCGCGAGCAATAATGCACTGACAATTTTCTTTCCTTTGCTGATAGAGCCAGTAATTTTGACCGACTTTCCGTCTTTAATACTGTATTCACCGACTTTTCCACCTAAATCACACTCGCCTTTTTGCAAGCAGTTTGGTGAGTTTTTGTAATCGATAATTTCACTTAATAACGCATAATTTGGCGCTAATTTTTGCTGTAAAGCGGTTAAATCAACGTTATTTTTTGCAGATTCAATCAAGGCTTTGCTTGGATTATGCGCTTGCGTTTTAAAAATCGGATCTTTTTCTGAACCAATTTTACCGTGATGTTGCAGTTGAACATTACAGCCCGCAAATGCACCAGAAACAATTGCTTGCCCTGTTGCGATGGTGCGTTGCACACCATTTGCATAAGCAAAAATGCCTTCGCCCGATGCACAACGTTCTGTTGTTAGTAACCCTTTATCTGCAAGCCATTGACCTAAATACTGTCCGAAATAGGTTTCTAGCACCGTCCCTTTTGCAGTGAGATAGCCAGATGGTACATTCCATTTTGCCCATTCATAAGGGGAATATTTCGCCATTTCTTGCGGATCTTTTTCCACTGGTGAACGCAATCCGTGTCGGCTGAAAATCAATACTTTCTCTAATTCATAATCAGAACTTGAGGAAGTTTGACCATTTTCTGTTGCAAACGCACTACTTGCTAAAGCTGAGCCAAGCAAAAGTGCGGTGAATTTTAGGGTTATTTTTTTCATATTCGAGACCTAATCATTTAATGTTGAAATTGAGCTATAAAAATTCAAGGCATATTTGGTGCCGTAAACTAACACCATAAATACTGCAACAATATTGACTACCGCAAAAAAGATTAGTTGTTTACTGTTGCTCTCCACCCAGAGCATTTTAAATAATGCGAGCGTACCAATATTTTCATCAAGTTCGCTCTCTCCGCTTAGTGTTCTTAAGGTTTTCAGCATCTCGCGTACAAAAGCGACAGTATTTATTGCCATGACGCTGAGTGCAATAAATCCAGAAGCGAGGCATAAAAACAGCACTGGTACATCACTCCACCCCCAATGTACCCAATCCAGCTCAGAAAACATAAATAATGCCAGTGATAAAAATAACACTGCAGGCGTTAAATTTCGTAGAAACATTAAATAGTCATCGCCAATTTTAAATAAAAATTGTAAAAAACTGACTTTCTTCATTACTTACGAATCTTCCAACTTGTCTTGGTTTTCATTAAACTCACTTTACCATCTTTTGAGATATAGCCGCCTTTTACCAGATCTAAAATCGTATTTTCAGGCAAATCAGACGCAAACACTTCAACCAGTTGCTTATCTTCCGAAAGAATGCCATAACCCGCTTGGGTTTTATTCGCAGGATCGTCTAGCTTAATATCCGCCACATCAAACACTTGTACACAGGCTTTTTTCAAATAAGAATAAGACTGTCCCGCACTTGGTAAGCAACCGTGAGCATCTGTTTCACCGCCCACAGTTGGCATTTCAGCTTGTGGTTGCGCATTGCTACAAGCGGTCAAAATCATCGCTGAAGTTGCAAGAGCTAACGTTTTTTTTATCACTTTAGAAAATCTCTTTTAATTTGGATTCATCTAAAACAACATCGCCATTTGGTAATAACAACGCAGGAATACCTAAATAGCCATTTGCTTTCGAGTTATCAAATTCTGCATTACTATCGCGTAAACGAATGAATTGTTTGAGATTAGGTAATGAAGTCATAATTTCTACTTCATCGTAATCCACGCCTAAGCGATCCAACTCCGCGACAAATGGTGCGGTATCTGGGCATGTTTCTGCATAAAAAAGAATTGGTTTACTCATTTTGCTCTCCTGAAGTGCGGTCAAATTTCACCGCACTTTTGTGAATTTGTTTAAGCCTTATTTTTACAACCAGGGAAACCTAAGGCTTCACGGCTTGCATAATAGGCTTCCGCCACACCTTTAGTTAATGCACGAATGCGTAAAATATAGCGCTGGCGTTCGGTTACCGAAATTGCTTTACGTGCATCTAACAAGTTAAAGCTGTGTGCTGCTTTCAAAATACGCTCATAAGCAGGCAATGGTAATGGTTTTTCTAAGGCTAATAACTCTTGTGCCTCTTTTTCGTATTGATCGAAGCAGTAGAATAAGAAATCTGTGTTTGCGTGTTCAAAGTTATAGGTTGATTGCTCAACTTCATTTTGATGGAAAACATCGCCATAAGTGGTTTTGCCTAATGGACCGTCAGACCAAACTAAGTCATAAACGGAATCTACGCCTTGAATGTACATGGCTAAACGCTCTAAACCGTAGGTCACTTCACCTGTTACTGGTTTACATTCTAAGCCACCCACTTGTTGGAAATAGGTAAATTGAGTCACTTCCATGCCGTTTAGCCACACTTCCCAGCCCAACCCCCATGCACCTAAGGTTGGGTTTTCCCAGTTATCTTCCACAAAACGGATATCGTTTTGGGTCGGATCGAAACCAAGCATTTCAAGCGAGCCTAAATAAAGTTCTTGAATGTTATCTGGAGAAGGTTTGATCACTACTTGGAATTGGTAGTAGTGTTGTAAACGGTTTGGGTTTTCGCCATAACGACCGTCCGTCGGGCGGCGTGAAGGTTGCACATAAGCAAATGCCATCGGCTCTGGACCTAATGCGCGCAATGCGGTCATTGGGTGAGAGGTACCTGCGCCCACTTCCATATCAAACGGTTGAACAATGGTGCAGCCTTGGTTTGCCCAATATTCTTGCAGGGCTAAAATCATACCTTGGAATGTTTTTACGTTAAATTTTGTGCTCATAATCGTTGATCTAATGTGATTAAAAATGTTGGTATTATACTTGAATCCGTAAAACGGATAAAGGCGAAAAAATGCAGTTGAAAAGAATAAAAAAGAGGCTTTTACATTGTTTCAGTTACAACATAAAAGCCTCTTTAAGAACAGATCTTAGGCTACCAACGATACCCTAATTTCACACCAATTGTTCTCTGTTTACTTAATTGTGAACCTTGAGATTGAGTCGCATATACCGACATATGGAAATGCGAGATCTCACCACTTACACCCAATTCTTTTTGCCAATAACGCCCGAACTGTTGTTGTAAAGTCGCCTGATTGACTTTAGTTTGTACACGAGCATTTGACGCATCGACATAATTTACCGAGAAATAAGGTTTAATTGTCACATCTTGAGCAGGTGTAAAGGTGTAATCTACCTTAACCCCTGTAGTATAGCTATTAAATGCTATTTTCGGTGTTTGGATATTTACACCTTCGTATTGGTAATTTTCTCCTTCAATAAAATGGCGATTTATACCAAGATAAGGCTGAACACCTAATTCTCCTAAACGGAACTGATAGTTCGCATTAAAACCATAACTCATCACACGACGATGAATTTTTTGGCTTTGTTCACCTGAAATTTTACTTGAACTCACTCCATAACCTGCGTTGATACCCAATTGCCAATCATGCCATTGATATTGTGCAAATGCTGACACCATCGTGAGATCCATCTGATTGGAGATCTGCTCATCAAAGGTATTATTAGCACGACCATGTGAGAAAATTGCTCCAATCCGTCCATTCTCAACTTTTTTCTTAACACCAATTTGGCGTAAATTCATATTTTGTTGATAAGCACGGAAATCATCTGAATCATAACGTTTTTTATCTTGCGTAATATTCGTCCATACTGAAAAATCTGAATCCGAAATTAAAACGCTATCAAGTTCATGTTGAACTGAAAGCATGCTATTTACCGTTGCAGACAATTCAGAAAGAGCACTATTTGAATAACGACTAATAAGCTCTTTTTGCTTGCGTTGTGCTTCCGATAGACGTTTTTCCTCTTCAGCTTGACGTTGTC
>NZ_LCTH01000045.1:0-6888 GCF_001008275.1 Haemophilus haemolyticus
TTTAGAAGCCATTACTATAGCGACAGATAGGATTAAACGAGCTGTTTAAACTCTCTTAGCCAATTAATTAACGTTCTAGCCCGTCTTTCACTAGTATTTTCAGATAAGCCTGTAGCTTTTTCTTTTAAAAATTGAATAGCGGATGTTTCATTAGTAATATCGGTCACTGATGAAACATTTTGTGATTTCATCCATAAATAGCCACAATACGAATTCTCAAATTCAGATTTAATTATTGCAAGCCATTCACTTCGAACATCCAACTCTGCTATTCTTTGTCCTTGTGGGGTCAAGTATCCATCTTTAATTAGGTTTAATATGCGACAAGCATCCTTGTAGTAAAGTACTTGTCTTGATGTTGTAAGACCAGTTAAATCATCAACAGTCACGATACCACGCTTCTTCAAAGCACCTACATAATTTTTTACTAAATCAAGGCTATTTGCCTGTGGAACCATTGAGCTATCTAAATGGTTTTCTAATTTATTATTAATAATTGGTAATAATTGTTCAGCTATATCATATTTTAAATTGAAAACTGTTTTAGTCGTAGTTTCATCAATAACTTGAATATCAGCTTTATAACTAGATAACTTATCAACTAATTCTCGAATTATCTTTAAATCCAATACATTATTTGTCACTAATTCTGACATTTCATCTTTATTTGATAGCTTTGCCAATCCCCCATGGAACAACGGTAATAAATCCTCTTTTTGTATTTCTTTAGATGAAAGCTCTGTTTTTACCCGCTGCACATAAGAACCAGGTACGGCATCTCTTAAAAGAAAACTAGTTTTAATATTAAACATGGACTTAAATGCATTATTTAATAATAAGCCAAATGACTCTGAAATATTATTGATAATAGAGATGGTTTGATTAGACTTATCATTTACAGCGATTCTAATTCTATGAGTATAGTCTCTTGTCCCATCATAATTAATATTTTCATGAATAAAAAGATCATCATTTGGTAATTTATAGTTAAAATCACCTTCTTCTAATAAAGATAATGATTGCTCAAGATTATCTAAATCAAACTTTAATAAATATGTGATTTTTCCTTTTAATGAACCTCTTATCATTGATGATATAGAAATATCTTTTTGCTCAAATCTATTAATATGTTCAGGTGTCGTTGGAATAATTAGCCACCTATCATGTGTCTTATCACAACCTAAACTATAGCAAAAATAAATATGACCAAACTCGTTCTTTGCACTAAACATTAACGGTTCATCGTAATATGTATAAACATTATGATAATTTAATTTACCAAATTTAGGATTATTCACAAACAATAAATTTTTATTCGTCATTTTCTATGATCCTACAAGATTTTGGATACTCACCACTATAAAACCAAACTGTATGATGACTAGGTTTACCAGTTTGTTTCACTACACCTTGAATGGCTAGAATATCACACTCACACATGAGTTTATTTTCAAACCTCTCTGAATGTCGAGAGATGATTTCTATTAAATCTTCTTTATTTCCTCTGAATGAAGTCCCATATGCATTAGGATCATCCCTATTTTTTTCAAATATTCTCTTTTGTTCTGGATCTTTGTAGGTTGGCAAAAAATCATTTTCATCAGGGGAAGTTTTTGTAACCATACGATATAACAAAATATCTACTTCAGTCGCATCCGATGGCGGTACAATAATGTCTTCAGGATAATCGCTAGGAAAATTCTTAGTTATAGTCATCAATGTATTCCTTAAATTTTTACTTATTGTTTCTTTTATTCTATATGTAGTGATCTGAGCTAAAACCATCATCTATCTTCATTTTATTTTGTGAAGCGATTAGTTCAGCACCACAAGCGGTTTTTATTCCTTCTAACGCTACACGTTTACCATTAGAACGCATAAATGGAGAACCTTCAATAATAGGAAAGTTACTCTTGCATTGCGGACAAGCGACTAAACTCCCTTCTACTGCTGCATTTTTACCATCAGCAAACATGCTATGGCTACCTTGTAGTACGATTCCGCCATGAGTTGTTTTATCGCCAATAATAACTCTTCTAATTACCATAATCTATCTGTTAACCAAAATTTTTGACAATATAACCAGTTAAGTAAAATAGGACAATACATTATTTTTGACTAATCATCGTCAAAGAGCTATAAAAACGGTGTGAATAAAGTATCAATACAAAGTCCTGTTCGACACCAATATAAACGCTGAGGGCTTTTTCTAGTTCTAGTTCCTGAATGGGTGCAATGCTGAGCACACATTCAATTTAAGTTCAGACTTCTTGTTTGATTTTGATAAGACGGATTTAAAAGCAGAAGGAAAATAAATATTTGTAGAGCTGGCTAATAAGCTCTACATCTTAAATGTGAAAACTGCAACCATTGAAGGCAACAACCAAGCTGCCAAAGAACGCTTAAGCCAGAAGCGTCGTGTGATGGTAAAACACAAGGCACATAGCTTAACTCAGGTAGTAGCGAAAAAGTCGCAGGTCCAATTGGTCCAGCTCCGCTTTACGATACAAATTATCCATACAGCCCGAACATTACTGGTAATCTAGATCCAGTATTGCCAGCACAGAATTTGCAGTAATCTGCAAACCAACTTTTTAGCTTAATAGCTTTGAAGATCTTGTTCATTACCTTTGTTCAAAGCACCTACCGTGGTGCTTTTTTGCTATCTAAAATGGCTTTTAGGATATTTTATGTTATAATTCAACTATAAAATACACTTTTAACTATGATGTTTATGTGGTTATGCGTGCTGAACAAGAAAAAGTTTATTTAGATTTAAAGGGTACTCATGGAACATCTTTTTCGCGTAGTTTGCAGATAAAAAAGACAGGATTTATACCCAACTATGGGAGACATGGTGGTGGTATTTATTTGTGGGCATCTTCCGACGAGATGGTAAAATCAAAACCAAGGCACGATGTAATGCTAGGTGCTTGCTTTGCTCATGACAGAAAAAAAGAGCATATTTATAAAGTTGATAATGATGATTCCATAGTTGTAGTTATTATCAATTTAAAGGCTGAGCAATCTAACTATCTGGATTTTAAAGAATTAGATGTATCACATAAGTTTCTAAGCTTTCTTGATAAATATAAAGAGAAATTACAAAAGATTAAAAATGATAAAAGGTTATTGTTAGTAGAATTTTCTAAGGTTTGTGATTTATTTATTAAATTTATAGAAAAATTAGAAAATAGAAATATTAAAATAATTCAAGTGGAAACAGAAACACCTATGAGTTATAAAGAAATATATAATTTAGATCAGGTTTATTGTCATTGGGTTAACTTAAATAAAGCCGACTGTTATGTTGTTAGAGATGGCTCATTAATTAATATTGAGATGGTCGTTAGAATAGGTGAGAATGTATATGAGTATTATGAAAGTCAAACAAAATCATGATTTCTATTCATTATTAGGCTCAATGTCTATTGATGAATTAGAAAAATTTATCGGTCAGCCCGAAGAAACAGGGTTAGCACAAGCATTATCTTTAGATTATTGTTATAAGTTACTAGAATCTGAAGAAGATTTGGTTGACTTTGAGTTACCTAGTATTTTTATTCAAAGTATTCAGAAAGCTATGGAGTATACTTGGAATCAAAGTAAACAGTTAAATTCTGAAATGACATACGGTAATGAGTTACCGTTATTGTGTATAAATGATGAACTATATGCGATTGCTGCGTAATTTTTTGTGAGTTACTATATGTATGATAAACACCCTATTCAATTAGTTAATGTTTCATATAAAAAATTAAGTATTGAGATCAATCAATCAAAGTCTAACGATAATCAAGAGGAAAGTTCTCATTTATTTAAAATGCGATTTGCTCATTCTGATTATGATCATTCTCAACATATAATTGGGGTTAAATTAAATATCTCTATTGGTTATGAATATGATGAGATTTCGCAACCATTAAAAATGACTGATAGTGAATATTGGTTGGAGGTTACAGTTGAAGGGATCTTTAAAGTTGATGAAAACTCTTTTCCAATAGATAAAATTGAAACTTGGGCAAATAGTAATGCACCTTTAGTTCTTTATAGCTATGCAAGGGAAGCTGCGTATTCTTTAACGAATAGAATTAATAAAGATGCAACGGCTATTTTACCTTTGTTATCAGTTCCAACTTTTAAAATAGTAAAAAATAACTAAGTTTCTTTTGGGAACTAAAAGCAACTCCAAAAAGGGTTGCTTTTTTGTTTGATTAAATTCTTTTAAAGGACTACATTTAATGCTGATTCACAAAGATAAATTTTCCTAACAAATTATACAATCAGCCAAAGAATGCAACTTTATTCAATCACCAATTAATACATATTAACAGGTGTGTAGCGAATGTTTAGGTGGCAGCAAATTTCATCTTGTAAATTTCCTGTTTTAACAATCGCAATTTCACTCATTTTAAATGAGCCTTCCACAAGTTCCTTGTGGGTAACGGTATTCGAGGCATAAACGCTTTGAGCCGATCTGAATTTTTCAGATGGGCGCTTTTTTGTGTCTGGCGTTTAGCAAATCTCGAATGCCTTGTACTACACAAGGAAATTCGCAATGGCTCAACATTATTTACTTTCAAGCAAATCAAAAAACATCAATTTAAAAGATATTTTACGCCTTACAGAAGAAGATGCTTTTCACCTTTTAAAAACTCACCGTTGGGGAAACCCTAATAATGTTCGTGATGTATGCTGTCCGTATTGTGATATTCGCCACGAAGCCTATTTCCTTCCTTCTCGTAAACGTTGGTGTTGTAAACATAGCAAACGCCATTTTTATATTACAACAAATACAGCCTTTGCCTTTCATAAAGTTGATTTAGTCGATATTCTTGCTGTCATCTTAATGATGATAAATAGCTCAAAAGGCATTAGTGCGATTGATGTTAGTCGTCATCTTAATTTGAACTACAAAACGGCATTTGTACTTTGTGGGAAAGTTCGCGAAGCTTTATTTAAAACGCGCGATTTGAGTTCATTGTCAGGCGAAATTCACGAAGATGGAATGTGGATCAACTTTACCCTGCGCCCAACTAATTTTCGTAAAAATAATCATAAACAACGTCAGAAAGCTGATGAGAAAGGTCGCAAATATCCTAAATTTAGAACGACTAAACGTTGTCTATTTGCTATTACACAACGTGCTGCAAATGATAGTAATATATCTGGAGCAAATCGTACCATTGTTGCAATGGATTATACTGAAAATGCGGATACTGTTTTTGCATTAAATCAACGCTTTGTCAAAGCAGGCAGTGATATTATGTGTGATGAAAACCCTGCTTATAAAAGTCTTGATTTTCATTACACCCGTTGGTCGGTGAATCATCAAGAGGCTTATAGTGCGAAAGGTGTAAACAACAATCTAGCAGAATCCTTTAATGCCAGAATGCGTGATTTAATGCGTGGCACACATCATAAAGTCGATAATAAATATGCCTTGCACTATGCTAATCAAGCCGCATTCTTTTCAGATAACCGCCGAGAATCTAACGGGAAACTTTTTGAAGATGTCCTCAAACGTTGTTTATGGGTTCTGCCATTCAAAGAATGGGTTGGTTATTGGCAGGGTAATCATCGCGAAGGTGAGCTTCTCGGTATGAAAGCCTTTGCACCTAACGAAATTTCATCCCACTACTTTAAGCGACTTGAAGAACAAGCTGCATACGATGAAATTCTGATGGCAGCATAGAATCTTATAGACGCGAATAGACTTAGATAGAAAGAAATAGCTTACCCGAATGAAGGTTGAGCGGAATATCTCCGCCTTGAGTTTGAAAAAATGGAAAATTGATGTGAAAAATTGCGAGGTTGAAGTTAGAATTTGAGGTAAAAGAAATGCCTTTCACAATTTTCATTCGGAAAGGCATTCAAATTTATGCGGTAAATTAGTCAATTTTCGGACTTTGTGCAACTGCTACATAATACCGATGTTTTTGACCGCACTTTTTGTTTGTATGCTGATAACAAAAATTTTACATTACACCTTGAATTTTTTGTGAATTTTCCCCACTAAGGAAATACTTAACCCTAACTTTGAGAGAACACATTATGATGCGTATTCTTCTTTTCTTGGCAACCAATATGGCTGTAATGCTGGTATTAGGTATTATTTTAAGTGTGACTGGTATTGCAGGAAATAGCACCGGCGGCATTTTAATTATGGCGTTGTTATTTGGTTTTGCTGGCTCATTAATTTCATTATTCCTGTCTAAAACGATGGCATTACGTTCTGTAGATGGAGAGGTCATTATTCAACCTCGTAATCAAACTGAACGTTGGTTAATTGATACCGTTAGTCGCCAAGCACAGAAAGCAGGTATTCCCATACCAGACGTGGCGATTTATCATTCACCCGATGTGAATGCTTTTGCGACAGGCGCGACGAAAAGCAATTCTTTGGTGGCAGTGAGCACTGGATTATTAAACAACATGACTGAGGCTGAAGCTGAAGCTGTTTTAGCGCACGAAATTTCTCATATTTCCAACGGCGATATGGTGACGATGGCGTTATTGCAAGGTGTATTGAATACTTTCGTGATTTTCTTATCGCGCGTTATTGCAACGGCGGTGGCAAGTTCGCGTAACAATAATGGAGAAGAAACGCGCAGTTCAGGTATTTATTTCTTGGTTTCGATGGTATTGGAAATGCTCTTTGGTGTGCTTGCGAGTATTATCGCAATGTGGTTCTCACGCTACCGCGAATTCCGTGCAGATGCTGGTTCCGCAAGTTTAGTGGGTAAAGAAAAAATGATCATGGCATTGCAACGTTTGCAACAACTTCACGAACCACAAAATCTCGAAGGTTCTTTAAATGCCTTTATGATTAATGGTAAACGCAGCGAACTCTTTATGAGCCATCCGCCACTCGAAAAGCGTATTGAA
>NZ_LCTH01000046.1:0-1193 GCF_001008275.1 Haemophilus haemolyticus
TCTCATCAAAGCCCACTGAAAGTGCGGTGAGATTCACGTTATTTTTTGTTTGAACAAGCGTGCTGCCATTGCCATCGTTAATAATATCTGCACCTTTAGCGTTCAGATTATTTGATGAGAGTTGTAACTGGCCATCTTCTCCTTTTACATGGAAAAGCGCTTTACGACCAAGCGTGGTTTCACTCCGTTGGAAATGAGATAAGTCCACCTTTGTTGTCATTGTGGTACTTTCGTGATTTAAATCACCGCCCACATCCACCAAAAGTGCTCGCTCGGCTTCCACTTTACCCCCGATATTATCGAAGTTATTCGTGGTGTTGATGCCTACTTTATCACCCGTAATGGTGCCTGCGTTTAATAAGCTTTCAGTATTTAATAACGTAAGTTTACGGCCTGCAATGGTGCCGCTATTGGTTAAACGGTTACTCCGCAAATCAATCACATCCGCTGAAATCAACGCACCTTCACCATTTAAGTCGCCTTTCTGCTCCATCGCATAGACACGAGGCGCCATTACTTTAACTTATTTTCCGCTTGGTAAGGTTACTACGCAAAGTTGGATGTGAAACTATAATATTTTCTTAACATGAGCATCTTTGAAAATACAAAAGTGCGCTCAGTTTTTAAGAGGTTTTAAAACTCTTTGAAAATTGACCGAACTTTTGCATTGCTATGTGAATCTCAAACAAAAAAACTGCTGAGAGTTCTATTCCTTTTAATCTCGTTTAAAAAAGAGAAAATATATTGGTAAAACAACCACCTGATATTTTAGAGACATAATTAAAGCCTCTTTTATCAGGATTGCATACTGTAAATTCTTCCATCCCGCATCTAATTCAGCGATCACCATAGCAAAGAAACATAGTAATGCAACAAATATAAAAAATTTTAATATTTTTAGGATCATCATTTGTTTTCCTTACCTCCCTGCTCAATTGATTTAGAATAACTTTCTTTAACTTTATCTCCAATCACTGAGCCCAACACCATATTAAAAAATATTTTAGGTGCACCATTTAAGTGTAAATGTTCAGATCCTAGACCAACTACACTAGACATTCCAGAAGCTAATGTTTCTGCTTTAATCTGATTCTCAGTTGCTCCAGGTTTATTAACCTCATATCCAAAATCAAAAGCAACACTATTAAGTGCTTGAGCACCCGGTTTTAATTTAGATAAAAGAGGAACTTTTA
>NZ_LCTH01000047.1:0-8094 GCF_001008275.1 Haemophilus haemolyticus
GCAGTAGATGCTGCTGTAGACGCCGCAGTTGCTTTAGAGTCAGCGGTTGAAGCTGCTGTAGAAGCCGCAGTTGCTTTAGAGTCAGCGGTTGAAGCTGCTGTAGAAGCCGCAGTTGCTTTAGAGTCTGCTGCAGTTGCTTTGCTGTTTGCAGTAGATGCCGCAGTTGAAGCCGCTGTTGCTTTAGTTTCAGCCGCCGCTGCTTTTTCTTTAGCATCTGCCACATCTGTTTTGATTGTGTCAATATCAGCTACAGCTTTTGCTGCTTTAGTTAATTTTTCTGTCGTTGTTGCACTTAAACCATAAACGATATTGCCGTTGCCATCTGTGCTAACAGTAAGATCTGAGGTTGCGCCAAAAGTAACTTCGTTATCTTTATTTAACGTCCACTCTTCCGCTTTACCATCTTTAGTGTCTTTTTCGGTTTCAGCATTCTTCACTTTGAAAGTTTGCTTACGCGCTTCAAGTGCGGTTACTTTTTCTGTTGCTGTAGATGCCGCTGTTGAAGCTTGTGTCGCAACGCTATTCGCATTATTGGCGGTAGTTTGTGCGGCAACCGCTTTCGAGTCAGCAGTTGACGCTGCTGTTGATGCTGCTGTTGCTTTGCTTTCTGCCGTTGAAGCTAACGTATTTAACTCAGTTGCAACATAATAAAGTTGTGAACCATTGATCGCATCGGTAGATGTCGCTGATACATCGCCAGCACCCACGTTTTGGATTTGACGTTTAATTGCTGGACCACCAACAGAAACAACCCCTTTATTTCCTTTTGATGTTTGGAAATTGGTTGAAATATCTTTACCGTTAATTGTTAAAGCAGAAATGTTATTGGTTGCGGCTGTAACAGATGAGTCACCTAGTGCCACATCGCCAGCTGAGGTATTCGCTGTTGCACCACGACCTAACGCTAATGCGCCTTCTTGTCCTGCAAGCGCTACTGCACCAAGTGTTGTCGCGTTAGCCGCAGATGCCACTGAACCACGACCTACAGCAGTTGCTTCGTTTCCTGAAGCTTGGGTTGATCGACCAATAGCCGTTGCATTAGTAGCTGAAGCATTGGCACCATTACCCATCGCCACAGTGAAGTTTCCTGCTGCTTTAGCATCAGGACCCACTGCAACAGTCCAGCAACCGGTAGCAACAGCTTGATAACCTAACGCTGTAGCAGCCGTCTCAGTCGCGTTTGAACGCTGACCGAATGCAATTGAACTACCACCGCTTGCGTTTGCACTCGTACCAAACGCCATTGCGCTACCGCCACTTGCACTCACTTCACGACCAAATGCAATCGCATTTGCAGCACTTGCAGATACGTTATAACCCATTGCGATTGTTGCAGCTGCATTAGTTAAGGTATTTTGACCAATAGAGATTGAGCTTTGGCCTGATGCATTTGCATTTTTACCGATTGCCGTTGCAGACGTATTCGTTACAATCGATTCCAAACCAATTGCAACAGAATCGGTTGAACCTGCGGTTACTTGTGCGTTACGTCCGATAACGGTTGAATTAGTCGCACTATTGATAGCATTTTGACCAATAGATACGCCACCTGCCGCTGAATTTGAAGCCTCATCACCAATTGCGAGAGAACTTGCACCCGAAGCAGTTGCATTAGGGCCTAACGCAATTGCATTCGCACCTGTTGCATTCGCTGCCGCACTTAATGCACCACGGTTACCTGTTTTACTTGAGTTTACGTGTAAATAGGTATTATTAACCGCTGCTGCTGCACTATCAGCTGTAGTTTTCGCTTCATTTGCTGTGGTTTGTGCTGCATCAGCTTTAGAAGCCGCAGTTGAAGCCGTAGTTGAAGCCTGTGTCGCTTTGCTCTCTGCTGTAGATGCAAGAGTATTAATCTCTGTAGCTACATAATAAAGTTGTGAACCGTTGATCGCATCGCTTGAATCTGCTGCAATCTTACCTGCGCCAACATTTTGGATTTGACGTTTAACGGTAGCGTTACCTACAGAAAGCACGCCATTGTTTGTTCCTTGAATAACGTTTGCAGCAACATTTTTACCATTTAAGGTAAATGAATTACCCGCATTTTGCGCGGCTGTGGTTGCACCTTGACCTAATGCAATGTCGCCTGCTGTTGTTGTTGCTTGGGCACCTTTACCTAACGCCAATGCGCCTTCTTTAGTAACATTAGTCTCTCGACCTAATGCGATCCCTGCTTCTGCAGTTACGTTAGAGTTGTAACCGACCGCAACGGAATCTTGGCCTTTAATATAAGCGTTTTGACCTAAAGCGATAGAACGATCGGCACTATTTGTTGCGCCACTGCTTGTTCCATCAAGTTTTGCACCACGACCAATCGCAATACCAGAATCAGCCCAACCACCAACTGAAACATCTCCGCCTACGGCTAAAGCATTTGTTGCACCATTAGTGATATTGGAACCAATAGAGAAGGAGTTTACATTGCTTGTTTTAACATCTTTACCAATTGAAACAGTGTTAGTGTTACCCGCAGTAATATTGCTACCCAAAGCAATAGAATTGTTACCACTTGCAGTTGCATCTGGACCTAACGCAATCGCATCTGTGCCAGTTGCGTTACCACGTTCATTTAATTTAGCTTTGTTCCCCGCTTTATTTGAATTAACGTGTAAATAGCTGTTGTTTACTGCTTCTGCAGCATTATTTGCCGCTGTTTTAGCATCAGTTGCTACAGTATTTAATGCGGTTGCAACATGGTAAAGTTGTGAGCCGTTGATCGCATCCGTTGAGGTTGCAGATACATCACCTGCGCCTACATTTTGGATCTGACGTTTAACGGTTGTACTACCTACAGAAACAACGCCTTGATCGCCTTTTGCTTTCACGAAGCTGTCGGACACTTTCGTTGTGCCAATAGTGAACTCAGTAATATTATTAGCTGCGGCAGTAACAGATGAAGCACCTAATGCAACATCACCACTTGCAGCATTAGCGGTTGCGTTATTACCTAGTGCTAATGAGCTATCTTTTCCTGCTGTTGATGATTTACCAACTGCTACTGCATTTACTTCAGTTGCATTCGCATTGTTACCCACTGCAACAGCAAAGTTTTTCAATGCTCTAGCGTTAGGGCCAACCGCAGCAGTCCAAGTACCACTTGCTATTGCTTCGAAACCAACCGCAGTGGCTGCTTCTGCGCTTGCATTTGCCTGATTACCAAATGCAGAGGCCTTATGCGCAGTTGCTTTAGCATTTGGACCTGCAGCTACAGTCCAGTCACCTGT
Source organism: Haemophilus haemolyticus (assembly GCF_001008275.1). Lineage (GTDB taxonomy): Bacteria > Pseudomonadota > Gammaproteobacteria > Enterobacterales > Pasteurellaceae > Haemophilus > Haemophilus haemolyticus_P. The sequence continues at coordinate 3,228 of NZ_LCTH01000047.1, forward strand.
TGATTGAGCTTGATAACCTACAGCAGTACCTGCTCTACCTGTTGCATTCGATTCTTGCCCTAAAGCAACAGTACTATTACTTGTAGAGTTTGCTGATTTACCCATTGCAATAGCACTTGCGCCACTTGCTGTCGCACTTAAACCTACAGCAACAGAGTCAGTTCCATTTGCTGTGGAATCACGACCAACGGCTGTTGCATTATTATTGGCTGCATTTGCGTTTTGGCCAACGGCAAGGCTGCCTTGGGCTGAAGTTGCTTTTGCTTCATCACCAATTGCGATTCCACTTGTAGAAGAAGCGGTTGCATTCGGACCAACTGCCACAGAGTTTGAACCCGTTGCACCAGTCGCTGTATTGTCCTTATTACCTGTTTTGGCTGAGTTTACATGGAGGTACGCTGAGCTACTTTCTCCAATTTTTGTGGACAATGCATATAGCTGCGCACCATTCACCGCATCTGTTGAGGTTGCTGATACATCGCCTGCTGCCACGTTTTTGATTTGGCGTTTAACCGAATCACTACCTACTGAAACGACGCCTTTACCGTCAGTTTGTTTAACTGATGCATTATAACTCGCTGTTAGGTTAGTTCCAGACACTGTCCAAGCAGATAAATTACTGTTGGTGCTTGCGGTTGTCGCAGAACCCGCGCCAAGTACTATATCGCCATCTTTTGCAGCGTTTGCGCCGTTACCAATCGCAGTCGCATTAGAGGCTAAAACGGTTACGCCAGAACCTACAGCGACAGTATTTTTACCTGTTACAGAAATATGTTGACCAAACGCCGCTGCATTTTCGGTTCCTGATTTTAATGTAACGTTAGAACCAACACCAACTGAATAATGCCCAACATCATCTTCTGACTTAACACCACTCCCCATCAAGACACTTTCTTTTGCGCCTTTCGTGCTAATGTTTTGGCCTACATAAATACTGTTTTTATTATTTACCGTAGCTAGGTTTGCATAGTTTTTATCGCCTGATGTTTTTTCTACAGCAATATTACGACCAAAGAAAATATGGTTACCAAATCCTTGAATATCAGAACCTACCGCAAAACCAGCATCACTAGGAAGATATCCATTATCAGCCGTGTTACGTGCCCTTACGGAAATATTATGACCAATTGCTGATCCTCCAATTTCCGAATATACACCGTTACCAATAGAAATCGGTGAGGAGTTAGCCTGTACATTATTACCAATATACACCCCCCACGTCGCAGGGTTTGTTGCAACAACATTATTCCCCACAACAGTTAAATAGCGGTTACTATTGCCTTGTGTATTTGTAATTCTGTTACGCGTACCAATAACTGTAGAAACATTACCTGCTTTTAGCTCATTGCGGTCACCGAATACCACAAATTCCATACTACTGGTAATATTATTCTCACGCCCCATTACTGTAGCAGACGCTGGATTACCATAGTCAGCGGCAGAGTTTTCTGGCGCAAGACGGTTATCTGCCCCTACAACAATTGGCCATTTTTTCTCACTAATACGGCCACCGTATTGGTTACCCTTACCCCATGACATTGACCAGTCATTAGAATAGGTGTCATTAAAAGTTGCAGCAAAGCTTGGTGCCGCAATCAGCCCTAAAGCTAAGGATATTGCCGTCAATAATGCGGATTTCTTAAAACCAACCGCACTCGTTACTTCGGCACGCTTATCCGTGCTTGCCGTTGCTTTCCCTTGCGATTTCGCTAATTCAGAAACGACTTCCAATCGTTGGGTCGTTTTATTCCAAATTATCTTAAATATTTTGTTCATTAATTAGTTTCCTAAAAAATAATTACTAAAAAATAGCAGCACACCATGTACTGCTATCGCTTACCTCTTAATTCCATAGAGAAATCAAAAAATAATATGCCTCTTTCTAGAGGACATCTTATTTTGCCACAACAATGACGATAAATACACCATCTTTTTGTAAAGATAATGTAAAGATGGGAGTGGGGGAAATGTATATGTATTCTTTTTAAGGATATTATTTAAATATTAAATAACACTAATAAAAAAACACCTTTTCTAGGCGGTTAAAGAAGTTTGCTATACCATTAGCAGTTCATCATCAATATCAGAATTTGGAATCAACTTACGAATTTGCTTAGATGTTGCGGTAATAATGTTTGATGCAAATTCTTGCACTCCAACCATAAAGGTAGAAAACATAGTAATAGGAATAATCCACATCACCCATGCACCTGAATTGACTTTAAATGCATCAGCAATCACTTTCTGACTTCTATTCAAGAGGGATTTTAATTCGGCACTTTCTGTAGCTAATACCATTTTATGGCGTTTCTCTAAACGCTCTCTTAATTTTGGGTCTGTATCATAGCGTTTTTTCATCTCTTGAATAAGAGATATATCAATTTTAGGTAAACGAGTCATTAAATTTGCAACACTTTCATTTACCATATGATAAACCGCTTTATCGTTATCATTAAGTTTTTCAATGTCCATTTGATGTAATTCAATTTGGATCATTAACAGCTCAGCGCGTAGTGCCATTCTTTTATTTGGTGCGATAATTGACTCATACATCAGGTGACCTAATGCAAAAGCGATGATCACATAAAGCACTATAGCCATCACACTAATCATCTTTGTGCTCCTATTTTATTTTTCATTTTTGATGAATATTTCTTAAATTCTTTCTCTAATTTAGCGTAATTACGACGATTTCTTTTTGCATCATAAACCCAAGCTAATAGAATGGAGATAAATAATACATATCCTAAAACATAACCTGCTTTGAGATATTCAAGAAATGTAAACGTTAGTTTCGATATATCTTCTTGTGGCAATTTATAGAGAATAAGTAAAAAACTAAGCATAACAATAAGTATAGGCAACTGACCACGGTTCATTGCAGTATTTAATACATCTCTTACTGCTTGAGCCCAAGTGACTTTACTATTTTGGTTATGACTATTCATTCAATCTCCGAGTTAAATTAATAGTCCACAAGCAAAACTTATGGCTATCTTTAATGCTTAAAGTCAGCATATTCTAAATTAGCCCACATTAGCTGACAATCTTTTTTTCTTTGAGAAAAAAGAAACTATTAAGATTCAACACAATATTTTGATAATTGATATTGTTTTTTATTTTTTCAATGTCGGCACAAACTCTGACAGCATTTTTATCTCTTCTTCACTCAATCTGCTTTTTACCATGTTGCCTGCACCTTGTATTTTTCCACTTTTACGATCGGAAAGTGCGGTGTAAATTTCCTCTGAATTTAGCGTATTGATTATTCTAGATTGTCCCAATGCTGACTTGTCAGCGGATTTTCCATGGCAGGTCGAACAGGTTCGTTTATAAAAATTTTCAGCTTGTTCCATATTCACATCAGCCAATACAAGTTGGCTGGCGGTGAGTAAACTTAAAGAGAGTAGAGTAGTGTAAATTCTTTTCATAGATTATCCTTTAAATAATTTAGTTAAATCGTCTTCGGGAATTTTTCCTTCATATTTAGCTTGAATGTTTCCTTCAGGGCTAATGACAAATGAAGTGGGCGTGCCGATAAGTTGATAACGTTCAGCGGTAATTTTCATTTGATCTTTAATTACAGGCAAATGGAGTTCACGTTTAGCCACTATGGCTTTGGTGTCCATTTTATCGCCATCCACATTAATCGCAATGAGCGAAACTTTGCCAGGATTGTCTTCTGCGAGTTTTTCAAATTCTTTTAACTCTGCAATACAATGTCCGCAAGTTTCTGACCAAAAAACTAATAATCGTGTGCCTTTCCAGTTTTCTAGGTTGGCTGGATTGCCTTGAAGATCATAGGCGGCAATATCAGGCGCTTTTTGCCCCACTGAGGCAACTTCATCTTTACAAGAAACAGCACCGAAAATAACCGCACTTATGGCAACTAATTTCAATAGTTTATTTGTTCGCATGATTTTCTTCCTTTACAAATTTTCCGTGATGTAAATAAATAACACGATCGGTGAGTTCACCTAACTCTGGATTATGCGTCACCATTACAATAGTGCGCCCTTGTTGATTGAGTTTTGTGAGCAAATCTAGCACTAAAGATTCGTTTTGCTCATCTAAATTTCCCGTTGGTTCATCAGCAAAGATAACGGGCGGTTGATTCACTAACGCACGCGCAATGCAAACACGTTGTTGCTCACCGCCTGAAAGTTGGCTTGGGCGGTGGTCAATGCGATGGCCTAAGCCTACTTGTTCTAATACTACTTTGGCGGATGCTTCATCAATCACGCTGTGATAATGTTGTGCCAGCATAACGTTTTCAAGTGCGGTCAAATAAGGGATTAAATGGAATTGTTGAAACACTAAGCCAATTTTTTCCGCGCGGAAACGTTGACGACCGACTTCATCTAATTGTGCGGCATCCACACCATCTAAAATGACTTTGCCTTCGCTAGCGGTATCTAAGCCCGTTAAAATATTCATCAGCGTAGTTTTACCAGAGCCCGAAGCCCCCATAATCGCCACAAATTCCCCTTGTTTGATTTGAATATTAATGTCTTCCAGCGCGGTAACTTGCCCGAAGCGTTTATATAAATGTTGGGTTTCTATTACAAAGTTGGTCATGGTTTTTCTCTTTTATTATCTAATCTCTTCGTGAATTAAGACTGCCAAATCTCCCCTCCCCCTCTTTGCTAAAGAGGGGAATTGTTTTGTGGTTAAATACACTATAATTGTTTCATCTACTTTTATTATCTAATTTCTTCGTGAATTAAGACTGCCAAATCTCTCCCACCCCTCTTTGCTAAAGAGGTGAGTGGTTTTGTGGTTAAATACATTATAACTGTTTTATCTACTTTTATTATCTCAAATGGTAGGTTAAATCTCAGCACTAAAAATTCCCTCAATTACCCCT
>NZ_LCTH01000048.1:0-12988 GCF_001008275.1 Haemophilus haemolyticus
TTCCTCAGGAACAAGTCGAGACCGCATTAGCGATCTTAAAACAAGCGGGTGAGAATGCATGGTTAATCGGGCATATTGAACATGCTGAAGACGATGCAGAACAAGTTGTGATTGCATAATAAAATCATAAAAAATGGTACACATTTACTGATGCATACCATTTCTAACTGGAAAAAAGTGCGGTGAATTTTCACCGCACTTTAGTTTGATTAATACCCTTCTTCTTGCATATTCGGCAAAAATTCCGCTTGCTGAATGCGCTTTACTTCCGTACGAATTGAACCGTCTGAATGTAGCTCAATTTCACGCCAACCAGGCTGTAACGTATCAAGAGAAAAATACTGGCAATCAGGTTTAAATTGAATACAAGTCGCTGGCGTTGCCATCACTTGATAACCATTCCATTCACTGTTTACTTCTTGATGAATATGCCCATATAAAATAGCTTTCACATTGGTGAATGGCGCAAGCACTTCTGCCAATTCATGAGAATTACGAAGGTTATGTTGATCAAGCCATGCGGAATTAGTTGGTAATAAATGATGGTGTAATACAACCAACGTATAGCGTTCTGGATTTTTTTCTAAGGTTTCTTTTAATAAATCGAGTTGATGCTGGCTTAGTTGTCCGTGTGGTACACCATAAACTTGGCTATCCAACAATAAAGCTTGCCAATGCTCGCCTAGTAGAAGATGTTTTGCCCCATCCATTGGCGACTGATTTAAGAATTCTGCCATTTTAGGCTGAAAATCGTGATTTCCAGGAATCCAAAACACAGGTTTATTGAAAGGTTTCATCATTTCTACAAAACGAGTGTAACCTTCATCACTACTATCCTGCACAAGATCACCTGTTGCAAGAATCACATCAAACTCATGATTTTCTTGCTGAATTTCCTTTAATACTTGAGCAAAACTTGCTTGTGTATTTACCCCCAATAATTCTGCGTTTTCATCTTTAAATAAATGGGGATCCGTAATTTGTAATAACTTAATAACAGGCTTTTCCGCCTGATAAACAAACGTATTTTTCATTAATGCTCCCTAACTACATTTCCAACTTTGTTGTAACTGAGCATAATTTAATTGAAGCCACTGCAATCCAATCACTGCAATGCCATTATCAATTTTCCCCTCGCACATCCATTGATACGCCTGTTCACGTTTTACTACGTGTACTCGAATGTCTTCATTTTCTTCAGCCAAACCGTGAATACCTTTTGCTTGTGAACTATCAACCTCACCGGCAAATAAATGAATTCTCTCTACAGTTCCACCTGGGCTATCCCACACACTTAAGCAATGCGTTAAATTTCTTACTTGAATTCCCGCTTCTTCTTCACTCTCACGCAAAGCAACCTCTTCCGGCTTTTCACCTTTTTCCACCATACCTGCAATTAATTCGAGTAACCAAGGCGAACGATTAGATTCAGGATGATAAGCTGCGCCAATACGAACTTGTTCAACTAAAATCACCGAATCTTCTTTTGGATCATAAGCGATGACGGCAGAGGCCGCACCTTTAATAAGTAATTCACGCGTTACCACACCGCTTTCACCACCAGCAAAAAGCTTATGTTTAAATTGAATTCGTTTGAGTGTGAAAAAACCTTCATACAAAGTTTGTTCACCCAATATTTCTATATCTTGTTGGCTAAAGCATTGAATTTCTGACATCTTTTTCTCCAAAACTGCGCGCAAAATCATACGCTTAAAAGACTATAAAAAAAATAGAAGGTTTCCACTTTTTGTTGAAAGTTTGAAGTGAGTCACAAAAAAACAAAATGCCATGATTATTTATTCAACAATCACAGCATTCTTTTTAGAAGTAAGTGAAACAGTATTTCACTCCATTTTTACAAAATAAGCATCCTACAAAACTTTACTCACAATTTTTCCATCAGCCACTTGAGTTGTAATGAAGTCCCCTTGCTTTACATCTTTCACGCTAACAATGGCTTTACCTTGCGAGTTCTCTGCAATGGAATAACCTCTTGCCAATACCTTCAACGGACTTAAACCATCCAATTTTCCACATAACATTGCCAGTTTATTTTGACGTTCCGACACTTGGCGATTTACGCAAAAATTTAACCGCACTTGCAACTGCTCTAAGCGTTGTTGATGACGTTGCACTCGATATGGCAATGGATTTTGTTTCAAACGAGAGGAAAGTGCGGTGAATTTTTGTTGTGTATTTTCAAACTGACGCAACATAGCAAGTTGTAAGCGATGCGTAAGCTGTTCATTTTTCGCTTGTTGAGCGCGTAACTGATTCTGTGGATGTTGATTGTGTAATCGTAAAATTATCTGTTTCAAACGCTGGCTTTTTCGCGTAAATAAACGATCAAATGCCATATCTAAACGTTGCTGTTGATGGCGAAGTTGTTGCAATAATTCATCTTGATTACGACTAACTAACTCAGCCGCAGCAGAAGGAGTCGGCGCACGAAGATCTGCAACAAAATCGGCAATCGTCACATCTGTTTCATGCCCCACCGCACTGATAATGGGTAAGGTTGAACGAAAAATCGCTCGTGCCACGTCTTCTTCATTAAAACACCAAAGATCTTCTAATGAACCTCCACCACGGCCCACAATTAATACATCCACTTCTTTTCGCAGATTGGCAAGTTCAATCATTTTCACAATTTCTGCGGTCGCCTCTTTGCCTTGTACTGCAGAGGGATAAATGACGACTTTTAAACTTGGATCACGGCGTGCCAAGATATGCAAAATATCTTGCAATGCCGCACCTGTAGAAGAAGTAATAATCCCAACTGCTTTACTAAAGTGCGGTAGATTTTTCTTAAGATTTTGAGAAAACAATCCTTCCGCAGCCAACTTCATTTTTAACGCTTCAAATTGCTGTTGCAACAAGCCCTCGCCAGCTGGGTGCATAGAATCAATAATAAGCTGATAATCACCGCGAGGCTCATATAAACTCACATTGGCACGCACAAGCACTTGCATCCCATTTTGCGGACGAAAAGCAATGCGCAAATTCTTCATGCGAAACATTGCACAACGCACCTGTGCATTTTCATCTTTCAGCGTTAAATACCAATGCCCAGACACGGGTTGTGTAAAATTGGAAATTTCACCCGTTAACCAAATTTGGGAAAAATTGTCCTCAAGCATCTGACGCGCGGCAGAATTCAGTTGAGATACGGAATAAATATTGTCTGACATGTTATTCAATTAACGCCCAACCATCATCAACCCAGTTACAAATGGAATCCAACAGTAAATCCATTGAGGTTTCAGGATCTTCGGTTTCATTCACTAAATTTGATAAAAAGGCCCAATCCAAATTTTCACCATCAGATAAGCGCTTCAACACTTCGGTCTCAATAACATTAAGCTCATCTAACCACTCGCCATTAGCATAAATTTGCAGAGGATTTTCGGTATAAAGCAATTTACAATTGTTGTCTTGAGAAAGGAATGCCCCATCCTCTTCTAAAATTGACCGCACTTCATCAGGATCGCTCATTTCATCAGAGACTAATAACTCGTAACGACGAGAACTCACCGCACTTGCTACGGCTTGCTTAAACAACGCATCAAAAGCTTCTGAATGAGCCAATTTATCCAATAAAAGCTGTTTCATCGCTTGAATATTTTCATCCGCAAGTTTACCTGTACGTTGTACAGACTGACTTAAACGTAGCGGTAAATCAAATTCGCTTAAATTCAAATCAGGATCTTGATGACAAAAACCTTTGCTTATCCCATCAATCAAATTGCTTAAATTTGGATAACGCAAGCCAAAAGAAAAGGTTAAACAATCATCTTCAGCCACACCATAATGTGCCATACGGGCTGGAATATAGAGAATATCGCCCGGATTCATCACTTCATCAATCACCAATTCGCCCATATCATCAAAAATTCGGATCGGTTGATTTGGTTTAAATTCGGTACTTGGATCACACCATTTACCTAATTGCCAACGACGATGACCATATCCTTGCACCAGGAATACATCATACTCATCATAATGTTTACCAACAGAGCCACCTTTCGGCGCGTAAGACACCATAATGTCGTCACGTTGCCACTGAGGAATAAAGCCAAATTTGTTCCAAAGTTGTCCTAATTCAGGCGACCATTGCTCTAAATTTTGAACTAACACCGACCATTTTTCTGGTAATTTTTGAAAATCTTTGTCGCTTAAAGGACTAAAAAAAACTTTCCAATCATTATCAGAAAATGTCTTTACTAAACGAGCTGTCACATCTTCATTTTGTGCAAGTTCAATAATATCTTGTGGCTCAAACTGCCCAACAATTTCAGGCAAACCGTTACGAATCACAAGTGGCTTTTTCTGCCAATAATCACGTAGAAAAATTTCTGGCGTGATATGTTCAGGTAAACAAAAATCAACAGATGAAAGTGCGGTCATTTTTAAGCTCCTTTTTCTTTATCTTTGGCTGCAGCTTGCTCTGCTGCACGTTTACGGCGAATTTCTTTCGGATCAGCAAGTAATGGACGGTAAATTTCAATACGATCGCCCTCTTTTAATACATCCGTCAATTTTATTGGACGACTGAAAACCCCAATTTTATTTGTGCTCAAATCAATCTCTGGAAATTGGCTTAAAATCCCTGATTGCGTAATCGCAGTCTGCACGGTAATGCCTTCATCAACTTGAAAAGATTTCAAATAATAACGTTCGGGCAAAGCATAAGCGATTTCAATGTTAATCTGATTCATTTTTACTTCTTTATTAAAAAATTTTAACCATTATAACGGAAAAGTGCGGTGACCTTTAATGATAAATCACGAGCAATAAAGTCTCTCAATTATAGCCTCTTGTTTTAGCGTTATAGATTGAGAATTTAAGGCTTTTTCGCTACAATACGCCACTATTTTTTACATCATCAAATAAAAATGTCAGAAATAAAACTCATTGTTGGTTTAGGAAATCCTGGCGATAAATATACCGATACACGCCACAATGCGGGCGAATGGCTTATTGAACGCTTGGCACGTCGTTTTAACGTTTCGCTAAATCCAGAAAGTAAATTCTTCGGGAAAACAGCCCGCACTTTAGTGAACGGAAAAGAAGTTCGCCTTTTAGTACCGACAACTTTTATGAATTTAAGCGGCAAAGCGGTTGGGGCATTGGCAAGTTTTTATCGTATTAAACCTGAAGAAATTTTAGTGATTCATGATGAATTAGATTTACCACCCGGCACAGCTAAACTCAAACAAGGTGGTGGGCACGGTGGACATAATGGCTTAAAAGATATTGTGGCGCAACTAGGCAATAACAATAATTTCTATCGTTTACGTATTGGCATTGGTCATCCTGGCCATCGTGATTTAGTGGCGGGTTACGTCTTAAATAAGCCCTCACCGGCAGATCGTGATGCACTTGAAAAAGTGTTAGATGAAGCAACTGACTGTGTAGAAATTATTTTCAAAGATGGAATGGTCAAAGCGACCAACCGTTTAAACAGTTTCAAAATTTAAAAGTGCGGTTAGTTTTACAACCGTTTTACTCAAAATAAGGAAAAATTATGGGATTCAAATGTGGTATTGTGGGATTGCCAAATGTAGGCAAATCTACTCTTTTTAACGCGCTCACTAAAGCTGGTATTGAAGCCGCAAACTATCCATTCTGTACTATCGAACCAAATACCGGTGTAGTACCAATGCCAGATCCTCGTTTAGATGCATTGGCAGAAATCGTTAAACCTGAACGCATATTACCCACCACGATGGAATTCGTGGACATCGCAGGCTTAGTTGCAGGAGCAAGTAAAGGCGAAGGCTTAGGTAACAAATTCCTCGCTAATATTCGTGAAACCGATGCGATCGGCCACGTCGTTCGTTGCTTTGAAAATGACGATATCGTGCACGTTGCTGGGAAAATTGACCCACAAGATGACATTGATACCATAAATACCGAATTAGCCTTAGCAGACTTAGACAGCTGCGAACGCGCGATCCAACGTTTGCAAAAACGTGCCAAAGGTGGTGACAAAGAGGCTAAATTTGAACTTTCCGTTATGGAAAAAATTCTTCCTGTACTTGAAAATGCGGGGATGATTCGCTCTGTTGGATTAGACAAAGAAGAATTGCAAGCAATCAAGAGTTACAACTTCTTAACTTTAAAACCAACAATGTACATCGCAAACGTAAATGAAGATGGTTTTGAAAATAACCCATATTTAGATCGCGTTCGTGAAATTGCCGAAAAAGAAGGGGCAGTGGTTGTTCCAGTATGTGCAGCGATTGAATCTGAAATTGCAGAACTTGATGATGAAGAAAAAGTCGAATTTTTACAAGATTTAGGCATTGAAGAACCGGGATTGAACCGCGTAATTCGTGCGGGTTACGCACTTTTAAATCTTCAAACTTATTTCACTGCTGGCGTAAAAGAAGTACGAGCTTGGACAGTTTCAGTAGGCGCAACCGCACCAAAAGCAGCAGCAGTAATCCACACCGACTTTGAAAAAGGATTTATCCGAGCAGAAGTTATCGCTTATGAAGACTTTATCCAATTCAACGGTGAAAATGGTGCAAAAGAAGCAGGTAAATGGCGTTTAGAAGGCAAAGATTACATCGTACAAGATGGCGATGTAATGCATTTCCGATTCAATGTATAAAAACATACAAAAAATAACCGCACTTTTTAAGTGCGGTTATTTGTTATATTTACTTAATGACATGAACTAACTTTTCACCAATAGGTTTTCGCCATCCAATCAGCAACTCTGGGAGTTTATCTTGAGAACAATCATATTTCCAAACCCATTTAATCAATTCTTCCAAAGTACGTTTACTTGCAACGATTTCAGGGGTTAAACCTTCTGGTGTTAAGCTATTCACTTTTTCTCGTAACAATCGAATTGTTTTTTTATAACGAGGATCCTCAGAAATACGTTCAATAGGTTTTGGATAGTCATTAGAAGAAACACGTCTAGCTTGAGCAAGTAATTGCAAAATCTTTTTACCACGTACACGTACTTCATTTTCAGTTAATCCCATTTCTAACATTTCAGATGTATTACGTGGATTATTCTTTGCCACTTTCCAAAGATTATCTGATTTCACAATATAAGAAAGTGCTAAATCACGCTCTATTCCGACATTTTGTCGCCACTGCGCCAAAATTCTTAAACGAGACAATTCTAATGGATTTAATTTCCAAGCATTTGGAATATCCAAATAAGCTTTTTCTGAATCTCGTTCCTGTAATATATGCGTTTTAGAAAGAGCAAGTTCGCAATCATCTCTTACTGCTTGCTCCCAAAGGGTTTTCGCTAACTCTTTTTCAAGAATACGATAAAGCGGCAACAAATACCAAACATCACCAGCTGCATATTGAAGTTGAATATCAGAAAGTGGGCGTTTGATCCAATTCGTCCGTGTTGCGCCTTTATCAATTTCTACATTTAAGTATTGTTGTGCTAATTTTGCCAATCCTGCTGATGTGCCAAGCCCAAGAAAGCGCGCCATAATTTGCGTATCAATCATTGGGCGTGGAAGCTGATCAAATTTTTGTAAGAAAACCAATAAATCTTCACTACAAGAATGTAAGATTTTTAATACCTTAGGATTGGATAACAATGCAACAAAAGGCGAAAAATCTGTAATCGCTAAAGGATCAATTAAAGAGACGCGCTCGCTATCATAAAGCTGGATTAATCCCAACTTGGGAAAATAAGTGGAAACACGCATAAATTCTGTATCTAGGGCAACCGCACTTTGCTGCTGAGCCAAATTGCAAATTTCCAATAGCGCAGTATTATCCGTAATAACCGTAAAGTGCGGTGGATTTTGACATTCTTTTATCATAGTGATTTTTTATTTAAAAAGAACAAAAATGGGATATTGCTATCCCATTTTGACATTAATGTTTTGAACGTTTTGCGATCTCTTCATCGCGTAAAACCCGACGTAAAATTTTACCTACATTGGTTTTTGGCAGTTCGTCTCGGAACTCAATTTCTTTTGGTACTTTATAGCCTGTGAGATATTGGCGACAATGGTTTCGAAGTTCATCTCGGGTTAAACTATCATCCTTTTTCACCACAAATACTTTAATCGTTTCACCAGAAACTTCATGAGGAACACCAATTGCCACAGCCTCGGCAACTTTGTAATTAAGCATAACAACATCTTCAATTTCATTTGGATAGACATTAAAGCCAGAAACCAAAATCATATCTTTTTTACGATCAACGATGCGTAAGCTATATGATTCATCCATAATGACAATATCGCCAGTTGCCATCCAACCATCTTTTAAAACTTCGCTAGTTGCTTCTGGTCGTTGCCAATAACCTCGCATGACTTGGTCACCTTTCACCCATAATTCACCCGGTTCGCCAATTTTTGCATCTGAACCATCATCTTTAATGATTTTTATATCAGTATTTGGCACTGGCACACCAATAGTGCCATTATGTTTCACAACATTAATCGGACAAGCGGCGATTAATGGCGAACATTCCGTCATTCCATAGCCTTCAATGATGTTACAGCCCGTCAATTCATGCCAACGTGTTGCTACAGACTGTTGAATAGCCATACCACCACCCACAGAAAGTTTCAACGCAGAAAAATCAACTTCCTTGAAGTTTTCATTATTTAACAAGGCATTAAATAAGGTATTCACACCAGTGATTGCTTCAAAACGGTATTTTTTCAACTCTTTCACAAATCCCTCAATATCTCTCGGATTGGTGATTAAGATGGCCGTTACACCTAACTCTAAAAATAATAAGCAGTTTACCGTTAAGGCAAATACGTGATAAAGAGGCAAAGCTAAAATAGCTGAGCGAGTGCGAGAATGATCGCCAATAAATGGCTCTGCAATCCATTTTGCTTGGAATACATTGGTTATAATATTTCCGTGCGTTAGCATTGCACCTTTCGCAACACCTGTTGTGCCACCAGTGTATTGTAAAAAGGCTAGATCTTCTCGTTCCATCTCAGGACGAACATATTGTCGATATTTACCAATACTCAATACTTCGCGAAATGTCACTGCGTGCGGTAATTTATATTTTGGCACGAGTTTTTTCACATATTTCACGACAAAATTGACTAAAGTACGTTTACCAAATGAAAGTTGATCGCCCATTCGGGTAAGAATAACGTGTTTGACATTCGTATTGAAAACGACTTTTTCCAAGGTAGAAGCAAAATTTGATACCACGACAATCGCTATCGCACCACTATCTTGCAACTGGTGCTCTAATTCTCTCGGTGTATAAAGAGGATTCACATTTACTGCAATTAAGCCAGCCCGTAAAATACCAAAAAGTGCGATGGGATATTGCAATAGATTTGGCATCATTAATGCCACGCGATCACCACGCTGAAGTTTAAATTCATTTTGCAAATACGCGGCAAATGCACGACTGCGCTCTTCTAATTTACGAAAAGTAAGTACTTGCCCCATATTAATGTAAGCGGGGCGATCTGGATGTTCGCGCACAGCTTTGTCGAACATATCCAAAATAGATTCATATTTTGAGGTATCCAGAAATTTTTCAGAACCTTCTGGATAATTTTGAAACCAAATTTTTTCCATTTTTTATCCTAATTTGTTGGAAAATCTTTAAGATTTTATCATTTAATTCAAATAATAGCGAATTTCAGGCTGGACATACCAAGGGCGATGTCTCCATCTAAAAAATCCCCAATCATCATCTTCATCCCAATCATCTGTTGGATACTCATAAGTAGTACTGAGTGTCCAAATACGGTATTTATCAGGTTGAATAACAGGATAAGTATAATCAGCTTGTTCGATCTTACCTTTCTCTGTTCCAACTAATCTCCCACCCACAGTAATGTAACGTTCTTTTAAATTTTCAGGGTCCACAAAGCCGTTGAAATACACGATGAATCGGCCATCTGATTGAAATTCAACGAATGGTTTACCTGAAATTGATGATACCGGTAAACTTAACACTTCAATTTTTGTTCGATTTGGTAAAACAGTCGCCTGAACAATTTTCCCTCCAAGCCGAACAGTTTTACAATGACAGGTTAAATATTGAGGTGAAATCTCACGATAGGAATTAATAGAGAACCGCTCTTCTTCTAACCCTTTCGGCGGTGCCATACAGCCTGCCAATCCCAAGCAAAGTGCGGTAAAAAATAAGGTGATTTTGCCTTTCATTTTCTATCCTCCTGTTATTTAAACTTATTCACGTCCTGGTAATTTTTTCCAAGTAACCTCGTTTCGCAAATAAATCGGTTCAATCTCTAAAGCTGAAATTGTGCGTTTTTGCAAGTATTCTATTCGTGCGAGCTCCAGCATATATAATGCATTAGGCAACGCTATATCTGAGCTTGTTAGATTTTTTTCAGTAAATTGAGAATACGCTGCCCAACCAGTCCCGACTCTAAATGCATTATCATCTCGAAGCTGTTTAATTGCTTGTTCTGGCGAACAAACTTGTTCAGTTATGATTTCTCCCCATTGAAAAAATTCCCCAAAATCAGACCGCACTTTTTCTCTCACTAATTGAGAAAAATAAACTTCGTTCATTCTCGCATCAATCGCTGCAACGACATTTTCTGCTTGATGTAATTCAAATGCCGCCTGTGCCATTGCGGTTAAATTTGAAATAGGAATGACAGACAAATCCGCACCAAACGCTAAACCTTGTGCAATCCCAGCACCAACACGAACGCCTGTAAAACTACCCGGACCACGCCCAAAGGCAAGCGAATCAACTTGATTTAAACCTACCCCCGAATTTGCCAAAATTTCATCAATCATGGGTAAAATTCGTTTGGTGTGAGTGCGTTGAGCAAGTTCATTAATATGTGTTTTCTCACCACGATACAATAAAGCGACAGAACAAGCTTCCGTTGAAGTATCTAGCGCCAATAAAGTTAAATTTTGCATTATTATTCTCGTTTATTTATTTTGTAAGAATTGTATCACTTTGTTGAGATCACGGGTACGACTTGAGTTAGGTAAACTTTTCAAAAATGTTTCACCATAATTGCGCATTACTAATCGATTATCACAAATAATCACAACGCCACGATCTGTAACATCGCGAATTAAACGTCCAACGCCTTGCTTCAACGTAATCACCGCTTCAGGAATTTGAATGTCATTGAATGGATCTCCACCTTGCAAACGACAATCCTCAATACGGGCCTTCAACAAGGGCTCATCTGGCGCAGTAAAAGGAAGTTTATCAATAATCACTAAAGAAAGTGCATCGCCGCGCACATCTACACCTTCCCAAAAGCTAGAGGTTGCCACCAAAACACTATGCGTTTCTTTTATAAATTGCTCGAGTAATTTGCCTTTTGAAGTTTCGCCTTGTAATAAAATCGAAAGGTTACTTTTTTCACGGAAATATTCTGCTAAGCCGCGCATCATTGAATAAGACGTACAAAGAACAAAGCAACGCCCCTTATTTGCTTCAATCACAGGTAATAACATTTCGCCTAGTGAATTTAATGTATTCGCTTGATTGGTATTCGGCAAATATCGAGGCACACAAAGCAAAGATTGTTCAGGATAATTAAAGGGGCTCGGTAAAATTTTTTGTGTAGCATCTTCAATGCCTAAACGTTGGCAGAAATGATTAAAAGTCCCCCCCACTTCTAATGTCGCGGATGTGAATATCCAAGCCGCTTCTTTAGCTTCGAGCTGATCACCAAATTTATCGGCTACCGTCAATGGTGTAATATGTAAACCAAACAGGCGACCATTTCCTTCATACCAATAACAATAACCCACAATATTTGTTTCTGATAAACGCTTAAGCTGAATTTTAATGGATTCAACACGCTCAAAAATACTATCTAAAGTTTGGGAACGACCAAGCCCTAATTTAATTACCTCAGCTAAAAAATCTATTTTCTCCTGTAATAATTCAAAGGATTTTTTCACCGCACTTTGCGTGTAAAGCTCACGCCAATTTCCTCTAACATTACTCCCATTACCCAGTAATAAACGAAAATCTTGTACAACCTTCAGTAAGGTATCAGATGTTGTGCCAAGCTGCTGCATATCTTTAAGTTCTGTGCGATAAACAATATTAATATCCTTACACAAATCAAAAAGCTGACGTGATGTTAAAGATTGACCAAAATATTGACTGGCAATATCTGGTAACTGATGAGCTTCGTCAAAAATAATCACTTCTGCATTCGGAATGAGTTCGCCAAAACCACTTTCTTTCACGGCCATATCTGCAAAAAATAAGTGATGATTAACTACAACCAAATCAGAATTTAATGCTTTTTTACGCGCACTTGCTACATAACATTCTGAATAATTAGGACAATCTGCTCCTAAACAGCTTTCCGCCGTACTAGTCAGTTGTGGAATAATAAGGCTATCCTCCGCAAGCTCAATACATTCTGTGAAATCGCCTGTTTTAGTACTATTGTTCCATGTACGTACTTTATTTAATTCGGCTAAAACAAACTTATCTCCAAGCACACCTTGAGCAATCACTTGATCTAAACGCTCTAAACAAAGATAGTTTGCTCGACCTTTTAGCAACGCAATTTTTCCCGTGAAATTAAGGGCTTTTTTAATAGCAGGAAGATCTCGATTAAAAAGCTGATCTTGAAGGTTTTTAGATCCTGTAGAAATAATTGTTTTTTTACCAAATACTAAAGCAGGAGCCAGATATGCAAAGGTCTTTCCTGTACCCGTTCCAGCTTCAATGATAAGGGAAGATTTATTTTGGATTGACTCGCCAACAGCATGTGCCATTTCAATCTGCTCAGTTCGAGGTCTAAAACCTTTGATACTTTGACTTAATTCGCCATTAACAGAGAAAATATTAGAAATGCGATCTTGATAATTCATTAAATTAGAAAAATATAAATTTTTATTAGTTTAACAAACTTATAAAAAATCGTATATGAAGATAGTTGTTTTATTAAAACTAAAATTAGACTCTTATTTGATTAAATAATGAGTAAATTCTAAAAGAACAAAAACCCCAAGCCATTCAGCTCGGGGTTATACATTCAGT
>NZ_LCTH01000049.1:0-42385 GCF_001008275.1 Haemophilus haemolyticus
AACTGGTGTTGGACGAGCATCTGCAAAATTTGAAGTAGATTTACAAGCAGTCAAACTTAGTGCAATACACATCGCTAATGCGGTTGTTTTTAACGTTGGTTTCATAACTTTTTCCTTTAAATATAAAGATATCGATTAATGCTTTCATTGAAATCATACTGACTACATAATGCCTTATTAACAATAAATTCCAATAAAAACTTCGGTATAATAAACCAAAAAAACATAAACGATAAATGAAAATTATTCACATCTGTAAACTTTAAACGCAATTTCTAAATAAATAGAGTGTTCGGTAATTCTATTCATTTTCATGATAGAATGCGCCTTAAATTTTTTTGTTTTTCACCGCACTTTTCAAGTATGTCGTTACAATTCAATATAATCGCCTTATTACTGGTGATTTTAATTATTCTCGGGTTACTCAGTCATAACAATGCAATTACCATTTCTGCTGCCGTATTACTTATCATGCAGCAAACTTTTTTATCTTCACACATTCCTTTGCTTGAAAAATATGGCATTAAAATTGGTATCATTATTTTAACCATTGGGGTTTTAAGCCCCTTAGTTTCCGGGAAAATTCAGTTGCCTGATTTATCAGGTTTTCTTAGTTGGAAAATGGCACTTTCCATTTCCGTTGGTGTGCTTGTGGCATGGCTTGCCGGAAAAGGTGTGCCTTTAATGGGCGAACAACCGATTTTAGTCACTGGCTTGCTTATTGGCACAATTATTGGTGTAGCATTTTTAGGTGGAATTCCTGTTGGCCCACTTATTGCTGCAGGTATATTAGCTTTACTTTTAGGGAAAATTTAAATGAAAAACAAATATCTTACTCTTGCTGCTTTAAGCGGTTTCTTCTGTGTCTCACTAGGCGCATTTGCAGCACATGGCTTAAGTCATATATTAGAAGCCAAAGCATTATCATGGATTGATACGGGTTTAAAATATCAAATGTTCCATACTATTGCAGTACTTGCCGTTGCATTATCCGCTTTACGTGACAACAAATTCGCCCGTTTATCCATGTATTCTTGGTTAATTGGAACCTTATTATTTAGTGGAAGTTTATACGCCCTCGCTTTCGGAGCAAGCAATGTAATTGTGTGGATTACGCCTATTGGCGGAACTTTATTTTTAATCGGATGGATTAGCTTAACTTACGGAAGTTTCAAAAGTAAATCTCTATGAAAAACAGATCGGTAAAACACGCATTAACACCTTTACAACAATCTCTTTATTCTCAATTAAATGACATCATGTTGGTGGAACAACGTCGCTTATCCGCCCGCATCCATGGCATCGGTAAGATTAAAAGCCAAGAGGCTCAACAAGCTGTTGCCGCTGAAATCCAGCTGCAGATTGAACAGGCTCAATTACGTGTAGAAAATCGTAAAAGTGCGGTCAAAAATCCGATTGTTTTTCCAGAGAGTTTGCCGGTTAGTCAACGCAAAGCAGAAATTCAAAAACTGCTTTCTGAACATCAGGTCATTGTGGTGGCAGGGGAAACCGGTTCAGGTAAAACCACCCAATTGCCGAAAATGTGTTTGGAATTAGGTTTCGGCAATTTGGGCATGATTAGTCATACTCAACCACGCCGTATTGCCGCTCGTTCGGTGGCAGCGCGTATTGCGGAAGAACTGGAAACGGAGCTGGGCGGTTTAGTTGGTTATAAGGTTCGTTTTAACGATCAAATCAGTGATGATACGCAAATCAAGTTGATGACCGATGGGATCCTGCTAGCAGAAATTCAAAACGATCGTTTCCTCAACCAATATTCTTGTTTGATTATCGATGAAGCCCACGAACGCAGCCTAAACAACGATTTTATTCTCGGTTATCTGAAACAGCTTTTACCACGTCGTCGTGATTTAAAGGTCATCATCACTTCTGCAACCATTGATGTAGAACGCTTTTCTAAACACTTTAACAATGCGCCGATTATTGAAGTCTCAGGCAGAACCTATCCTGTTGAAGTGCGTTATCGTCCCCTAGTGGAAGAAGACGATCAAGATCAGCTACAAGGCATTCTCAACGCAGTGGATGAACTGCAAGCAGAAGGTCGTGGCGATATTTTGATCTTTATGAATGGTGAGCGTGAAATTCGTGATACCGCTGAAGCCTTACAAAAACAAAATCTAAAACACACGGAAATTCTACCGCTCTTTGCTCGCTTGTCTGCGCAAGAACAGAATAAAATTTTCCATCCAAACGGATTAAATCGCATCGTGTTGGCGACCAACGTCGCAGAAACCTCATTGACCGTACCGGACATTAAATATGTGATTGACCCGGGTACTGCACGAATTTCCCGTTATAGCTATCGCACCAAAGTACAACGTTTACCGATTGAACCCATTTCACAGGCATCTGCTAATCAGCGTAAAGGTCGTTGTGGTCGTGTAAGTGAAGGGATTTGTATTCGTTTATATTCGGAAGAGGATTTTAATTCTCGTCCGGAGTTTACTGATCCTGAAATTCTGCGCACCAATTTAGCCTCCGTTATTTTGCAAATGACGGCATTGGGTTTGGATGATATTGAAGCTTTCCCATTTGTTGATGCGCCAGATAAACGCCATATTCAAGATGGGATAAAACTGTTGGAAGAATTGAGTGCGTTTGAA
The DNA here is from genome assembly GCF_001008275.1 of Haemophilus haemolyticus. Classification (GTDB taxonomy): domain Bacteria; phylum Pseudomonadota; class Gammaproteobacteria; order Enterobacterales; family Pasteurellaceae; genus Haemophilus; species Haemophilus haemolyticus_P. The sequence goes on from NZ_LCTH01000049.1 coordinate 2,625, forward strand.
ATGGTTCGCACTAAAACGGGCGAGAAACGTCAATTAACGGCAGTAGGCCGTCAATTATCGCAACTCCCTGTGGATCCACGTTTAGCGAAAATGTTGCTGAGCGCAGTTTCACAAGGTGCGTTGCATGAAGTGATGATTATTGTTGCTGCTTTATCTATTCAAGATCCGCGCGAGCGCCCACAAGAAAAACAGCAAGCTTCCGATGAAAAACATCGTCGTTTTGCCGATAAAAAATCAGATTTCTTGGCTTTCCTCAATCTTTGGCGTTATCTACAAGAACAACAAAAAGAATTGAGTAAAAACCAATTACGCCGTCAATGCCAAAAGGATTTCTTAAATTATTTACGTATTCGCGAATGGCAAGATATTTATCATCAAATTCGTTTAACCGTCCGTGAAATGGGCTTGCCGATTAATTCTGAAAAAGCAGAATATCAGCAAATTCATACCGCACTTTTAAGCGGTTTGCTTTCTCATATCGGTTTGAAAGAAACGGAGAAACAACAATATCTTGGCGCCCGCAATGCGCATTTTGCGATTTTCCCCAATTCTGTGCTTTTCAAAAAACAACCGAAATGGGTGATGGCGGCAGAGTTAGTGGAAACCTCCAAACTTTGGGGGCGTATGGTGGCGGAAATCGAGCCAGAATGGATCGAGCCACTTGCCGAGCATTTAATAAAAAAATCCTATTCCGAACCGCGTTGGTCGAAATCTCGTGGCGCCGTGATTGCTGATGAGAAAGTCACGCTTTACGGTGTGCCGATTGTGGCTGCGCGACCAGTGAATTACGGTGCTATTGATCCAACGGTAAGCCGTGAGATCTTTATTCAATCTGCCTTAGTCGAAGGGGATTGGAATACCAAGCATAAATTCTTCAAAGAAAATCAACGACTCGTTCGAGAAGTAGAGGATTTGGAACACAAAAGTCGCCGCCGCGATATTTTGGTGGATGAACGCACGCTTTTTGAATTTTACGATCAGCGTATTGGCACGGAAGTGGTTTCCCAAAAACATTTTGATACCTGGTGGAAAAAGGCGCAGCAAAAAGATCCGGAATTGCTTAATTTTGAACGTTCATTCTTGATTAATGATGATGCGGAGCAAGTGAGCAAGTTGGACTTCCCAAATTTCTGGCATCAAGGCAATTTAAAACTCAAACTGACTTATCAATTTGAACCAGGCACCGATGCAGATGGGGTGACAGTGCATATTCCGTTACCGTTGCTCAATCAAGTGGAAATGACGGGGTTTGACTGGCAAATTCCAGGCTTGCGTGAAGAATTGGTGATTGCGTTGATTAAATCTCTGCCGAAATCTTATCGCCGTAACTTCGTGCCTGCACCCAATTATGCTCAAGCCTTTTTAGGGCGCGCAGTGCCGTTGGAAAAACCATTGTTGGATACATTAATTTATGAATTGCGTCGCATGACGGGTGTTACCGTAGAAGCGGAACATTGGAATTGGGAACAAATTCCAAGCCATTTGAAAATGACCTTCTGCGTGGTGGATGAAAATGGCAAGAAAATTGCCGAATCCATGAATTTGGATGAGCTGAAATTTAACTTAAAAGATCGCGTGCAGGAAAGCATTTCTGCTGTGGCAGATGATGGTATTGAACAAAGCGGGCTGCATATTTGGAGTTTTGCAGATTTACCACAATGTTACGAACAAAAACAACGTGGTTTCAGCGTCAAAGCGTTTCCGGCCATTGTAGATGAAAAAGATGCCGTAGGTATTAAACTATTTGAAACAGAATTTGAGCAAGCGGTGGCGATGCAACAAGGTTTACGCCGCTTGTTGTTGCTTAATGTACCATCGCCGATTAAATATCTGCATGAAAAATTGCCGAATAAGGCTAAATTGGGTCTGTATTTTACCCCGTTTGGTCGCGTGTTAGATTTGATTGACGACTGTATTGCTTGTGCGGTGGATAAACTGATTGCCGATTTTGGCGGGTTTGTTTGGGATGAAGCAGGCTTTGAAAAATTGCGTGATTTCGTTCGAGAAAACCTGAACGAAGTGACCGTCGATATTGCACAGAAAGTGGAGCAGATCCTATCCCTCAACCATGCCTTAAACCAACGTCTAAAAGGCAAAATGGATTTCACGATGGCATTCGCATTGTCCGACATCAAATCACAACTTTCAGGCTTGGTGTATCAAGGTTTTGTGCAAAAGAGCGGTTACGATCGTCTACCAGATTTACAGCGCTATCTGCAAGCCGTTGATAAACGTATCGATAAACTGGCTCAAGATGTGAACCGCGATCGTGCGGCTATGTTACGCGTGGAACAGGTACAACAGTCTTACCAACAATTGCTCGCTAAACTTCCGAAATCTAAACCTATTTCCGATGAAGTGGCAGAAATTCGCTATATGATTGAAGAATTGCGTGTGAGTTTATTTGCGCAGCAATTAGGCACGAAGTATCAGGTGTCGGAGAAGAGGGTTTTGAATGTTATAGAACGATTTTAAAGAATAGTATTGTTTTTTAAATCTTTTGATTATTTTCTCATACTTTCTTTGTATTATGCTTGCTAATAGATATATAAAATATATTTCTGTTCTTTAGTATTTTTATAGGGGGAAATACAATATATTTAATATATTATGTTATCAGGCTTATACAAAATTATCTTAAGGTGTATATATGAACCAATCCATTAACTATAAATCAAATCCATTTGGTGATGTTACTGCAGAAAATGATAAGAGAATGCTTTCTTCAGCATTTTTAGAAACTCCAGATTTCCGAACTCTAATAGAGTCAGATGATAGGACTATTGTTGTAGGAAGAAGAGGAACAGGAAAAAGTGCCTTATTTCAACAACTGAAAAAGCATTGGGAAAGTGATAAAAAAATTTTGGTACTCACATTTTCACCAGATGATACTGAAATTATTGGATTCAGAGCTATTTTGCGGCCTTTTTCTAGTAATTTTAATTTAGCTAGAGCAGTAACAAAGATTCTTTGGAAATATGCAATGTTAATGGAGATATCATCATATATCTCTAGTCACTATAAATTATCTAAGCTGTTGCCTAAATCGCCAATTATTTCAAAACATTTAGAAGAATGGAATTCTGCTAGTGGAGATGTTTTTCGGAGATGTAGATTAATTGCTAAAAAATATTTAGATGAAAGTGATCCTGAAGGTTCAATAGGGGATTTACAATTCAATTTAGAGCTTTCAGATATTGAGAGAATAATCACAGATTGTATAATTTCTTCTGATTTAGAGATAAAAATTTTGATGGATAAATTAGATGAGGGATATGAGTCTGATAATATTGGTGTTGGTATTATAGCTGGTATTACTTATGCGAGTATTGACTTAAATAAAAAAACTAATCATATAAGACCTATCATATTTCTTCGTGATAATATTTTTAGAACCTTATCTAAGCAGGATCCAGATTACTCACGTAATTTGGAAGGACAAGCCATAAGATTGCATTGGGATTGGGCTCAATTATTGACGTTAGTCGTTAGGAGAATGCGAGTAGCTTTTAATATTGAGAAAGAGAAAGATCAAAAAGTTTGGGATAGTGTGACCGCTGATGAACTAAAGGGGAGAAATGGGTTTAAGAGATGTTTACAGTTTACTTTATATAGACCTAGAGATCTTTTATCACTAATGAATGAGTCTTTTTACAATGCATTTAGAGAGAATAGAGATGTCATTATTAATAGTGATGTAGATAGTGCAGCTAAAACTATCTCTGTAGCCAGATTAGAAGATTTATGGAAAGAATATAACAAAATATTTCCATCTATTCAAATTGTTACTAGCCATTTTAGAGATATTGATCCTGAATTAACAGTATATTCTTGTTTACAAAAAATAGACTCAAGTTATGAAACAGCTAAGACGCAAGGAGATCCTAAAATTGTTTCAGAATTTGAATTATTAAAAAATACGGGGATTTTGCAAGGTTTATATAGTGTTGGATTTATTGGTATTTCTAGTAAACAATCATCTAGTTTTGTATTTTGTCATGATGGAAGAACTCCTGATAAAGGAGTTGATAATGATGATAAAATTCTAATTCATCCGTGTTATTGGATAGCATTAAATCTCGATAAGAATACATTAAGTCCTGAAGAAGCGGAGAGTATTCATGATGAATATGATATAAATATTGTTTCAGATAATCCAGAAATTAGAAATAGAAAAATTGGCCAAATAGTATCAGCCTTAGAATCTATTCCAGAAGGGAGAGAAGGAGCCTCTGAATTTGAACAGTGGTGTGTTGATGCTTTGCGAGTAGTGTTTGCAGCTCATTTAACTGATATCAGAAAGCATCCTAACATGGATAGCGTTCAACGCCGAGATATCACAGGCACGAATAATTCTAAATCTGACTTTTGGAAAAGGGTGTATGAAGATTATTCTTCTAGACAAGTTATATTTGATGCTAAGAATTATAAAGAATTGCATAACTCTGAATATAGGCAGTTGCAATCCTATTTGACAGGGATATATGGTAAACTAGGATTCATTATTAATAGAGATGACAAACCAGAATTAACAGGTAATAACTTAGATTGGACAAAAGAAATATATTTTTCTCATGGGGCACTTATCATAAAATTACCAGCTAAATTTATTGTTAAACTTTTACAAAAATTAAGAAGTCCAGATAAGCATGATGTAATTGATACTCAAATGGCAAAGTTATTAACCACATATGAGACATTGTATTTATCTCTCAAAACTACTAGATCTAAAAATTCTAAATAATATACCCAAAGTAGGTCCCCTCGATGGCGCACGATTCCTAACGTGTGCCTTTTCCAAAATAGCGCAAGCGTCCACACTTGTACTTATTTAGTCCAAGCGAGGATGCTTGTACCATCTTTTAGTTTTTAAAAGTGCGGTCATTTTTCAAATGTCTTTCAACCTCAAAAACACTTTCAAAATCTACCGCACTTTTGCTTATCAAAACTCCACATAAACCTTCTTCCCCAATCCTTCCGTAGTACGTTGTAAAAAGGCAAGTGACGGGTTGTGGTTGCTTGATTCAAAACGACAGATACACTTTGGGCGATGCAGTTTTTCTGCAAAACCGTTTTGGCTGAGTTGCTATTCTTAGCGTAATTTAATGATCTAACGAATAAATTTAATACGTGATAGAAAAATTACGAGTCAGTTTATTTGCTCAACAGCTGGGTACAAAATATCAAATATCGGATAAAAGAATAGCAAATATTATTAGTCAATATTAATGATAATAATACTCAAAATTAAGGCGGTATAAACCGCCTTACATTTATTCAAAACAACACATACCTCTTTGTAAGTATTTTGAAAAATAAGTTTGATCAATCTCACATTTTTTAGTTATGCGAGTGGAAAAACTTTTTTCTTTTGATATCTTACGCGCGAGTGAATCTATATCCACACATTTTATGTGGTATTAAGAATAATTCTCAACTTTCTATTTAACCTAACCTTTTTATTACAACAAATGGAGTGATTATCGTGAACGCATTCAAAAAAAGCCTCATTGTGGCAGCGTCTTTCGCGAGTTTAAGCTTATTTAACTCAGCGATAGCTGATATGGTTTATAAGCCATTAGAACAACCTGTTGAACCAGTAAAACCAGATTTGAAAATTGAATCTGTAAATGAAAAATTTGCAGAAAAATATCCAAATCAATATAACAGCTGGCGTTCAACTGCAAACGGAAACGGCGAAAAAATTATTTATGCCGATGAAGAAAATCCACGCTTAATCGTTCTTTGGGGCGGTTATGCATTTGCAAAAGAATACAATGCACCGCGTGGTCACTTTTATGCGGTGACTGATGTTCGTAACATTCTACGAACTGGCGCACCAAAAACTGCAAATGATGGTCCACAACCAATGGCATGTTGGACATGTAAAGGGCCTGATGTTCCACGTTTAATTGCGGAATGGGGCGAAAAAGATTATTTCAACGCGAAATGGGCAAAAGGTGGTCCAGAAATCGTGAACTCAATCGGCTGTGCTGACTGTCACGATACGACCTCTAAAGATTTTGCTGAAGGAAAACCAGCATTACGTATTGCTCGTCCACACGTATTACGCGCGCTTGACGCTTTAGAAAAAGCAACTGCTGAAAAAGATAAAGCGGAAGGTCGCCCACACAATAATTTAAGTTTCAACACTGCAGCTCGTACTGAAAAACGCGCTGAAATCTGTGCAAACTGTCACGTTGAATACTACTTCGCAGGCGATATCAAACAAGTAACCTTCCCTTGGAATAAAGGTCAAACTGTTGATGATATTGAAAAATATTACGATGAAATTGGTTTTAGTGACTGGACTCATAGCCTTTCTAAAGCACCAATGTTAAAAGCTCAACACCCTGACTTTGAAATTTGGTCTTTAGGTATGCACGGTAAAAATGGTGTAACTTGTGTAGACTGTCACATGCCTAAAGTACAAGGTAAAGACGGTAAAGTTTATACTGATCACCAAATTCAAAATCCATTCGATGCATTTGACCGCACTTGTGCAAACTGTCACGATCAAAGCAAAGAAAAATTACGCGATATCGTTACTTCACGTAAAAAAGAAGTGAAAGATGTAATGGGTCGTTTAGAAGAGCAAGTTGTTAAAGCTCACTTTGAAGCGAAAGCTGCTTGGGATGCAGGTGCAACTAAAGAAGAAATGGAAGCGGCATTAATGGATATTCGTCATGCTCAATGGCGTTGGGATTATGCTGCAGCGAGCCACGGTGGCCATATGCACGCACCTGAAGTAATGCTTCGTGTATTAGGCTCTGGCTTAGATAAAGCCGCGGATGCTCGTACTAAACTTGCAGCAATCTTAACTAAACACGGTGTTAAAACTCCAGTTCAAATCCCAGATATTTCAACAGCTGATAAAGCGTGGAAAGTAATGGGGATTGATATTGAAAAAGAACGCAAAGCTAAAGAAGAATTCTTAAAAACTGTGGTACCACAATGGGAACAACAAGCTAAAGAAAAAGGCTTATTAGTTGATCCACCAGCACAAAAATAAATGAAAAATCCACCGCACTTTTAAGTGCAAACTAGAACGTGCGGTGATTTTCAAGGTCAAATTTGAGGTAACCCAAATGAATTTAACTTCTTTAATCAACAAATCTGCAAAAGCGTTAGCGTTAAGTGCGGCATTTGTAGCTGCGCCATTTTTGGCTCATGCTGATGATGCACAAAAACCTGCGGATCATTTTACTTATGAACCGCAATTAGATAACCAACGCGATCCAAATCAATATTGCGCTAAATGCCATAAATTCGACAAAGTAGATAAAAACCAAACTGTAGATCAGTCTGGTGGAGAACTCCACTTTGGTAAATTCCATGGTGCACACTTAGATAAAAAAAATCCAAATAACGGTAAAGCAATTACTTGTGTAAGCTGTCACGGTAACGTTTCTGAAAATCATCGTCGTGGTGCTAAAGATGTTATGCGTTTTGAAGGGGATATTTTCGGTAATAAAAAACCGATGTATTCAGTTCAAGAACAAAACCAAGTTTGTTTTGCTTGTCACCAACCTGACAAACTTCGTGAAAAACTATGGGCGCATGATGTACACGCAATGAAATTACCTTGTGCAAGTTGCCATACTCTTCACCCGAAAGAAGATGCAATGAAAGGTATTCAACCAAAACAACGCGTTAAACTTTGCGTAGATTGCCATGGTGAACAACAAAAACGTAAAGCAGAACAAGATAAACTAACCGAACAAAAGGATAAACAATGACAGCCTGCTCACGCCGAAACTTTGTTTCCGGCATGGGGGCAGTGATCCTTATGACGGGAACATCTTTACCTTCTTTTGCGAAAGAAGACAAGGCGGATAAACCTAAACGTTACGCAATGGTACACGATGAAAACTCGTGTATCGGCTGTACAGCCTGTATGGATGCATGCCGTGATGTAAACCAAGTGCCAGAAGGCGTTTCTCGCTTGGAAATCTTGCGCAGTGAGCCTTACGGTGAATTTCCAAATCAGGAATATGAGTTCTTCCGTCAATCTTGCCAACATTGTACAAATGCACCTTGCGTAGCAGTTTGTCCAACTGGTGCATCTTTTATTGATAAAGAGACTGGCATTGTAGATGTACATAAAGATTTATGCGTAGGCTGCCAATACTGTATAGCAGTTTGCCCATATCGCGTACGTTTTATTCATCCAGTACATCGTACCGCAGATAAATGTAACTTCTGTCGCGATACAAATTTAGCTAATGGTAAACAACCGGCTTGTGTGGAAGCTTGTCCAACCAAAGCATTAACCTTTGGGGATATGAATGATCCAATGAGTGCAGTTTCACGTAAAGTGAAAGAAAAACCGGTTTATCGCACTAAAGTGGAATTGGGTACACAACCAAACTTGTACCACATTCCATTCCAACATGGGGAGCCTAGAAGATGACATTAGATTATCCAGTTCCATTTCATACGCCTAATCTAGTGTGGGATTCTACCATTGCGATCTACTTGTTCTTATTGGGGATCTCATCTGGTGCGGTACAGTTAGCTATTGCGTATAAACGCAGTAATAAAATAGAAAATCTAAGCCAAAACTGGATTATTCGATCTGGGGTAATTTTAGGCTCTGTACCAACATTAATTGGTTTAACGCTATTAATTTTCCACTTGGCTCGACCTTGGACATTCTGGAAATTGATGTTTAACTATCAATTTAACTCCGTAATGTCGATGGGGGTCATGCTATTCCAAATCTATATGTTGTTTTTAGTAATTTGGGGAGTGGTGATTTTCAAAAAAGAAATCGAAGCATTAATTAATCGCTTTATGCCAAAACTGCAATTTGTGATGAAACTCATCGGTATTGCAGAACGTATTGCAAGTCCAGTCGAAGTTATTCTTTTCATATTGGCTGCAGTGCTTGGAGCATACACAGGGTTCTTACTTTCTGCATTAATTAGCTATCCAATGTTGAATAATCCTGTATTACCTGCATTGTTCTTAGCCTCTGGTACATCATCTGGTATTGCTGCAACCTTCTTAATTATCTTGATTGCGGGAAAATTAAAAGGTGATTCTCACGAATCGCACTTCATCCACAAATTTGAAGTACCTATTATGGTGACAGAACTTGGTTTGCTTGTATGTTTCTTCGTTGGCTTACATTTTGGTGGTGGACAAAAAACAGTTGCATTACATAATGCATTATCTGGTTTTTGGGGAGCTGTGTTCTGGATTGGGGTATTCTTTATTGGTATCTTGATCCCATTAATCGCCAATATGTTTGTTAATGACCGTTTAAAATACAACCGTAACTTTATTATCTTGGTGTCAATTTTTGACTTAATTGGGGTATTCTGTCTACGTTTCTTTGTTTTATATGCGGGACAATTAACTGTGGCATAAATCAGAATTATGTGTATAAGAAAGGCGTATTAATAAATACGCCTTTTTTCTTGTTTAAATAAGGGGCTAACGTAGATTAGCAAGTGCGCTAGTCTATAAAATGAAGATAACTCATTGTAAATTAAATAAATCTATACAAAATAAGCTACTTAAATTTTTTGTATTAGAAGTTACAGCCCGAGCAGCGGCTTATTTACTTGGTATCCACGCCAATTCAGCAATTTTGTTTTTCCGAAAAATTCCTAAAGTCATTAGCTATCATTTAGCCATTGAAGCCGATGAGTTTTTTAATGTGAGCAAATTTCACCACGAACGAATCTATCATTACGAACTATTTGCGGTGAAACAAAACCACATAAATGGAATAGAAAATTTCTGGAGTCAGGCGAATAAAATACTCCGAAAATATAATGAAATTGACCGAAAAAACTTCCTTTATTCTTGAAGGAATGTGAATTTCGGTTTAACGTTGGAGCACCAAAAGAACAGCTTAAAACATTGAGAAAATAGTTCGGTATTTAGCGGTAATCTACGTCATCCCCATTTCTTTTTATCAATATTTATTACTTTAATTTTCAAATCCTATTTCTTTAAATAACTCTTATTAGAAATAATCAGTAACGATTTCTAGAAAATATTGTGTTAACTAAAAGAATCATTTCGAAGAGACCTAATACCTACATGACATGAAAAATACATAGAATCTCTCTTGATATTCCTTTCGTAATGGTGTTAAATCACTCACATATTGTGAGGTTATAACTTATTTAAATTATGTGTCAACTACTCGGAATGAATTGTAATACGCCGACGGATATTGTCTTTTCTTTTGAAGGTTTTCGTCGTCGTGCTGGTTTAACTGATTGTCATTCAGATGGCTTTGGAATTGCTTTTTTTGAAGGGCGTGGAGTACGTATTTTTCGCGACAATCAAGCTGCTAGCCTTTCACCTATCGCTGATTGTGTGAAGCAATATAAAATCAAGTCTTTGAATGTTATTGCACATATTCGTAAGGCGACTCAGGGTGAAGTGAATATTGAAAATACTCATCCGTTTATTCGTGAAATCTGGGGGCAAAACTGGGTTTTTGCTCATAATGGTAATTTGAAAAACCTACCAGATATGACAGAACATTTTTTGCAGCCAATAGGTTCTACAGATTCTGAAGCTGCTTTTTGTTATATGGCGGAATATCTTAAAAATACTTTTCGTAAAAAACCGAGTGAAATGGAAATTTTTGAGGCTATTCAAAAAGTAACAAAAGAGCTGGCTCAACACGGCACATTTAATTTTATTCTTTCTAATGGAGAATGGATGATAGCCCATTGTTCGACGAATTTACATTATGTCATGCGACAAGCGCCTTTTGGTAAAGCACACAGAATTGATGATGATGGTGTTATTGATTTTAGTGATTATGCAAAGGAAGGCGATAAAGTGAATATCATTACGACCTTTCCATTAACCAAAGATGAAAATTGGACAAAAATGGAAAATGGTGGATTTGTATTTTTTAAGAATGGGGACAAAATTGCTGAAGTGGTAGGTACTCCGAAAGAAGCGATTGATGATGGTACATTAGGTAATCGAGCAGCTTAATTAAATCTAACCAAAGAAAAGTGCGGTTAAACTCAAAGAGAATTAACCGCACTTTTTTATTGAAGCGTAAAACTAATTGGCACATTTAACCCTGAAGGGAATCCTGAAGGTCTTGCACCGACAGGTCTTGCGCTGTTAACTGCTTCTAATGCTGCATTATCTAGGCTTTCATCACCTGATGATTGAGTGACGCGAGCACCACTTAGTGAGCCATCAGGACCTACATTGAAGGATACGCTGACCTTACCTTGCTTACGCATCATTTTTGCGCGAGTAGGGTAACGTTTATGACGTTCAATTTCACGACGAATTGCGGAGCGATAGGCTGCCATTTCGCTCGTGTCTGTTCCACTACCAGCCACTTGTGCATTGCTATTGGTGGCGCCAGTTGTGGTCGCTTTAGCATTCACGTTTGCACTTGAATCAATGTTTTGATCACCTTTTGGTAGATCTTTATTGATTGGTTTTTCCTGTGGTTTAACGTCTTTTTTCGGTTTATCCTTTGGCTTTTCTTTAGGTTTTTCTTTTGGTTTTGGCTTTTCTTTTTCCGGTTCTTTGATTTTTTGTGGCTCAGGTTTCACCGTTGGATCTTCCACAACCTCTTGTTTTTCTGGTTCTGGCTCTTTTTGTACATTTTCTGGCTCAGGAGCAGGTTCTTCCATCACCATGCCTTGCACCATTTCCATGGAAATACTTGTGGATATGTCGCCTGATGCGCTATTGGCGCTATCACTTGGCTTATTCCAACTCCATAAGATTAATCCTACAACAATGCTGTGCACGATCAAAGAAATAAGCAAACCTAATAGCGAACGTTTTGTTTGCTGCATAATTATTCCTTAAGGCGTAGTTGGCACAGATTGAGCGGGTGCAGATTCTTGAGGATTTTTACCCGCACTTTTACCCTTATCTTTCATAGAAACAATAGCTACATTTTTGATCTCATTTTTAGAGAGCATATCTGTAATGGTAACAAAATCTTGGAAAGAGGCTTCAGCATCAATTTTTAATGTGACTTTTTGATCTTTATTCCATTGGGCAATTTCTGCTTCTAGGGCTTCTTGCGTAATAGGTCTATCATTGAAATAGAGTTGTTTATCCGCTGTCACAGTCAATAATTTAGCAAGCTCATCAGCTTTAAATGCAACGGCTGTACTGGCTTTAGGTACGTTAACTTTAATTTTACCTTGAGAGATAAAAGACGCAGTGATAAGTACTACAGCAAGTAACACCAACATAATATCAATGAAAGGGATAATGTTGATTTCATCGAATTTTTTCACAGACTATTCCTTATCTTTTTGTTCGTTTAACACTTTCCATTTCAAACGATTAACTTCAACTTTACGACCTAAACCGTTATAAAACACCATAGATGGAATAGCCACAAGAATACCTAATGCTGTCGCTTTTAATGCTAAAGATAAGTGCATCATAATCACGCCAGTATCGATTTCGCCACCGCCATGACCGATTTGATAAAACGTTAATAAAATCCCGATAACTGTACCAAGCAAACCAACATATGGTGCATTTGCGCCAATGGTGGAGATTACGGTCATATTGCGATTTAAATCGATATCTAATGCGTGAATGGTGGAATAGTGTGCGACGTTTACCTTTCTTAAGAAAAGATAACGTTCAATTACCATGGCTAACATAATAATGCTCATCAGTAATAATAAACCGATGATAAAGTAGTCACTGTACTGTTGTAAAAAATCAAAAAGCTGCATCATTTTTTCTGTCCTTATTATTTGAGAAATATCTTGGGAATATAATTGAGAATGAATTTCAATCAAGGATAAATTCTAGCAAAGGCAGAATAATGCGTAAATATCGAACTGAAAAAATAATGAATTTTTACCGCACTTTATATAGAAAAGTGCGGTAATTTTTGCAGGGTTATAGGGAGCGAAGATAATCTACGATAACTTGATGATGTTCTGTTGTTTTGAATTTATCAAATACGTGAATAATTTTTCCATTTTCATCAATTAAAAAACTAATTCGGTGAATTCCATCGTAAGTTTTACCCATGAATTTTTTCTCCCCCCATACACCAAATTGTTCTGCAATTTTGTGATCAGGATCGGAAAGTAGTGTGAAATTAAGGGCTTTTTTCTCAATAAATTGAGCTAATTTTTTCGGTGTATCGGTGCTAATGCCAAGTACAACTAAACCTAATTCATCTAATTCTGATTTACTATCACGCAATCCGCATGCTTGTGTTGTACAGCCAGGCGTGAGTACCTTCGGGTAAAAATAGACTAACACTTTTTTTCCGCGAAAATCATTTAAAGAAACGGGTTGTTCTTGCTGATTTAATAACGTAAAAATGGGTGCTTGGCTACCAACGGATAATGGATTCATAAAAATCTCCTTTGATGAAAAAATATTTGCAAATTCAAGTCATTTTAGCGACTATAACGAGCTATACCAAATAATAAAATTAAAAAACCAACGGAGGTTCTATGTCAGCACAAAATCTTTTATTTTCAGGCAGTATTGTTGCACTTGTTACACCGATGAATAATTACGGCGAAGTAGATTTCGCTTGTTTAGAAAAATTGGTGGAATATCACGTTGAGGCAGGCTCTAATGCGCTTGTTTCTGTGGGAACAACGGGTGAATCAGCAACATTAAGTATTGAAGAAAATGTAAAGGTTATTGAGAAGACAGTTGAATTTGCCAAGGGGCGTATTCCTGTGATTGCTGGCGCAGGCGCAAATGCGACGAGCGAAGCAATTACAATGACTAAATTATTACGCGATAGCGGCGTTGCGGGTTGTCTATCCGTTGTACCTTACTACAATAAACCAACCCAAGAAGGGATTTTCCAGCATTTTAAAGCCATTGCTGAATGTACAGATTTACCGCAAATTCTTTATAACGTACCAGGTCGTACCGGTAGCGATATGAAGCCAGAAACGGTTGCTCGTTTATCGAAAATCAACAACATTGTTGGTATTAAAGAAGCAACTGGAGATATTAGTCGTGTCACCAAAATTAAAGAACTCGCAGGCAAGGATTTCATCGTTTTAAGTGGTGATGATGCAACGAGTTTGGATGCGATGAAACTTGGCGCAGAAGGCGTGATTTCTGTAACGAATAACTTAGCACCAAAAGATATGGCTGATATGTGTCGCTATGCCCTTGCGGGAGATTTTGCTAAAGCCGAAGAAATTAATGCTCGCTTAATGCGTTTACATCATGATCTCTTTGTTGAATCAAACCCAATTCCTGTGAAATGGGCGGCTTATCGTTTAGGTTTAATTAAGTCAGCACACTTACGCTTGCCATTGACGGTGTTAAGTGAAGAGCTTCAACCAAAAGTAGAAGAAGCACTGAAAATCGCAGGATTATTATAAAAATCAGGGGTAAGCCATTACCCCTAAACTTTTTGCATTATAGGCTGTCGAAGTGCGGTCAAAATTCATAAAGTTTTCAATTTAGTTAAGGTTCAAATATGAAAAAAATAATGTTGAGTTTAGCAGCGGTTATCGTATTGGCTGGCTGTTCGTCTGATCCTGAAGCATTAAAGACAGCTAATGATTCTTTCCAAAAATCAGAGGGTTCTATCCCTGGATTTTCACCGTTGGCGAGTGGTGGCGTAATGCTACCAAAAGCAGACGATACTTATGCGTTGCCTAATATTGCTGTGAAAAAGGGAGAAAATATTGATATTCGTCCTCCATCAACACCATTAGCCATTATTGAAAATTCATTAACACAATTCGATGGTGAACGAGCATTAATCGTGTATCCAGAACAGCAAACGAGTGTGTATAACCTACAACAAGTTGAACGCTTATTAAAAGAAGACGGTATTTCATCAACGACGAATGGTGCGATTTTAACGACGGACTGGGCGCCAACAGGAAGAATTGGTGATAAATCGGGCACTGAGATTAAATATCAAGTAGAACAAGTTATGGCTCAAGATGCGAGTGCACTAGCCGTGTCTGTTTTACAAATGCGTCGTGATGGCGTGATTTTCACTCCAAGTGTATCCGATAAGCAACGTTATACGTCTGAACGCTTAAACCGCATTGTGTCTGCATTAACTTCTGCTTATAACAAACAGCAACAAGATTTATCTGGCGCTTCTGTGGGAGCGGTAGCTTCGCAAATTATTCAGGATTTGAATGGTCAAACTGCATTAGCGATGAATGTTAATTTTGGTCAAGCATGGGAAAAATTAGGTGGAGCTTTACCTAAAGTAGGTTTTGCAATTAAATCTGAAACTGCAGGTAAAGGTTATCGTGAATTAAAATATTCAGCATTAAAAAAAGAAGATTGGTTGCGTATGGGTACTGAACTTCCAGAACTTGAAAACGGTACTTACCAAATGCAAATTTCTGATCATGGCAGACAAAGCTCCGTTGTCATTTCTGATGAAAAAGGCAAGGCGTTGTCTGGTGATTCAGCTGCGAGAATTTACCAAGCAATTAGTAACTTGATTGCAAGATAAATAAAAGCTCAGCATTAGCTGAGCTTTTTCTTTAGAATAATCCCAATTTTTTCATTTGTTCAATGACGGGTTCGAGTTGAATCTCTGCCATCAAATTTTTCCCTTTTAGTTTCGTTGCCCAAGGTAGTTTAGAAGATGGTTTGCCAAATTCTTTTTGGGCATTTTCTTCATATACTGATACCACGTTATCTAAATTATTATAAGGAGCAGTACGCAAAGGATTGTGATACGCATATAAGCCAATAACGGGTGTTCCTTGTGTTGTCGCAATATGGGCAGGGCCAGAATCTGGCGAAAGCACCAAATCAACCTTAGAAATTAAAGCGGTAAGCTGTTTTAGGTTTGTTTTTCCTGCAATATTGGTTGGAGTAAAATGGCAATGTGCGGTAATTTTTTCGACTATTTCTAATTCTCGTTTGGCTGGCGAGCTACAGAAGATGACATTGATATTATGCTGATGAGCAATATTGGCAACCTCTGCATAACGTTCGATTAGCCAATCTTTTTCTGCTTTGCTAGAACAAGGGGAAATTAATAAATTTTTACGAGAGAAATCAATAAATTGATCGGCAAATTTATAATCATCTTGTGAGATAGCTAATTCCCATTTTGGTTCTAATTTCGGTACGCCAATATATTCAGCGAAAGCCATAAATCCATCTAATACATGGGGCGATGAGGGATCTGTGATACGACGATTTACAAATAGCCATTGTCCTTCTCGAGAACGTTTTTCTCCAAATCCAATTTTGAATTTTGCTTTAATTCCTAAAGAAAGGATTGATGCACGAAATGCTGTTTGCATATTTAATAGCGCATCAAATTGTTTATTTTTTAGTTTTTTCCAGAGTAATAAAACACCTTTCCATCCCGCTTTTTTATCGTAAGGAATGAGCGTGACATTAGGAATGCCTGAAAGTAAACCCATTTCGGTTTTGCCTACAATCCAAGTAATTTCTGTTTGAGGATAATATGCCTGAATGTGCTGAACCACTGCTAAGGCATGACAGACATCGCCTACAGCTGATAATCGGAGAATACAAAGGGATTTTGGAGCTTCGGTAAAAAGTGGCATTGGCATTCCTTTCTCATTTAACTTGCGCCTATTTTAAAGTAGAATGAGTCCATTTTCTATTCATAACAACATTCCAATGCACCAATTCCAACAAGATAACCAATATTTTATCTTTAATTTTGACCGCACTTTTGAGCAATCAACCGAGTTTTTCCGAGCGGAATTTTGGCAAAAACAAAAACGAGTGATAGGGAGTGCAAAAGGTCGAGGCATCACTTATTTCTTGCAAACGGAAGATTGGTTTGGCGTAAATTGTGCCTTGCGTCATTATTATCGCGGTGGACTTTGGGGTAAACTGAACAAAGATCGTTATCGTTTTTCTGCTCTTGAAACTACCCGTAGTTTTGCTGAGTTTCATTTGTTGCAACGTTTGTATGAAGCAGGTTTGCCTGTGCCTAAACCCATTGCCGCACGTATTCAAAAAGGCAAGTTAGGTATTTGCTATCAAGCGGATATTTTGACGGAAAAAATCGAAAATTCGCAGGATTTAACCGCACTTTTACAAACACAAACATTGCCAAAAGAAACTTGGATGCAAATTGGTCGTTTGATTCGAAAACTACATGATTTACAGATTTGCCATACAGACTTGAATGCACACAATATTTTGGTTCAACAAACTGAACAAGGGCAAAAATGTTGGTTGATTGACTTTGATAAGTGCGGTGAAAAATCTGGAGATTTTTGGAAAGTGCAAAATCTGAATCGTTTAAAACGTTCCTTTGAAAAAGAAGTTGGACGAATGAATATTCAATTTACCGAGCAAAACTGGGCTGATTTAACAGCGGCTTATTATCAATAAAAGGACTGATTATGAAACAAAAAATCGTACTTGCTACAGGCAATAAAGGCAAAGTGAAAGAAATGGCGGATGTCCTATCTGATTTTGGTTTTGAAGTGATTGCGCAAACAGATTTAGGCATTGAAAGCCCAGAAGAAACAGGTTTAACTTTTGTTGAGAATGCGTTATTAAAAGCACGTTGTGCATCAGAAAAATCAGGTTTACCTGCTATTGCGGATGATTCTGGCTTAGTAGTTTCCGCACTTAATGGTGCGCCAGGCCTGTATTCTGCACGTTATTCGGGTGAAGAGGGAAATGATGCTAAAAACCGTGAGAAATTATTGGCTGAGCTTGCTCATGTTGCACAAGATAAGCGCCAAGCCAAATTTGTGAGCTGTATCGTGTTTTTACAGCATCCAACGGATCCATCGCCAATTATTGCCGAAGGTGAGTGTCACGGTGTGATTGGTTTTGAAGAAAAAGGCGAAAATGGTTTTGGTTATGACAGTTTATTCTTTAGCCCAGAACAAGGTTGCACATTTGCTGAATTAGAAACCGTTGAGAAGAAAAAAATTTCTCATCGTGCGCGAGCATTGAAAGTATTAAAAAGTAAGTTATAAATCTAGTTAAACGTATGATAATAAAAGGCACGCATATTTTTTATATGTGTGCCTTTTTATATGGATTTTATCTAGAGCGGAAAAGTAACATTATTCAGCATGTTCACTTAAAAATCCGCCACTTTGATGATTCCAAAGTTTAGCGTACAGACCATTGAGTTCCAGTAATTCAGCGTGAGTACCTTGTTCAACAATTTGTCCTTTATCAAGCACAATCAGGCGATCCATCGCTGCGATGGTGGATAAACGATGGGCAATGGCAATCACAGTTTTATTTTCCATCATCTTATCGAGACTTTCTTGTATCGCCACTTCTACTTCTGAATCCAGTGCGCTTGTGGCTTCATCTAACAATAGGATTGGTGCATCTTTTAACATGACACGAGCAATAGCAATGCGTTGACGTTGACCACCTGAAAGTTTTACACCTCGTTCACCCACGTGGGCATCATAGCCTTTTCTGCCTTGAGCATCAGTGAGAAATGGAATGAAATCAGCGGCTTCTGCTCTTTCAGCAGCTAAAACCATTTCTTCATCTGTGGCATTAGGGCGTCCATAAATAATATTGTCACGCACGGAGCGATGTAGCAGAGAAGTGTCTTGAGTCACTAAACCGATTTGGCGGCGTAGGCTTTCTTGTTGCACATCTAGTACATCTTGCCCATCAATGGTAATCGCGCCTTGTTGTGCTTCGTAGAAGCGAAGCAACAAGTTCACAATCGTGGATTTTCCTGCACCAGAACGGCCGATTAGTCCGACTTTTTCACCTGGTTTGATGGTGAGATTGAAATGATTGAGCAATGGTTTTGTCGGATCATAAGCAAAGCTAATATCGTTAAACTTAATTTCCCCTTGTGTCACTTGTAACGGAGATGCTTGTGGTTTATCCACAATAGTGTGAGGTTTGGTCAACGTATTCATTCCGTCGTTTACGGTTCCGATATTCTCAAACAAACGAGCAGATTCCCACATAATCCAACGAGACAGCCCATTGACTCGTAATGCCATTGCAGTTGCTGTTGCTATTGCACCCACACCAACTTGACCATTTTTCCATAAAATAATACCAAGTATTGCAGTACTTAACGTAAGTAGAATATTTGTAGCGTAAGTGAGTGTATCTAGTGATGTTGCTAAGCGCATTTGGGCGTGCACTGTGACCATAAAATCTTCCATAGAACGTTTGGCATAAGCAGCCTCACGCGAACCATGAGAGAATAATTTTACTGTGGTAATATTGGAATAAGCATCTGTAATGCGTCCTGTCATTAAAGAACGAGCGTCAGCTTGTCGTTGAGCAGTCTTTGATAATTTAGGAATGAGGGTTCGTAGGATAAAAACAAAAATCGTAATCCAAGCAATAAATGGCAGTAAGAACCAAGAATCTAATGCTGCGAGCACCAAGCCCGATGTAATAAAATATACGATGACATATACAAACATATCCGCTAGTGTGAGCACTGTATCACGAACAGCAAGTGCGGTTTGCATTACTTTGGCAGATACTCTGCCGGCAAATTCATCTTGATAAAAACTCAAACTTTGTCCAAGCATTAAACGATGGAAATTCCAACGCAATCGCATTGGAAATACGCCTTGTAAGGTTTGTAAACGTACGGTAGAGGCTAAAAATCCCCACACTATGCTAACAAGTAATAGGGCAGCCATACCAATTAATAAATGACCTTTTTCTTGCCATAATGCCTCAGGCGTAAATGTCCCTAACCAATCCACAAGCGTTCCCATAAATTGGAATAATACGGCTTCCATTACACCAGTACCAACCGTTAGCAATGTCAGTAAGAGAATCCAGCCTTTCATTCCTTCAATGCTAGACCAAATAAAGCGCAATAAGCCTTTTTTAGGTGTTGTTGGATTACCTTCTGGATAAGGATTTAAACGGTTTTCAAACCACGAAAAAATTTTGTTAAACATATCTTTTCCTTAAAAAGAAAAGGCAACAGATGTTGCCCTTCAAGAACCTTGTCAATTATAGCGCAAAAAACATCCAATTTATAGGCTGGCAGATTTTCTGTATTGGCTTGGCGAAAGTTGGTAGTAATTCTTAAAGGCTTTACTAAAATGCGCTTCCGATTGATACCCTACTTCTAAAGCAATGGCAAGCACGGATTGTTGAGATTGCTTTAATAAAAACGCTGCCGATTGTAACCGCACTTGAGTAATAAAACGCCCTGGAGACATACCAAGTTGTTGTTGAAAAACACGAATAAAGTTTGCTCGAGACATTGCAGAAAGGTCGGCTAATTGTTCAATTCGCCAATCTTCTTGAGGGCGTTGTAATATCGCACCTAGCACCGTATTTAATCGCTTGTCTTGCAACGCAAGTAGCACACCGCCTGTAATTAAGTTCTCTTGAATAGCATGGCGTAAAATATAAATTAAAAGCACATTCGAAAGTGCATCGACGACTGATTTCGTACCTGCATCGTTTTTTTGGCTTCTTGTAGAAAAAGTTGAACCAAAGGATGAATCGGCGTATCACATAAATTGAGATGCAAATATTCAGGCATAGAAGCTGTAAGAAGGGCATCTTGCTGATAATAAAATGCACCGCAGAACATTTTTAAATCCGGTGTGCCTTGCCCTACTTGATACAATTCAAATGCACCTTGCCAGCTTTTTTTCAATGATGCGTCCTTTGTTTGGTTGGATGAATGACGCATAAAGTGCGGTTGATTTTGGGGAAGGAAAAAGATATCACCTTCCTTTAAATGAAATTGCTTTTGTCCTAGTGTAAGCCAGCATTCGCCTTGTTCTATAAGATGGAATACGCCTTTTCCTGCATCTTTTTCTTGATGGGCAACTTGCCATTCACCTTGAAATTCACAGCGAATATTAATTTCCCCACGCACTTGTGCTAAATGGGTGAGTTTATCTAAATAATCCATAATGAGATGTTAGCGATAAAAATTGAGATAAATAAGCAAGTATCATAATTCAATCTGCCTATAATTTGCCACACCAGTTGGTTATTAATTCAATATATTTAGGAGAACATTATGTTTGCAGATTGGAAAGAACACACATCACACGTTAAAAAATCATTTGGTGCGTTAGGTAAACAATATCCAAAAATGTTACAAGCTTACCAAGCATTAGGTGCAGCAGCGGCAGAAGGAAATGTGCTTGACGCTAAAACTCGTGAGCTTATCGCATTAGCTGTTGCTGTGACAACCCGTTGTGAAAGCTGCATTAGCGTACACGCAGAAGAAGCTGTAAAAGCTGGCGCAAGCGAAGCTGAAGTAGCTGCAGCATTAGCAATGTCTATCGCATTAAATGCAGGCGCTGCTTATACTTATTCTTTACGTGCATTGGAAGCATATAACGTACAGAAAGGTTAATTACCCGTCATTCCATAGAGTTAAGTTGATTAAAGGAAAGGGAGTATTTTTAGTACTCCCTTTGTTTTTATCGATATTTTACTGCCTAACAAAATAAAAGCATTTTGCAATTAAAATTCTAACGATTTTCTAGCGCTTTTTTCACTGGGGCAAAGCTACGACGATGTTGCGGTAACGCGCCAAGTTCAGCTAATTTTTCCAAATGTAATTTGGTCGGATAGCCTTTGTGCTGGGCAAAAGCGTATTTTGGATATTGCTTGTCTAATTCTTCCATTTCTTGGTCTCGTGCCACTTTCGCCAAAATAGAGGCTGCACTGATTTCCGCCACAAGGCTATCGCCTTTTACGACGGCTTGCGCTGGAATATTTAAATCTTTTGGGATCTTATTGCCATCAACCAACACAAAGTGCGGTTGAATTTTTAAAGATTCTACCGCTCGAGTCATTGCCAGCAAGGAGGCTTGCAGGATATTTATCTCGTCAATTTCGTTAGCTTCAGCTCGTCCTAATGCCCAAGCAAGAGCTTTTTCTTTGATTTCTTGTGCAAGGGCTAAACGTTTTTTCTCAGAAAGTTTTTTAGAATCAGCGAGGCCTTCAATTGGGTTATTAGGATCTAAAATGACGGCTGCCGTTACAACAGCCCCAACTAGAGGGCCTCGCCCAACTTCATCAACGCCAGCGATCAATTCATAGCCTTGTGGATATTCAAACATTTTCTGTTCCCTCTAATAAATCAATGACCGCTTGAGCTGCTTGTTTATCGGCATTGCATTGAATTTTTTGGTGTAAATCTGTGAAGTGCTGAATTAAAACATGGCGATTTTTTACCGCACTTTCATCATCAGAAAGATAAACAGATAGTTTTTCAGCGAGTAATTCTGGCGTGCATTCTTCTTGAATCATTTCAGGAACGAGCATTTCATTCGCAAGCAAGTTTGGTAAAGAAATATAATCGGTTTTCACTAAACGTTTTGCTAAGAAATAGGTCAGTGGTTTCATTCGATAGCCAACCACCATAGGGGATTTACAAAGCATTGCTTCAAGCGCAGCTGTTCCTGAAGCAAGAAGCGTTGCATCAGCTGCGATCATTGCTTGTCGTGCATTGCCATCAATTAAATGCAGGTCTAGATTTGGCGCAATTTTAGCTTTAATAGCTTCAAATTGAATTCGTCGTTTTTCGTTCACCAAAGGAACTAGGAATTGTAAATCAGGAAATTGTTCTTTTAACAATAAAGCCGTTTTTAAGAAAGGCTCAGCCAGAAATTCCACTTCTGAACCACGACTTCCAACTAAGATAGCTAAATAGCGTTGTGCGGGATCAATCTGGAGCATTTGGCAGGCTTCGGCACGGTTTGGTTTGAGCGGAATAGCATCTGCCATTGTGTGTCCAATAAAACGGCAAGGCACATTAAATTTATCGTAAAAGGCTTTCTCAAAAGGCAAAAAGGCAAGCACTTGATGAGTTGCTTTGGCAATTTTGTGAATGCGATTTTGACGCCATGCCCATACAGAGGGGCTAACGTAATGAATAGTTTTAATTCCGTTTGCCTTGAGCTTGAGTTCTACATCCAAATTAAAATCAGGCGCATCAATGCCGATGTAAACATCAGGTTTTTCTTGCAACATGGTTTGAATGACATTTTTGCGAATTTTCAACAGACGAGGAAGATGTTTCAAAATTTCAGACAAGCCCATGACTGATAGCTCTTCCATATCGACGAGCGTCTTACAGCCTTCAGCCAACATTCTTGGGCCTGCAATGCCAATAAAGCGAGCATTAGGATAATGAGCTTTGAGCTGGCGAATTAAACCAGAACCGAGAATATCACCAGATACTTCTCCAGCAACAAGAGCGATGGTTGGATTTGTTTTGTTCATCAAATTTACCCTAAAAAATAACCGCACTTTGGCGTGCAAAGTGCGGTTGAATACAGAGATACTTTATTAACGAATAATACCGCGAGTTGAACGTTTGAAAAATTCAACAAAGAAACTGATCGCTGAATCGGTTTCCGCAATTTGCTCAATTTCTGGTAACACTTCTTCGAGCGTTTTGCCGCTACGATAGATCATTTTATAAACGTTACGGATTGCGTGCATGGTTGGTTTATCAAAACCACGACGTTTTAAACCTTCTAAGTTTACGCCAAATGGACGGGCGTGGTTGCCTTGTGCCATAACATAAGGAGGTACATCTTGGCTTACCATAGAACCGCCGCCTAACATGACGTGTGCACCAACGATTACAAATTGGTGAATTGCTGACATGCCACCAACAATCACGAAATCATCTAATTCTACGTGACCAGCAAGCGTTGCATTGTTTGCTAAAATACAGTTGTTTTTAATTTGGCAATCATGTGCAACGTGAACATTCACCATTAATAAATTGTTATTGCCAATAGAGGTTACGCCACCGCCCTGAATGGTGCCACGATGGATTGTCACGTGCTCACGAATTCGGTTGCCATTACCAATAATCGTTTTGGTTGCTTCGCCGTTATATTTTAAATCTTGGTTCACTTCACCAATGCTAGCAAATTGATAGATTTCGTTATCTTCGCCAATAACCGTATCGCCTCGTACAACAACGTGAGATTTCAATACAGTGCGAGCTTTAATTTCAACAGTGCCTTCAACAATACAGAAAGGCCCGATAACAACACCTTCACCAATAACTGCGCCTTCTTCAACTAAGGCTGTAGGATGGATTTTTGCATTTGGGTGGATCATATTTACCCCCTTAATTAACGACGAGCGCACATTAGTTTTGCTTCACAAGCAATTTCACCGTTTACGGTTGCAACACCAGTAAATGCAGTGATGCCACGACGTTCTTTAATCACTTGAACGTTTAATTCCATTTGATCTCCAGGTAACACTGGGCGTTTAAAGCGCGCTTCATCAATACCTGCGAAATAGAATAATTCACCACCTTTTAATTCGTGAGTTTTAAAGGCTAAAATGCCCATTGCTTGTGCCAAAGCTTCTAAAATTAAAACGCCCGGTAAAATAGGTTCGCCAGGGAAGTGACCTGTGAAACAAGGCTCATTGACGCTAATATTTTTAATCGCTTTTAACCATTCGCCTTCTTTAAAATCCAATACGCGATCCACTAATAAAAATGGATAGCGATGTGGTAATAACGTCATAATTTCTTTTGATTCGATCACTCTTGGTTGTTGTTCTGACACGTTGACACCTTACAAAAAATAAACAAATAAAATCTCCCAGATTATACGATATTTACGGCTAAAAATAAAACGCACTCAATATAGCTTAGTGTTTAGGACGAATATCAATGGCTGGATCGTCATCTTTACGATATTTTTCATCAATTCGTTTTTGCAATCCAAAGTCATTTTTATCCGATTCGTTAGAAAATAAATCTTCTGTTTGCGTTAATTGAGGATTTTTAATCCCTATCCAATTTGCGATTCCTTCTAAGAAGTTTAAACCTGATTTAAACACCTTATATTCTTTGCGTTCGGTATCATCTGATGAAATTTTGAATAGCGGAATATTATGATGTTCTCGGCTGAAACAGTTTTGATTGAACAAAAGTATATTGTTTTTTTCATCCTGTTGGTGGCATAAACCGTGATCTGAGAAATAAATCATTGAGAAAGTGCGGTGATTTTTCTTCGCGTTTTCTTCAAGCTGCTCATATACACGTTTTAAAAATTCATCAGTTTTCTTAATAGACGACACATAGCAATTTAAGTACCCATATCTCGGATTAAGATCTTTATCATCAAAGATTTTTGGATAATCTTCGACACGGTCGCAAGCCATTGGATGTGAACCATAAATATGCAACACAATAAAACGTTTTCCTTGAACAGGATCTTCTAGTACTTGGGCGAATTTGGGTAATAAATCAAAATCACTAAAGTTAGTAGAATTAAAGCTCCCGCCTTTTTTCAAGAAAAAGGTTTCATCAGATTTTGATGCAAGGGATGAAACTGGCGTATCGAATTCACCGAGCATACCTTGATTAGAAAGCCAATAAGTTTTCAGGCCTGCAGATTTGATGAGATCGACTAAACTCAAGCTGTAATTGGGTTCCCATTTTTCTTTGTTAGGAAGGGTTAACATAAGTCGAAGTGAGGCGACAGTATTTGTTCCCGCTGAACGAAAACCATCAATCAACGTGCCTTTAGCTCTAGACATAAACGGCGTGTTTTCAATCGGATATCCATAGGCATGATGATAATCTTTACGTGCACTTTCACCAAGAACAATCACATAATCATCATAGCGTGAATTTTCTAATGTTGATTTTCCCCAGTTATCAGATTGGGACATTTGTTTGAGTTTTTGCACTTCATCCACAATTTTTAATGTGGAACTTACCGTTTCTTTGATCGGTTCAGCAAGCGGCATGTTGTAGGCAAAGAGCAATGTCGCTAAGGCAATAAATGTTTTATTACGATAAAATTTTATGCCAAATTTCACCGCACTTTTGTACTGAAGAAAAATCAAAATAGGAATGGCGAAAGCAATTAAGTAACTACTCACCGGGATTTGCAATAGAAATTCCTTCGTTTCCAACATATCTGTCGCGAAAAGCGAGGCAATATATTGGTAGCTTGGAGGACCAAAATTTAGCCCTGTAGGCGTATAAAAAGCATGCAGTAATGCAAGCGGTAGCAAAATAAAATAGAAGGATTTTTTACTGCTACTTAATAAGAGAATAGTTGTTGTTGCAAGCAGAATGAGAGCTACACTTGGTTCTGTAAACATTCCAGAACCGATTAAAATAAAATACCCCGCTAATGTGGCACAAATCACCGCAAAAAGTGCGGGTAAAATTTGGCTTGTTTTTTTCGTGTTCATCATTGTCTTCCCTGAAAAGAAAATGTCGCTATTATCCACCTTTTACTCAGAATTTCCATATTTAACTTCTTCACTCTTGAGTGGTTATTTTATAGAATAAGCCAATTTTTTAAGCCAGAGGGAGAAAACAATGAGCCAACCAATTTATAAACGTATTTTATTGAAATTAAGCGGTGAAGCATTACAAGGAGAAGATGGTTTTGGTATCGATCCTGCGATTCTCGATCGTATGGCTGTTGAAATTAAAGAATTAGTGGAGATGGGCGTGGAAGTCGGCGTTGTTCTTGGTGGTGGCAACTTATTTCGTGGCGCAAAACTAGCAAAAGCAGGGATGAATCGCGTGGTGGGCGACCATATGGGAATGCTTGCTACGGTGATGAATGGCTTGGCAATGCGTGATTCTTTATTCCGTGCTGATGTGAATGCAAAATTAATGTCCGCTTTCCAATTAAATGGTATTTGCGATACTTATAACTGGTCTGAAGCAATCAAAATGTTACGCGAGAAACGCGTAGTCATTTTCTCCGCGGGAACAGGAAGTCCATTCTTTACCACAGATTCTGCCGCTTGTTTACGTGGTATTGAAATTGAAGCTGATGTTGTATTGAAAGCGACTAAAGTTGATGGTGTATATGATTGTGATCCTGCAAAAAATCCTGATGCAAAACTTTATAAAAATTTAAGTTATGCAGAAGTGATCGATAAAGAATTACAAGTGATGGACTTAGCTGCGTTTACTTTAGCTCGCGATCATGGAATGCCGATCCGAGTGTTCAATATGGGTAAACCTGGTGCATTACGTCAAGTAGTGACTGGTACCGAAGAAGGCACCACTATTTGTTAGTGAATGTTGAAAAGTAAAACGGTAGGAAAATTCCTACCGTTTTTGTTTGGTTACAGCCTAGAGATTATAACAATCCGCCTTGACCTAATGCTGGGTCAGTTTCACGTGCTTTTAATGCATCTTCAACTGTTAATCCTAATGCTTTTGCAACGCCTTCACCATATGCTGGCTCACACCAGTGACAGTTACGGATATGACGGTATTTGATGAACTCAGGTGCATCACCCATTGCAGCTGCAGTGTTGTTGAATAACGCTTGTTTTTGCTCTGCGCTCATTAAGTTAAATAATGCACGCGGTTGGCTGAAGTAATCATTATCATCATTACGGAAATCCCAGTGTGCAGCATCACCATTAATGCGAAGCGGTGGTTCAGCAAAGTCTGGTTGTTGTTGCCATTGGCTAAAGCTGTTTGGCTCGTAGTGCGGTAAGCTACCGTAGTTGCCATCTACACGACCTTGGCCATCACGTTGGTTGCTATGAACAGGGCAACGTGGACGGTTTACTGGAATTTGACGGTAATTCACGCCTAAACGGTAACGTTGTGCATCCGCATAGTTGAATAAACGAGCTTGTAACATTTTATCTGGGCTTGCGCCGATACCTGGAACTAAATTACTTGGTGCAAATGCAGATTGTTCTACATCAGCAAAGAAGTTTTCTGGGTTACGGTTAAGTTCAAATTCACCCACTTCAATTAACGGATAATCTTTTTTCGGCCATACTTTGGTTAAGTCGAATGGATGATAAGGTACTTTTTCCGCATCAGCTTCAGGCATAATTTGTACATATAAGGTCCATTTAGGGAAATCACCACGTTCGATTGCTTCATACAAATCACGTTGATGGCTTTCACGATCATTTGCGATGACCGCAGCTGCTTCTGCATCAGTTAAGTTTTTAATACCTTGTTGAGTATGGAAATGGAATTTTACCCAGAAACGTTCACCAGCTTCATTCCAGAAACTGTAAGTATGTGAACCATAACCATGCATATGACGATAGCTTGCAGGAATACCACGATCACTCATTACAACGGTTACTTGGTGTAATGCTTCTGGTAATAATGTCCAGAAATCCCAGTTGTTCGTTGCTGAACGCATATTAGTGCGAGGATCACGTTTTACCGCTTTGTTTAAGTCTGGGAATTTACGTGGATCACGTAAGAAGAATACTGGGGTGTTGTTACCCACTAAGTCCCAGTTACCTTCTTCAGTATAGAATTTTAATGCGAAACCGCGAATATCACGTTCAGCATCAGCTGCACCACGTTCACCTGCAACAGTGGTAAAACGTGCGAACATTTCTGTTTTTTTGCCAACTTCACTGAAAATTTTTGCGCGAGTATATTTAGTAATATCGTGTGTGACAGTAAAGGTACCAAATGCACCAGAACCTTTTGCGTGCATACGACGCTCTGGAATAACTTCGCGTACGAAATCAGCTAATTTTTCGTTAAGCCATAAATCTTGTGAAAGTAATGGACCACGCGGACCAGCTGTTAAACTGTTTTGGTTGTCCGCCACAGGGGCTCCATTTCCCATAGTTAGGTTAGTAGACGATAAATGCGAAAAAGGGCATTGAGAACTCATTATTAACTCCTTGTATGTATGAAATAAATAGGGTTGAAATAAATTTCATAAACATCATACAAAAAGGTTTTAACGATTGAAATCTATTAAATCAATCAAAAAAAACTATGTAAGGTGATAGGGTTTTGAGATTAGATGTATTTTTATTGGTTTTATAATGCAACAAAAAAGCCTTGAAATTTAAAATCCCAAGGCTTTCTTATAAACTGGTGGGATAATCTCACTTGAACTAGCAATATAAGGCTTTGATTTATAATAACTTTATTTGTTGGGTTTGTGTTCAGTGTTACTATTGGTGTTACTAAAAAATGAAGTGATAGATTATCTATAATAATTAAAGCACTGGTATGCTACCTTGTGAGTTAATGGTAGCACAACAATAGGAAAATATCTAAAAAAGTAAAATAGTATTATTCGACTATTTTTTAGACAGAAATTTTTAAAAATTTTCTTAATGAAAACATTAGTTATATATGAGAATGAATAAGATAAGTTTCCTATGTTGGAAAGCAGAAAATTTGTTCAAAAAATGCTTGCAAGCAATCTGGAGGAAGTATAGGATGGTCTCAAGTTGATTTTAGTTAGACCATACAACAGTAAGGATTTCTTATTAATATATGAAATAGAGGCTATACGCCTTATCAAAAGTGATATTACAGATCATTTTTTTAAACGCAATAATATAAGGGTATTACTAACTAAAGAGTAATACCCTTTTTATATATAGGGGTTTTACCATGGATAGAATAATCAGGGTAAAAGAATTTTTAACGATATTA
This sequence comes from Haemophilus haemolyticus, assembly GCF_001008275.1. Lineage (GTDB taxonomy): Bacteria > Pseudomonadota > Gammaproteobacteria > Enterobacterales > Pasteurellaceae > Haemophilus > Haemophilus haemolyticus_P. The sequence goes on from NZ_LCTH01000049.1 coordinate 31,963, forward strand.
GGAATATCTAAAAGTACATTCTACACTTGGCAGGATAAAAGTTCTGCTTATTATAAGCCTAATTTTCCCAAAAAAGTTAGCCTAGGAGCTAACTCCGTAGGCTACTTTGAATCTGATGTAAATCGGTACTTAAACAACATTAAAAACCTAAATGAGGTGATCTATGCTTAAAACAGTAGATGATAAGATTTTTTCAATTATTAATAGGAAATTGCCATTAGAGAAACGTTTTAAGAAGTTAACTAGCAATGCTAGAAATGTCTTATACACATTAATCATAAAAAGTAAAAATGAAAATAAAGAAATAACGTTAACTACTTTCAACTCGGAATCTGTTTTTAACTTAAAAAGAGATTTATTCATTAAAGCTATAAATGAATTGATAAAAGTAGATTATTTAAAAAGAACTGAAATAGATAATATCTATATGCTAAAAATTTAAATCCAAGCCACTATTTAGTGGCTTTTTTATGGAGATTATTATGAAGAAAGAAAATGTAAGTTTTCCAGATAAATGGAAGGGATGGAGATTAAAAAATAATGAGATTGATTACAATGTAGATGATAATAACTATCTACTTTCTAGGCGTAACTATTTACTAGATAAAGTAGATGATAGCAGTTACAAACTTAAGAATAGCATAGATAGCTATTCAAATAGGCAAGTCTTAGCTTGGGGTTGCGGCTCAGGGAAAACCACAAATTTAAAGGTTCTTTGTGCTAATACTGATAAGTCTACTTTGATTATTGTAAAAACAAATGAAGAAATTAAAAGGCTTGTATTTGATGTTAAAGCATTAAATCCTAAACAGTCCATTTGTGGAATTTATAAAGGAAGCGATACATTAAAAGAATTAGAATGTAATATTTATGCTTTGTCAAAATATAGAATAGTAGTAACTAATAACTGGAGGGCTTTATATGAATCAAGCAATATATTTATTAACTATGATGATCCCATAAAGAAAGAGATAACAAAGAGAGAATTAGTTATCTTTGATGAATTCCAGACCCCTTATACGGATATAGTAGTAAAACATGAGAAATTATTAGTAGAACTTTATAAGAGAGAGTTGATATACGGAAAAGAGATAAGGCTAAATAAGGAGACAATTAAGAATATAATAAATTTTGACAAAAATATATTTAATGAATTATTTAATGATTTACCTGATATAAAAAATGAAAAACTATATCATGAAAGAGTTAGCTGGCTATTCAATAAACTTATAGTATCTTTAGGAGATCTATCTAATACAGATATATCATCAGATATTATCATACACCAAGATATTAATGACTTTATAGATGAAGATACAAAATTAATTATTTTAGATGCCACAGCAGAATTTTTATTTGAAGGTAGTAATAATTGGAATATAGAAAGATATAATCAAAGTAAAGTAGTTATAAATAATAATATTTATTATGATACATTGTTATCAACACGAAGGACAAGAAAAAGTAATGAGAAACATAAAAAAAATATTGTTGAAGACATAAGAAAACTTGAGAAATATATTTCTATGAATAATGGAAATAAACATCTTGTTATCACATGGAATAATACATTTCATATAGAGAATCTACCTAACTTCATTAAAGAAAATATTAGTAAAGATTTGCGAGATAAATATGAGGTTATTCATTATAATTCAGGAAAGTGTAGAGCTACAAATGAGTATATAAAATATGATTCAATAATATTTTTTGGTGAGTGGTTTAATAATTCATTTCATGCAGAGAGACTTTCTGAAGTATTAAATACTAAAATAGAATCTAAAGATCTAGTAAAATCAGAAATAGTTCAAGCAATTTTTAGAACTCAAGCAAGAATAGGAAAGTCAGTATCTATCGCATTTTTTTACAATTATAATGAGAAATTATTGGATGGATACGATTCATTTGAAGAAAGTATTAATAGTATATTGAATATAGAAGATAATGATTTTAAAAGAATGGTTAAAATGAGAAGAATATTAAATATAATGGAAAATGAATTGAATAAGAATACACTAAAAAAAGTAAAAAACTTCATTCGTAAAATGAATATTTTAGATTTAAAAAATGAAATTATGGAAATTAAAACCAGCCTTAAAGAATTAAATGATATTGTTGATCATAAATTTAAATCTAGGAGAGATGTTATACCACTTCAAAATGCTCTCATGGAATACCTTAATATAAATTTAACTTTATAAAATAAAAGCCTAATAGGGAGTTAATCTATTAGGCTTTATTTTTTATTGAATAGTTACATAAAAATCTTTTCCATTATCACTACTTTCAATTTTATAACGTATAGGTGCTTTTATGCCACTGTTATATTGATTTCTATAAACTTCTATTGCTTGTTCATGTTCTCTAACCATTTTATCTAACTGTTCTTTAGTTTCAGATAAATATTTATCCCTTTCTTGTTGATAATAAATTTTTACTCTATTAATATCTTGAGGGTAAGATTCTTCTAAAATCCTAAGATTATCTTCAATATTCTTAACCTTATCATCCCTTTCTTGATTGAATCTATTTTTATGATGATTGTAATTATTAGAAAGTTCCTTTTTGTTACGTTCTAAAGACTCAGACACTTCTTTATCACTTGCTCCTGCTCTTTTATAGTTTTTAGCATCTAATTCGATTTGGCTAGACATTCTTTTATAATGATTTTCATTTTCTAGTAATTTTTGTTCTGAATCAGAAATAGCTTTATTTTTATCTGAAGAAAGACTGTTCTTTTTACTAGAATATTTATTTTCTAATTCAGATAACTGTTCTTTTTCTCTTTTATCCATTTTTAATGAAAATTCATTAAATGCATTTTTTAGCATTATTTCTTTTTTTGGGTCTTCGGAATATATAATGGAATTACTTTCTTAATAGTTTAAAAACAACTGGTGTTTAAATTGGATTTTCTGGTGGGATGTTAGGATAATCAATAGTATTATATAAAAGTATCAATCACATACGAGTGATACTTTGGGAAAAAAATAAAATAGTCCAATTTACTTGACCGTGTACTATGGTACATGGTTTATAATATTCAGGGGGTGAAATAAGATGATTTATCGCATTAGTGAGTTTGCAGATAAATGTGGAGTTAATAAAGAAACGATCAGATATTACGAGCGAAAAAATTTATTACAAGAACCTCACCGAACGGAAGCTGGTTATCGGATATATTCATATGATGACGTTAAGCGTGTTGGGTTTATTAAACGAATACAGGAACTTGGTTTCTCTTTAAGCGAGATTTATAAATTACTTGCTGTTGTAGATAAAGATGAAGTTCGTTGTCAAGATATGTTCGAATTTGTTTCTAAAAAACAAAAGGAAGTGCAAAAACAAATAGAGGATTTAAAACGAATTGAAACTATGTTAGACGACTTAAAACAACGATGTCCAGCTGAAAAGCAATTACATTCGTGTCCAATAATAGAAACATTAACATGAGAGATTAATTAACGAAAGGAGCTTTTTTATGAATAAATTTAAGGTAAACATTTCAGGAATGACCTGTACGGGTTGTGAAAAACACGTAGAATCAGCACTTGAAAAGATAGGTGCTAAAAATATTGAGTCTAGTTATCGTCGTGGTGAAGCAGTATTTGAACTGCCCGATGATATTGAGGTTGAAAGTGCAATAAAGGCGATTGATGAAGCAAATTACCAAGCCGGAGAAATTGAAGAAGTATCATCACTAGAAAACGTGGCGTTAATTAATGAAGACAATTATGACCTTCTTATTATTGGTTCTGGTGCTGCTGCCTTTTCTTCGGCAATTAAAGCTATAGAATACGGTGCAAAAGTTGGAATGATTGAGCGTGGAACGGTTGGGGGAACCTGTGTGAATATTGGCTGTGTTCCGTCAAAAACTCTTCTTAGGGCAGGGGAAATCAATCATTTATCAAAAGACAATCCGTTTATAGGTTTACAAACATCCGCTGGAGAAGTGGATTTAGCTAGTTTAATCACGCAAAAGGATAAATTGGTGAGCGAACTTCGGAATCAAAAATATATGGATTTAATTGATGAATATAATTTTGATTTAATTAAAGGTGAAGCAAAATTCGTTGATGCTAGTACGGTTGAGGTCAATGGGGCAAAGTTATCTGCAAAACGCTTTTTAATTGCAACAGGTGCATCGCCTTCGTTGCCCCAAATTTCAGGACTTGAAAAAATGGACTATTTAACTAGTACAACACTTCTTGAGTTAAAGAAAATACCAAAACGATTAACTGTAATTGGTTCAGGATACATTGGAATGGAGCTTGGACAACTATTTCATCATTTAGGTTCAGAAATAACGCTTATGCAAAGAAGTGAGCGACTTTTAAAGGAGTATGATCCTGAGATTTCAGAGTCAGTTGAAAAAGCGTTAATTGAACAGGGTATAAACCTTGTCAAAGGGGCAACTTTTGAGCGTGTTGAACAAAGTGGAGAGATAAAAAGGGTTTACGTAACAGTAAATGGCAGTAGAGAAGTCATTGAATCAGATCAGTTACTTGTTGCCACTGGAAGAAAACCAAATACGGATTCTTTAAATTTAAGTGCAGCAGGTGTTGAAACTGGAAAAAATAATGAAATCCTGATCAATGATTTTGGTCAAACAAGTAATGAAAAGATTTATGCAGCAGGAGATGTGACTTTAGGACCACAATTTGTATATGTAGCAGCCTATGAAGGTGGAATTATTACTGATAATGCTATTGGTGGATTAAACAAAAAAATAGATTTATCGGTAGTTCCTGCTGTTACGTTTACGAATCCGACGGTTGCAACGGTTGGTTTAACAGAAGAACAAGCAAAAGAGAAAGGGTATGATGTGAAGACATCTGTATTACCTTTAGATGCTGTTCCAAGAGCAATTGTAAACCGTGAAACAACCGGTGTATTTAAACTAGTAGCAGATGCAGAAACACTAAAAGTATTAGGGGTTCATATTGTATCTGAAAATGCAGGAGATGTCATCTATGCAGCATCATTAGCTGTTAAATTTGGCTTAACGATAGAAGATTTAACAGAAACCCTAGCACCATATTTAACAATGGCTGAAGGGCTAAAATTAGTTGCACTTACGTTCGATAAAGATATTTCGAAATTATCTTGTTGTGCAGGCTAAGGGAACTTTTTTACAACTCCCTATTCAAGTGAACCAGCTAATGCTTTAAGGGATTTTCTAAGTGCATTTGTGGTCACAAAAATAATTTAACACTGATGATTTCGACATCAAATCTATAATTGATACCTTAACACCGCAGAGTAATAAAGGATGAATAATATGTCAGACTTATTATCCCTACCAGACATTAAAACAATAGAACCGCCACAATAAAATGAAACCGATATGATGTTTAAAGTTGAAGCAGTCGGACCACCTGAACGTTGTCCTGAATGTGGTTTTGACAAGTTGTACAAACACAGTTCAAGAAATCAACTAATTATGGATTTGCCCATTCGTTTAAAGCGAGTGGGCTTACAATTGAACCGTAGACGATACAAGTGTCGTGAATGCGGATCTACCTTCTGGGAACGCCTAATATCTGTAGATGAAAAGCGTAGTATGACCAAAAGGCTTTTAAAGTCCATTCAAGAGCAATCCATGTCTAAGACCTTTGTAGAAGTCGCAGAAAGCGTTGGTGTTGACGAGAAAACCATTAGGAACGTTTTTAAGGACTATGTGGCACTCAAAGAACGTGAATACCAGTTTGAAACTCCTAAGTGGCTTGGGATAGACGAGATACATATTATCCGTAGACCTCGGCTTGTATTGACTAATATTGAACGCAGGACTATTTATGACATCAAGCCTAACCGTAACAAGGAAACAGTCATCCAACGTCTTTCAGAAATCAGTGACAGGACTTACATTGAGTACGTCACAATGGATATGTGGAAGCCCTACAAAGACGCAGTGAACACTATCCTTCCACACGCTAAAGTTGTCGTAGATAAGTTTCATGTAGTTAGAATGGCTAATCAAGCCTTAGATAACGTCAGAAAGTCTTTGAAAGCCCATATGAGCCAAAAAGAAAGACGTACCCTTATGCGTGAAAGGTTTATCCTTCTAAAGCGTAAACACGATCTAAATGAACGTGAATCATTCCTCTTAGATACTTGGTTAGGTAATCTTCCTGCTTTAAAAGAAGCCTATGAACTCAAAGAAGAGTTTTACTGGATATGGGATACTCCTGATCCAGATGAAGGTCATCTTCGTTATAGTCAATGGAGACACCGTTGTATGTCCAGCAACTCTATATGCAAAAATTGAACGTGGAGAAACTAAGCTCAATCTTCATAAATTGGAGCAAATTGCCAATATCTTTAATATTGATGTTTTAGAACTAATCAAAAATGATGATAAGAATGTATTGTTCTTTATGAATGATCATAATACTAACTACTACGGTTCAAATGAGAATTTGACATCAGAAATTGATCTATTAAAGCTAACTATTTCACATAAAGATGAGCTATTGAAACAAAGAGATCTAGTGATTGAACAAAAAGATAGCGAGATTTCAGCATTGAAAGAGATTATTTCTTTGCTTAAATCAAAATAGACACTATCTATAATATACTTATTTTATCTAAATTTATTTAAGTATCAAAAAACGCTGTATAACCTATCTAAATCACTGCTATCAGCATTATTTCTGACAAGATGAGTACCCTACGAGTTTTTTTATCTTTGCTGCTATAAGCGTCTCTCGCATTATATTGACTATATATTCTATATCTAAGTGATTTCCTATTTTTAAGATCCCATATTATTAGAATTCTATTAATTAATAAAAATTATAGATCAAGGGCTGATGATTCTCATCATCAGCCTTAGCTATCTATATAGATCTATAATGATAATCTTCTTCAAAAATAAACGTAGATAAGAGATCTTAATATATAGTAAAAGCTACAATTTGTATTTGTAGCTTTTACATAGGTAAGTAATCATATCTATCAAGATAGATACTCATTAAGTGTTTTTAACTAATTTATAAATAAATTTAGTTGTTTTTTTATTATTAATAGAGGCAGGTCAAAAAAAAACAACTCCGTTTAATGGTAATTTCTCCTAAAAAATTTAAGATTGAGAACATTTCTCAATATAATCTCCCCACATTTGCATAATATCCCTTCTTTTCTCCAAATAATTAGCATGATTATAAGCTAGGCTAACTTGGCTTCCTGTTTTATGTGCTAGACAAGCTTCAGCATGCTCATGTTGAACGCCTTGTTCTGCTAAAAAAGTTCTAGCCAATCCCCTTAATCCGTGTGCAGTCTGTTTATCTTTGTAACCCATCCTTTTTAGTGCCATATTAACAGTAGATGAACTCATTGTTTTCTTTAAATCACTTCTATGAGTAAACAAATATTTATTATGACCCGTCATTGGTCTTAGCTGTTCTATCAAAGCCATTACTTGGGATGATAATGGTACTGTATGTGGAAACCTCACTTTCATTCTTTCAGCAGGAATATTCCATTCTTTTTTATCAAAATCAAATTCGCTCCATGAAGCGTTACTTGCTTCATTAGGTCTAACCATTGTTAATAATTGAAATAAGATTAATAATTGAGTTTTCTTTTCAATCTTAGCACTATGTATTGATTTTATAAGGGTAGGAATTTCTTCAATACTTATTCTAGGGTTATTTCTTTGACGAACAGACTTGAATGTAGAGCTAATTTTTAGGCAAGTATTACTTTCAATTAACCCACTATTAACCGCAAAATTTAAGATTTCATTTAGATGACCGCATAGTCTATGAACCATATCTAGAGATCCATTTTCCTCCACTTTCTTTAACATTTGGACTACTAAAGAAGGCTTAATTTCTTTAATAGAATATCGACCTATCAAAGGAAAAAGATGAAGCTCTAAGTTTCGCCAATATTTATTGATCGTTTTCTCTTCAACTTCTGAACTTTTTTTCTCTTTCCAAAGTTCTGCAACTTTCTCAAAGGAACTTTGAGTATCCATAAGCTGCTTTCTTTCTAGTTCTTCTCTATGTTTTTTAGGATCAATTTGTTGAGCTAATAATTTACGACAGTCATCTCTTAACATTCTAGCTTCAGCTAAGCTAACTATCGGATATGTACCTAGCCCTAAATTAGTCCTTGTACCAAGAATAGGTCGTATATAATTAAATAGCCATAATTTAGAGCCGTTAGGCTTAATTCTTAATAAAAGCCCATAACCATCACATAAGCTATACTCTTTTTCTTTTGGCTTAGCTTTTTTTATCTCTGTATCTGTTAAAGGAGTTGTTCTTCTTGCCATTAGATACCTCCAAAATGAAGTAACACTAAAATATTAGAAATTTATTTTATAAATCATTGAGTTATAAGTTATTTAGTAACACTATATGAGTCTATCATACCATGGTGTTACTATTAGTGTTACTAAAATTTGTGGATTTGGTCAGTTTCTATCGGACTTATTAGAACAACAAAAAAGCCTTGATACATTATATATCAAGGCTTTATCGGACTATATCATACTATATAGAATTAGAATTTGGTGGAGATAATCGGGATCGAACCGACGACCTCTTGAATGCCATTCAAGCGCTCTCCCAACTGAGCTATATCCCCATAAAAGACAGCGACATGATAAAATTTGACTATGTAGCTGTCAATACGATTTTATTATACGTTTGTTATACGGTTAAATATTAAGCGTTTTGTGCATTAATAAAATCAATAGCGCGCTGAATACGCGCAAGTACGCGATCTCTGCCGATACCGACTAGGGTAACATCCATTGATGGCGATTGACCAGAACCTGTCACAGCGACACGTAATGGCATGCCAACTTTACCCATGCCCACTTCTAGTTCAGCAGCAGTTTGCTCAATTGCTTCGTGAATAGAATGTAAATCCCAGCTAGAAAGTGCGGTTAATTTTTCTTTTACTTTTGTAAGCGCTTCAACAGCATTGCCTTTGAAATGTTTTTTCGCTGCAGCTTCATCAAAGGTTTCAAACTCTTCAAAGAAGTAGCGGCTTGAACTAGCCATTTCTTTTAAGGTTTTGCAGCGTTCCGCAAGCATAGAGACAATTTCAGTTAATGCAGGACCATTGGTTGTATCAATGCCTTGATCTCTGTAATGCCATTCGAGGTGTTTAGCCACATATTCTGGCGGTAATTCACGGATATAATGTTGATTCAACCATTGTAATTTTTCAGTGTTGAATGCACTAGCTGATTTGCTTACGTGATCTAATTCGAAATAGTTAATCATTTCTTCGCGACTGAAAATTTCTTGGTCGCCATGTCCCCAGCCTAAACGTACGAGATAGTTGATTAAAGCTTCCGGTAAGTAGCCATCATCTCGATATTGCATTACGCTCACTGCGCCATGTCGTTTAGAGAGTTTTTGACCATCATCTCCATTAATCATGGAAACATGCGCATAGGTTGGAATTGGTGCACCAATCGCTTTTAAAATATTGATTTGACGTGGCGTGTTGTTGATATGATCTTCTCCTCGTACCACATGAGTGATACCCATGTCCCAGTCATCTACAACTACACAGAAGTTATAAGTTGGTGAACCGTCTGTACGACGAATAATAAGATCATCAAGCTCACTGTTGCTGATTTCAATACGGCCACGTACGGCATCATCAAATACTACTGAGCCTTCAGTTGGATTTTTAAAACGTACAACGTGGGGTTCATCAGGTGAATGGCTGTGATCGTGTAAGCAGTGACGGTCATAACGTGGTTTTTCTTTATTTTGTTCTTGAGTATGACGAAGTTCTTCTAAGCGATCTTTAGTACAATAACAACGATATGCTAAGCCTTGTTCAATCATTTCATCGATCACTTGGTTGTAACGATCAAAGCGTTTAGTTTGGTAATAAGGGCCATGTTCCCAAGGAAGATTTAACCATTCCATTCCTTCAATAATGGCAGCAGTTGCTTCTGGTGTTGAACGCTCTAAATCAGTGTCTTCAATTCGTAATACAAATTCACCGTTATTATGTTTTGCGTATAACCAAGAATAAAGTGCGGTACGTGCGCCACCTACATGTAAATAACCCGTAGGACTAGGAGCAAAACGAGTACGCACTTTTACATTTGGATCTAAATTAAAAGGAGCATCTAGTTTCATTTTTATAACCTATCTTCAATAAAATATTAGTCGTTATTCTACTACGACTTGTTTGACTTCTAAATAAAAAAGCGGATTTTATGCTTATTTTTACGACAATTAAACAAAATTTAGTAAAAAGGTATTGACTGAAAATGCATTCTCCCTATAATGCCAACCCACAACATTAAGGGCGATTAGCTCAGTTGGGAGAGCACCTCCCTTACAAGGAGGGGGTCACTGGTTCGAGACCGGTATCGCCCACCACTTCTCTAAAAAGTATTCTTGATGTTGCTAAGTTTGACCAAGCGGGCGATTAGCTT
>NZ_LCTH01000050.1:0-1179 GCF_001008275.1 Haemophilus haemolyticus
GATCTGCACCCCAAAAGTTGGACTAAATAACCAACTAACTAAGGTGCAGATTTTTTTATGACCAAATACAATTTTCTTTTCAAGCAACAAGTCATCGAATTTTATCTTCAAAATGGTAAAAATAGTTCACTTACCCGCAGGCATTTTCAACTTGCCGAAACAACATTAGAACGTTGGATTAACCAATTTAATCATAGTGGAATCAATGGGCTAGCCGTGCTGGGTAAGAAGCGAAATTACTCACCTGAATTTAAACTTAACGTGATACAAGCGGTTAAAAATGGGCAATTTTCTGCAGAAGCCGCTTGCTTACATTTTGGTATTGCCAATTCAGGCGTTGTTAGCCAATGGTTGAAAGCCTTTGAAAAACAAGGTATAAACGGCTTAATCCCCAAACCTAAAGGTCGCCCAACCATGAAACCGAAATACCCTAAAATGCCGCCTAAGCCTAAAACACGAGAGGAAGAACTAGAATTGGAAAATCTCCGACTACGTGCGGAGAACGCAATCCTAAAAAAGTTGCAAGAGCTCAACCAACAAAAAATGCAGAAAAAGCCACTATCGTAAAGGCATTACGCATTCATTTTCCGCTGCCCATTTTATTAGATTTAATCGGTTTGGCACGCAGTGTTTTCTTCTATCACTTGAAGACGAAAAACGATAAAAATTCAGCACTCTCACAAGAAATCGCCACTATTTATCATGATAATCACGGAAACTACGGTTATCGCCGTGTGACGTTTAAGCTAAGAGAAACCATGAAAATTAACCATAAAAAAGTGCAACGTATTATGCAATGCTTAGGACTTAAGGGAAAATGCAAGACACAACAATATCGTTCTTATCAAGGTGAAGTCGGGCGTATTGCGGATAATCTGTTACAACGCGATTTTACGGCAACACAGCCTAATGAAAAATGGACAACTGACATTGCCGAGTTCAAGTGTGCGGAAGGCAAGCTCTATTTATCCCCCATTAAGGATTTATTTAACAATGAAATTATTGCTTATGATTTAGCTCGAAGCCCGAACTTTGAGCAAATTACCCGAATGATGAAACAAGCTGTAGCAAGGCTTGAAGGCGCAAAACCGATTTTACATTCGGACCAAGGTTGGCAGTATCAGATGATAGGCTATCAAAACATACTCAGGGAGAATGGCATTCAACAAAGTATGTCAA
>NZ_LCTH01000051.1:0-12588 GCF_001008275.1 Haemophilus haemolyticus
TACTTCTGCCAAGTGATGCCAGTACTTGAAGTGCCACCTTCTGCATTTAAACCAGCACCAAAAGTGGATTCAGCCGTTGTGCGTTTAATTCCTCATAAAGAATTGCCGCACCCTGTAAAAGATTTATATTGGTTGAACCGTGTTTGCTCCCAAGCGTTCAATCAACGCCGTAAAACGCTGCGTAATGCACTCTCAACATTATTTTCACCTGAAAATCTGACCGCACTTGGTATTGATTTAAATGCACGCGCAGAAAATTTGGCTATCGCAGATTATGCGCGTTTAGCGAACTGGCTGGCGGATAATCCATCAGCTGATATCAATAAAGATGAAATCTTAGATTCAGAAGAGTAAAAGAGCGGTCAAAAATGGCAACCTATTTCGTCGGTGATTTGCAAGGCTGTTATGATGAATTACAGCTTTTATTAGAACATATAGATTTCAATCCTACTCAAGATAAACTTTATCTTGTGGGGGATCTGGTGGCGCGTGGTGATAAATCACTTGAATGCCTTCGTTTCGTAAAATCACTTGGCAATGCAGCACAGACAGTGCTGGGGAATCACGATTTACATTTAATTGCGACCGCACTGGGTATTAAAAAAGTGAAACCACGTGATCGTGTTGATGCCATTTTTGATGCACCTGATTTTGATGAACTCATTCATTGGTTACGCCATCAGCCATTACTTGTGCATAATGAAGAATTAAACTTCCTGATGGCACACGCAGGGATTTCGCCTGATTGGGATTTGGAAACTGCGAAAGCTTGCGCAGCTGAAGTTGAACAAATTTTACAGCACGGCGATTTTCATTATCTCATTGAAAATATGTATTCTGAGCAGCCTGATCGCTGGTCACCAAATTTGCAGGGCTTAGCGCGTCATCGTTACATTATTAATGCTTTTACTCGAATGCGTTTTTGCTATTTAGATCATCGCTTTGATTTTGCTTGTAAATCCCCTTTAAAAGATGCACCAGAGGAGCTCACGCCTTGGTTTAATTTAGATAATCCACTTTATAAACAAATTCCCATTGTCTTTGGGCATTGGGCAAGTTTAGTCGATGAGCCCACTCCACAAGGTATCTATGCCTTGGATACCGGTTGTGTATGGAATAATCGAATGACTATGTTACGCTGGGAAGACAAACAATTCTTCACTCAGAGTGCGGTCAAAAATTACAGTGATTTTTAAGGAAATGCTATGCTATCGCTTACGTCTGAATCTTGCGAACTGTTCAATATTCCTTTCTATCAATTTGCCCAAATGAAGAAATTCTGTCCGGAAGATATTCCGGCAATTAAAGCGGATTACAAATTACATTGGGATAACTGGAAAGCAATTATTCAAGAAGTGGCAAAGCAACTTGGCACACCTTTTGCAAAACCGCATATTGAAAGTTGGACCAATGGTTGGCAGGTACGCGCGCATTTCTTCGCTTATTTTAAATACGAATTTAACCAAAATTCTGCAGCCATTTTTTCCGTACTCTTAAATCGTCGTCGATTAAGAGTATGCTTAGATTGGCATTGCTATCGTGCTGATCGCTCACAAATTAATGTGCAACAATATAATCAGTGGCTTGATCAATTTGATTTCAAACAATTTGCCGATTTTGATATTTGGCGAGAAGATGAAAGTGAATATGATGATTTTCGCAAAGTGAAACAAATGACTAAAAACGATCTCATTTTACGCTCAGAAGAAGATTTCTGGTGCATAGGAAAAAGCATTGAAAAATCAGAGCTCAGTCAAATAAATCCCGTCTCTTTTATCACCCAAACTATTCAAGCATTACAACCAATCTACGAATATTGTCATCAATAAAAGTGCGGTTATTTTCATGAAAGTTTTTCGCCCTGTTTAGTTGTTATGTTATCATTACATTAATTTAATATTTTTAACAATTTAAACTTTTAGGAGAGCTTTATGAAAAACGTCGTGATCGTTGGTGGGGGCGCTGGCGGCATTGAATTAGCGACATTCTTAGGTGATAAATTAGGTCGAAAAAAACAAGCCAAAGTTACACTTGTGGATCGCAATACCACTCATCTATGGAAACCCTTATTACATGAAATTGCAACTGGTGTAATGGATGATGGCGTAGATTCTCTTAGCTATCGCGCACATGGTAAAAATCACCATTTCAGTTTTGAACAAGGTTCAATCACTCGTATTAATCGTGAACAAAAATATGTTGAACTTGCTCCTGTTTATGGGCAAGAAGGCGATATGCTCGTCGTTGCTCGCCGAATTCCTTACGATTATTTAGTGGTTGCAATTGGTAGCAAATCAAATGATTTCAACACAAAAGGTGTAGCGGATAACTGTATTTTCTTAGACAGCTCAGATCAAGCGTTGCGCTTTCAGCAAAAAATGTTGGAATTATTCCTTAAATTCTCTGAAAACCGTGCTTTAGATGATATTGGTGAAGAAGAATTTAAACAAAAATTAGTGGATGAAAGCAAAGTAAATATTGCGATTGTTGGCGGTGGCGCAACCGGCGTGGAATTAACAGCTGAGCTTTATCATGCTACGGAAGATTTATCTTCTTACGGCTATGGTAAGATTGATAACTCATGTTTACAAGTCACACTCGTTGAAGCAGGACCTCGCTTACTGCCAGCATTACCCGAAGATTTATCTGCTGCGGTATTAGACGAGTTACAAGAAATGGGCGCGAACGTGAAATTAAATACAATGATCACCGAAGCCCAACCAAATACCCTTATCACCAAAGATGGAGAAGAAATTAAGGCAGATCTCATCGTTTGGGCCGCAGGCGTCCGCACTTCAACAGTGACACAACAATTTGATGGATTAGAACTCAATCGAATCAATCAATTAGTGGTAAAAGACACGCTGCAAACAACCGTTGATGACAGTATTTTTGCCATTGGCGACTGTGCAGCATTAATACAGCCAAACGGTAAATTAGTCCCGCCAAGAGCTCAAGCGGCACATCAAATGGCAAAAGCTTGTGCAAAAAATATCTTTGCACTTTTTGAGCAAAAACCATTAAAAGCATTTAAATATAACGATAAAGGCACCTTAGTTTCTCTTTCAAGCTTTACCGCATTAGGCAGTATTTCGAATAAATTTGGAAAAAATCCCCTTACCGTTCAAGGTAAATTTGCACAATTTGCCTATATATCCTTATATAGAATGCATCAACACGCTTTACATGGTTGCATTAAAATTGGATTGATTATTCTGGTTGATAAACTTAATCGTTATTTAAAACCAAGATTAAAATTACACTAATCGTTAAAGACAAAAGTGCGGTGAAAAATCACCGCACTTCTTATCGAAATTTAACTTCTTGTACAATACGCTTAGCTGCAGCTATTGGCAATTGCCCGATAAACGTAATTTCTTTTCCGCTACGCACTTCACTATAAATCGTATAGGCTCCTTGTTTCCAAGTATTTTCCGGCAAAACATTAGAGCCTGCGTTAGAAACAAATAGTGTAAAAGTAAACAAACCATCGCTATATAGCGCACTATCTATCACTTCATTTTCTAATGTTTCTTGAGTATATCGAATTAAAGAAAAACCTTGTGGCAACCAACCTGCAGACCAAGTTATATCTGAGTTTTGTTCATTTTTACTTTCTTTCAACAAAGGAGGCATTGAGACTTTGTTAATATACTCCGTCAACCCTCTTAGTCTATCATCGATATAAAGCGTTACAACTCTAAACTGATCAAGTAATTTACCCTCACTATCAAGCATATCACCACGTAATAATAAACCATTTTCTTCATCGATAAACACTAAATACTGATATCGGAAATCATCTTTAGGGACAATACGAATCGTATCAGCAAAACGCCCTGCCACTCGATCTTTGCCTATTTTTATAAAATCATAAACTGAAGAAAGTTTATCAAAATCAGCGCGAACAACAGCCGGCATTGCATCGACGATATTGCCACTATTAAGCGTAAATGCTTGAGTATTTGGTTGAAAATAACTGACTAAATTATCACGTTGAATAATTTCTTGTTGACGCCCATCAAGCGTCACTAATTGCGCATAAGTTTTATTATCTTTCTTAATATGACGATAGCGAAAGGAATCCATATTTGATGGATTTGTTTGAACAAAGGCAAGCTCATAATTGAGATTATCCAATGCTTGTGTCATTTTATCTAAAGACTGCTTTGCAGAAAGCTCTTCAGCTGAAGTAATGTTACTAAATAGAAAAGAAAGAGAAAGTGCGGTGAGTTTTAACGCTATTTTTTTCATAAACATTAAATTTAAAGGATAAAAATTCACCACACTAAATAGTATATTAGGTGGTGAATTAACATAAATGCACAGGGCTAATCCATATTATTTTTGACTATTACTACTTACATTTAATGCATCTGCATTCATACGACGTTGTAATTCATAGTTCTGTAACATCGCACCAATACGGCGACTTTTTTGTTCAAGCTGCTCTGATGTCAATGTATCTTTACTCGGCGCATTGTAGCTCACCTCTTGAACCGCATTATTAAATGGCAAGGTTTGCAATACTGGAGTCTCAGGTAAATTAGACGCATCATTTTTATTATTGAAAGATTGAACACCAAGTACCGCCACTAAACATACACCGGCAGCAACAGCAACTTGTGTCATTGGAGCAAAGAACGCTTTTAATTTTTGCATAAATACAGAATTATGTGCGTCTTCTGGTTCAGGTTGAGACACAGCAATGACATCGACTTTCTTCACTTCTTCAGATTCAATTAAACCTGCCATTTTAGCGGTAAAATCAGCCCCTAGAAACAAAGTACTTTCTTTACGCATCACTGCACGTACAGCATGGAATGCCTGCCAAGATTCTTGTAATTCTTCGTCTTTCAATAAAGCATCTGTCAAGCCAGCATCGACTTGTTCGCCATCCATATAGGCTGAAAGTTGCTCTTTTTGCATAGTAAACTCCGACTTTTTTATTCGCGTTGCATCAGTGGCTGAATTTTATTCTCAATAATTTCCCTTGCGCGGAAAATACGAGAACGAACAGTACCAACAGGGCAATCCATAATTTCTGCAATCTCTTCATAGCTTAAACCTTCTAGCTCTCGCAAGGTGATTGCTGTTTTTAAATCTTCTGGCAAACTGTGAATCGTACTAAACACGATTCGTTCAAGTTCACTAGATAACATTTCATTTTCGGGTGTATCTACATCCCGCAAGTGCGTACCCACATCATAATTTTCAGCATCCTCAGCTAAAATATCTTCATTAGGTGGACGACGCCCTTGAGCCGTTAAATAATTTTTTGCCGTATTGACGGCAATTCGATAAAGCCATGTATAGAAAGCACTTTCGCCACGAAAAGATTCAATTGAGCGATAAGCCTTTATAAAGGATTCTTGCACCACATCAGGAATATCGTTACGTGATACATAGCGAGTCAAAAGCCCCGCCACTTTATTCTGATAACGAGAAACCAACAAATTGAAGGCTTTCTTATCCCCTTGCTGCACTCTTTCTACCAAAGCCTGATCTGTTAGCTGTTCAGCCATATTTCTCCTATGCCAATATCTAACACGCCTTAATATTCAAGACAGCAAGCTCTTGTTGCAATCTCAGACACAAGTGTGTGAAAAAAGTTCATACGTATCTTAATAATTTTAATTAGTTGTGATTTTTTGTACGTTTTGGATATATTCCACCATAGATTGAATGTCTGAATCTGATGATTGACCACGATTAAAAAACCAAGAAAACAGCTGCAGATCTGTACTTGCTAATAAACGAATAAATATATCTTTTTTGTCATCTGTTAATTCATCAAAATGCTTCAAATAAAAAGGCATAATGATTTTATCCAACTCCAACATTCCTCGGCGGCAATCCCATTCAATACGGAGTTTATTATATTTTTCCATTTTTAATTCCTTAAATTTTAAGGGGCGATTATAGCCTAAAAAATAACAATAAAAAAAGGTTGGCATATTTACCAACCTTTATTTTTCAATTTCATTATTTATTCTTTAATAAATCACGAATTTCTGTGAGCAAATCTTCTGATGTAGGACCTGCTTTTTTCTCTTCTGGTTTTCTCACTTTATTAAGTGCCTTAATCATCATAAAGATTGCAAAAGCAATAATAATAAAATCAATCACATTCTGAATAAATACACCGTAGTTTAAAGTAACAGCTGGAACATCACCTTGTGCTTGAGCTAATACAAATTTCATATCTTTGAAATCAATGCCACCTGTTAAAATACCAAGCACAGGCATAAAAATATCACTAACAAGTGAACTTACGATCTTACCAAATGCACCGCCGATAATCACACCGACAGCCATATCTACAACATTACCACGCATTGCAAATTCGCGAAATTCTTTAATAAAACTCATAATAATTTTCCTTTAGAGATTGAATAAAAGAGCGCCTATTATAATGAGCCGCTCTTAAAAGTAAATAAATCGTTAAATGAAGAATGCACTTGGCTGGAACAATTTTTCAATTTCAGGCACATTCTTCTTATCACTCAAATAAATCACCACATGATCGCCTTCTTCAATCACAACTTGGCGTCGTGCAACAATTACATCATTACCACGCAATAAAGCACCAATAATTGTCCCCATAGGCAAACGCAACTCACCTATTTTGCGCCCGACCACATTGGAGGTGCTTTCATCACCATGCGCTACAATTTCAATAGCCTCAGCAATACCATGTCGTAATGTAGCCACATTTTTCACATCCCCTTTACGAACATGCCCAAGTAAAGCAGAAATTGTCGCTTGCTGTGGTGAAACGACAATATCAATACTTCCACCTTGAATCAGGTTTATATAAGCAATTCGTTGAATCAGCACCATTGCTTTCTTGGCACCCAAACGTTTTGCCAATAAAGCGGACATAATATTCGCCTCATCATCACTACTCAATGAAAGGAATACATCGACATTTTCAATATGCTCTTCAAACAATAAATTTTGATCAGACGCATCACCATAAAAAACCAAGGTTTTTGAAAGTTTTTCAGCTAACAAATTAGCCCGTTCTTCATCACGCTCAATTAATTTTACAGTACAAACATTTTCCAAACATTTCGCTACGCCAGCGGCAACATTTCCGCCCCCGACGATCATTACACGTTTATAAGGTTTTTCTAAGCGTTGAAGTTCACTCATTACTGCTTTTATGTGCTCAGTTGCACAAATAAAAGTAATTTCATCACCGGCTTCAACAATAGTAGAACCCTGCGGGCGAATCGGTTTGCCGTTACGCAAAATAGACATAATACGGCAATCAATATGTGGCATATGTTCACGAAATGCGGAAAGCGCATATCCAACCAAAGGACCACCATAATAAGCTCTTACCACAACCATGCTAATACGATTATTAGCAAAATGGGCAACTTGTAATGCCCCAGGATAAGCAATTAAGCGTGTGATTTCATCTGTCACAAGATTTTCAGGCGAAATCAAATGATCAATAGGTACATTTTCATCATTGAATAACTTATCTTTTTCACGTAAATATTCTGAATTACGAATACGGGCAATACGCGTTGGTGTATTAAATAATGTATAGCCCATTTGGCAGGCTACCATATTGATTTCATCAGAGGCTGTTACGGCAACCATTAAATCTGCATCGGCCGCACCTGCATCACGAAGCACTTTTGGTGATGATGGCGAGCCTTGCACCACACGCAAATCATGCTTTTCTTGTAAAGCTTGCAACTGTGGAGACTCATTATCAACGAGTGTAATATCGTTATCTTCACTAACCAAATTTTCGGCAAGCGTTGTTCCTACCTGACCTGCGCCCAAAATAATAATTTTCATCGCTTACTCCGTTCGTTCTAATACAAGAGGACGAATGCCTATTTCTGATGAATTTAGACCGCACTTTAATGCGTTAATCTGGCGACAAATCTCATCTGTCACCCCATTAGCCTGCCCCATTTGTTCTTCAGTAATCTCCTGTGGCGCTTTTTGGAATAAAATCGCATCCAATAGCCGTTCTGCATGCATTCCATCTCTGCAGTAATGAAGTACGCCAACATCATTAAATAGCGTTGCAACTTTAGCTATCTTAGTTGTCGCAATACCAAGTGCACCATCTTCACCACCTAATTGACGAAATAATTCATCTTGTGGGAAACCACCACATGCTAAGAAAAAGGCTCGACGAAAAACCATGCTCCCACCACAGGTCATTCGCATGTGTTGCCATGCAAACTCAAAATTAGGATGTTCAGCGTAACGCGCTGGCAAATCAATCGGTTTTAATGCTAAACGTACCACTGAGGTATCTGGTTGAAAATGAAAAGTCGCCGCTGCAACTTCTAATGCGCCCTGTTCATAAGCATCATCAGCGTCTAAAAAAGCAATAAATTCATTACTTGATTGCAAAGCGCCCCAATTACGCGCTTTCGCCACGCCACTATTTTTCGGCATAGACTCAACAACTATCTTTTCTGGATACTGCGTAGCCCATTCTTGCGCCAAAGCTAACGTGTTATCTTTAGAGCCATCATCAATCAACCAAATTTTCCCTAAATAAGTTTGAGACAATACGGATTGCACTGCGCGAGATAGCGTTTGTTCTGCATTATAGCAAGGAATAATGACATCAATATTGGCAAACATTTTAGCCTCTAAGCACATTTACGTAACTTCGCATAATAGAACCCATCACCACTATTTGGTTGCGGAATGAATTGAAAACCCACCGCACTTTCATCATCACTAAAGGATAACGGCAATAACTCCGCATCCGCGTGAGCATTTAAAAATGCTTGGATTTGTTCGCAATTTTCTTCTGGCAATACAGAACAAGTCGCATAAAGCAAAACACCGTTTGGCTTAAGTTTTTCCCAAAGTGCACTCAGAATTTTCTTCTGTAATTCAACAAGCTGAGCGATATCGGTTTCTTTGCGTAACCATTTTATATCAGGGTGGCGTCGAATCACCCCTGTTGCAGAACAAGGTGCATCAAGTAAAATTCGGTCAAATTTCACCGCACTTTTACCTATTTCAGCTAACCATTCGTCAGGTTGACTCGCATCACCACACACCACTATCGCTTGCTGATTTAAACGTGCAAGATTTTCTTCTACTCGTTTTAAGCGATGAGATTCTACATCTAATGCAATCACATTAGCTTGAGGTGCCAATTCCAAAATATGAGTTGTCTTACCACCAGGTGCAGCACAAGCATCAAGGATCCACTCCTCATTTTTTGGCTCAAGCAACGTTGCCGCCCATTGAGCACTCAAATCTTGTACCGTAACAGCCCCTTCATCAAAGTACGGTAATTTTTGCACAGCAATCGGTATATCTAAACATAGCGCATTAGGATGGTGACTTGTTTTTGCAGAAAGACCTTGTTCTTCAAGTAAAGTGCGGTAAGTTTCGAGGGAATTTTTTTGTGAATTCACACGTAGCCACATTGGTGGTTTCTGATTGTTCGCCTCAATGATCTCTCGCCAATTCGGATAGGCTTTTTTTAATTTATTCACAAACCATTCAGGGTGAAGCGTTTGCCAATTTTTATCGATAATTGCCAAAATTTCATCTTGCTCACGTAAAAATCTACGCAAAACCGCATTCACTAATCCTCTAAAACTATCAGATTTTAATGATTTTGTTGCGTTCACAACCTCATCAACTGCCGCATGAGCAGGCACTCGCATATAAAGCAATTGGTATAACCCTACAAGCAACAGGCAATGAACAATGCGAGTTTTACCTTTAAGCGGTTTATCCACAAGACGTTTGATAATTTGCTCTAAGCGAGGCAATACGCGACACACGCCAAAACAAATTTCTTGTAACAAGGGCAAATCTTGGGATTTAACAGAAGGTTGCACTTCAGGGATTAACGCCGACAAGGATTTACCTTCATCCAATACTTGCAAAATTAAGTTTGCTGCAATAGCTCTAGTCGAAAGAGCGGTCATTTTTACTGAATTTTTTACTTTGATAGTTTTAGAAGAAAATTTTTTCATTATGCAAGCACCTTACCAATGGTAAACCATTCTGCACGGCCATTTAATAAATCTTGTGCAGACATAGGCTTTTTACCTGCAGGTTGTAATTGCAATAGGTTTAAGACGCCATCGACAGTCGCAATTTGAATACCATTTTTATCCGCACTTAAAATAGTTCCCGCAGGTTTATCTTGATGAGGCAATACTTCCGCTTGATATACTTTTAACGTTTGAGCATTGCCATCCTTATCTTCTATTGAAAAATAAGCAATCGGCCAAGGATTAAAAGCACGGATATTACGCTCAAGTTGTATTGCCGGAAGCGACCAATCTAATTGTGCCTCTTCTTTAGAAAGTTTTTCTGCATAATTGCTTTGGCTGTCATCTTGTTTCTCGGCTATAAATTTACCGTTTTCAAGATTATCTAAAACATCAATTAATGCTGATGGAGCAAGCTCTGCCAGTTTATTATAAAGACTTGTTGAAGTTTCAGTCGGTAAAATATCACAATAAACTTTATGTAACATATCACCTGTATCTAAACCTTCATCCATTTGCATAATGGTTACACCAGTTTGTGCATCACCAGCCCAAATTGAGCGCTGAATTGGTGCCGCTCCTCGCCAACCGGGAAGAATAGAACCATGCACATTCAAACAACCAAAACGAGGGGCATCTAATACAGCTTTCGGTAAAATTAATCCATAAGCGACAACAACCATTACATCTGCATTTAACGCTTTTAATTCAGACTGCGCCTCTTCTTTGCGTAAGGATTTAGGTTGATAAACGGGAATGTTATTTTGCTCAGCAAGTTGCTTAACAGGGCTTGCTTGCAGTTTTTTACCGCGACCAGCTGGTTTATCCGGCTGAGTATAAACAGCGATCACATTATGTTGAGAATTTAGAATGGCTTGTAAATGCTGTGCAGCAAAATCTGGCGTACCAGCAAAAATAATATTAAGTGATTTCATAATGTTCTACGTTATGGTTATTGATAGGAAAAAGTGCGGTTAAAATCAACCGCACTTTAATTAAGAATCAGAAGCTTATTGTTTAGCAATTTGTTTTTTATATTTCACCAATTTTTCTTTAATACGTTGGCGTTTAAGTGGAGAAAGATAATCAACAAATAAAATACCATTTAAATGATCAATTTCGTGTTGAATACAGATCGCAAGCAAACCATCCGCATCTAAAGTAAATTCTTTACCGTCACGATCTAACGCTCTTACTTTCACTTTTTCTTTACGAGGAACCAATGCACGGAAGCCAGGAATGGATAAACACCCCTCTTCAATTCCCGTTTCGCCTTCAGAAGCCAAAATTTCAGGGTTGATGAGGACAAGTTGATTTTGTTTATCACCTTCAACATCAATAGTAATAATACGTTGCAAAATATCTACTTGAGGTGCAGCTAAACCAATACCTTCCTCTTGATACATCGTATCAAACATATCATCAACAATTTTACGAATTGCATCATTAACTTCAGTAACAGGCTCACAGACAACCTTTAAGTGATCATCAGGATAAATTAATACATTAAGTGCGGTCATAATTTCTCTTGTTTTTAAGGGTAGAATTTCAGCGGGATTGTAGCACAGGTAGAAAAAGATGTGTAGAAAAGCCCCGAATGGGGCTTGAGAATAGTAAATAGGAAATCCACAAAATTAAATTCAGTAACTATAACTAGCAAAATATGAGTATTCCTAATATAGATACGTATCTAACTCCAATAGTTTCTTATATTTCTGGATTTCATCGTCTAAAGAAACATCATCGTTTAAAATATAGGAATAAATAGCAGAGAACGTGCATAGTACCTCTTTTGTTTCACTTATACACTCCAAAGCCAAATTCTTCGCATGTACTACTACATTATGGAAGAACATAGTAATTTCATCGCTATATAAAATAGTATGTAAAGTTTGAACTCTATAGTGTTTATATTACGTTCTTTTTCATGCTCAATAGACATAATAAGAGGCATAAAAGAATACCGTTTAAGAGCTATAGTATCTGCTTGATTAACAAAGATTTTACAAAATTTTTCAAAAGTTCTATCTAACTTTGAGACTAACTCTACATCTGAAAAATTATCATTAAAGCGCTTATTAAATTGTTCTTTAGTTTCCGAACTAATAGTTTTTGAAAAATCACCAAATGGAATCGCTCTATATCCTTTATAGAGATCATTATACAAATCTGTCAATGAATGGAAATCATCAACAGTCATTTTAGAGCCGAATTCAGCGACACGTTGTTTTCTTTGTTTTTTATTTTCTGTTGAGTATCTGTATGCAAAAGTAACCGTAGCGCCAACAATTGAAATAGCTGTTGCTAAATCTAGACCTATTTGGACTTTCTCAAGTATGTTCATTTTGTAACTCCAATATATAATTATGAGGATAATTTACTTAGATAGGTTAGCCTATAAGTTACTGAAGTATAAAAAACAAACAAAATAATAGCAATAAACAGCTAATCAGATCAGTAGTTTAAATTTCCTTTCTCAAAATCTTATTTTATTAAAGTATAAACTTCTAAAAAACAAAAACCCCAGTCATCCAACTGGGGTTCTTCTGTTTTTATTTAATTTAGATATGTATTTAGT
>NZ_LCTH01000052.1:0-23048 GCF_001008275.1 Haemophilus haemolyticus
GAATTTAGCCGTTGCGAATTGTTTTAATACCGCGATCGCTTCGTTGATTTCGTATGCTTTAGTAGAATCTACGCCAGCTTTGATTGCTTTCATTTTTTTAGTCAATTTAGCCATCGTATTATTCCTCCACCACTAAGCCCATAGAGCGAGCGGTACCAGCAATTGATTTCATTTTGGTTTCGATAGTCGCGCCAGTCATATCTGCTGCTTTAGTTTCAGCGATTTGACGAACTTGATCTAAAGTTACTTTACCCACTTTATCTTTGTTCGGTTTACCAGAACCAGATTTGATACCTGCAGCTTTTTTCAACAATACTGCTGCTGGTGGAGTTTTAGTTACGAAAGTAAATGAACGGTCTGCATATACAGTGATAACAACTGGAATTGGTAAACCTTTTTCTAAGCTCTCAGTACGAGCGTTGAATGCTTTACAGAATTCCATGATGTTCACACCTTGTTGACCTAATGCAGGACCAACTGGTGGTGATGGGTTTGCCATACCAGCTGCAACTTGCAACTTAACGTAGGCTTGGACTTTTTTTGCCATTTTAGTTTTCCTCTAATTGGGTCATAACGCTATTAAATAGCTCCCCGATAATTTTCAGTGCAACATTCATTGCACCACACAAAAATATGAGCCGAGAACGGCTCATAATGGGCGCGGATTATATAAAAAGTGCGGTTATTTTTCAAGCACTTCTTAAATCCACTATAAGAAATTATTGTGCATCACCAATTAATACTGAATCCAATGCAATTTCAATCATATCATTGAATGTTAATTGACGTTCTTCTGCTGTGGTTTGTTCGTGAGTACGAATATGGTCAGACACAGTACAAATCGTTAATGCTTTCGCACCATATTCCGCAGCCACACCATAAATTCCAGCCGCTTCCATTTCCACACCTAAAATGCCGTATTTTTCCATTACATCGAACATTTCAACATCAGGTGTATAGAATAAATCCGCCGAGAATAGGTTACCGACACGAACGGCTTTGCCTTTTGCTTTTGCAGCTTGAACAGCGGCCTGTGCCATATCGAAGTCAGCAATAGCTGCAAAGTCGTTATCTTTGAAACGAATACGGTTTACTTTTGAATCAGTACATGCACCTAAACCAATAATTACATCGCGAACTTTTACATCCATACGAACAGCGCCACAAGAACCTACACGGATAATTTTTTTCACACCATATTCAGTGATTAATTCTTTCGCGTAAATAGAGCAAGATGGAATCCCCATACCGTGGCCCATAATAGAAATTTTACGACCTTTGTAAGTACCGGTATAGCCAAGCATATTACGAACATTTGTTACTTCTACTGCATCTTGCAAAAATGTTTCTGCAATGTATTTTGCACGAAGTGGATCGCCTGGCATTAAAACAACATCAGCAAATGCACCTTCAGGCGCGTTAATATGTGGAGTCATAATTTTCCTTCCTTTTTTCAAATGTAAAAATAAAAAGTGCGGTCATTTTTCACCGCACTTATCCGAGAATTAAAGCGCTGCTGCACCGAGTCCGATGAACAAGCCTGCAATAGTTGCACTCATTAAGTTTGCTAAAGTACCTGCGATTACCGCTTTTAAGCCTAAGCGTGCAACATCACTACGACGGTTTGGCGCCATTCCACCTAAACCACCGATTAAGATTGCAATTGAGCTGAAATTAGCAAAACCACAAAGTGCGAAAGTAATAATCGCTTTGGTTTTTTCAGTTAATACAATCGCAGAATCTGGTTGCAAGTATTTTGCAAATTCAAGGTAACCTACGAATTCGTTAACCGCTAATTTCATCCCGATCATTTGTCCTGCGATACCCGCTTCGGTACCGTCAGTTACACCGATTAAGTATGCTAATGGTTTGAAAACTAAACCAAAGATAGATTGTAAAGTTACGTCGCCATAGCCAAACCAGCCACCAACGCCACTTAAAATACCATTAATTAATGCAATTAAACCAACGAATGCGATTAACATTGCACCTACGTTTAACGCAAGTTGCATACCTGCACTCGCACCGCCCGCCATTGCTTCAAGTACGTTAGTTGGTTTTTCTGAATCATTGTCTTCTGGTTGTTTATCAGAGAATTGTTCTGTTTGTGGGAACATTAATTTCGCAAATAACAAACCTGCTGGTGCCGCCATAAATGACGCTGCGATTAAGTATGTCAATGGCACGCCCATTCCTGCATAACCCGCCATTACTGAACCCGCGATAGACGCCGTACCACCCACCATAATGGCAAATAATTCAGATTGGGTCATATTTTTAATGTAAGGGCGAACTACCAATGGTGCTTCAGTTTGACCAACGAAAATATTAGCCGCAGCTGACATGGATTCTGCTTTTGACGTACCCAATGCTTTTTGTAATGCACCGCCTAATACTTTAATCACCACTTGCATAATGCCAAGGTAATAAAGCACTGAGATTAAGCCAGAGAAGAACACAATAATTGGTAATACTTTCACTGCAAAAATGAAACCTGAAGGTTTGCTTGGATCAGCTAAACCACCAAATACAAAGTTAATACCTTCGTTACCGTAAGCAATAACATTTGATACTGCATCAGCAGTTGCACCAAGTGCTTGTTTACCTGCTGGCACATATAAAATAAGGGCGGCAAATCCAACTTGGATTGCTAACGCCCCGAGCACGGTTCTGATACTAATCGCTTTACGATTATTGGAAAGTAACACGGCAATAGCGATTAATACGACTATTCCCAAAATGCTGCTTAACACGCTCATTTGATTCCCCTAGATTGGTTAAGTTAATAAAAAAGTCGGCTTATTCTACTTGTTTTCTCACAAAAAGTCGGCGAATTTTCACCGCACTTTCTTGTAAGCGACTACAAAATAGTCAAAACCTTGTTAATTCCACATTGACGCGCATAAGCAGCCAATGCATTAGTTTCTTCCGCACTTGGAATATGCGTTGATAACCCAGTTTCATCGCGCGCACCTTTACTATGCACACGGATAATTTTTAATGCCACATCAGGATAATTTCGTAAAAGTAGCGCAACCTTGCCCACCAAATGTTCAGCATTAAAAAAATTCTTTAAAAAAACTAACCGCACTTCTTCCACTTTATTTAACGGCAACAAGGCTGTCAGATTTTGTAAATTTCGCTCAAGTTTATCGTTTTTTATGTGTAAACGTTCTGGTATCACTTGCTGTGGTACAATACCTTCTTGGTTTTGTCGGTCAAAACAGAGCGTTTGTAAACCAGCGCCCTCTCCTTTCAGATCGAATAAAAATTTATCAGTGACATCGATTAACGAACGAATACGATCAAACTCAAAAAAGCCACTACTATCCAAATAACAGGTTAATCCTTGCGAATGTAAAGCCTCAAAGAGCGGCACCAGTTTTTTATGATGGATAGTCGGTTCACCACCTGAAATTGTTACGCCACGAATAAATGGAACCGCCTCCATAACCTGTTCATACAAATACTGCAAACTAACCAATTTCGCATCTTCCGTATAACGAGGAATAGTTTCTGGATTATGGCAATACAAGCAATTTAACTTGCAACCTTGCAGAAAAATACTCGAACGATTGCCTTGCCCCTCTACATTTGAAAAAGGAATAATCCGATGTAACGGCACAAAGATCTCAGAGAGTGCGGTCATTTTTCCAATTATTTTTCAGCAGTGACATCTTTTTCATCACGTAATTGGCGATCAAACACGTTGGCACATTCATCCGTACCCGAGCCATACCAGGTTGTATCGCGTAATGCGACTTCGCCTTTACGGTATTTTTCAACTTCGCTTTTCTTCACTAGATAACCTGTAACGCGAATTAAATCCGTATTTTTCAAATAGGTGGTAATGTAGCGATAGCCTAAAGAGAATGCACCATCAATAATATCCACCACCGCATCGCAGTGATCCACATAGGTTTGATCAAAGGCGAATAAATCCCCTGTACCAGATGGGAAATATTTATGGAACGGTGCAGACTGTTTCAAATGCGCAAGTAACGTTGGTTCTTCGCCTACACGAATACGGTGAGCCGGTGCGTTACGTTTGTCTTCTTCGTGGTTACTTGCGCCGACTTGCGCATGTAATAAATAATGATTGCCAGTGCGTTCTGCATAAACCCCTTCATGTGCATCAGTGATTTCTTTAAGTTTATCCATAATTGCTGTCGCAATTTCATCACCGCGAGCACTCTTACCAAAGGTTTCATTTAAATCTTCACATTGCAATAAGTGGTTTGTGGCATCTGCCAAGCCCACAATTGCGAACATCCCCGTAAAATTAGTGCGTTTGATAAAGCCTTCTTTTTCGAGGAATGAACTGTTAAAGAAATTACTTTCTTCCACTACAAACTTATGGCGTTTATCCATGGTTGAAAGAGCACATTTCGCTACACGTGGTAATAATTCGTTTACCATTTCATCCGCACTTTTACACGCGCGGGCAATCGTCCCTAGACGTAAACGTGTTAATGTGTAAGCACCGCCACATTCAGGCAGTGCGTTATAGCAACTTGCTACGCCATATTCTTCACCTAGATCGGAAATATAGTAAGCATCGTTTGCAAAAGATGGTTTAGAAACTAATAAACAGGCTTTTGCTGCAAGTTCAGCAAACTCACGGCTCGTTTTGGATTTATCATAACGAATGGTCATATTCGGTGTTGGCGCTTCAAGCTCAATCACCGCGCGTAAAATCAAGCGACCCGCTTTCGTATCATAAGGCCCAATATTGGCATGACAGAATGAATCAGGCACAGTTTTGTCGATATGATTTAAGAAACGTTTAATTTTGATGTAGTCTTTTTCTTCATCAGTAATAAAAGGTTCGAGCAACACATCAAGACGGCCAACATAAACAGGATAAGTTGTAATAGATGGCACGTGAGAGTAAAGAATCAATAATCCGTCAAGTGCTTCATCTAGATCTTTTGGTGGTGGCAATTCTAAAAATTCGCAGCCTTTTTGGATATACACATTGTAATCAGGCAGGATATAACGAGGACGATAAATCGCGTAACCTTCACACAAATCACAAATCATCTGATTCTGTAAAAAGCCCCATTCTTCATCGGTATAGCCAAGCAAATCGCGAGGATCAAATAAACGCTCAGCAATATTGCCTAATGTCATTAATTTTTGATGATAAGTCAGATTATTGGCTTTAACCGTATCGAGAATATCTTGAAGTGTTGCTAACATAATGCCCCCTTTAGAAATGGTTTTGTATTGTACGCAATGGTAACAAAATAGACAATTTTGAAAATGTGAGCAAGATCACATTTTCAGAAATAAAAACTCAAGCAAACGATTAACCATTAAAATAAGAAATATAAAATTTAGAGGGTCGAGAGAAAACGATTTTACTGGCAGAACAGAAAATATCCGCCAGTTTTAATTTGATTGGCGAATTTTAAATGTTATCACTTGAATAACACATTTTCTTAACAAAAGGGATTATCTCTTGTAATGCTTGTTGAATAGAAATTAGCCCTAGATTCATTTGAGTCTCTTTTCCTGCAGGTGGGCAAAATGCAAGATGCTTATCGACATCATTAATCGGTTTCCAGCGTCTCGGCTGAGAAGAACGACTATTTGGATAAAACCCGATTGTCGGAATATTAAACGCACTGCTCAAATGCAATGGCCCTGTTGATCCCGCAATAAATAAATCCGCACAAGCTAAAGAATGAGCAAAATCCACTAAACCTTTATTCTTATCGTAAACAACTACGCGTGAATCATCCACCAAATTTGCCAATTCATGGGCTTTTTCACTTTCGCCAGGCCCTGCTGTCAGCACAACATTACAATCAAACTCAGCCAATAAACCTTTAATTAAATCCGCATATTGCGCTAAAGAAAGATTCGTAGCTGAACCACCAGAACCGCTATGTACAAAGATCCATTTTTTGTTTTCGGAAAGCCCTAAGCTCTCTTGCAAGAAAACACGTTGATTTTCCACCGCACTTTTCTCAAAGGTTAAATAAGGCGGTTTAGGTTCAACAATTGGCATATTATGCTTTTGCAAAAAAGCTCGAACTAAATCTTGATTGTATTCTGCTTCCGATTTTTCAGAACGAGAGCGGCGTTGTGTTAGGCGGTGATTATAGAGAATTTGAACCCATTTAGTCGCAGGCGCGAGACGATATTTAATCCCACTTTTCCAAGCGAGTTTTCCATTATGGGTATTGGAAAAGAAACTAATCATTCCATCAAACTGCTGCGATTTGATTTCCTGCACAAGACGTTTGAAATCCGTTTTATCATTTTTTTTGCTATCAATAATAACACTATCAATAAACGGACAAACTTCCGCTAAAGGCGCAGTGTAACTCGGAACAAGAGCGGTTAATTTTAAAGAAGGATTCGATAACTTCAACATAGCAAAAGCAGGCCATGCTTGCATAAAATCGCCTAATTTATCGTTACGAATAACTAAGATCTTTTCCATAATTTCTCCACTAAAATAAAAAAACCGCACTTGAAAGTGCGGTCTTATTTTATGTTATTTTTGTGGATTATAAAACATCAACACAATTTAAGTCTTCGAAAGATTGCTCTAAGCGTTTAGACATAGATTCTTCAGATAAATGATGGAAGTCGTACTAGATAGCAATAGAAATTATTCATGAAAGCCAGTTAATTATCTGGTATAAACTTTTACCTTATTTTTATTAAGATGTTTTACTAAAAACTCTTTTCAAAAATCAGATTAATATTCTTCTGTTGATAAGAATACATTTGAGGAATGTTACTTATTTGTTTTTTCCAAGTAAACTGCAGTTTAGGTGTAATTCCCCCAAAATGCCAATCTCGTTTCCAAACTAATAAATTTAGAGAATAAATATGATCTTTACGGTTTTTATTAAAGGAG
This sequence comes from Haemophilus haemolyticus, assembly GCF_001008275.1. Classification (GTDB taxonomy): domain Bacteria; phylum Pseudomonadota; class Gammaproteobacteria; order Enterobacterales; family Pasteurellaceae; genus Haemophilus; species Haemophilus haemolyticus_P. Next base: position 6,878 of record NZ_LCTH01000052.1, read on the forward strand.
AAAATATCTAAATTACCTAATTTAGCAACATCTTTATAATTTCGTTTAATAAATGACACGGCTATTTGTGAAGATATTCCTTTTCCCCAGTCTTGCTCCCAACCTAAACGCAGACCTTTGCTTTTAGAGCCATATTGTCTTACTTGTGTTTTTTCATTTATCCAGTCACCTCCAATATAGAAAAATTGTCGTGTGTTTGGCTGAAAAATTAAGGTTGGTGTAAGCTGTGTTAGATGTCCATTAAGCTCTTTTTCAATAAAATAATGTTGTTTTTCAAATTCAGCAGAATAAGCCAGTTGCCAATGTGGGTTAAAGTGAAAATCATATTCAACTTGCACACCATTATTCCAGCGATAACGATGGTTGCCATACCAACGACGCTCATAAAAAGGTTTCACTTTTATTATATGAGATGCATTTTTATAGGCATAACCTAAAAAAGTGCGGTTTAAAATATCATCATATTCATGATTATCCCAATACTCTTTACCCCAAGCTCGATTGCCGAATAAAAAATAGTGAGAATCGAATAAATTCAAATCTCGAGAAACCGAGAAAAAATATCCAACGCCACGGGCTGATTGTGGCAACATTTTTGGGGATTTGGTCAGTACTGCACGATTAGACAATGGCACATAATTGACATTTACTGCATGGTTGACATTTTTATCTCGGATATAATGGGCTGTAAAATCTATTTCCCAACCTTGTCTCTCATCTAATGCTTGCAGATAATTATTAATAACCAACAACGAACCATCAGGCAGATCTTTTTCCACTTTTGCTTTTTCAAATTGAGTTCTTGCTGCACTATCTTGCCTTTGATGAAATAATGCAATCGCTAACTCGATTCTAACTGGGTTTAATTCTGGGTTTTCCGATAAGACTTGTCGATAAAGCCGAATTGCTTCGTAATAATCTTGTTCTAAAAAGGCAATACGCCCTTGTGCAAATTGAGCTAAATGTTTATTGAAATGAGGATTATATTGATACAGATCTATTAATCGGGCCAGTTCTTTTCCAGATAAAGAATACATATTTTCGGATAATAGTTTTTCAATCACTTTAGGATTACTTTGAAGATATGTTATATCTGGTAACGATAATGTATGAGCAGTCGCAGAAAATGAAAAAGATGAGTAGAATAGCCAAAATAACGCTTTTTTCATATTACACCTAATAAAATAGGCGGAATAATCCGCCTATTAACATATAAAAATAAATTAACGATAGCCACCAAAAGAAGTATTTAATGCTGAATTATTATCAAAAGTTACAATACCAGCAGCTTCTTCGGCATTTGGCCCATATAATGCACCTGTATATTTACCACCGTCATTCAAGAATACACTAGCTTTACCACTAAAACTATTACCATTTAAACTAGTTTCATGCAGAGTAATATCACGAGCAAGTGGCATCTCAATTTTTCCATCAACTTTTTTAGTATCAAAATTTACATTAAGAGTGGTTTTTCCATCTGCTTGTACGCCATTAATATTTTGAGCAATGATACTATCTCTTGCACGCACTGCATGCCCCGTATAAGTTGCAGAGCCTTTTGGAATACTTGAAGTTGGTGTTACTGTACCTTGATAACGAATTTCTTGGCGAGTTTTATCGTGATTCACCCACACACCGTAAAATGAATGATTTTGGTTATAACCAATTAGTGTTCCATCCATCGTATTACCGCCAATTAGTCCTTTGTCACTATTATTTAAATCAAATTTTGTACCATCTGGTGTTTGTGCAGTACCAGAACCACCACCAGAACCACAAGCGACAGCTAAGGCTGATAATCCTAAAATAGCAACATTATTTAATTGTTTTAACATAACGATTTCCTCATTTTTTCTTAGAAATATTAACTTTAATTCTAATAAGAAACTAGACTCTATATATCAACTGTCCAGTTGTTAATTTAGAAATCATTTGGTGAATTTATTATTTGGGTTATCGTTATAATTACTAAATGCAGAAAATATTTGATGAAAAAGCACTTTTTAGTCAACGGTTACGAGTTGCTCTTGAAGCCGCTTCTTACGGTACATTTAAAGTATCAGACATTGAGAGGGAATTTAACTTACGTTATGTTTCAGGGTCTGTCACACCCCAAGCAATCTATAAATGGTTAAATGGCCAATCAATCCCTTCTTTTGACAAAATCCAAGTACTTGCCGATTGGTTAAATGTTTCTGCAGAGTGGTTAAAAACAGGGGCAAGTAATACCACCTTAAACGCACAATCACTTATTGAAAAACAAGGTTTAGAGAGTTTTCTTCAATTAAATAATGAGCATAAGTATTTAATTCTTAATTTGATGCAAGCACTTCTTAAAACCTACCCATAGCCTCATCTCCTTGTGTTAAGAAACTATATTTAAAAATAAAATACTTGCTATGATCAAGCTATCTTTATAGTTCCCATTAAATTTATTTTCTGTTAAACAATAAAAATAAAGACATGATAAAAATAACATTGTGTATTAGTTAGTAGAATTCAATATAGAAGCGTTAATCCATTACTGCTATTTAATAAATTCGAAGATTAATTCCTAAATCAAAAGAAAAAGTGCATAAAATTAAAGTTACTATTTTCACCTCTAATTCAAAACAAAAGGCTAAATTCTATTAGAATTTAGCCTAAATAATTTTAATATAATTTACTAATTATAAAACATCAACACAGTTTAAGTCTTCGAAAGATTGTTCTAAGCGTTTAGACATAGATTCTTCCATTTTACGCAACCAAACACGTGGATCGTAGTATTTTTTGTTTGGTGCATCAGGACCTTCAGGATTACCTAATTGACCTTGAAGATAAGCTTCATTTGCTTTATAGAAATTCAAAATACCATTCCAAGATGCCCATTGAGTATCAGTATCAATGTTCATTTTGATTGCACCGTAGCTAATTGCTTCGCGGATTTCTTCGCGGCTAGAACCTGAACCACCGTGGAAGACGAAGTTAATTGGTTTTGCAGGAAGATTACGTTCTTTCGCAACGAACTCTTGTGATGCACCTAAAATAGATGGTTTTAATTTTACGTTACCTGGTTTGTAAACACCGTGTACGTTACCAAATGCCGCTGCAACAGTAAAGTTAGGGCTTACTGGATTTAATTGGTCGTAAACATAAAGCACGTCAGATGGTTGAGTGTATAAACGAGACTCATCAACACCAGAATTATCTACGCCATCTTCTTCACCACCGGTAATACCGATTTCGATTTCAAGGGTCATCCCCATTTTATCCATACGAGCGAGGTATTCACGGCAGATTGCCATATTTTCTTCCATTGGCTCTTCAGAAAGGTCAAGCATGTGAGAAGAGAATAATGGACGGCCAGTTTCTGCAAAGTGTTTTTCACCCGCTTCAAGTAAGCCATCGATCCATGGAAGTAATTTTTTCGCTGCGTGGTCAGTGTGAAGAATAACAGGAACACCGTATTCGTTCGCTAAAGTATGAACGTGTTTCGCTCCAGCAATCGCACCAAGTACATCAGGGCGAGCTCCACTTGCAGATTTAATACCTTTACCCGCATAGAACGCCGCACCACCGTTAGAAAATTGAATAATCACTGGCGCTTTTACGCGTGCAGCAGTTTCTAACACGGCATTAACTGAGTCAGAACCCACGCAGTTTACTGCAGGGATAGCAAAGTTATGCTCTTTTGCATAAGCAAAGATTTTTTGCACATCTTCACCTGTTACGACACCAGGTTTCACGATATCTAATAATTTAGCCATACTTGTGTTTCCTTTTTATGTTTAGCGGGATAAACCCGCAATTTGAGAATTTTTTTGACTTTTTATTGATGGCGATATTTTTAATGATCGCCATCGATATGTCACATAGGAAAAGTGCGGTTAGTTTTTCGCACGTTTTTCAAGAATTTCTACTGCTGGTAATACTTTGCCTTCTACGAATTCTAAGAACGCACCGCCACCCGTTGAAATATAAGAGATCTTGTCTGCAATACCGAATAAATCGATAGCCGCTAAAGTATCACCACCCCCTGCGATAGAGAATGCATCGCTGTTTGCAATTGCGTGAGAAATGATTTCAGTCCCTTTACGGAAATTAGGGAATTCGAACACCCCAACTGGGCCATTCCATAAAACGGTTTTTGCATTTTTGATGATTTCTGCTAATTGTTCTGCAGATTTATCACCAATATCAAAGATAGATTCCTCATCTTTCACTTCGTTTACTGCTTTTTCTGTTGCAGCTGCGGTTTCAGAGAACTCTAACCCTACTCGAACATCAACTGGCACAGGAATATCAGTATTTGCTGCTAATTCTTTCGCGACTGGGATTAAATCAGCTTCATATAAAGATTTACCTACATTATGGCCTGCTGCCGCAATGAAAGTATTTGCAATACCACCGCCCACAATAATTTGGTCAGCGATTTTTGAAAGAGAATTTAATACTTCTAATTTAGTGGAAACTTTTGAACCGCCTACGATCGCAACCATTGGACGAGCAGGTTCTTTTAATGCTTTACCTAATGCATCTAATTCTGCTGCAAGTAATGGACCTGCACAAGCGATTGGTGCAAATTCTGCAACGCCGTAAGTTGATGCTTGCGCACGGTGAGCGGTACCAAACGCATCCATCACGAATACATCGCAAAGTGCGGCATATTTTTTACCTAATTCAGGATCGTTTTTCTTTTCACCTTTGTTCACGCGTACGTTTTCTAAAACAACAATTTCGCCTTCTTTAACATCTACGCCATTTAAATAGTCTTGTTCTAAACGAACATTAAAGCCTGCGTCTTTTAAGTAATCAACAACTGGTTGTAAAGAATCTTCTGGTTTGAATTCACCTTCAGTTGGACGACCTAAGTGAGAAGTCACCATCACTTTTGCGCCTTTTTCTAAGGCTAATTTTAAAGTAGGAATGGTCGCACGAATACGCGCATCTGAGGTCACTTTGCCATCTTTTACTGGCACATTAAGATCCGCACGGATAAATACACGTTTACCGGCTAAATCTAAATCGGTCATTTTGATTACTGACATAATCTATCCTCTTGTTAAGTTAAAATTAAAATTGAAAACTTTTCGTATTATACCTACTTCGCGCTAGGTTGTAACGATTTAGATCAAAGAAATTCTTATTTGCTTTGGCAATTCATTACCTGCCATTTTTTATCATAACAAATGAATAATTCGTTTCGGCTTGCACCTAAATAAGCATTTTTTAATTGTGGATTATGTTGTTTCATCCAACGAAAAAGTTCATTACGGCTTAAATTTTGATTCGGTAATTTTAATGAGCTAAATAATTCCTGCTCCTTAGCAAAATATTGTTGAGCAGAATCAAACGCACAGCTGCCGTGTTTTTCCCATTCGCCTTGTAATAATTGTTCACCTGGTGAAATAGTCAAATATTGTGCTAATAAATCTTTTGGCAATGCGGGTAAATCACCCTTGCAAAAACGTGGATGATCCGTCACTGAAAGTGCATTTGCATTTTGAGGCCATAATCCATGAACGACCCAACCTAAAGTGCGGTTATTTCCGCATTGATATTGAGAGGAGGAAGGAAGCTGATTACCATATTTTTCACGCTGAATATCACAAAATCCAGGCGACCAAGATAATGCCAACATATAATAATCGACAGGCGCCTTTGCATTTTGCCCGATAGGGTCATCGCGCATAATCACATCATAATTGGCAAAAACATTCGGATTTTTCACCGCACTTTTTTCAATATCCGTCCGCTTTGTCTCAAATTGAGACTCAAATTTAGGCTCAGATGCTTTTGTTTGCTTAGTCTGTTCGATTACGGGAGAAGATGATTGATTTTTAGTTTTGGTTGAATCGGTAAAATACTGCCAAATTGCTAATACAATGAGGACAATAAGAGAAAGGGTGGAAGTGAATTTTTTCATAAATTTTGTTTAGTTTTTGTCAATCCAGTTTTTGTCGGCTATAATTCGCCGCTTTCAACTTTCTATTAAGGATCACAATGGCATTACTCATCACTAGCAAATGTACCAACTGCGATATGTGCTTACCAGAATGCCCGAACGAAGCCATTTCTATTGGCGATGAGATTTATGTGATCGACCCTGTACTTTGCACAGAATGTGTCGGCCATTACGACACCCCTACCTGCCAAAAAGTTTGCCCAATCACGAACTGCATTAAGCCCGATCCTGAACATCAAGAAACCGAAGAACAGCTTTGGGAACGCTTTGTGATGATTCATCATTCAGACAAGTTGTAATTTAACTTGTTATATCTTTTAAGCTAAATAGTGCGGTTAATTTTGAGCTTATTTTTATTATCAAAAACTGAAATTTTTCACCGCACTTTTATTTACCTTATCCCGCTACGGCCGGTAAATATCCCCATTGAATTAAAAATGGAATGACCATAATCACGACGCCAATCAATAACGCAAACACCAAAGCAAAATTACCGCCAGCAACACGATATGGCAATGTCGGATTTTCAATACGTGTACGCCATGCCAAGCCAATTGGTAAAATTAAGCAATAGAAAGCACACAACAAACCTGCGTAACTTAATGCAGTAATAAATCCTTCAGGATAAAACAATGCAAATACAAGTGGTGGTAAAAATGCGGCAATGGTTAATACAAAGCGATTATTTGGCAAATGATAGCGTTTGAATAAATCACCTAAGCCTTCAAACACACCAAGCATTACGCCTAAGAATGAAGTAATTAAAGCGAGTGATGAGAACACGCGCACCACTTCTCCCATAAAATGCGAACCTGTGATTTCACGTGTTGCATTCACTAATCCATTTAGCGTTGGGTCAGCTTGTAAAATACGCACAAATTCACTTTGACTTAATACACCATGGGTTGCTAACTGCCATACAAGATAAGCAGCTAATGGAATCGCAGTACCAATCAAAATAGCACGACGGAATTTTTCCACACTTCCACCTAAGTAGCTATTTACACTCGCCATAATGACGTGGAAACCGAAAGAGGTAAAAAATATTGGCGCAGCAGAAACTACAAAAGCATAATCCAAAGGCAATGCCATTAAATTATCTGTTGCTACTTTTGGAAGCATCATAAACAGTACAAAAGCAAAGGCGACTAACTTACCAATAAATAACACGCGAGTTAAACCATCCACGCCTTTCGTTCCTACAACCACGAAAGAACCTAATACCACAGTAAAGATAATAATCGCCGTTTTAAGCGACATCGCTTCCATTCCAAAAGCCGTTGGCAAGCCTGAAAGCAGAGATCCGCCACCCGTAATATAAGCGGCTGAAAGAGCATAAAGTAAAATTAACAAACTCAACGTTGCTAAAATTCGACCTGGAACCCCAAAATATTTTTCAGCGAGTGTGGCGACACCATCATCCAACTGATCCGCTGTTTGATACACTTCTACAAACAACAATCCACTGTAAACCAACAAAGCCCACAAGCCAACGAGCAATAACACGGTATAACCAAAGCCCATGCCCGCTGATGTAAGCGGCATAGCAAGCATACCTGCTCCAATGGTTGTGCCTGCAATAATCAGCGCACTCCCAAATGTTTTATTCTGTAACATAAAATTATCCTTATAGTGTTGTGTTTGAAAACTAATTTAAAGTTGACCGCACTTTTCTTTATAGTGTAAACGGCAAACCGAAAGGTAAGAGTCATTGCCCCCAATTTGAATTTGCGCACCTTCTTTAATGACCTCACCTTGATCATTTAAGCGCAAAACAAAATTAGCCTTACGGCCACAATAACAAATTGTTTTTAATTCTTCGAGTTGATCCGCCCAAGCCAGTAAATATTTACTTCCTTCAAAAAGCTCCGCTTGGAAATCTGTACGTAAGCCATAACAAAGCACAGGGATTTTGAGTTTATCGACGACATCACTCAACTGGTAAACTTGTTGTTTGCTAAGAAATTGAGCTTCATCCACCAGCACGCAATGCACTTTTTCTTTTTTTAAGTGCTCATTGATTTCATCAAACAAATTGGTTTCCGAGCGAAATAAAAAGGCATCTTGCGAAATGCCAATACGAGATGTGACTTTCCCCACACCAAAACGATCATCAATCGCAGCCGTATAAACTAATGTGTTCATATCGCGCTCACGATAGTTATAGGAAGATTGTAGCAGCGTCGTTGATTTTCCAGCATTCATTGTCGAATAATAAAAATAGAGTTTTGCCATTTTTTCTCCTAAATTGCCGGTAATTCCGTCATTGCCCAACGAGGCTTAACATCAATAGCCAGATCGCTATGCTGACCTTGTTTTAAACGTAAAAAACCTGTGTAAGCAATCATTGCGCCATTATCTGTACAAAATTGAGGTTGAGGATAAAACACTTCACCACCTAAATTCTGCATTAAGTGCGCAAGCGTTTCTCGGAGTTTTTTATTTGCACTCACCCCTCCCGCAATCACTAAACGTTTATAGCCAGTTTCTTTTAATGCGCGCTTACATTTAATAGCAAGGGTATCCACCACCGCATCTTGGAAAGCATAAGCAATATCCGATTTAGTTTGTTCTGTTAGTTCACCTTCGTTTTTAATCGCTTGATTAATCGTATTCGCGGCAAACGTTTTTAAACCTGAAAAGCTAAAATCAAGGCCTGCACGATCTGTCATTGGACGTGGAAATGTGAAACGATTTGGCGTGCCTTTTTCCGCTAAACGAGAAAGTGCCGCACCGCCTGGATAATCTAGTCCAAGTAATTTTGCTGTTTTATCAAATGCTTCACCTGCAGCATCATCAATGGATTCGCCAATCACTTCGTATTTTCCTACGCCATCTACACGCACTAATTGAGTGTGACCACCCGATACCAACAAAGCAACAAAAGGAAAGTGCGGTGAATTTTCATCAAGCATCGGAGCAAGTAAATGCCCTTCCATATGATGAACACCAATCGCAGGAACATTCCACGCATAAGCTAAAGAACGCGCAATCGTAGCGCCGACAAGCAATGCGCCGACAAGCCCTGGACCACTCGTATAAGCCACGCCATCAATATCACTTGCCGTTAACTTAGCTTCTTCTAACGCAGCTTTAATGAGAGGAGCAGTTTTACGAATATGATCACGCGATGCTAATTCAGGAACCACACCACCATAATCTGCATGCAGGGCAATTTGAGTATAAAGTTGATTAGCAATTAACCCTTTTTCTTCATCATAAATTGCCACTCCCGTTTCATCACACGAGGTTTCAATGCCTAAGATTTTCATTGATTTTCTTAATTTATTACCTAAAATGTTGCGCGATTTTACCCTGTTTAAGCGGTTTTAACCAGTTGAAACCACAAATATTAAGGTGAATTGGCATTCTTCCCTTTACTTTTTCCCTAAAAGTAGATTAGAATTGCGTCCTTTATTAAATTTACCATTTGCACAGTGATGCTTTGGTGAAAATAAAATTTTAAATTGCAATTAAATTAAACTCATTGAGGTGATTGGCTTATGCCTGTAATTAAAGTACGTGAAAACGAATCATTTGACGTAGCTTTACGTCGTTTCAAACGCTCTTGCGAAAAAGCGGGAATCTTAGCTGAAGTACGTGCTCGCGAATTTTACGAAAAACCAACTACAATTCGTAAACGTGAAAATGCAACACTTGCAAAACGTCACGCAAAACGCAACGCTCGCGAAAACGCGCGCAATACCCGTTTATACTAATTTATAGTATTTTCTGACTCGAGTTAAGACAAACCGTGAATCCTTTGGACTCACGGTTTTGTTACTTTAAGCAAAACCAAAATCTACGCCAAAAACGACCGCACTTTCACACCACGATCACGGAGGCTCGACAATGAAAGGTTCTATTCCACGCCCCTTTATTGATGATTTGCTGACAAAGTCCGATATTGTCGATGTGATTAACTCACGCGTAAAACTAAAAAAAGCTGGCCGCGATTATCAAGCCTGCTGCCCTTTCCATCACGAAAAAACACCATCCTTCACTGTTAGTCAAAAGAAACAGTTTTATCATTGCTTCGGCTGTGGCGCACACGGTAATGCCATTTCCTTTTTAATGGATTATGACAAACTTGAATTTGTAGAGGCTATTGAAGAACTTGCAGCGATGGCAGGGCTTGAAGTACCTTACGAAAAACGCACGAATAACAGCGGGAAACCTCAAGCTAATTATCAAACCAAACGAAATCTCTATGAATTAATGCAAGAGATTGCCAGGTTTTATCAAAGCCAATTACCATTAAATACGCAAGCACAAGAATATTTACAACAACGCGGGCTTTCGGCAGAAATTATAGAGCGTTTCCAAATTGGGTTTGTACCAAATGCAATGGATACTGTATTGCGTAAATTTGGTGTTAATCGTGAAGAACAACAAAAACTCATTGAGTTAGGTATGCTTTCTCGAAATGATCGTGGCAATATTTACGATAAATTCCGAAATCGCATTATGTTTCCAATTCGCGATAAACGTGGTCGCACAGTGGCTTTTGGAGGACGGGTATTAACAGATGAAAAACCGAAATATCTGAATTCGCCAGAAACCATTACTTATCATAAAGGTAACGAGCTTTATGGTTTGTACGAAACCTTACAAGCCAACGATGAACCAAAACAATTACTTGTTGTTGAAGGTTATATGGATGTTGTGGCATTAGCACAATTTGGCGTGGATTATGCGGTAGCCTCTTTAGGGACATCCACGACATCAGAACAAATTCAACTTATTTTTCGTTCGACTGAGCAAGTTGTTTGTTGTTACGATGGTGACCGTGCTGGGCGTGATGCAGCGTGGCGGGCATTAGAAAATGCGTTGCCTTATCTAGAAGATGGCAGACAACTCAAATTTATTTTCTTGCCAGAGGGAGAAGATCCTGATACTTACATTCGCCAATATAGCAAAGAAAAATTTGAAGAATATATCGAAAGTGCGCAATCTTTAAGTGAGTTTATGTTTGCTCACTTAAGCCCACAAGTTGATTTTTCTAGCAAAGAAGGACGAGGAAAATTAGTTGCTTTGGCTGCACCGTTAATTCGCCAAATTCCAGGAGAAATGCTACGCTTGTCGCTACGCAATATGCTTGCTCAGAAACTTGGTTTTTTTGATCAAACTCAGCTAGAAAATCTTATTCCAAAACAATTAGAACAAGCCAATACACAACAAAAAGTTGCTAATAATAAGATCAAGAAGACACCAATGCGAATGGTCATTTCCTTGCTTCTGCAAAATCCTGAATTAGTAAAACGCATGTCTGAAAGCGGTGTGCAAGCATTACGTGCGGAAGCTGGTTTTGAAATTCTGGAAAAATTGACCGCACTTTGCCGCCAACGAGAAGGTATTACGACAGGGCAGATTTTAGAGCACTTCCGCGATACGCCTTACAGCAATCCCCTTGAAATACTGGCAACTTGGGATCATTTATTAGACGAAGCAGAAATGATCAATGCATTTTCACAAAACTATCGTCGCTTAAATATTCAAGCCATTGAGCGGGACATTGAAATGCTTATTGCTAAAGAACGAGCTGAAGGACTTACTAACGAGGAAAAAATAGTGCTCGTTCACCTTTTAGCGGGTAAAGAACAGCAGAAAAAACAGTTAGTTAATCCGCAATAACAATGATAAAATTGCAAGTTCGTAACAAGAATTATATTGCTACTATCACATCAAGCAAAACGGATATAAAAATGGAAAAAAATCAACAGTCTACGGCTGAACAATATTCAGAACAAATTGAACAACTGATGGAATTAGGTCGCACTCAAGGTTATTTAACCTATGCAGAAATCAATGATTTATTACCAGAAGATGTCATCGACCCTGAATATTACGATAAGTTGCTACAAACATTGCAAAATGATGCAGGGATTCCAGTCTTGGACGAAGCCCCAGAAAGCGATGAGATGATGTTGAATGACACCATTCCGGATGAAGATGCGGTAGAAGAGGCAACCCAAATTCTTTCAAATGTAGAATCTGAAATCGGTCGAACAACCGATCCTGTTCGTATGTATATGCGTGAAATGGGAACGGTTGATCTTCTTACTCGCGAAGATGAAATCAGCATTGCAAAACGTATTGAAGAAGGAATTGATGAAGTTCAGACATCAATTGCAGCCTATCCTGAAGCTTTAAATGGGCTGCTAAAAAATTATGATGATGTGGAAAAAGGAAACTTCCGTTTAGCTGACTTAATTACAGGTTTTGTCGATCCAAATGCCGAAATAGAAGAACATAATGTCATTGACGAAAACTTTTCTGAAGACGGAGAAGAATTAGAAAGTGCGGATGTTGAAGACAATGAAGATGAAGACGAAAGCGAAGCAGAATCTACATCAGATTCCAGCGAATCTGATAATAGCATCGATCCAGAAGTCGCGAGAGAAAAATTCCAACAATTAAAAGACCAGCACACCAAAACACTTGCTGTTATTGAAAAACATGGTCGCTCAGGAAAACGTGCCCAGGATCAAATTGCACTACTTGGTGAAATTTTTAAACAATTCCGCTTAGTACCAAAACAATTCGATTTACTCGTTTTATCAATGAAAGAAATGATGAAACGTGTACGCTACGAAGAACGTCAATTACAAAAAATATTAGTTGATATTGCAGGAATGCCAAAAGATGATTTTGAAAAACTCATTACGACTAATGGCAGCAATACTGAATGGGTACAAAAGGCCTTAAAATCAAGCAAACCATGGGCAAAACGCTTACCAAAATATGAAGAACGTATTCTTGAGGCATTAAACAACTTAGCTAGCATCGAAGAAAATACGAAACTTACCATTACCCAAATGCGTGATATTTGTGATGCAGTCGCTCGAGGTGAACAAAAAGCTCGTCGTGCTAAAAAAGAAATGGTAGAAGCTAACTTGCGTTTAGTAATTTCCATCGCAAAAAAATACACGAATCGCGGTTTACAATTCCTAGACTTAATTCAAGAAGGGAATATTGGCTTAATGAAAGCGGTAGATAAATTTGAGTATCGCCGTGGTTATAAATTCTCTACATATGCTACTTGGTGGATTCGCCAAGCAATTACACGATCTATTGCAGATCAAGCTCGTACAATCCGTATTCCGGTACATATGATTGAAACAATCAATAAACTTAACCGCATTTCTCGCCAGTTACTACAAGAAATGGGACGTGAAGCAACGCCAGAAGAATTAGCTGAGCGTATGGGAATGCCTGAAGATAAAATCCGTAAAGTATTGAAAATTGCAAAAGAGCCAATTTCTATGGAAACGCCTATCGGTGATGACGATGACTCACATTTAGGTGATTTTATTGAAGATTCAACCTTAGAACTTCCTCTAGATTCTGCAACAGCACAAAGTTTAAGAGTCGCGACCCATGAAGTTCTTGAAGGCCTAACACCAAGAGAAGCAAAAGTATTACGTATGCGTTTTGGTATCGATATGAATACCGACCATACGCTTGAGGAAGTGGGTAAACAATTCGACGTTACACGCGAACGTATTCGTCAAATTGAAGCAAAAGCGTTACGTAAATTACGTCATCCTAGCCGCTCAGAAACATTAAGAAGTTTCCTTGACGACTAAAATTTACAAATAAAAAAGGAGCTATAGCTCCTTTTTTATTACGTTAAACTAATAATAAAAAACCCGATCTAAGACCGGGTTTTATTTTGCCTATCTGACAAATTATTCTGCAACAACGATTACATCTAATGTTGCAAATACTTCACCGTGAAGTTGGAAACGAACATCGTGGTCACCAAGAGTACGGATTGGACCGTTTGGTAAACGAACTTCACTTTTCGCAATTTTAACGCCTGCTGCAGTTACTGCTTCTGCCACATCACGAGTAGTGATTGCGCCGAATAAACGACCTTCATCACCTGCTTTAGATGCGATAGTCACAGAACCTAATGCAGTAACTTCTGCTGCACGAGCTTGAGCTGCTGCAAGATTTGCTGCTGCTGCTGCTTCTAATTCTGCACGACGTGCTTCAAAGTGTTCAATGTTAGCTTTAGTTGCCATAACTGCTTTACCTTGTGGGATTAAGAAGTTACGTGCAAAACCTGATTTAACATTTACTTGATCGCCCACTTGACCTAAGTGAACAATTTTATCTAAAAGAATTACTTGCATTACCGTGTCTCCTTAATTACTGATGATTGTCAGTGTATGGAAGTAACGCTAAATAGCGAGCGCGTTTGATTGCACGAGCTAATTGACGTTGGTACTTCGCACGAGTACCGGTAATACGGCTAGGTACAATTTTGCCGCTTTCTGAAATATAGTTCTTTAATGTAGCGATATCTTTGTAATCGATTTCAACAACATTTTCCGCTGTGAAACGGCAGAACTTACGACGACGGAAATAACGTGCCATTTGGCTAGTCTCCTAATCTATAAATTCGATTTGCTCGGCATGTAAAACTAATTGGCATAACCCACTTTGGGTTTTATGTGATGTAATAAATCCCACCACCAAAATTTTACTACCGACCGTAATGCTTTGAGTTTTTTCTATCAATTGATTACCACTAATTTGAACTGGCATCTTTAACCAAGCTTGACGTGTGAAACCACTTTCAATCTGCTCAGAACGATGTTCTAACAAAAACTTGCAATGCTCAATCCCACTAGGGCTCTTTAATCGCTTTGGTATCTGAGAAACGACTCCCATAACCGAAAAACGATTATCAATTTTCAAATTACTCTTCAGCATCCTCAAAATCGTTGTTTTCAACTTCAGCTAAAGGTTTACGTTCTTCTTTAGCCGCTTTCATTGGGGACGCTTCTGTTACGGCGTGCTTAGTATGGATAACAAGACTGCGTAATACAGCATCGTTATAACGGAAAGTCGTTTCTAGCTCGTCGATGACTTGTTGAGGCGCTTCTACATTCATAAGCACATAGTGTGCTTTGTGTAATTTATTAATTGGGTACGCTAATTGGCGACGACCCCAATCTTCTAGGCGATGAACTTGACCACCAGCTTCTTTTACAGAACCGGTGTAACGTTCGATCATACCTGGTACTTGCTCGCTTTGGTCCGGATGAACCATAAACACGATTTCGTAGTGACGCATTACTGCTCCTTACGGGTTAATCAGCCTTTGACGTAGATCAGCCACCAATCTGCAAAGGCAAGGAACGAAAAATTCAATATGGCTAAGGTTTGCGGATTATACCGATTTTTTTACGTTCCGCAACCAGTTTGAGTTCTTTTTGAACAAAAAAGAAGGCCGATATTGCAACAATATCGGCCTATCTCAGATCTTCTGTGATTAACGACTGCGGAAAATAATACGACCTTTACTTAAATCATAAGGAGTCATTTCTACAGTCACTTTATCACCAGTCAAAATACGGATATAGTTTTTACGCATTTTTCCAGAAATATGCGCAGTAACCACGTGACCGTTTTCTAACTCCACGCGGAACATAGTATTCGGTAAAGTCTCTAAAATTGTGCCTTGCATCTCAATGCAATCTTCTTTCGCCATTGTATCCTCTAAAAATAATCGATTTTTTATCCGCACTTTAGGCGGAAAAGTTAAGAAAAACGGGCGGATTATAGCCGTTTTTAGCTTTCTACGAAAGCAAAAATAATATTGTTCATAAAAAACTCAAATTAGCATAGGTTAACAATGATTTACAAAGCCAAAACAAACCCTATAATAACCGCACTTTATATAAAAGAAGATAGTATATGAATTCAAAAAAACACTTAGGTCATACGGCGCGTAAACGCTTTGGGCAAAACTTTTTACATGATACTTCTGTGATTCAAGGTATCGTGGCGGCGATTTACCCACAACCGAATCAATTCTTAGTAGAAATTGGCCCAGGACTTGGTGCATTAACAGAGCCTGTTGGTGAACTTGTCGATCATCTGACTGTGGTAGAGCTTGACCGCGACCTTGCAGAACGTTTACGTCACCATCCATTTTTACATCAAAAGCTCTCCGTTATTGAAACAGATGCAATGCAATTTGATTTTGGTGAGCTTTATACAAAAGAAAACTTAGCAGAAAAAGGTCAAAAATTACGTGTATTTGGTAACTTGCCTTACAACATTTCTACGCCATTGATGTTCCACTTATTTAAGTATCATAATGTGATTCAAGATATGCACTTCATGCTACAAAAAGAAGTGGTTAAACGCTTATGCGCAGGACCAAATAGCAAAGCTTATGGTCGCTTAACCATTATGGCTCAA
>NZ_LCTH01000053.1:0-18365 GCF_001008275.1 Haemophilus haemolyticus
ATTTTTTTAGTTTATTCATTGAGTAAATTAAAAAAATAAAAATTTTTGGCAGAGATAGTGCAATAGATCCACCTGATACCATACCGAACTCAGAAGTGAAATGTTGTAACGCTGATGGTAGTGTGGGGTATCCCCATGTGAGAGTAAGGCACTGCCAATTACCACATTTAGCGGAGTGGTAGTTCAGCTGGTTAGAATACCTGCCTGTCACGCAGGGGGTCGCGGGTTCGAGTCCCGTCCATTCCGCCAATTTATTCATACCAATAGGGGCGTAGTTCAATTGGTAGAGCACCGGTCTCCAAAACCGGGTGTTGGGAGTTCGAGCCTCTCCGCCCCTGCCATTAAAATATTCTTTTTAATTAATCATAAAATATCTTTATACTCATACCTTTTTCATATTATTTAATAATTCTTTTTATTTTTCTTTTTAAATTAGATATATAATTATTGAGTTCAAAATATAAAAATAATTAGTATGAAACCTCAATATTATCTTGGCATGATGTCTGGAACTAGTCTAGATGGAGTAGATATTGCTCTCGTTGATTTTTCTCTAGAGCCTCGACTTATCTTATCTAATTTTTTTCTTATGCCAGAAAATTTACGCCAGAAATTAACCAAACTCATTCGAGCTGGTGAAACAACTCTACAAAATTTAGGTGAGCTCGATCATGAGCTTGCTTTACTGTATTGTGATTGTGTACATGGCTTTCTACAAAAATATAATCTTATTCCAAGTCAAATTGAAGCTATTGGTTGTCATGGACAGACAGTATGGCATTCTCCTGCTTCTGCATTTCCTTTCACAATGCAACTAGGCGATATGAATTTATTGGCAGCTAAAACAGGAATATCGGTTATTGGTGATTTTCGTCGTAAAGATATGGCATTAGGCGGACAGGGGGCTCCTCTTGTACCCGCTTTCCATAAAGCTGTATTCTCAAATGCTAATTTTGCTACAGTGGTTTTAAATATTGGTGGGATTAGTAATGTTTCTATATTGTTTCCTAATCAACCTGTAATTGGCTTTGATACGGGGCCAGGTAATACATTATTAGATCAATGGATAGAAAAACACCAAGGTCTTCGCTATGACAAAAATGGTGAGTGGGCTTCAAAAGGTAACGTGAATCAAGTTCTGCTTGAGGAATTATTAAATGAACCTTTTTTCTCTTTATCCGCCCCAAAAAGTACAGGGAGAGAGTTATTTAATCTTGATTGGTTAATTGTCAAAGTAGAAAAAGCATCTGAAAAACTCACCGCGCTTTGCTCCGAAATCACATTATCCCCAGAAGATATACAAGTGACGCTTGTTGAATTGACGGTAACAAGCATTGTTAATGCACTAAATCAACTCCAAACAGATTTACCAAAACGTTTATTAGTATGTGGCGGCGGCGCAAAGAATAGCTTAATTATGCGTGGATTGCATGATAATTTACTCGATTGGCAGGTCGGAACAACGACAGAGCAAGGTTTTGATATTGATTATGTAGAAGCCGCTGCTTTTGCTTGGTTGGCTTATTGTCGAATGAACAATTTACCAGCAAATCTGCCTAGCGTAACTGGCGCAAAAAGAGCGGTTAGTTTGGGGGCTATTTTTCCTAAAGACTAAGGCCAAAATATGAATGATATTATATTAAAAAATTTATCCACATTAATTACTGAACAACGAAATCCGAATTCAGTTGATATTGATCGTCAAAGTGCTTTAGATATTGTTCGATTAATGAATAAGGAAGATAAACAAGTTCCTTTAGCTATTGAAGCATGTTTGCCTGAGATTTCGTTAGCGGTAGATAAAATCGTTCATGCTTTTAAACAGGGCGGGCGTCTAGTATATATTGGAGCTGGGACGAGCGGTCGTCTTGGCGTATTGGATGCATCAGAATGTCCTCCTACATTTGGTGTATCTTCAGAAATGGTCAAAGGTATTATTGCGGGGGGCGAACATGCTATTCGTCATCCCGTAGAAGGGGCAGAAGACAATACGAAAGCTGTACTTGAGGATCTACAAAGCATAAATTTCTCAAAAAATGATGTATTAGTCGGAATTGCTGCAAGTGGCCGCACTCCTTATGTTATTGCAGGTCTTCAATACGCGAAATCTCTTGATGCGTTGACAATTTCTATTACGAGTAATCCAGAATCTGCGATGGCTGAGATAGCCGATATTGCGATTGAGACTGTTGTTGGGCCTGAAATATTGACGGGTTCTAGCCGCTTAAAATCTGGTACCGCACAAAAAATGGTTTTGAATATGCTGACTACGGCAAGTATGATTTTACTGGGTAAATGTTACGAAAATTTGATGGTTGATGTACAAGCCAGTAACGAGAAACTTAAAGCACGCGCTGTACGCATTGTGATGCAAGCAACAGATTGCGATAAAACGCTTGCTGAGCAGACATTAATTGAAGCAGATCAAAATGCAAAACTTGCAATTATGATGATTTTGAGTAATTTATCGAAATTAGAGGCGAAGGCATTATTAGAAACACATCAAGGTAAATTAAGAAATGCACTTTCTAAATAAGACAAAAACCTGATTGTAAAATCAGATTTTTATTTTGGAATTCCGCGTAGTAATCCAACGGGTTCAAAAGGTTCCATTGAGGTTGGCGCAGGCATTTCTGAAAATAATAGAATAAATTGTTTAGGTGGAATTACTTTTTCATTACGCCATAAGTAGCTCATTCCGACAAGTTGGATATCTTCAGGTAAATTGTTAATTCCCGCTTGTAACACCGCAATGGTATTTGGACGAGGATGTCCTATCGCAATCGCTGTACCATGTTTCCTTGCATATTGAATTGCAGCTTGAAACTGATGTTGAACGTCAGCTAGTTCGTTACTGTCATCTAAAAATATATGACGATCTAAGGAACGAACACCTTGTTCTTTTGCTATTTTCCCTGCTACAGATTTTCCTATTGTTCGACTATCTAAAAAGAACAAATGTTTTTCTTGAAGTGCGGTCATTAAATAAGTCATTAATTGGGGATCGGCCGTAGCCGCACTGCCCATGTGATTATTCATGCCAATTGCATAATTCACGATATTTTTGGCTGTATTTACTCGATTGTTGACCTGTGCTGAAGACATTCCTAAATGCAGCCCTCCATCTTCTATTTTTACCGCACTCACTGGTTGCATCGGCATATGAATTAAAATGTCTCGACCTTGAGATTTTGCTTCTTGATTACGTGCTCGAGCATGAGGCGCAGCAGGAATAATTGCGACGGAAATTTCACGCGGCATTGCAAAAATAGCCGCATCTTCTTTGAGATGATAGCCTACATCATCAATAACAATAGCAAGTTTATTTTGTGCAAGGGGGATGGAAGTATAAAGTGCGGTAGAAAAAACGATGAAATTTTTCACCGCACTTTTTATGAGAAGTTTCATTAACGAATCCATCCAGTTGGATTCACTGGTGTGCCTTTTCGGCTAATTCCAAAATAGAGTGCGGAACGAGAGATTTCACCAGTATTACCGACTTGAGCAATAGTTTGTCCAGCAGAAACAAGTTGACCAACTTTTACCAATACGGCTTGATTGAAACCATACAAACTTAAGTCGGTTTCTCCATGTTTGACGATGACCATATAACCGTAGCCATTCAAATACCCCGCTAAAATTACACGTCCAGCCGCAATTGCTTTGACTGCAGTTCCAGATGAGGCACCAATAACCATACCTTTCCAACGAACTTCACCTGCCTGAATCGTTCCAAAATTATGTAAAGTTGGCCCTGAAACTGGTGCTGAATATTGTTTTTTGGCAACCCCTAAACCACTTGTACTGTTAAGTAATTGACGTTCTTGTGCTGTCGGTTGATAAGGTTTTGAAGTCCGTTTTTCTTCAGCTTTTTGTCGCTGTGAAAGCGCTTCTCGCTCTCTTTTTTCTTGTTCTAAAGCCGCTTTTTCTGCACGTTGAATTTCTTGACGGAGCGCTTGTTCATTAGCCTTTAGGCTATCCAATTTATTTTGATCTCTCGCCAAATTCTTATTAAGTTCATTTAGCGTAGATTGACGTTCTTGTTGTGATTTTTGTAATTCTTGTTGCTGTTTTTTTTGCGTTAAAAGTTGAGCTCGATGATTTTTTTGCTGACCTAAAATTGATTCTTTTTGGGATACAATTTGAGCTTGTGTTGCTTTTAAACTATTAATTATTTCTATTCGAACTTGGTTTAAATGTTGATAGTACACTTTCATGCGTTCTGCTTTTTCCGCATTTTTAGAAAACATTCTTTCAATAACGGAAGGATTTAAACCTGAGCGATAAATCATATCCATTTGTTTCGCTAAGCGTGATTTCTGTTCAGATTCTTGTTTTTCCAATTGTTTGAGTTGTTTATCTGAGTCAGAAATTTGCTTACGAATTTCTTTCAAGCTCATTTCTGTTTCATGCAGTTCACCCACGACAGCATTAATTTTACTTTCATGGTTTTTCAAATTAGCTTGTAACTTAGCTTGCTCGCGTTTTTGTTCAGCAATTTTAGATTCTTGTTGTTTAATTTGCTTTTGAATCTGGTTAAGATCGGAAGCATAGCTTATTGGGGAAAAAATCAACAAACCACAGCTAAAAAGTGCGGTGAAAAATGGCGATATTTTTTTGTTTAATCCCGAATACAGCATAATTTTTCCTAAATTCTTAAAATCGCACAAATCTTATCACATTTGTTAAAAGGCGAAAAAGTTTAGCCCCTATTTTTTGCTAAAGATCAGGAAAACTCGCCTTTTTGCTTTTAAACATACTCAATTTTTGCTATAAAGTGCGAGTTATCTTTTACTTAAATTTTAGGAGATTCTTATGGAATTAGTATTTATCCGTCACGGTTTTAGTGAATGGAATGCGAAAAACTTATTCACTGGCTGGCGTGATGTAAATTTAACAGAACGCGGTGTAGAAGAAGCAAAAGCAGCGGGCAAAAAATTATTAGATGCTGGCTATGAGTTTGATATCGCATTTACATCTGTGCTAACTCGTGCAATCAAAACTTGTAACATCGTGTTAGAAGAATCCCATCAATTATGGATTCCTCAAGTGAAAAACTGGCGTTTAAATGAACGTCATTATGGTGCTTTACAAGGTTTAGATAAAAAAGCAACTGCGGAACAATACGGTGACGAACAAGTTCATATTTGGCGTCGTTCTTATGACATTTCTCCACCAGATTTAGATCCACAAGATCCAAATTCTGCACACAATGACCGTCGTTACGCAAATATTCCATCTGACGTAGTGCCGAATGCTGAAAATCTAAAAATTACTTTAGAGCGTGCACTTCCATTCTGGGAAGATCAAATCGCACCAGCAATGCTTTCTGGTAAACGCGTTTTAGTTGTTGCTCACGGTAACTCACTCCGTGCATTGGCAAAACATATTATTGGTATTTCTGATGCTGAAATTATGGATTTTGAAATCCCAACAGGTCAACCTTTAGTGTTAAAACTTGATGATAAATTAAATTACGTAGAACACTACTACCTTTAATTTATCGCTTTATTTTTTTAATTTAACATTCAAAGTGCGGTTAATTTTGATCTGCACCCCAAAAGTTGGACTAACCAAACCAACAATTGAGGTGCAGATTTTATTATGGGTAAACACTATACAATCGAATTTAAATTACAGGTTCTTCAGCCTATTTTGAATGGGAAAATGAGTATTCGAGAAGCGGCCGTTTTTACAATATTCCTTCCAATGCCTTAGTCGGGACATGATTGAAAAGGTTTGAAAAAAGTGGCATAAAAGGACTTATTCCCCGTAAACCATCAGAACAACCGCTGATGAAACCCAAATATGCAAAGTTGATGCAGTCAGAGATTATTTGGATTACTATAATCACCGACGGATTCAACTAAAATTAAAAGGACTGAGTCCGATAGAGTACCGAAAACAATCCTTTAAATAACAGTCTAATTTTTTGGGAGTAGATCAAAAAGAATCGCACTTTGTCATTTATGAATGCAACACATTATAAATATTCCTTTTAATACTTGTACTGATATTAAATAATTCTCTTGCTATCACTGTTTTTAATGTCTTGACTTTCTTCTGCTTTTCAAAAATAGTTGATTCAATTTCGTAATCAGCCTCTAAGCAAAACGGTACAATTGCATAAGGTGGGACTTTATTTTCAAAAAAACGGTCCATTGTAACATCCACAGTTAAATACCATTCTTGGCTTTGCTCTAAAAATTTCTTAGCTGCTTTAGGCGTTAAATAATAACCCGTTGCACCAATAAAACCTTTACTAAATTGATAAACAGAGAAATGCCCAAAATCCGCCACTAATTTTCTTTTATTTTTTAAACGATCAGGCTGTAACCAAAAAAACTCAAAGGTATTTTTCTCACTATTAATAAAATCAAGCACGTCTAGAAAATTATCTTTAAACTTAGCGTCATCTTCTAACACAATAATAGGGCTATCTAACTCAACACATTTTTCCCACATTGAATAATGGCTAGCATAGCACCCTAGTTGATTGAGTGTGAGTGGATATCCTTTCACATTCAGTCTCTTCTTCTCGTTATAACGTTGAAATAAGGGGTGATTCGGATTTTCTTTTCCATTAATTGCCTTAAAGAAATGAATATCCTGTTCTGTGTTATCCAAAAATAATCGATCAAACTGAGCCTGCATATAAGCTTTACGATCAGTAGATTTTTCTAGATTGATGATATAGATTGGTACTCTCATATTATTCATATTCGCTATTCTCAAATAAATTACGTAAATCGGAAGTTATCTTTTCCATTGAAAAATCTTTAATACGCTCTAAAGATTTTTGACTATAATAACTATACAATTTACTGTTTGTTAGTAATTTTAAAGTTTCACTAACAAATTGCTCTTTATCATGTAACGGAACTAATTTACCAAATTCACTATTTATCCCTAAAATATCCTTAGGACCAGTTGGACAATCCATAGAAACAACAGGAACACCAAAAACCATACTTTCTAGTAAAACTGTTGGCAATCCTTCATGCTCTGATGTATGCAAAAATAATGTTGCATTTTTAAAATATGGATAAGGATTTTCAATCGCTCCAAGAAATATTACTTCATCATCAAGTTTTAGGCTTTTTACTTTTTTCTCTAATATTTCTCTATTCTCACCATCACCAATTATACATAATTTATGAGGTATATCGTTTTGTTTCAATTTACTAAAGACTTCTAGTAATTCTTCATGCCCTTTCCCATTAACTAATCTAGAAACTTGAAGCAAATAAGGGGGGAGTATAAATTTATTTAATGAGATTGGTTCTAATGCTTTTTCTCTTAATAAATCTATATTAATAGGATTAAAGATAGTTAAAAAATTTTTTCCATCTATGTCTAATATATCTTTTATACGCTCTGTCATTTCTGGACAAATTGTGATTACCTTACCATGATTTCTAAATATATTTTTAAACTTCTTTACTTGCTTCAATGTAACTGGGCTACTTCCATTTAATTGACCATGTACCCACCTAATCGTATTTCTGGACTTGTAAGAATGAAATGGGTTCCGTATATACTTATCTAAACAACCACTAAAATCTATTACATAATTATACTTATAGGAGGCTTTTCTAACTAATAAACTATATTTTGTATCAAGATATAACTTTAGTAACTCATATTTTAGTTTACACATTAAAGATTTTTTAGATAATTTAGAAAAAGATAATCTTCTCTCTAATATTTCATATGGATATACATATATATTATCTACACTGTCTTTTTTATCTTTTGGCCCATAAGTAATCAATAAATCCACTTGATATCCCAATTTTCTTAAAATATCACAGTACGTATTAAGAACTGTTTCAACGCCACCGATAACAAGCCATTTATGTAGAATTAATATTCTCATATTGATGTCCTTCATTTATGGAAATATTCTTTTTCCACTATGATTGAATTGATTAAATGCATTTATAATATTTTTCTCATTAATCATATATTGTTGAATTCTTCCCTGTAACCTATTATTTTTAAAATAGTTTTCAAAATCAAATTTACTAAACTCTATCCATTCTTCTAGGTTAAATTCATTTCTCTGATTTTTTATATTGGGAAAATGCCAATTTGTGCATATTGTAAATATTTTCTTCCTTTCTTTTGATGGTAATGGGAGATATTCGTAAGCAGTAAATCTATTATCAATCCATCCTCTCCAAAATTCAAAACGAATATTTCTATTATTATAAATAATCCAGCTATCTGATGATTCAGAAACTGGATTTTTTTTATTAATATATAATACATTATTAAAATAATGTAAGTTTATTCTATTCAATATTACACAATCTTTTCTTCTTATAGGCAATTTACAAACAGATTGAAATGCCTCTAAATTAAAATAATGATCGCAATCTATTTTTACGACCCATTTATTTTTTGGTAACTTATCCCAAACAAAATTATAGTATGAATCTAATCTTGTATTTAGCTCAAGTTCGATATTCATATAACGATAATCTCCACCTGGAATAACATCAAATGGATATTCTACAGGAATAAATTGAGGGTATTTTTTACAAAATTCTAATATGTATTCTTTTGTACCATCAGTACATGAATTAAATCCTATTACCCCTCCTTCTAAAGCTGGTAAAACACTTTTTAAACAGAGATCAATAGTTTTAATCTCATTACAAGCCCTAATAAATGCATAGGGTTTTATTGGCCTTCTCCATCTATATAAGTTTTGTAATTTTTCAGTAATTCTTAAACGTTTTGATAGACCTAGATAAAAAAGTAAAATTTTAATCATCTTTGTTTCCTATACTTTAACTTTCCATGTTCTATATTTTTAAGTAAAACAAAACCCCACCATCTGGCAGGGTTTCGAAGCAAGCTCAAATTATTTTGTGCTTGGAATTTTGAAACGGCTGTTGAAACGCTCAACACGACCACCAGTATCAACAACACGTTGTTTACCAGTATAGAATGGGTGGCAGTTACCACACACATCAAGATTGATGTCTTTACCTAAAGTTGAACGAGTTTTGATCACATTACCGCAAGAACAGGTTGCTGTGATTTCTTTATATTCAGGATGAATACCTTGTTTCATAGAAAACCTCAAAATGAAGCCACGCCGCTATGAGAACTTTCTCCCCACACCGCGTGAGTTAATAATACGCCATAATTGGCACCAAATAGATCGCGGATTATACTGAAAAAATACAGATAAACAAGCCTTATTTTCGTGTAAAATCATTCGGATTTTTAACCGCACTTTTCTTTTATGTTAGCAAAATCTTCAAGTAACGCACCTTTTGCACAATCTGTGCTGAAATGGTATGACAAATTTGGCCGTAAACATTTGCCGTGGCAACAAGATAAAACGCTTTATGGCGTATGGCTTTCTGAGGTGATGTTACAACAAACACAAGTCGCGACAGTAATTCCTTATTTTGAGCGATTTATTAAAACATTTCCAAATATCACCGCACTTGCCAATGCTTCTCAAGATGAAGTTTTGCATTTCTGGTCTGGTTTAGGCTATTACGCTCGGGCGCGTAATTTGCATAAGGCTGCTCAGAAAGTGCGGGATGAATTTAATGGAAATTTTCCAACAAATTTTGAGCAGGTTTGGGCGTTACCAGGCGTGGGGCGCTCGACAGCTGGAGCTATTTTAGCTTCTGTATTAAATCAGCCTTATCCGATTTTAGACGGTAATGTAAAACGAGTGTTAGCTCGCTATTTTGCTGTTGAAGGATGGCCAGGTGAGAAAAAAGTAGAAAATCATTTGTGGACGTTGACGGAACAGGTTACCCCCACAGATCGTGTCGCAGCTTTTAATCAAGCTATGATGGATATTGGTGCGATGGTATGTACGCGAACCAAACCAAAATGTGAGCTTTGCCCATTAAATTTGGAGTGCTTAGCTTATCAAAATCATACTTGGGAAAAGTTTCCTGCCAAAAAGCCTAAAAGAAATATGCCAGAAAAAGAGACTTATTTTTTGATTTTATCTAAAAATGGCAAAGTGTGCTTGGAGCAGCGAGAAAACTTGGGGTTATGGGGCGGCTTGTTTTGTTTTCCACAATTTGAAGATAAAGCTTCGTTGCTTCATTTTTTAGCGCAAGAAAAAGTCAGCTATTATCAAGAATGGCCGGCTTTTCGTCATACCTTTAGCCATTTCCATTTAGACATCCATCCTATTTATGCAGAAATGGACGGTGGAATTAATATTGAGCAAGCTAATTTAGATTGGCGCAAAGTTGTGGAAAGTCCAAAAGAATATCAATCAAATCTATCAAGTGCGGTCAAATATTGGTATGATCCGAAAAATCCTGAACAGATCGGGTTGGCTCAGCCTGTGAAGAATCTTTTAATACAATTTGCAAGGAATTATTATGGCAAGAATGGTCTTTTGTGAGTATCTCAAACAAGAAGCGGAAGGTTTAGATTTCCAACTTTATCCTGGAGAACTAGGTAAACGAATTTTTGATTCGGTGAGTAAGAAAGCTTGGGGCGAATGGATTAAGAAACAGACGATGTTAGTGAATGAGAAAAAACTCAATATGATGAATGCGGAACACCGTAAATTGTTAGAGCAAGAAATGGTAAATTTTTTGTTTGAAGGTAAAGATGTCCATATTGAAGGTTACGTTCCTCCATCAAATTAATTGGCTGTTATACAATGAAAAAGTATTTAGTATTAGCATTATTATCGCTTTTGTGTGCTTGTAGCGATTCGTTGAATCGTGGGGGCATCAATTATGATGAATCCTTTGCAAAAGACACGCAAGGGTTAGATATTCTCACAGGACAATTCTCGCATAATATTGACCGCATTTGGGGCGTAAATGAATTGTTAGTGGCTAGTCGAAAAGATTACGTGAAATATACAGATTCTTTTTATACGCGTAGCCATGTGAGTTTTGATGAAGGTAATATCGTTATTGAAACCCAGCAAGATCTCAATCGATTACATAATGCTATTGTCCATACCTTGTTAATGGGGGCGGATGCAAAAGGTATTGATTTATTCGCATCTGGCGATGTGCCGATTAGCTCTCGCCCATTCCTTTTGGGGCAGGTTGTGGATCATCAAGGACAACAAATTGCTAATCAAGTTATTGCAAGTAATTTTGCCACTTACTTGATTCAAAATAAATTACAAACTCGTCGATTACAAAACGGGCATACTGTGCAATTTGTTGCGATTCCAATGATTGCAAATCACGTAGAAGTGCGTGCGCAGAAATATCTACCATTGGTTCGTAAAGCGGCTGAACGTTATGGCATTGATGAAAGTTTGATTTTAGGTATTATGCAAACAGAATCGAGTTTTAACCCATATGCGATTAGCTATGCAAATGCTATTGGATTAATGCAAGTCGTGCCTCATACAGCAGGCCGAGATGTGTTTGCAATGAAAGGAAAGGGCGGTCAACCATCGACGCGTTATTTATATGATCCTGCGAATAATATTGATGCTGGCGTATCTTATTTGTGGATTTTACAAAATCAATATTTAGATGGAATTACGAATCCAACTTCAAAACGTTTTGCAATGATTTCTGCTTATAATAGTGGTGCTGGTGCTGTATTGCGTGTTTTTGATAATGATAAGGATATGGCGATTTACAAAATTAACCAAATGTATCCAGAGCAAGTTTATCGCATTCTAACGACTGCTCACCCATCATCACAGGCTCGTAATTATTTGTTGAAAGTAGATAAAGCACAGAAAAAATTCCGTGTAAGACGATAATTGAATTTTTTCAGATAATAAAAAATGCTCGTTGGGAAATACCATCGAGCATTTTTTATAATAAGTGCGGTTTATTTTGAAATAATTTTATTATTTCGTTGTTTTAATAAACATATTGATGATTAACTATTCAAACGCAACGTTTTTTTGTATTTTTTTAAATTTAAGTGTTGACCGAATCCCGAAAAAATAGTTTAATACGCTCCGTTGTCAGGCAGTAGCCAATAACGATAACGCCTCGATAGCTCAGTCGGTAGAGCAGGGGATTGAAAATCCCCGTGTCGGTGGTTCGATTCCGCCTCGAGGCACCATTTCCTCCTTAGTTCAGTCGGTAGAACGGTGGACTGTTAATCCATATGTCGCAGGTTCGAGTCCCGCAGGAGGAGCCAAATTCAGAAAAGCCGCTAAAGAATTTTAGCGGCTTTTTGCTATATCTTGTTCCAGAGCATAAATCATCTCTCCGTTTAAAACGGAAGTTATGAAGCATCGGAATTAATTCTGTTTCTTCCCATCTTTATTCCTTATCTTCTTTCTTTTGTATGAGCTGAATTAATAAAGAAAAACGTTCATATGGACCTTGTGTACATTTATAAGGATTAGGTCTTGTTATAGAAGGGATAATTTCTTTGATATGTTGTATAGCTTGTAATAATGAAATAAGGCCTTTGGATGGGATTCAAGGAAAACTCTTTGCTATATCTAACAATCAGGTCTTATCTTCTATAGTTTGTTGTTTTTGATATTGAATGCCAGAGATCGTATTGTGATGGAATATGAGACGGGAAATAAGATAAGTCCAATAATAGTAGGTAAAACAAAACCCCGCGATTAGTTTCGCGGGGCTGTGTTTAGTTAAATGGTGCTTGGAGAAGACCAGTTAAATAGTATTTCATCTATCCGCATAGTCAAAGAAGATCAACAATTAGTAAACCTTGTTCAATATGGTGAACTGTCAAAAGCTGAAATAACGGCTATTTGTAAAAACTTAGCTAAAAACTCTGATGCGATAGAAGTCAAACTTCTTGATGCTGCAGCGTAGACTAAAGAAGATTTAAGTGGTTATATTCAACGCTTACGCAATGATAAAGATACTGCAGACTTCGCAGAGAAAATAGTACCGCCAGAGAAATTAAAAGAAAAAGACGGAACGAACAAAAAATCACGAGCCTTTCAAAAGTGGTTAAATTTAGATATGGCACTGCAGCGTGGTTGCAGAGAAATCTATGCTTATGATGGTAAAACGTGGAATAAACAAGAAAATGATGACTTGGAAGAGAAAGCAGTTAAATTTCTCGATGAAAATGAATTTAACTACAGCGATTCTACAATAGAGCGGTTAATCAAGACATTAAAAGCCCAACTACCAAGAATGGGAGAAATGTCTAACGCAAACAGATGGGCTTTTTATTGGTGTTACAAACATGGGATTAGACAAAATAAGAACGCACCTTTACCCAGCCTATTTAGCCTATACAAAGGCGATGAATATCGGTGAATTAGGGCTGAACAACTTTGTAATAGGGATTGAGCAAGCCTTAAAACAGAATGGCAATAAACATGATTTCATGAAGAGACATACCAAAACTGGACGTAGGACAAATATCCATTTTAAGGATTTTGATAGTTTTCGAAATGAAATGTTTAGTTAAAAATAGCGGGTTAAAACCCGCTTTTTTATTGAGTCTTCACCAAAAGGTGAAGGCTTGGTGAAGGGTTAAAAGGGTAGTTTTCACCACTTAAAATATTGATTTATAAATAAAAAAATACCAAAGGTGAAGAGGTGAAGACTAAAACCTATAAAAAACTTTTTTAATATACTAATTATAAATTTAAGTTCATTCCGCAAGATTCACAATAATCACCGATAAGCTGCATTATGGGTTTTCTTTCTTCTAAATAATTATATCGATTGTAAGTATTTTCTAAGTTCGTCCCCACCTTCTAATAAATGAGAAAGAATAGTTTCAGATACATTGCGTTCAACTTTATGAGAGGCTAAGAATGTTTTAATAAACGCACGGATGCCGTGAGCAGTTAATTTATCTTTATAGCCGATACGTTTTAGAGCAACATTTACGGTTGCTTTATTCATGGGTTGATTTTTTGATGAGCGGCCAGCAAAAACAAAAGAGCTATTTTCTGAAAACAGTTTCATCACTTCTAAAAGCTGAATTGCTTGTGAAGATAAAGGCACAGTATGCGGTCGTTTTTTGTCTGCTTGCCCTTTCATTTTTTCTTTGGGGATATTCCACAACTTGTTATCAAAATCAATTTCTGACCATTCCGCATTTACCGCCTCTTTTGGTCGTAATGCCGTTAAGAATGACCAACAAATTAATAAATAGGTTTTTTTGCCTATACGAGCATTTGCTAAGTCTTGGAATAATTTTGAGAGTTCATCAAGTTTAATAGTGGGATGTGGCGTAGAGGATTTTATATAGAAGTTTTTCACAGCTAATCTGCAGTTATGGCTTTCTATGATACCTTTTGTTATCGCATGATCCATAATTGCGCCGACAAGCTGGTGGATTTTTTTGAGGGTGTTACTTCTATCTGCTATTTTTTCATAAATGCTAACTAACTCTTTTACTTTTATTTCTGATACATGCTTATCACCAATATAAGGGAAGATATGATTTTTCAATCGTTCCCAATTCTTTTCTCGTGTTTCTGGATTTTTAGCTTTTTCTTTGTAGATACCATTAAAGTAACTTTCTGCAACAGAATGGAACGTATCTTTTAAACGGTTTTCATATTCTTGTTGGATGCGTATTTTTTCTTCTTGTGGATCGATACCTTTCGCAAGTAACGCACGATATTCTTCACGTTTAGCACGAGCATCTGATAATTGGATTTGGGGATACATTCCAAGGCCAGCATTTGTTCTTTTTTTTGTAACTGGATGATAGTAGTTAAATAGCCAAATTTTAGATCCGTTTGGCTTAACTCTTAGAATAAGACCGTTACCATCAGATAATGGATATTCTTTTTCTTTTGGCTTTGCTTTTCTGATTTCTGTATCTGTTAAAGGTTTTTTGGTTCTAGACATAAGATTTCTTCCCTAACGCAGTAATACAAGATAATAGATATAGTAACATCAACTAAGTCAGTGTTACTAATAGTGTTACTAAAAACAGCGATTAAAGACAATTAGAGACGATTAGATATGATGGGTGAAAGTGCTATAAACCCTTGTGAAATCTGGATAAAACAAAACCCCGCGATTAGTTTCGCAGGGCTTTGTTTAGTCAAATGGTGCTCTGGGCGAGACTTGAACTCGCACGACCTGTGGTCACTACCCCCTCAAGATAGTGTGTCTACCAATTCCACCACCAGAGCGTTAATTTTTTATGCTAATCCTATTTTATTGTGGGATGTCGCTATTTTTATTGTCTTTCGCTGGAGCTGCTTGTTGTTGAACTTGCTCTGCAGCTTGTGATAAATCGTCGAAAGCACCTTTTTGAATATTGCCTTTGTGTGAATTCATGTTACCTAAAACAAGAGCAATAACAAAAAATGCGGTTGCTAAAATCGCGCTAGTACGTGTTAAAAAGTTACCTGCACCAGCAGAGCCAAACATTGTACCTGATGCGCCACCACCAAAAGATGCACCAGCGTTCGCTCCTTTACCTTGTTGAACGAGAATAAACCCGATCAAGGCAATCGCGACAACAACATAAATAAATAAAAGAACTTGATACATTTTTTCTCTCTAATTTGCAATTTTGCAAGAAAACTGGTCGTGAATGTTATAGAAAATTCAATTTTCTCGCAAGTGATTTACATAAAAAAAATATTAATTGGTTTAACTTTAATCAGTTTGACCGTTTGATTTACTCGATTTTTTTACCGCACTTTTAGGTTTGGTTCTATCGGATTTAATCATTTTAATGCGGCTTAATTGTCTTAATGCATTAAGATCTACAAAACGGACTAAATCAGGCAACATTTGATTCAAGTTATGCATAAATTGTTGATAGGTTGCTTGTTTTTGACTAATGTCTGTGAGTTGCGATTCCCAATGGGCGGTCATATCTGGTTGGGTGGCAATATCTGGTAATGCCTGAATTAAAATTCTTCCAGTTTCTGTACTATGAATATTTCGCCCTTTTTTCGTTAAAAAACCGCGTTTAAAAAGTAACTCAATGATGCCAGCGCGAGTAGCCTCTGTCCCCAATCCATCGGTTTCTCGCAGGATTTTTTTGAGTTCTTTATCCTGTACAAATCGAGCGATCCCCGTCATTGCAGAAAGCAAGGTTGCATCTGTGAAGGGCTTTGGCGGCTGAGTTTTTTTACTAATCACTTCACCGCGTTCACAATGCAAAATTTGTCCTTTCTTTACTATTGGTAATAAGGGTTCTTGATTTTCTGTGTCGTCTTCTTTGCCTAACAATTCTTTCCACCCAGCCGTTTGTAAATTTCGCGCTTGGGCTATAAAAGTACCGCCGGCGATATTTAATGTGATTTTGCTTTTACGATATTCTGCGTCAGGACAAAATTGCATTAAATATTGGCGAGCGATAAGGCTGTAAATATTACGTTCTTCTTGTGTTAGATTTACTGGACGATTTTTGGCCGTTGGAATGATTGCATGGTGAGCTTCTACTTTTTTATCATTCCAACAGCGATTTCGCTGTTCAGTTAAAATAACATTTGGTAAGACTTGATAAGCTGCACAATGGGTTGAAATTGCATTTAGTACATTGTGTCGTTCGGCAAAATGTTCTTCGGGTAAATAACGACAATCAGAACGTGGATAAGTAATCAAACGATAAGTTTCATATAGGCGTTGGCACGTATCTAATACGGCTTGAGCGGACATACCGAATCGCTTTGCTGCATCAATTTGTAACGCAGAAAGGGAATAAGGCAAGGGCGCCGTTTCTTTTTCACGAACGTCTTTGTATTCGGTTACTTCTGCAGGTTGATTCGTAATACGTTTTACAACGTTTTCTGCTAATCCTTTAGAGAGCACTCTGCCGTCATCATCTTGGTAATCTTCACAAGCTTTGCTGGGTTGCCATAAGGCACTGAAAAGTGCGGTTGATTTTTCCTGAGTTTTTTCTTCTTTATTCTCTGGATTAATCCAAGCTAGTACTTCAAAGAAATCTTTGGGTTGGAAATGTTCAATTTCTAAATCTCGACGTACAATTAAACCTAGCACAGGGGTTTGCACTCGGCCAACCGAAAGCACGCCATCATAGCCAGTTTGTCTGCCTCGAATGGTATAGGCTCTGGTCATATTAATGCCATAAAGCCAATCGGCGCGGGCTCGTGCGAGTGCAGAGGTGGCAAGAGGAATAAAGTTACGGTTGGGTTGTAATTTTTTAACCGCTTTTTCTACCGCACTTGGATTTAGGTCGCTAATCAAGCAGCGTAAAATTTTATCGCGTTTTTCGGCAGATAAATTGGCATAACTGAACACTTCATCTACAAGTAATTGTCCTTCTCTATCAGGGTCTCCTGCGTTAACAAGTGTATCGGCTTGATGGATCAGTTTTTCTACCACAGAAAGTTGTTTTTTTACTTCTTTTCGCGGTAAAAGTTGCCATTTTTCAGGAATGATAGGGAGATGTTCTAAACGCCATTGTTTGAATTTAGGATCATAGGTATCGGGTTCTGCTTGCTCGAGCAAATGCCCTACACACCAAGTTACTACATCATTATCGCCACATTTAATAAAACCATCCCCACGTTGATGAGGTTTGGGGAGCACATCAGCAATAGCTCGAGCTAAGCTTGGTTTTTCGGCGATAAATAAACGCATAATGGTATGAGAAGATTAGTCGATTTGACGACGACCTAGAAAAGAGTGAGTAAGCGTTGTGCCGTCCACAGTTTCCAGTTCACCACCCACAGGAATGCCATGAGCGATACGACTCACTTTGATATTGTGCTGGCGGCACATTTCAGCGATGTAGTTTGCTGTTGCATCGCCTTCCACAGTTGGGTTTGTTGCAAGAATCACTTCGTGGAAAGATTCTTCTACTAAGCGTTTTTGCAGTAAATCTAAGCCAATTTCACGAGGACCAATGCCATCAAGTGGTGATAAGTGTCCCATTAAAACAAAATAACGTCCTGAAAATTGCCCCGTTTGCTCAATCGCTTGAATATCTGCTGGCATTTCAACGACACAAAGCAAACCTGAATTTTGACGGCGTGGATTATTGCAAATGTTGCAAGTGTCTTCTTCCGTAAAGTCTCGACATTGTGAACAATGGCCAATTTTAGACATGGCTTCAGTGAGTGCTCGAGCTAAATTCATTCCACCGCTACGATTACGCTGTAAAAGATGGTAAGCCATACGTTGCGCAGATTTAGGCCCTACGCCTGGAAGACAACGTAAGTTTTCAATAAGGTGTTCTAAAAGTGGGCTGCTTTGCATAGTGATTTAATGAGAGGCAAATGAGAGATGACGCGTGAATCTTATACTCACGCGCCTAATAATTAAAACGGAAACTTCATTCCTGGAGGTAATGGCATTCCAGCAGTAACCGATGCCATTTTTTCTTTTTGTAATTCTTCTGCACGACGCACCGCATCATTAAAAGCTGCCGCGATTAAATCTTCTAACATTTCTTTATCGTCTTCTATTAAAGACGGATCAATGTCAATGCGACGGCAGTTA
>NZ_LCTH01000054.1:0-20224 GCF_001008275.1 Haemophilus haemolyticus
ATCTGCTTGGCTGGCAATGATATAAGTTTCCTGAATACCATTTTTAGTGGTAACACGCCCCATTAATTCCATATCTTCAGAACTTAAAAATTGTCCTGAAGGAGAAACAACTAATACAACATCACATTGCGATAAAAATGAATTGGTTCGTTCTTCACGAGACTGAACAGGATCGTTTACCCCCGGAGTATCGACAATTTCTAAGCCTTTTAAGCCTTCTTCAGGAATATAAAGTTTTACCGATTTAGTGAACGGCATATATTGACCGTTTGAACCTACATAATCTTTTAATTTTCCCATTAAATCTTCTGTGCTTTGAGCATTAATTTCAGAATGTGCTTTTAGTTCTGAAAGTTTTACTTTGGCTTGTTTAATGCGTTGGTACTGATCATATGCAGAAGATAATTCGATTGATTTTTCTACTTCACTACGTGCGTACTCTTCAGCTAACTGTTTTATTTCACTCTCCGCCATAATTTCAGATTGACGGCGTTCTTTTTTTAACAACTCATTTTCTTGTGTTAATTCAGCAAGACGAGCTTTTTTTGCTGTTTCAAAATTTTGCTCATAACGACGGCTATTTTCTGCGATTTGGTCTAAATCGGCTTGATCATAAAATTCCACTTCTGCACGTACATTTTCGCTGTATTCCATACGAGTAAGTGCTGCTGTCATTGGCGTTGCTGCCTTAGGAAGAATATCTTTCCCATTAAAGATTAAAGCATTTAATAATGAGCTTTTCCCTGCTTTCACACGCCCAATAATTCCCACACGTAATAAACGATCAACATTATTTACTTCATCGAGGGCAGCCTGTAGGTTTTTGGTATCTCCAATACCATTTGCTTCTTTTGCATTTTGAATAGTTACTTCTTTATCTAAATCTTTAGATTGTAGAAAAGTAAAAATTTTGTCGTTAAATTCAATAAGTTGATTAGAAATATTTTGAGTCATAAATACTTACCTTTGGTTACAATAATCTATTTTTTGACCGCTCTTTTTACAAGCGGCCTCATAAAAAACATCATACTAAGCAAAAAGCACTGGTTTAGCTAAATCTGATAATTGTTGCTTCACTGTTTCAAGCTGGGTAACGCGAACGTTAATTTCTTCTGCTTTCGCTTCTTTTTCCGCAACTGCTTGGCTCACTTCTGCTTGTTTTTGTGAAAGTTCTACTTCAAATTGTTCGGCAACTTGTTGAATTAGTTGAGCAACATTTTGCTTAAAGAGCGGTGGTAGTTCTTGACGAATTTTGCCTTTAATTTGTGGGATAATTTCCATCAATAATTGGCGTTCCACTGCAGAACGCTGCTCTTGTTGCTGACGACGTAGTTGTTCTTCTTTTGAATCTTGAGTAAAGAAACCTAAGATCTCTGGTAAGAAGATAAGGGCAACTTCCACTACAGGTGAGACGATTGACGTAGTAATTCCAATAATAGAAGCGATGGTACGATAAACATTGTTCGGGGCATTTTTACTCAATACTCCAGCATTTTCAGCTAAAACTTTTAAGCCTGACTGAGCACCTTGTAGTAATCGCTCTGAATTTTGGGCAATACGATCAATAAATGAATTATCAATTTGGAAATTTTGTGGAGCAGTAATAAAGCTATTTTGCAATTCAAATCGAAAACTTGAAATTACGTCGCTACTAATATCTTGCATTCTTGATTTAACTTCAGTTAATAAATTACTTTGCACACAATCAGCAAGTAAACGCTGAAATTCAGTCTGATTGTTAAGTGCAAGTGAAATAAGGTTTTCACGCTGCATCATTATTGACTGCCCTACACTATCTGCGATGCTATCAATCCCATTATTCGAATATCGACTTTCTACGTCTTCAATCGCTTTTTCTTTTTTAGCTTGTAATTTTGCAATACCATCTTGTAATGCCCGTATGGCTGTTTCACTTTCTTCCTTACTTGTCATTAATGTTGCGATAGTTAATCGTAAACTTTCTTCATTACGGAAATAATTATCTTGTAAATCATCAATAAATAACGATTTAAATAATTCTTCAGGCTGAATGGCAGTTAAAATTTGTTTAAGATTTGCACCGCCATTATCATCTAATAAAACAACATCTTGATTAAAACGATATTGCGTTTTTAATTGTGTTTGCATCGCTTGTTGCACTTGTTTTACATCTGAGGGAGAGCGTAAATTCGTTTTACTCAAGCAGAATGCAAAACCTTTACCAAATAAGCGTAAATTTTTAATTTCTTGGTGCATTGTGCGTGTGATTGTGCCATCTTCAATACTAGTTAAGAAAATAAAATAGGTACCACGATTAAGATATTCCAAAATTGCCTGACGGTGGTTTTCAATTGGTGCATCAAATCCGGGCATATCTACTAATACAAGCGGTTGAATTTCGGCAAGATTTTGATTATTTAAGAAAAGGCGAAGAAATTTAAAGTTCTGAGCATTATCTTTAATTTCACCTAATTGGGAAATTTCATAACGAATAATATTTCCATCGGCTTGTACTGCCTCAATGTAGTCTGTTGGGCTATAACGTAACTCTGTTGCTAAAGCCGTTTCAGGTGTAATTGCAGTTGGAAGTAAATCACTACCTAAAAAAGAGTTGATCAGCGTACTTTTTCCAGCGCTAAATCCACCAACAACAGGAACAATAAGCTCCGCTTGTTCAATACGTTGAGTCAGGTTTTCTAAACCATTATCTGCAAGTTCAATAGATGTTGTTAGCTGTTTTACTTGATCTAAATAAGATAAGAATTTTTCTTGGTTAGAAATTAAATTTTTATTCATCATAGTAATATTCCTTTAAATTAAAATTATTGACATAAAATATATTTCTGAAGATTAGAAATCATTCGTTCTTGTAAATCATTCGGGCTGACGATAGTTAAAAATGGAATCCAATATTGCACCAATGGAATAATTTCTAACTCGTGAATGTTTTTACAAGAGAGCAGAAGCTCGCCATTTTCTAATTTTCGGATAGTTTCTTGGTTCGGTAGCAAATTACGTCGAGTGAAATAATGAGCAACGGAAGCATCTACTTTGATTACAACTTCACTAATTTGATTGCCGTGAGAAATGCTGTCGCTTTTTTGAATTTCTGACAGAAATTGTTCATCAGGTTTGAATGTTTTATCTGTTATTTTTAAAAAGTGGATTTGAGTGAAGCAAAAGGTTTTTTGTTTTCCATTTTCAAGACCGATTAGATACCAAACTCCGTTTTTATTTAACAGCACATAAGGCTCAACTTCACGATTTGAGGCATTTTGAGTGCCTAGTTTTTGATAGGTAAATTGCACTATGCAATGTTTTTCAATGGCATTTTGAAGTTGTTTAAATTCTTGTTGGCGATGCTGAATCGTTTCGTAATGTAATCCTTTAACGGCAATACTTTCATTTAAACTATGTTGAAAAAATTCACGATCTATTTTAGGGAAAAGATCTTGCACACTAGCGAAATGGGCAAATCGTTCAATATCTTCTTTAGTGAATACACCGAGTTGAGCGCGGTTTAAACGATAAAAGCGCGGTCCATTTTGTTCCCAATTTAAGAAAACAAGACGTTCATTTAGATCTTTTTGTAAGGTGCGAATGCCGATAGAAAAGCGATCAGCTAATTCATTAATATCAATCTGCCCTGTGGTATTCAATTCCACCAAAATAGAAGCTAAACGTTCAGCTAGTTTTTCGTGTTTGTTCGACATAATTATTCTCTTGATTTCAATATATGCACGTATTTTATGTGAAATATCTGCACGGTTGATTCGGGTGAGAAAAATATTTTGTATAAAATCTCGCTTATTGTAAGAATTTAAGTCTTTATTGCAAGATTTTAATTCTCTTTTTATTGGGTGGTGAATGTCTATACTCGTTCCATTCAAAAAATGAAATAAAGAAAATGGCGTGAAAGATAAAGTTGAGATAAATAAACAAGTGGGAGCTTCTATTGCAAAATATCGGAAAGCCTCAGGTTTATCACAAGCAAAAGTGGCAGAAATATTGGGATTAAGTAATGATGCCATTTCTAGAATGGAGCGCGGTAAGATTGGATTAAATGTAGAGCGTTTATGTGAATTTGCAACACTGTTTCAATGCCGAGTGTCCGATTTGATCACAGATAGTAGTTTGCAACCATCGGATCAAATTTATCAACTTGATCGATTATTAAATCAATTAGATGATATGGAAAGAAAAAAATTAATTTTATTGATTGAGCAAATGATCGAATGGAAAAATTAGCTACACAAAATTAGGGTTGATTATCCTGTTGATAATAGTCTAACTTTTGGGATAGTGGTTTTCACCGCAGTTTTATATATTGAGTATCGGTAAAGAAGAAAAGCCTAGCGTTTGCTAGGCTTCTTCAATATTTATTATTTTGCACAATTGCAGTGTGCTGTTTTTTGTTCAAAACGTTCTGCAACGAAATCCCAGTTTACCACGTTCCAGAATTCTTTAATGTAGTCTGGACGACGGTTTTGGAATTTTAAGTAGTAAGCGTGTTCCCAAACGTCTAAACCTAAAAGTGGGAAACCTTCACAACCTGCCACTTCTTTACCCATTAATGGGTTATCTTGGTTTGCTGTTGATACCACGGCTAATTTACCTTCAGCAGTTAATACTAACCACGCCCAACCTGAACCGAAACGAGTTGCTGCTGCTTTTTCAAATTCTGCTTTAAATGCATCTACAGAACCGAAATCACGTTCGATAGCATCTTTTAATGCGCCCTGTAAGGTGGTGCCTTTTTTCAAGCCTTTCCAGAATAAGCTGTGGTTTGCATGACCGCCTGCGTTATTGCGTAATACGCCACGTTTTTCTGCAGGGATTTTGTCAAGGTTAGAAACTAATTGACCTGGGCACATTTCCACTAACTCAGCAGGTAAACCTTCTAATGCAGCGTTTGCATTGTTTACATAAGCTTGGTGGTGTTTGCTGTGGTGGATTTCCATTGTTTGCGCATCGAAATGTGGTTCTAATGCATTGTAGGCGTAGCCTAATTCAGGTAAAGTGTAAGCCATAATTTATTCCTTCTATGTAAAGACAAATTTCGTTGAGGGTTTTGGTCTATAACCAAAAGTGGGCAAATAATAGCAAAAATTTTGATTTAGATCATTAAATGTTTTTCCTTTTGCATTAATAGACGAATTTATTAAACCTTGTTTTAAATCAATAAACCTATCGATCTACACCTAAAGAGTTATTTGTTTTGAGGGCTAAAATCTCGTCAAATATTTCTCTTATGATAGAATACCGCCACTTTTTATTTTCCCTTTGCAATTATGTTTGAACCACACAAGTTATCTCTGCAAAATTTATCCTGCCAACGTGGTGAGCGAGTACTTTTTCGTGCTTTGACTTGCGATTTTAATAGCGGTGATTTTGTGCAAATTGAAGGGCATAATGGCATAGGTAAAACCAGTTTATTGCGTATTCTTGCGGGGTTAGCTCAACCTTTGGAAGGCGAAGTTCGGTGGAATTCTGAAGCCATTTCTAAACAACGTGAACAGTATCATCAGAATTTGCTTTATTTAGGTCATCTTTCAGGCGTAAAACCAGAGTTAACCGCATGGGAAAATTTGCAGTTTTATCAACGAATTAGTCAAGCTGAACAAAATACTGATATTTTGTGGGATTTGCTTAAGAAAGTGGGATTATTAGGTCGTGAAGATTTGCCCGCCGCACAACTTTCTGCAGGGCAACAAAAACGTATTGCATTAGGTCGTTTATGGTTGTCTCAAGCGCCCTTATGGATTTTAGATGAGCCGTTTACTGCGATTGATAAAAAAGGTGTGGAAATTCTAACCGCACTTTTTGATGAGCATGCTCAACGAGGTGGTATTGTGTTGTTGACTAGCCACCAAGAAGTGCCAAGTTCTCATCTGCAAAAATTGAATTTAGCGGCTTATAAAGCGGAATAACTTAATGATTTTTTTAGAGATAATTAAACGAGAACTTCAAATTGCGATGCGCAAAAATGCGGAGATTTTAAATCCGCTATGGTTCTTTTTGCTTGTGATTACTTTGTTTCCGCTTGTTATTGGGCCAGATCCAAAATTACTTTCCCGTATCGCACCAGGTATTGCATGGGTAGCCGCATTACTTTCAGCATTGCTTTCTTTTGAACGTTTGTTTCGTGATGATTTTATTGATGGCTCTCTTGAACAATTAATGTTAACCGCACAGCCTTTACCGATGACGGCTTTGGCTAAAGTCGTTGCACATTGGTTGCTCACCGGTTTACCGCTTATTTTGCTATCACCGATTGCAGCTTTATTGCTTTCTCTTGAGGTCAATATTTGGTGGGCATTGGTTTTGACATTGTTGCTCGGCACCCCTGTGTTGAGCTGTATCGGTGCTATTGGCGTGGCTTTAACGGTGGGATTGCGAAAAGGGGGCGTGTTGTTGAGTTTGCTTGTTGTTCCGTTGTTTATTCCCGTTTTAATTTTTGCTTCATCAGTATTAGAGGCGGCAGGCTTAAATGTGCCTTATGGGGGACAACTGGCGATTTTAGGTGCCATGATGGTTGGAGCAGTAACGCTTTCGCCTTTTGCCATCGCAGCAGCACTGCGAATTAGTTTAGATAATTAATTTTATTCCACCGTATAAAAGTGCGGTGGTTTTTCTCTTTAATTTTTAAGGATCTTTTTTATGTGGAAGTGGCTACATCCTTATGCAAAACCCGAAACTCAATATCGTATCTGTGGTAAATTAAGTCCGCTATTTGCATTTTTAACGCTTATTTTACTCGGTGTCGGCATTGTATGGGGCTTAGCATTCGCTCCAGCAGATTATCAACAAGGTAATAGTTTCCG
Organism: Haemophilus haemolyticus; assembly: GCF_001008275.1. Classification (GTDB taxonomy): domain Bacteria; phylum Pseudomonadota; class Gammaproteobacteria; order Enterobacterales; family Pasteurellaceae; genus Haemophilus; species Haemophilus haemolyticus_P. The sequence continues at coordinate 6,804 of NZ_LCTH01000054.1, forward strand.
AATTATGTACGTGCATGTGCCGACAGCGATTTGGTCAATGGGCGTGTACGGTTCAATGGCGATTGCAGCTGTGGTTGCCCTTGTGTGGCAAATTAAGCAAGCTCACCTCGCAATGATTGCAATGGCGCCAATTGGTGCATTGTTTACTTTTTTATCGCTTGTTACGGGCGCAATTTGGGGTAAACCAATGTGGGGCACTTGGTGGGTGTGGGATGCTCGCTTAACTGCAGAATTGATCTTATTCTTTCTTTATCTTGGTATATTAGCGCTTTATTCTGCTTTTTCAGATCGTAATGTAGGGGCAAAAGCGGCTGGGATTTTATGCATTACAACGGTCGTGATTTTACCGATTATTCATTTTTCGGTGGAATGGTGGAACACGTTACATCAAGGTGCGAGTATCACTAAACTGGAAAAACCATCCATTGCAATTCCAATGTTGGTTCCATTGATTTTATGTATCTTCGGTTTTTTAACCTTGTATATTTGGCTTACTTTAGTTCGTTATCGCGTGGAATTATTGAAAGAAGATGCGAAACGCCCTTGGGTTAAAGCATTGGCTCAAACACTGAAATAAAGTGCGGTTAGTTTTTTAGCGATTTTTTATAAGGAATATTTTATGTTTTTCCAGACTTGGAGTGATTTTTTTAATATGGGTGGCTACGGTTTTTACGTATGGTTATCCTATGCAGTAAGTTTAGTGGCAGTTATTGCCTTAATTGTTCAAAGTGTAAAACAACGCAAGACAGTGTTACAAAATGTATTGCGTGAGCAACAACGCGAAGAACGTTTACAACAAGCAAATAAGGGGAACACACTATGAATCCAAGACGTAAATCCAGATTTAAATTAGTCATTTTTGTTGTGCTCGGCATTGCTATTGCAAGTGGATTGATGCTGTATGCGTTACGTCAAAATATCGACTTGTTTTATACGCCATCTGAAGTGATTCAAGGTAAGGATAATAACCCGAATCAAAAACCCGAAGTGGGACAACGTATTCGTGTTGGCGGTATGGTGGTTGAAGGCACGGTAGTGCGTGATCCAAAAAGCTTAAAAGTGCGGTTTGATTTAAATGATATTGGACCTGCGATCACTGTTGAATATGAAGGTATTTTGCCGGATCTTTTCCGTGAAGGGCAGGGGATTGTGGCTCAAGGTGTATTAACTCAGCCAACCGTTTTAACTGCGACAGAAGTATTGGCTAAACACGATGAGAATTATGTGCCACCAGAATTAGGTGAAAAAATGCAAAAAGTGCATAAACCAATGGGGATTGGTGATGCGGATTTAAAAGGCGAAAGCACACGTGATCGTCAAGAAAAAGAAGGCGCAAAATGATTGCTGAATTAGGAAATTATGCGCTAGCTTTAAGTTTAGCTGTATCGCTTATGTTGGCGATTTTCCCTTTGTGGGGGGCAGAAAAGGGCAATGCACAATTAATGGCATTAGCTCGCCCAATGACTTATGGTTTATTTGCAAGCCTAAGCATCGCTTTTGCTGCGTTATTTTATTTATTCGCAGTAAATGATTTTAGTGTTCAGTATGTGGTGAATAACTCTAATACGGCTTTACCCATTTATTATCGTTTGTCTGCCGTCTGGGGTTCTCACGAAGGTTCTTTATTACTGTGGATTTGGCTACTGGCCGTTTGGTCATCTGCCGTTGCTTTGTTGAGTAAACATTTACCTCAAGAAGCGGTTGCTCGCGTGCTTGGTATTATGGGGATTATTAGCGTAGGTTTTGTGTTGTTCGTCTTGTTCACCTCAAATCCTTTTACGCGTACTTTCCCTGATTTCCCAGTGGACGGAAAAGAGCTCAATCCAATGTTGCAAGATGTAGGCTTGATTTTTCATCCTCCATTACTTTATATGGGCTATGTTGGTTTTTCTGTGGCATTTGCGTTTGCGATAGCATCCTTAATGACGGGAAAATTAGATTCAGCTTGGGCTCGTTGGTCACGTCCTTGGACGCTTGCTGCTTGGGTGTTTTTGACTTTAGGTATCGTACTCGGTTCTTGGTGGGCTTATTATGAGCTTGGCTGGGGTGGCTGGTGGTTCTGGGATCCAGTGGAAAACTCCTCGTTTATGCCTTGGCTTGCTGGTACAGCATTGATTCACTCCCTTTCTGTGACAGAAAAACGTGGTTCTTTTAAAGCTTGGACGGTATTACTTGCGATTTTAGCTTTTTCACTTTGTTTACTCGGTACGTTCTTAGTTCGTTCTGGTATCTTAGTTTCAGTTCACGCATTTGCATCGGATCCAACTCGTGGTTTGTATATTTTGGCTTACCTTGTTGTGGTGATCGGCGGTTCGCTAGCACTCTATGCATATAAAGGAAGTCAAATTCGCTCTCGTGATAATGCAGAACGCTATTCACGTGAAAGTATGTTGTTATTAAATAATATCTTATTAATGACCGCACTTTGCGTTGTCTTCTTAGGAACGTTGTTACCTCTCGTTCACAAACAACTTGGTTTAGGTTCTATTTCTATTGGTGCGCCATTCTTTGATCAAATGTTCTTAATTATTATGACACCATTTGCATTATTGCTTGGTATTGGACCTTTGGTGAAATGGCGTAGAGACCAATTTTCTGCAATTCGTACGCCTGTTGTTATCAGCGTATTTGTTATGGTGATTGCAGGTTTTGCGTTACCTTACTTCTTGCAAGATAAAATTACAGTAAGTTCGGTGCTTGGTTCAATGATGACTGTGATTATTGCGTTACTTGCGCTTTATGAATTGCAACAACGTGCGACGCATCGTGAACCATTCTTTGTGGGTGTACGCAAACTATCTCGTTCTCATTGGGGAATGATGTTAGCTCACTTAGGCGTAGCAATGACTGTTTGGGGGATCGCATTTAGCCAAAACTTTAGCGTAGAACGTGATGTTCGAATGAAAGTTGGCGAGAGTGCACAAATTGATCGTTACGATTTTAAATTTGCCGGTGTGACAGATGCGAATGGTCCAAACTATATTGGTGGAAAAGCTAAAATTGATATTTCGAAAGATGGGCAACCAGAGGCAAGTTTATTCGCAGAAAAACGTTTTTACACAGTAAGTCGTATGTCTATGACGGAAGCCGCCATTGCTGGTGGTTTAACTCGTGACCTTTATGTGGCACTTGGTGAAAAACTTGAGGACAATTCTTGGGCATTACGCTTATATTACAAGCCATTTATTCGCTGGATTTGGATTGGCGGCTTATTTATGGCTTTAGGTGGATTGTTGTGTATGTTCGATCGCCGCTATCGATTTAACGCTTTATTGAAAAAATAATATGACGGTGCACCTTGATTAAGGTGTGCCTTAAGTTTTAATTAGCTTGCGTGAATAATGTGAGCTTTCAGGAAAGCCAACTTTGGTTTTTATATTTAAAGTGCGGTAAAAAATGAAAAAAAAATTACTCGTTCCTCTTATTCTCTTTTTATCGATAACAATTGCATTTTTAGTGCAATTAAAACGTAATGCGCAAGGTGAAGATATTAAAGCACTAGAATCTGCTTTGGTTGGAAAGCCTGTGCCAGCAAAAAATTTAACGGAGTTGTTTGAAAATAAAGCTTACACGACTGAATTGTTTCAACAAGGTAAGCCAGTTTTGCTTAATGTGTGGGCGACTTGGTGTCCGACTTGTTATGCCGAACATCAATATTTAAACAAACTTGCTAAAGACGGTGTGCGAATTATAGGTTTAGATTATAAAGATGAATCACCTAAAGCAATGAAGTGGTTAAAAGATCTTGGCAATCCTTATAAAGTTGTTTTAAAAGATGAAAAAGGTTCTTTCGGTTTGGATTTAGGGGTATATGGTGCGCCAGAAACTTTTATTATAGATGGTAAAGGCGTGATTCATTATCGTTATGCCGGTGATGTAAACGAGAAAGTTTGGACTCAGACTTTAAAACCAATTTATGACAAACTTTCGGAGCAACAATAATGAAAAAAACATGGCTATTTTTGACCGCACTTTTGTTTAGCTCAGTGGCGTTTTCATCCATTGATGCGCTTAATTTTAGTTCTCCACAGCAAGAGAGTAATTACCATCAATTAACACAATCTTTGCGTTGCCCTCAATGTCAAAATAACAATATTGCGGATTCCAACGCAACTATTGCTGTGGATATGCGTGGCAAAGTATTTGAGCTTTTACAAGAAGGCAAATCGAAAAATGACGTAGTGGATTATATGGTGGCGCGCTATGGCAATTTTGTAACCTATGATCCACCTATGACAGCGGGTACATTAGTGCTATGGATTGCGCCATTATTGCTTGTATTGTTAGGCGTGGTATTTTTATTAAGACGTAAACCAAAAGCTCAAAGTGCGTTGAAATCCCAAGATGTTTTAACTGATGAAGATAATGCGCGTTTGGCAGAATTATTAAACAAGGATAAATAGATGAATTTTGCATTAATTTTTATATTAACCACTTTAGTTGTGGCATTAATTTGTTTTTATCCTTTATTGCGTCAATTCAAAGCGAAACATGGGCAAAAACGTGATGATTTAAATAAGGCGTTATATTTCTCGCGCTTGGAAGAAATTGAGCAAGATAATTCCCAAGGTTTAGTTGAAAATGTTGAGCAACTTAAACAAGAATTACAGAAAACTTTGCTTGATGATGTGCCGAGCAAAGTTCAAGAGAATGTGGATTCTTCAGGTAAATCTTATGGAAAAGTGTGGTTTGTGTCTGGCGTGTTGGCGCTAGGAATTATCGCAGGCTCTTCTTATTTTATGGTGGGATCTTGGCAAGCTGAATCGATGTTAGAGCAAACATATGCGAAATTGCCCTATTTCTTTGATCGAATGAAAGATGAAGACAAAAATCCATTTTCTGATGCAGAAATGCAGCAATTTTCTACCGCACTTCGAATCGATTTGCAGAAAAATCCAACTGATGCAAAAAAATGGTGGATGCTCGGTCAGATTGGGATGAATTTAGGTGATGTACGTTTAGCATTTGATAGTTATCAGAAGGCCAACAAGTTAGAACCAGATAATGTGCAATATAAATTAGGTTATGCTCGTATATTGATGTTCTCTGAAGATGCGACTGATAAACTTAAAGGTGGCGATTTATTGCGTGAAGTGATTCGTCAAGATCACACTAACATTGAAGCATTGAGTTTACTCGCATTCCGTTATTTTGAAACGGAAGATTATAAAATGGCGGCAGTGACTTGGGCGATGATGCTACGCTTAATGCCGAAAGATGATGAGCGTGTTCCACTAATTGAAAAAAGTATTCGTGCCGCGCGTGATGCTTTAGAAGCTCAAAACGAAGAAAAATCAAAAAGTATAACTCCTGAAAAATAACCTAGTATCATATAAGTCTTTTTGATATAGTTCAGTTATACTATTAATTGGCAAATAGCTATTTTAATATTAGAAATTACTTTAAAGAACGTTAAGGAGAGCTGGAGATGAATTACAAAAATTGTACTTCTTTTTCTTTATTTTGTAGCATGCTAGTTAGTTTGTTTATACCGCATTTATCTATTGCTGAAGATACATCTAGTTCAGTAACTTATGTTGATGAAAAAGATAAGAAAGCCTTTAGCTCTGATATATCAAGTAATGATACTCAGAAATTGGGTCAAAGCATTGAGTTGAAAGTTTATAAAATTAATGAGATGAGTTCATCAGAAAGTGTTTTTGAGTCTCCAGCTGGCATTTGTCAAGGATTTAAAGTGAAAAGAGGTGTGGATTACACAAATTCAACTCACAATTATCTTTCGCCAAATGATAAAAGTGAATATTACGGTAGTGTAACGGGGGCGACGATTTATAATCAAAAAGATCCTCAAAATTTAAGTTATGTGCCAGTTTATTCAATTACAGATAAAGATTTATCTAAGCGTATTCAGTTAAAAGAAAATAAAACATTAAAGGAAAAAGCAGCGAATTATGTATCAGAAGGTAGGGCTGTATTAACTGACGTAATTTGTAAATAGGATGATTTAATGAGAAAAATAGTTTTTGTTAGTTGTGCAATCTTAGGTTTAGCAGCATGTTCATCTCAACCAGAACAAACTGGTGGCGGTGTTTATGATATGAAGGCTGTGCAAGAGTATAATGCTCGTGTAACAAGTGGTAATACGGTTACTCAGGCACAGAAAGATAAAGTGGCAAGTCAAGTTGATACTAACTTAAAATTGAATGCGAGTGATAATAAAGTTAGGACTCGAGTGATAAGTTCACTACCCGTTATTCCTGTAGTCCCAAGTGTCGGGTATCATTATAATTATCATCATTTTAGATAGAAAAAATAAAGCCTTGATAATTCAGCAAACTCCAAAATGTTAGGCTGTTAAATCAAGGCTAAGTTATGGGAATCATAGGGTTAGTTTCTCTTAGTTTAAACTGAATACGCTTATGGTTGTAATAATGAATGTATTCATGGATCGTTTTTCTAGTTGCTCAAAAGCATCAAATTATTTTCTGTCGTAAACCCCGTTTTTATCATCCAAAGAAGCTATTTATCATCGTATTATCTAGACAATTTCCTTTTCTTGACATACTTTTCAAATACTATTTTTCAACAGGATTTCTTGATAACTTCTTATTTGATATTGCAACCCTTGGGCAAAATGTAAAATAGGGTTTGCCCCTCAAGCTTTGCTACCATTTTCTACATATTTAAATTCACTTAGGCCTATTACCCACCTTTCATTAGTTCAACTCAGTCAGAATTTGTACGATTTATTGATTATATGGTCGATGATTTAGTTAAATTCTCACTATCAAAACTCTATGAGTTATTCTGTTTAGAGCAGTTTTAAACTCACTTTAAAACAATTAGTTAAGAGGAATTTAAGTTAGTATCTAGGATAGCCCAAAATTGTTTAATCCAGTCTCTCAAGATTATGTCAGTAAAATGAAAATATTTCTTTGTGAGAAAAGGATTTTTACTGTGTCGAAGATAAAAATCGATCACTTGTTGTTTGACGGATTGGGTATATTTAATCATAAAAAATCTGCACCTTAATCAGCTAGTTGTTTCGTCTAACTTTTGGGTGCAGATTACAAGGCTTTATTCTTTCAATTAAAAGACATTAACTTAACAACGCCTGAGCGGCTGCGATAACAACAGACACCGCTTTTTCTTCCGTTTGTTTCATTGTTGCTTCATTTGGAATTTCTTGCTGAGTGCGGTTTACAATCACGCCCGCAACCATCCCAGCACGCAAACCTAATGCATTACACATGGTAAACAATGTTGAGGATTCCATTTCGTAGTTCATTACATTCAAATCTTGCCATTGTTTAAGTAGCCCTTGGTAATCACGATATACTTTACCGCTATAGGTATCATAACGTTCTTGACCAGGATAGAATGTATCAGATGAAGCGGTTACGCCTACATAAGGCTCAATACCTTTTGCTTTCGCTGCATTATAAAGTGCAGTTGTACATTCAAAGTTTGCCACAGCTGGATATTCTAACGGTGCAAAATGACGGCTTGCACCATCTAAGCGAACAGAAGCGGTTGTGATAAGAACATCGCCTACATTAATGTGCGGTTGAATCGCACCAGTTGTGCCAATACGTAAGAAAGTGCGAACACCAAGTTGAGCAAGTTCTTCTACACAAATTGATGTTGATGGCCCACCAATACCCGTAGAACATACAACAATAGGCTGACCATTGATATAACCTAACCACGATGTAAATTCACGCGTGCTTGCAAGAAACTCTGGATTATCAAGTAGTTTCGCAATGCGCTCACTACGCGCAGGATCACCCGGAACAATAGCAAGTGTTGCCCCTTTCAATTGGGATTTTGTGAGGTTTAGGTGGAATACGTCTGACATAATAAATCTCCTTATTGCCATTTAACGTGATGATTTCACCCTGAGGCGAAATCAGATTTTTGAATAAATAAAAGCACGTGAGTATTTTTCGAAAATACAACTTTATCTCTTAAGTGCGCCCATTATACCTCTCATAATTTGCTTGGTAATTTGATTTCGAATATTTCGCCCTACAGATTGCGCAACACTATTTACTATTTGCTCAGTTGGCGATAATTTTTCACCTCGCTTTTGTGTGCCAAAAATCATTCGGCTCAAACTACCTAAGAAGCCGTTTTCTTCTTCCGCTTGGGCTTGCTCTGCTTGTTTTTGTTGTACCGCAGCTAAATCCGCTTGAGCAGTTAATACTTCAAAGGCAGATTCGTTATCCACGTATTCTTTATAATACGCATAAAGATCATCATCTTTCACCCAAGCGTTACGTTCGTCTGTGGTTAATGGTGAAAGCTGACTTTTTGGCGGATAGATATAGGCAATTTCAACTGGCGTAGGCATACCTTTTTCATCTAAAAAGGATACTAATGCTTGCCCTACACCAAGGGTTGAAATGGTCTCGACGACATTCACTGAAGGGTTTGCTCGGAAAGTTTCTGCAGCTGATTTCACGGCTTTTTGATCGCGTGGAGTAAATGCACGAAGAGCATGTTGAACACGGTTACCTAACTGCCCTAATACGGTATCTGGCAAATCAAGTGGGTTCTGCGTGACAAAATATATTCCCACACCTTTAGAACGAATCAAACGCACAACTTGTTCTACTTTTTCCACGAGTACGCTCGGCGCACCATCAAACAATAAGTGTGCTTCATCAAAAAACATAACAAATTTAGGTTTCTCAGGATCACCTACTTCTGGCAGTTGTTCAAAGAGTTCTGCCATTAACCATAATAGAAATGCGCTATACATTCTTGGGGAATTAATCAATTTTTCAGAATTGAGTACATTAATCACCCCTCGCCCATCGTGAGTTTGCATCCAGTCATCTAGATTCAATGCTGGCTCACCAAATAAATTTGTAGCGCCTTCATTTTCAAGTGTCAGCAATGCCCGTTGGATTGCACCAACACTTGCGGTCGAAACATTGCCATACTCAACTTGGAAGGTTTTCGCATTCTCTGCAACATATTTCAGCATTGCACGAAGATCTTTTAAATCAATGAGCAATAAACCTTTATCATCTGCCACACGAAATACGAGGTTTAACAGTCCTTCTTGCGTAGCATTTAGATTCAATAAACGAGAAAGCAACAACGGCCCCATTTCAGAAATAGTTGTTCTAAGAGGAATGCCCGTTTGGCCAAAAACATCCCAAAAAGAAACAGGATAGCCATTGAGATAACTTTCATTGCCTAACCCGAACTGCTCAATTCGTTCCGCAATTTTGCCCTGAAATTGACCGCTCTTTACTAAGCCAGAAAGATCGCCTTTTACGTCTACTAAAAATACCGGTACCCCATCATCACTGAAGGCTTCTGCCATTTTACGCAATGTGACAGTTTTACCCGTACCTGTTGCGCCAGCAATAAGACCATGGCGGTTAGCCATTTTGGCCGTGATGCCTAGGATTTTACCTTGTTCTGTGCGAGAGAGAGCGTATTGCATAAATGAATATCCTTTTGTTTTTTGTTGTAACGAATAATAAGTAAAAAAAGAAGTGCGGTCAAAAAGTTAAACGTTTTCGGTTATAATTCCATGAAAATTTTTTTTAGAACAATAAAAAAGCAAAATGAATGCAAAAATTTTAGTCATAAAAGTGGGTCAAGTTCAAACCCTAACCTTTTCAGATGGAAGCGTATATGAAAGCGCAATTCGTAAGAAAATAGTGCCATCGGTAAAAATTCATTCTCTTGGTGCAGAAGGAAACGATGTGGGTTTAAAAAAACATCATGGTGGTGTAGATAAATCTCTCTTTTTTATGTCGGCAGATTCTTTTAATGAATTAAATGCTTTATTAAATAAAGATTTTTCTTACATGGAAACCGCCATCTACGGAGAAAATTTTGTCGTGTCAGGCTTGAATGAAGACAACGTCTGCATTGGCGATCGTTATCAAATCGGCTCAACCATTTTAGAGGTATCTCAGCCACGTAAACCTTGTGAGCGTTTATCAAAAAATACAGAAAACGAAGAGACTCGCGATATTATTTATCAAACCGGGCTCAGCGGATGGTATGTGCGCGTCATTGAAACGGGAGAAATTAGACAAGGTGATGAACTAAAATTGCTCACGCGTCCTTACCCGCAAGTAACAATTCGCCATTTAAATCACTTGTTATCTGCACCCAAAAATGAAGCTGAACTAGAAGCGGCATTAGATATTGAAGTATTAGCTGAAGCCTTTAAACGATCAATTCGATCACAAGTATCGAAATTCAAACAACAGGGATAAATATGTCAGAAATTTCAACCGCACTTTCCGAAGATTGTCCATGTCAATCTGGTCATCATTACGCAGATTGTTGTGGAAAATTTCATTTGAGACAAGCGTTTCCCGAAACGGCAGAACAACTCATGCGTTCACGTTATACGGCTTATGTTTTAAAAAATATACCTTATATTGTTGCAACAACTGTGCCAAGCCAACAAACTTTATTAGAGTCTCATCTATTGCAAGAATGGGCTGACAATACTACATGGCTAGGGTTAGAAATCCTAAAAACAGAAAATCTCACAAAAACTCAAAGTGCGGTGGAATTTAAAGCTATTTTTCAAGGCGAAGAGAGAGTACTAGCTCATGAAGAACGGTCAATTTTTGTGAAAATTGAAAACCGTTGGTATTTTGTGGATCCGACCGTATCCTTGCCTACAATGAAACAACCTTGTGTATGTGGTTCTGGTAAAAAATTTAAACATTGCTGTGGGGAATTTTTATGATTTCATTGAAACAATTTAGCCAGCTCTTTTGGAAACGTTTTTCAGAAAATAAACTCAACCAAGCTGCTGGCGCACTAACTTACAGCACGATGCTTGCTATCGTACCAATGGTGATGGTGATTTTTTCTATATTCTCTGCATTTCCTGTATTCAGTGAAGTGACAGGAGAACTGAAAGAAATGATTTTCACCAATTTTGCGCCATCGGCAAGTGATATGGTGGGCGAATATATCGATCAATTCGTATCAAACTCAAAGAAAATGAGTGTGGTGGGAATTGTGAGTTTAATTGCCGTTGCCTTGATGCTAATTAATAACATCGACCGAACCCTCAACAGCATTTGGCATGATACAAGTGTTCGCCCTATTTTTACCTCTTTCGCGATTTACTGGATGATTCTGACTTTTGGACCTCTCGTTATAGGTACAAGTATAGGGATTAGCTCTTATATAAAAGTGATGTTTGAACAATCAGAAACACTTTCACTCGGCGTGAAATTGCTAAGTTTACTCCCGTTCTTTTTCACATGGTTTATTTTCACATTGATTTATACCATCGTGCCAAATAAGAAAGTGGATATCAGATATTCTGCTTGTGGTGCGCTTATTGCCGCTATTTTCTTTACACTCGGTAAACAAGCCTTTACTTGGTACATTACCACATTCCCTTCTTATCAACTAATCTATGGCGCAATGGCAACATTACCGATTATGCTATTGTGGATTCAGATTAGCTGGCTAGTTGTGTTGGTCGGGGCTCAATTATCTGAAGTATTAGGTGAGTTAAAAGAATAAAAATGGAAAGACCGATTTATCAACATCGGTCTTTTTTATTTAGCTATTTTGCAATTTTTAAGGTTTGATAGAGGTAATGACGATAGTCATTCACAAATGCAGGATTAGAAGAATCTTCCAATTTTCCGTTACTTAATTTACACATAGCCATATTCGCTTTCATAAATTCATCTTCTGCTGATAATCCAGCTACATTCATCAAGACACCTCCGGCAAAAGCGAGATCTAAAAAACCTTGTTCTTGCTTAAATTGACTCGCACAATTACTTCTTACAATAAATTGAGTCACATAATCGGGCTGAGCATAATCCCCTTTCTTCGGTGGGATAACATTATCAAATGCCACTTGGTGATCACCGAAATAACCTAGAACAAAAGGCTTTTTACGTTCATGTAAATAGTTATTTATTCCTTCAATCGCATCATTCAAGGCGACAATACGTTGAGTATAATCATTCAATGCAGAAATACTTTTAGCCCCTAAATTAGGCATTTGAAGATTAAATGTATTTTCCATGCCCAATTCATATGGACCATGTTCTCGCATAGTCAATACATAAACAAACATTGGCTGATCTACATTTTCTAACGCCGGATGCTGCTTTTCCAAAATCATTCGGGTGTACGTCATCATTTCTTCACTACTAATATCCCAAAGATTTTTACTGATAGGCGCAGGATAACCAAGATCTTGCGGCTGTAACATCAAATCAAAACCGAAATGATCATAAGCGGATTTCGCATTGTAGTTACCTTTTGTAAAAGGCGACAAAGCAACACAAAAATATCCTTGAGCTTTTAGATTTTTCACTAAACCTGATTGCAAATGCGGTACAACAGAATAAAAAACGCCACTTGCTAATGCGCCAAAATCGGTCGAAGGCACACCGGCTAAAAAAGCAAATTCTGATTTCCACGTTGCGCCAGCAAAAGTATGTACACGCAACGGCGAAGCAAATACTGTATCACTTTGAGGCTCAAACATGGAAAGTGGTGGAATAGATTGCTGACTAAAAGCAAATTGATGAGGGTTCAGCGTGGATTCCATTAATGTCACAACAATATCAGGTTTTGTTTCAGATACGTTGTTTATATCAGATGAAAGTGCAGTCATTTTTTCAATAAAATTTTGGCTATTGCCATCAAAATTTGGCACCTTGAAAAAAATACCGCGGCAAGACATTGGTAAATTTAAAAACACATCACGACCATCATCGGGCAAAGAATCTAACCAAACTTGCACCGCACTTGGCTTTTTAGAATAATGCCACATCAAGATAAAGCTAACGATAAACAATAACGCTCCAATGCTGTTACCTAGTAGCCCTAAAGATCCGACATCATTAAAACCCAAAATCGCATAACCTAATAACGCAAGTAGCCCAATAACGCCAAACAATGCACCTTTATAATGAATTAAGGTTTCCCAATTTCGCCAATCCACCACAAGAAAGAAATCTGAAATTAACAAAGGCTGTTTGTAATAATGAATTTTTAAACGGTGAAATAACATTAGCACCACAAAAAGTACAGATGAAAAATTTAAAGCACGTTGCCATTGGCCAGAAACCATAAGCATGCCGCCAAATAAAAAAGTAAAAAGCGTAATAGCAAAGAAATAAGTCCAACGATAATGGGAGTTTACGATAAAAATCACTGCCGCAATCGTGAATAAAGCTAAGAAAATATAAGCAATCATGAATTTTCCCTATAATGCATAACAGACTAAAATGAGGACATGACAATGTCTGCGCACTTTATCACGTAAACGTAATGGATTGAACGGGAAAAGAAAATTATTTGGAGAATTTGAAAATAAGGTGGTGGGCGATACCGGTCTCGAACCAGTGACCCCCTCCTTGTAAGGGAGGTGCTCTCCCAACTGAGCTAATCGCCCACAAGAAAGCGTTTAAATATATAGGGAAAGTTTGAGC
>NZ_LCTH01000055.1:0-38236 GCF_001008275.1 Haemophilus haemolyticus
TTCCTTTACCAGAATCTAAAGACGATCATTTAAATGAAAGACAACAGACTTGGGATTATCTTTATGAGCCAGAACCAAAAGTACTATTAGATAGTCTTTTAGTTCGTTATTTAGAATCCCAAATTTATCAAGCGGTTGTAGATAATTTAGCTTCAGAACAAGCGGCTCGAATGGTAGCAATGAAAGCAGCAACTGATAATGCAGGTAATTTAATTAATGATCTGCGGTTGGTGTATAACAAAGCTCGTCAAGCAAGTATCACAAATGAATTGAATGAAATCGTAGCCGGTGCGGCAGCGATTTAAGAAAAGAGGAACGGTAATGTCAGCAGGAAAAATTGTACAAATCATCGGTGCGGTGATTGACGTTGAATTTCCACAAGATGCAGTGCCAAAAGTTTACGATGCATTAAAAGTTGAATCAGGTTTAACACTTGAGGTGCAACAACAATTAGGTGGCGGTGTGGTACGTTGTATCGCATTAGGTGCTTCTGACGGTTTAAAACGTGGTTTAAAAGTAGAAAACACGAATGATCCGATTCAAGTACCGGTAGGCACAAAAACCCTTGGTCGTATTATGAATGTATTGGGTGAACCAATTGACGAACAAGGTCCAATCGGTGAAGAAGAGCGTTGGGCTATCCACCGTTCTGCGCCAAGCTATGAAGAACAATCAAACAGTACGGAATTATTAGAAACTGGTATCAAAGTTATCGACTTAATTTGTCCATTTGCTAAAGGTGGTAAAGTTGGTTTATTCGGTGGTGCGGGTGTAGGTAAAACCGTAAACATGATGGAATTAATTCGTAACATCGCGATCGAACACTCAGGTTACTCCGTATTTGCGGGTGTAGGTGAACGTACTCGTGAAGGTAACGACTTCTATCATGAAATGAAAGATTCTAACGTATTAGATAAAGTATCTTTGGTTTATGGTCAGATGAATGAGCCACCAGGTAACCGTTTACGTGTTGCGTTAACTGGTTTAACCATGGCAGAAAAATTCCGTGATGAAGGTCGAGATGTATTATTCTTTGTGGATAATATCTATCGTTATACCCTTGCTGGTACGGAAGTATCTGCGTTATTAGGTCGTATGCCATCAGCGGTAGGTTACCAACCAACCTTAGCTGAAGAAATGGGTGTGTTACAAGAACGTATTACATCAACTAAAACAGGTTCTATTACCTCTGTACAAGCGGTATATGTACCTGCGGATGACTTAACTGACCCATCTCCAGCAACCACTTTCGCACACTTAGACTCAACAGTTGTATTAAGTCGTCAAATTGCATCTTTAGGTATCTACCCTGCGGTTGATCCATTAGATTCAACTTCACGTCAGTTAGATCCACTTGTTGTTGGTCAAGAACATTATGATATTGCTCGTGGTGTACAAGGTATTTTACAACGTTATAAAGAATTGAAAGATATTATCGCAATTCTTGGTATGGACGAATTATCTGAAGAAGATAAATTAGTGGTAGCACGTGCACGTAAAATTGAACGTTTCTTATCACAACCGTTCTTCGTTGCTGAAGTATTTAACGGTACTCCTGGTAAATATGTTCCATTAAAAGAAACCATTCGCGGCTTTAAAGGTATTTTAAGCGGTGATTACGACCATATCCCAGAACAAGCGTTCTATATGGTAGGTTCAATCGATGAAGCGCTAGAAAAAGCCAAAAATATGTAATCACTTCAAGTCATTTGAAGGAGAACAAAAATGGCGACATTTAATTTAACAATAGTAAGCGCAGAGCGAAAAATCTTTGAAGGTGAAGTGAAACAGATCCAAGCAACAGGTGTTGAGGGAGAATTAGGAATTCTCCCTGGACACACACCATTGCTAACGGCAATTAAGCCAGGGATTGTTAAATTTATCCTTCAAGATGGAAATGAAGAAGTTATCTATGTTTCCGGTGGTTTTTTAGAGGTTCAACCAAATATTGTTACGGTACTAGCAGATGTTGCTATCCGTGGTAGTGAATTAGATGCAGATCGTATTCGCGAAGCAAAACGTAAAGCTGAAGAAAACATTGTATCTCATGCATCAGATGTAGATCATGATTTACTGGTTGCGAAACTTTCTAAAGAGTTAGCAAAACTTCGAGCTTATGAATTGACTGAAAAACTCTTGAAAACAAGACGGTAATAAAAAAGTGCGGTGAATTTTCACCGCACTTTTTGTTTGTTTCCTTAAAGAAATTTTACATAGTCACTTCGCTTAAATTCTGCTTTAAATAATTCTTCTAGTTGCCCAAAATAGAGAAACAAATCCTGCTCTCCTGCTGCGTAAGGGGCGATCTCATAGACATCGTAAATAAAATGTACACCTCTTGAATCTAAGTAAATATTGTTTGATAAATTAAAACTATCGGCTCCAATAACAGGTTCATATTCCTTATTGCTATTATTATATTGTTCCCATAAAAGCGTTTTTACTTTCGGTAAATCTTTTTCATTAAATAAATCATTTAATGTCAAAATATGGCGTGTAGTTAGATCAATCGTGAAATAGCGATTACCTTCTATCCCATGAGCACCACCTTCATAGTCATAAAAACTAATAGCAAAGGTTGCAAGTTTTTCTTTTTGTGCAATAAAATCTGTCCACATGGAATGAGAAATACCAAGAGATGGTGTTTCTTTTACTTCTTTTTTGTCTTCCTCAAAAGCTGCTTGATAACGTGCTATAAATTGTTCGCGAGAAATATTTTTCATTTCTTCATTTTCAGTCAATTTTTTCCACAATAGATCATTAAGCCAATCAATATTGGTTTTTATTGTTGAAATTGAATACTCAATTTTGGTTTCTTCAGGCTGGTAATCTTCTTTTGATTTAGGATGTTTAATAATTTCAGATTGATTAAATATTTCATCATTTTCCACAAAAATTGCTGGGACTGTTTTTTCTATTTGCTCTTTTAATTTGGTATTTTCAGTAGTGAGTTGTGCTACTGTTTGATTTAGTTGTTTTATTTTTGCTTCAGTATCTTTATCTTGGCAGCCTGTGAGTAATATGACAGAACTAATTAATGTAGCAACGAGCGTTTTTTTCATACTCTTTTCCTTTTTAAATCATAAATCAAAAACATTCTTATCGCGTAGAATATGGTCATTGCCTTTGCGACGCAAAAATCCCATTCGGTCGAAATATTCCATCAGTTGAACGGTAAGTTTGCGCCCGAAATTCAATTTATCACGTACTTCATTTACTGAAACTTTTCCTTTTTCTTCAGCTATTTGTTTGATGAGCCTTGCATAAGCATAGATGGTTTCAGTTAAGAAAAATCTATCTTTCACGATTGGCGTGAGGTAACCCAGTTTTCCAGCTTTATACATAAAATTACGCATAATTGATTCATCAATAGCGAGCGCATTTGCCATATCTCGCACCCAAATTGCTTGACCGTTTGCTTTTTCAAACTCATTTAATACATCTGTCCAACGTGATTTTTCTTCAGTATTAAACTGAATTTTATGCTCTGGTAGATGAATCCAGCCACGCGTTTGTTGTAATCGTCCATCATCAAGCATTTCATCGATAAAATGATGAATTAGATTTTCTGGCTGATTCAATGTCGCCATTCGATATAATCTGGCTTTACTTACACCAAGTTGATCATTATGTTGCTCGTGATAAGTATCAAGCGCGGTTAAAATTTGCTGCGTTTTTTCTTGTACGTAATTAGTATTAAAACACCAATCTTGATAGCGTACGGCGTCCCGCTCGGCGAGTGCTTTATCTAATTGCAAGGAAGTCAGTTGTTCCGTCCACATTAATTGGCGCGCTGTTGTCGCATTGTATTGAAGGGTAAGCGCAATACGTTGAGAAGAATTCTCTGCCAATGCTAAATTGGCTAAGAAATTTAACCGCACTTCAGTACGTTTATGACGTTTTGGCGAGTTAATTTCCAACACTCGTGCGCCGGCAATTAAGGTTTTTGTATCGCCACTGCGTAAAATAAGTTTGTCTCCGAAAGCCAAGAATAATGGTGAATCGAATATGATTTCAGCCAAAGTGCGGTCATTTTTTGCGGCATTTTTTCCCTGTAATAAGGTGAGCTTACCCGTAGTGCGACTCGCTCCGTGATAAATATGCACAGGTTGGCTTTCATTTAATGGTACTTCAGCCAAAATTTGTACACTGATGCGATCTGTTGGTGAGAGAGGTTCATCTTGCAATAACCAATCGCCTCGTTTCATTGGTGTGCGGTCTAAATCAGCATTTAAATTTAACGCTAAACGTTGCCCCGCAATACCTTGTTCGCTTGATGTATTTTGTGCGTGAATTGCTTTTACACGAACTTTCTGTCCAGTAGAAAGGTAAAGTTCATCGTTGACTTTCACTGTTCCTGAAAAGGCTGTGCCTGTCACGACGGTACCCGCCCCTTTTACGCTGAATACTCGGTCTATTGCGTAGCGGAATGGTTTCTGGGTATCAGCCAATTCAGGTAGATTAGCTAAGTAATGACGTAATTCACTGATGCCTTGTTTCGTTTCTGCTGAGGTAACGAAGTAGTTAGCATCGCGTAAAAAACTATAATCTTGTTTAATTGCTTGGATTAACGATTCAATTTGCTCTGAATTTGTACGATCTGCTTTTGTGATGACAACAATAATTTCGTGGAATTGAAGTTGGCGTAATATCGCTAAATGTTCTTTCGTTTGCGCAGCAACACCTTCATCTGCCGCGACAATTAACATTGCATAATGCACACCACCTAAACCCGCCAGCATATTTGACAAGAATTTCTCGTGTCCTGGCACATCAATAAAGCCAAGAACTTTGTTTTCTAAAGGTAGATAGGCATACCCCAAATCAATGGTCATTCCGCGTTTTTTTTCTTCTGGTAAATGCGCGGTACTTGTGCCAGTTAATGCTTTTAATAATGCTGTTTTGCCGTGATCAACGTGACCTGAAGTAACAATAATCATAGTTCGTCCAATGTATTTAATAATGTTTCAATATCCGCAAGGCTACGTAAGTCTAGCCAAATTTTTCCGTTTTCCATTCGCCCAATAATAGGTTGAGAAAGTTGTTTAAAACGAGCTGAAAGTGCGGAAAGTTTTATGTTTGTTTTTTCTGCAATAGTAACAGCCACGGAAGGGATTCTTTCCATTGGTTGTGAGCCACTGCCGATTTGTGCTTGGCTATCTTCAATTTGAATATCAAATTGTGAATTTAAGCGAGATTCTAATCGCTCTTTTAGACGCGTAGCATTTATTTTGAGTTGTTCTAATGATTGCGTGAGTAAGCGCAAAGTTGGTAACTTTTCAGTTAATTTTTCAGGATTTAAATATAAACGTAAAGTGGCTTCTAAGCCTGCTAAAATGACTTTATCGCAACGTAATGCACGCTTGAGAGGATGTGCTTGTAATTGTTCGATCCATTCTTTTTTACCCACAATAATGCCTGCTTGCACGCCACCAAGTAATTTATCTCCAGAGAAAGAGACCAAATCTACACTTTGTGCGACTTTTTCTTGCACGGTCGGTTCTTTTGGTAGGCTATATAGGCTTAAATCAACTAATGCGCCGCTGCCTAAATCAGTTACAACAGGCACATTCATTTCTCGGCCTAGTTCCGTAAGCTCTTCTTCTGAAACAGAAGAAGTAAAACCACAAATTTGATAATTGCTGCTATGCACTTTCATTAAAAAAGCCGTATTTTCAGTGATAGCATTACGATAATCTTTCAGATGGGTACGATTAGTGGTGCCCACTTCCACTAAATGGCATCCAGCTTGTTCCATAATATCTGGAATACGAAATGCACCGCCGATTTCAATTAATTCGCCACGAGAAATAATTACTTCTTTGCCTTGAGCAAAGGTTGCCAGCATTAACAATACCGCAGCGGCGTTGTTATTCACTATACAGGCTGCTTCAGCGCCAGTGAGTTTGCATAATAATTCACTGATGTAATTATCGCGATGACTACGCTTACCTTCATTTAAATCATATTCAAGCGAAACATTTTTCTGAATCGCAGAAAGCGCAGCCTGTTGTGCTGCTTCAGACCAAAGTGCTCGTCCAAGATTTGTGTGTAATACAGTACCCGTCAGATTATGCACCGCTTTGATTTGTACTTGGTTTTGTTTTTGTAGGCGAGAATGAATTTCTACAAAAGTGCGGTCAAAATTAGAAAAATATTCAGGAAGTTGATTATTTTTTTGAATAAATTGACGAGCTTGCGTTAATAATTCTCGACATGTTTCCACGACTGCAGTGTGACCAAATTCGGTAATAAGTTGTAAGCCTTGAGGTGTTTTGAGAATTTTGTCAACGGAAGGAAGTTGTTGAAAAAGTGCGGTCATTTTTGAATCCGTTTAAAATAACGTTGAATTGCCGATTAATTTACGCTAAAGTAACTACAATTTCAACCACGGAGGGGCGTCATCTCCGGTGAGGTGGCAGGATTTCAAATCCTGTTGAGGACGCCAGCGTTCTTGGGTGGGTTCGACTCCCATTCCCCTCCGCCAATTCTGTATATTTCTTCAATATTTCATTTTTATCATTTCTATTTTTTATAAAAATAAAAGCGGTCAAAACCGTTTTTAATTTTGACCGCCCTTTTTGATTAATACTGGATTACTTTGCAGGAATGTCTGCTAATACTCTCGTCAATAAATCCCAATAGGTTTGCACCGTTGCAATTTCCACTTTCTCATCTGGTGAGTGAGCATTTCGGATTGTTGGCCCGATAGAAATCATTTCTATGTGTGGATAATGTTCTTTTAAAAGACCACATTCTAATCCTGCGTGAATGACTTTCACTACAGGTTGCTCGCCTAGCACTTCAGCATAATGTTTGCGAGTAACGTCTAAGATAGTTGAGTCATTTACAGGTTTCCAGCCCGGATAAGGTGCAGAAAACTCAACTTTTGCATTTGCTAAGATTGCAAGTGAGCTAAGCATTTCTGTTACGTAATATTTACCGCTTTCAATTAATGAACGAACTAAAATGGTGCTTTTTACAACATTACCTTCTGTTTTCAATACGCCAACGCTTAATGAGCTTTCTACAACATTTTTAACTACATCACTATTGCGGATTACACCATTTGGCAATACGTTGAGTGTGTTAATTACTGTTTGAGTGCTTTGTGCGGTGAATACGGCAGGGGCTTTTTCTGCTGATTCTACAAAAAGTGTCAAATTAGGTTCTGCAATTGCTAATTCTTCTTTAAGAACAACCGCTAGATTTTCTACCGCACTTTCTATGGCTTTTACATCACCATTAAAGGCTAATACGGCTACAGCTTCTCGAGGTATTGCATTACGAATTGAGCCACCACGAATTTCAGAAAGAGCAAAGTGCGGTTCATTTTGAGAGAGTTTTGCTAATACTCGTGCTAACACTTTGATTGCATTTGCCCGCCCTGTATGGATATCGCCGCCAGAGTGGCCGCCACGTAAACCTTTAAGGGTGATTTGTGCACAGTGTTCAAACGTATTGGTTTCATATTGAACTGGAATTTCAAAGTTTGCGTTAATTCCACCCGCACAACCAATGTAAATTTCGCCAATTTCTTCGGTATCTGTATTGATTAAAATTTCCGATTGTAACCAGTTATGACGTAAGCCTTTTGCGCCATCCATCCCCGTTTCTTCCGTCATTGTTAAAAGCACTTCAAGAGGTGGATAAGCTAAATCATTGCTTTCTAACACCGCTAAAGTAGAGGCTAAACCGATACCATTGTCAGATCCTAGTGTTGTGCCTCGTGCTTTCACCCATTCCCCGTCAATATAAGGTTGAATAGGATCTTTGGTAAAATCATGTGGATTGCCTTCATTAGCCTGTGGCACCATATCTAAGTGCGCTTGTAGAACAACAGGTGTATGATTTTCCATTCCTTTCGTAGCGGGTTTACGAATGAGGACATTCCCCACTTCATCGCGTTCAACAAAAAAATTCTTTTCTTTCGCCCAATTTACAATAAAGTTAGCTAACGCATCTTCATGATGAGAAGGGTGAGGAATTGCACAGATTTGATTGAACCATTTCCACAGTAATGCTGGTTTAAGTGTTGTAATTTCAGACATAGTCACTCCTTTTTACTGAAAAATTTCATGAAATAATAGCATAAAACGCCATTTCGGGTTATCCTTACGCAATTTTTATTTATCGATAAATTTCTAAGGTGCAATTATGAGCGAAAAATATGTGGTGACTTGGGATATGTTCCAAATGCATGCCCGTAAATTATCTGAACGTTTACTTCCGGCTTCTCAATGGAAAGGTATTATTGCGGTGAGCCGTGGTGGTTTATTTCCAGCAGCTGTTTTGGCTCGCGAGTTAGGCCTTCGCCATATTGAGACTGTTTGTATCGCAAGTTATCACGATCATAACAATCAAGGTGAATTACAAGTTCTTCATGCAGCTCAAGTACCAAATGGTGGTGAAGGGTTTATCGTGGTAGACGATTTAGTTGATACGGGTAATACGGCGCGTGCAATTCGTCAAATGTACCCTAATGCAAAATTTGTGACTGTATTTGCAAAACCTGCAGGTGCGGAATTAGTGGATGATTACGTGATTGATATTCCACAAAATACTTGGATTGAGCAACCTTGGGATTTAGGTTTAACCTTTGTTCCACCTCTATCTAGAAAATAATTTTTATACAGATACAGAATAAAAGAGCGGTCAAAATAAAAGAAGTTTTGACCGCTCTTTTTGTATGAGAATTAATTTATAAATTATTCTTCATCTTCTTTTGCCCATTCTAATGAGCGTTTAACTGCTTTTTTCCAACCTTTGTAGCGACGTTCGCGTTTGTCATTGTTGCTGTCTGGACTGAATGTGCGTTCTACACGGGCTTTATCACGAAGCTCGTCTAAATCTTTCCAGAAGCCTGTTGCTAAACCAGCAAGATAAGCGGCACCTAACGCGGTTACTTCTTTCACTACAGGGCGTTCCACATTTACATCTAAAATGTCTGCTTGGAATTGCATTAAGAAGTTATTGTTTGTCGCGCCACCATCCACACGGAGATATTGTAGGCGTTCACCCGAATCTGATTGCATAGCCTCTAAGACATCACGGGTTTGGTAAGCAATAGATTCTAAGGTTGCACGAACAATATGATTACGGTTTGCGCCGCGAGAAAGACCAAAAATCGCACCGCGCGCATATGGATCCCAATATGGTGCACCTAAACCCGTGAAAGCAGGAACAACATATACGCCATTACTATCAGTCACTTTTTGTGCGAAGTATTCAGAGTCAAAGCTATCGTGAAGAATTTTGAGTTCATCACGGAGCCATTGGATTGATGCACCCGCGATAAATACAGAGCCTTCTAAGGCATATTCTGGTTCGCCTTTTGCATTACAAGCTATGGTTGTGAGTAGTCCATTTTTTGATGTAATGGCTTTGTTACCTGTGTGGAGTAACATAAAGCAGCCTGTGCCATAAGTGTTTTTAGCTTGTCCAGCATGTACGCAAAGATGTCCGTAAAGAGCTGCTTGTTGGTCACCTGCAATCCCTGCAACAGGAATACGAACACCGCCTTTACCACCGATATTGGTTTGGCCGTAAATTTCAGAAGAGTTGCGTACTTCAGGTAACATTGAACGTGGAATATTCAAGATTTCAAGCATCTTGTTGTCCCATTGTTTGGTATGAATGTTGAATAACATGGTACGAGATGCATTGGTGTAATCGGTTACGTGCACTCGGCCTTGAGTCAGTTTCCATACAAGCCAAGTATCAACGGTACCAAATAATAATTCGCCACGTTCTGCTTTTTCTCGAGCACCTTCAACGTTATCCAAAATCCATTTTACTTTTGTACCAGAGAAGTAAGGGTCAACCACTAAGCCAGTGGTATTACGAATGTATTCCTCATGACCATCGGCCTTTAATTTATCGGTAATGTCTGCTGTACGGCGGCATTGCCATACGATAGCGTTGTAAACAGGCGTACCTGTTGCTTTTTCCCATACAATGGTGGTTTCACGTTGGTTGGTGATACCGATAGCGGCAATTTCATCAGATGTAATGCCTGCTTTGGCAACGACTTCGTTTAAGGTTGAGCTTTGAGTTGCCCAAATTTCCATTGGGTTATGTTCTACCCAGCCTGCACGAGGGTAGATTTGGGTAAATTCACGTTGTGCAATTTCAACCACATTCGCATTATGATCTAATAATACTGCGCGAGAGCTTGTTGTACCTTGGTCTAATGCAATGATGTATTTTTTGTCTGTCATAGTATTACTCCTTCAAATAATTATTCGCAGCCGCAATTACAAGGTAAATTGCCGCCAATTGCTTTTTTGTATAACCATGCACCAGCTAATGCGCCTAAAACGGGTGCAACCATTGGAACGATAAAATAAGGGATTTCGCGTCCGCCAGTTAAAGCGAGTTCGCCCCAGCCAGCGAGATAAGCAAAGAATTTTGGTCCGAAGTCACGTGCTGGATTCATGGCAAAACCTGTTAAAGGGCCCATAGCACCACCAAGAACTGCGATTAATACACCAATTAATAATGGGGCAAGTGGACCACGAGGTACACCGTTTCCATCGTCAGTTAATGCCATAATTAATGCCATAAGAATTGCAGTAATCACAAATTCCACAGCAAAGGCTCCACCAATGCTTAAACTTGGATGAGGATAAGTGGAGAATGTACCCGCAAGGCTTAAACTTTCTTGTGTACCACGAACAATGTTGTGGGCTGTTTCATAATCGATAAAAACATTACGGTATAAGGCATAAACTAATGCTGTAGCAAAGAATGCGCCGAGCATTTGTGAAATGATGTAAGGAATTACTTTTTTGCCGTCAAAGCAAGCAAATTTCCAAAGGGCAATGGTTACTGCTGGGTTTAGATGTGCACCAGATAAACCAGCTGTTGCATATACTGCAAGTGCAACGCCCATCCCCCACATAATGCTGATTTCCCACAAGCCAAAACTAGCGCCTGCTACTTTTAGTGCTGCAACGCAGCCCACACCAAAGAAAATCAATAAGGCTGTACCTAAAAACTCGCCGATACAGTTCGCTTTTAATGATTTATCCATAGATCACTCCTTAGAAGTGCGGTTGAAATGAAGGGTGTTTTCCCTAAATAAAAGGGAAGAAGAATCTATTAAAAAAGAATACGGAGTGTTTTGAAATAGCCTCCTTATTTGAATTCTAGGTTAGAACACCTAGATTGATTATGATGTTACTCTGTTAGAGTAGATTGTTAGCTTCTACGATATAGAAACCTAGTTAACCGTGGGTATGTTTACCCACGGTTGTGAGGGATATTATTTTTTCCCTTTTAAGAATTCCACGCCAGTATCTGGGAAATCAGTAAATACGCCTGTTGCACCTGATTTATTCAATAATGCATCGTACATTTGATTTACATCTGTGAAGAATTCTGGCAATGCGTCTTTACGCACTGTATATGGATGAAGTTCAACTTTGTATTGAGCAAGCTCTTTTACTAATGGTGTGTATACAATATTGCCTGGTTTAGATTTTTCTTTATCTACTAACATATACCAACCTGGACCAACACCATCAGCATATTTCACCACTTCTGCCATTGCACCTGGTTTAAACATCCAATCGTAATCGTAGTTTACCCATTTACCTTTCGCATCTTTTTCTTGCGTTTCTTTCCAATCTGTATAAGCCACTAATTGAACTAATTTCAAATCCATGCCCATTTTTGGAAGTAATTCTGTTTTGATACGTTTTAACTCATTAAAGTCGAAAGTTTGTAAGTAAACCATATCGGTTTTCTTATCATAACCATATTTTTTCAACACTTTGAG
Source organism: Haemophilus haemolyticus (assembly GCF_001008275.1). Lineage (GTDB taxonomy): Bacteria > Pseudomonadota > Gammaproteobacteria > Enterobacterales > Pasteurellaceae > Haemophilus > Haemophilus haemolyticus_P. The sequence continues at coordinate 11,783 of NZ_LCTH01000055.1, forward strand.
CGTTTCAGCGGCAATATCTTTGCCATTTTGATGGTGGAACCAAGGTGCTTTGATTTCTGGATAAATCCCTACTTTTTTGCCAGTCGATTTTTCTAAGCCTTGGATAAATTCAATTTCATCTTCAAAAGTGTGAATTCTGAAGTGTGATTTCCAAAGTGGGAAACGGCCAGGATAAACTTGTGCTTGTTTGCCATCTTTGGTTTCAAAGTTTTCAGTCATTTCTAAACTTTGAATTTCTTTTAAGGTAAAGTCGATGACATAGTAACGACCATCTTTACGGTGACGATGTGGGAATTTTTTCGCTACATCAGTCAAGCCATCTAAAAAGTGATCGTGAATAACCACTAAACGACCATCTTTAGTCATGGCTAAATCTTGCTCTAAATAATCAGCATGTTGTGCAAACGCAAGTGCTTTAGATTCTAAAGTATGCTCTGGTAAATAACCGCTAGCACCACGGTGAGCAATAATGATTTTGTCTGATTTCATTTGGGTGTTTGCCATGCTTGATGAATGGCTGCTGCAACCTGCTAGCACGCCAGCTGCTAATAAAGAAAGCGCTAAAGTTTTAAGTTTCATAAGTATTTTCTCCTTAAGAGTGCGGTAAATTTTTATGGGTTTTTTAGATTTTAGTTACAAAAAAGGCGACTAAGCAATTTGCCTGTCGCCTTTTTTAAGCTAATTATTTAGTACCGTAAGTATCGCCTAATTTAGCCTTATGTTTTCCTTCTTCAACCATTACGATTAAGAGTAATAACACCGCTAATACGCCACCGCCGATCATTACGTAGAAACCACCGTCCCATCCGTAATGTTGAGCAGCCCAACCGATAACTGCTGATGCAGAAACTGTACCACCTAAGTAACCAAATAAACCGGTGAAGCCTGCTGCAGTACCTGCTGCTTTTTTCGGTGCTAACTCAAGAGCATGCAAACCGATTAACATTACAGGACCATAGATTAAGAAACCGATTAAAGTCATTAAAATGAAGTCAGTTAATTGGTATGGGTTTTGATACCATGCGCTGTAGTTCGCTAATTCAGCTTCTGGTGTAGCTGGGTTCATCCAGTACGCAACAACCGCTGCAGTTGTTAAGATCATGAAGATGAAACCAGTTAAGCCACGTTTACCTTTGAATACTTTATCTGATACCCAACCACATAATAATGTACCTGGAACCGCTGCTAATTCATAGATTGTATACGCCCATGCGGTACCTTTGATGTTGAAGTGTTTTACTTCGCTCAAATAAACTGGAGACCATTTTAATACACCGTAGCGGATTAAATATACGAACACGTTAGCAAGTGCGATGTACCATAACAATTTGTTTTTCAATACATAAGTAACGAAGATTTCTTTTGTGCTTAAATCGTTTTCGTAAGTTTTTTCGTTATAGTCATCAGGGTAGTCATTACGCCATTTTTCGATAGATGGTAAACCACAAGATTGTGGAGTATCACGCATCACGAAGTAAACTGGAATTGCACAGATCATTGCTGCAATACCCGGATAGTATAGGGATTGTTGCCAAATGTCTTTTGCTTGTGCTTCGATACCATGAGTGCTGAAGAAGACGGCACTTGCTAATAGCACCATTGCACCAGGCATCATACCACCGATATTGTGCGCAGTATTCCAAATTGACACGATAGTACCGCGTTCAGATTTAGACCACCAGTGCACCATAGTACGGCCACATGGAGGCCATCCCATACCTTGGAACCAACCATTTAAGAAGATCATCGCCCACATGATAGCGATGCCAGAGGTTGCCCATGGGAATAGACCCATTAAGGTCATACATAAACCAGATAGTAATAAACCAAATGGTAGGAATACACGTGGGTTAGAACGGTCAGACATACCAGCCATTACGAATTTTGATAAACCGTAAGCAAGGCCAGCAGCAGAACCGATTACACCAAGCTCAGCTTTTGTATAAAGACCAGCTTGAATTAAACCAGGTTGTGCTAAGTCAAAGTTTGCACGCACGAAATAGTATGCGGCATAACCAAAGAAGATCCCTGCGAATACTTGCCAACGTAAGCGTTTATACGTGGAATCAATTTTTTCCGCTGGAAGTTCCGCAATATGCGGAGCGGGTTTGAATGGTCCAAACATAATTTTTTTCTCCAACTTTTAATTATGTGTAAGTTTTATTCACCCTTTATTAGACAGTAAGGGATGGGCGCATGATAAAAGAAAATAAAAAATAAGGAAGTAAAAAAAGTAAAAAATGTGAAGTGTTTCACAAAATTTTTACACCATTTGAGCGAATGCGAAAATTATTGTGATCGGTATCACAAAATTGTTTTCTTTTGCGCTCAAAATGTTGTTAATTTGGTCGCACTTCTCTACAATGCCTGTGATTTTTATATTACTTTTTTGTTAAATTTTGGGAATTGGGGGTAAACATGGGATTATCGCCTAGCATGTACAAAGATGTTGGAGATTTTTCGCCACTCAGTACTGATGTCATTATTATCGGTGGTGGCGCAACGGGTGCTGGTATTGCGCGTGACTGTGCACTTCGTGGCATTGATTGTATTTTATTGGAACGTAGAGACATAGCAACGGGGGCGACAGGACGTAACCACGGATTATTACACAGTGGCGCACGTTATGCCGTGAACGACCAAGAATCTGCTGAAGAATGTATTAAAGAAAACCGCATTTTGCGCAAAATTGCGCGTCATTGCGTAGATGAAACGGAAGGCTTATTTATCACGTTACCTGAAGATTCTCTCGACTATCAAAAAACCTTCCTTGAGAGTTGTGCAAAATCTGGAATTGATGCGCAAGCCATTGATCCTGACTTAGCTAAAATTATGGAGCCTTCTGTAAACCCAGATTTAGTGGGCGCTGTTGTTGTGCCAGATGGTTCTATTGACCCATTCCGTTTAACTGCCTCTAATATGATGGATGCGACAGAAAACGGCGCAAAAATGTTCACTTATTGCGAAGTAAAAAATTTGATTCGTGAAGGTGGAAAAGTGATTGGTGTGAATGTGTTCGATCACAAAAATCGTAGAGAACGCCAATTTTTTGCACCGCTTGTTGTGAATGCTGGTGGTATTTGGGGACAAGGGATTGCGGAATATGCCGATCTCAAAATCAAAATGTTCCCTGCGAAAGGCGCATTGCTCGTAATGGGCCATCGTATTAATAAACTTGTCATTAACCGCTGCCGTAAACCAGCTGATGCGGATATTCTAGTTCCAGGCGACACAATTTGTGTTATTGGTACAACGTCAAGTCGTGTTCCTTATGATCAGATCGATAATATGCAAGTAACGCCAGAAGAAGTGGATATTCTTTTCCGTGAAGGTGAAAAACTTGCCCCGAGCTTGCGTCATACTCGCGTATTACGTGCTTATGCTGGGGTGCGTCCATTAGTTGCGAGTGATGATGATCCATCAGGTCGTAATGTGAGTCGTGGTATTGTTCTACTTGACCATGCAGAACGCGATGGCTTAGATGGTTTTATTACTATCACTGGCGGTAAGTTAATGACTTATCGTTTAATGGCTGAATGGGCGACCGACCTTGTTTGTAAAAAACTTAATAAAACGGCTCGTTGTGTCACTGCGGAGCAACCTTTGCCAGGCTCTACTGAAAGCCGTCAAGAGACCAATCAAAAAGTCATTTCATTACCAAGTACTATTCGTTATTCTGCTGTGTATCGTCATGGTTCACGTGCTACTCGTTTGCTTGAAAAAGAACGTTTAGATCGTTCAATGGTTTGCGAATGTGAAGCGGTGACGGCGGGCGAAGTGCGCTACGCGATTGATGAATTGGGTGTAAATAACATTGTGGATTTACGCCGCCGTACTCGTGTTGGTATGGGTACTTGCCAAGCTGAACTGTGTGCATGTCGTGCTGCAGGCTTAATGAACCGTTTTGAGGTGGCAACACCAACTCAATCAACCACTCAACTTTCTGCTTTTATGGAAGAACGCTGGCGTGGTATTGAGCCGATTGCTTGGGGTGAAGCGATTCGCGAAGCCGAATTTACATCTTGGATGTATGGTAGCGTATTAGGTTTAAATGATGTGAAACCGCTTGATGAACAAGCACAACAAGGGACGGATAGCAATGAATTTTGATGTAGCCATTATTGGCGGTGGTTTAGCGGGTTTAACCTGTGGCATCGCCCTTCAACAACGCGGCAAACGTTGCGTGATAATCAACAACGGTCAAGCAGCCATTGATTTTGCATCCGGCTCTTTAGATTTATTAAGCCGTATGCCATCAACGCCAAATGGAGAAGGTCGCGCGGTAGAAAATTTAAAAGAAAATATCACCGCACTTCGCAATGAATTACCTGCTCACCCTTATAGCTTATTGGGCACAGAGAAAGTGCTTGCTAAAGCGCAAGATTTTGAACGTTTAGCTAATGAATTAAATCTTGATTTAATTGGTTCTACGGAAAAGAACCATTGGCGTGTAACAGGCTTAGGTAGTTTACGTGGTGCGTGGCTTTCACCAAATAGTGTGCCAACTGTACAAGGTAATGAACGTTTTCCGCATAAACGTATTGCGGTGCTTGGTATCGAAGGTTATCACGATTTTCAACCTCAACTTTTAGCGGCGAATTTAGTGTTAAACCCACAATTTGAGCATTGTGAGGTGACTAGTGGTTTCTTAAATATTCCACAATTAGACGAGCTTCGTAAAAATGCTCGTGAGTTCCGCAGTGTAAACATCTCTCAACTTCTAGAGCACAAACTTGCGTTTAATGATCTTGTTAAAGAAATTATTGAATCAGCGCAAGGTGCAGATGCCGTATTTTTACCGGCTTGTTTTGGTTTAGAAAACCAAGAATTTATGACCGCACTTCGTGAGGCAACTAAGCTCGCATTATTTGAATTGCCAACGTTGCCACCATCATTACTCGGTATGCGCCAGCGTATTCAATTACGCCGTAAATTTGAATCCCTTGGTGGTTTAATGATTAACGGTGATAGTGCATTGAGTGCAACATTTGAAGGAAACCAAGTGCGTTGTGTCAACACTCGCTTGCTCGAAGATGAAGAAATTACTGCAGATAACTTCGTACTAGCTTCAGGCAGTTTCTTCAGTAAAGGACTCATTTCTGAATTCGATAAAATTTATGAGCCGGTTTTTGAATCCGATATTATCGGTGTTGAAGGGTTTAACGATAAAGATCGTTTTACTTGGACTGCTCATCGTTTTGCTCATCCACAACCTTATCAATCTGCTGGTGTGGCAATTAATGCTCAATGCCAAGTGCAAAAGAGCGGTCAATATTTAACGAATTTATATGCCGTCGGTAATGTGATTGGTGGGTTTAATGCCCTTGAGCTTGGTTGTGGTTCGGGTGTCGCAGTTGTAACTGCCTTGGCGGTTGCTGATGAAATCTTGGCAAAATAAGGGGGAATAATATGGATAATAATATTCAACGACTCATTGATAGTGCAAAACAATCCCTTAATTCACCTGAAAGCCATAAATATATCGACGAAAGTTTTGAAAGCTGTATTAAATGTACGGCTTGTACCGCTGTTTGTCCGGTTTCACGCAACAATCCGCTTTATCCTGGTCCAAAACAATCTGGCCCAGATGGTGAGCGTTTACGCTTAAAATCTGCTGAACTTTACGATGAAGCACTTAAATATTGTACCAACTGTAAACGTTGTGAAGTGGCTTGTCCGTCTGATGTGAAAATCGGTGATTTAATTGTGCGTGCACGTAATAACCACTTAGCACAATCTAAAAAACCGTTAATGAATAAATTGCGTGATGCGATTTTAAGTAACACTGATGTCATGGGGAAAATCAATACGCCATTAGCGCCGATTGTAAACACTATCACAAGCCTAAAAGCTACCAAATTTATGTTGGAAAAAACGCTTAAAATTAGTAAAGAACGTACTTTACCTAAATATGCGTTTGGCACGTTCCGTAGCTGGTATATGAAAAATGCGTTACAAGACCAACAAAAATTTGAGCGTAAAGTCGCGTATTATCATGGTTGCTATGTGAACTATAATAATCCGCAGCTTGGTAAAGAATTCCTTAAAGTGTTCAATGCGATGAACATTGGGGTGATGCTATTAGAAAAAGAAAAATGCTGTGGTTTACCATTAATGGTGAACGGTTTCCCAGAACGTGCACGTAACATCGCACAGTTCAATACCGATTACATTGGAAAAATGGTAGATGAAAATGGACTAGATGTGATCAGTGAAGCATCAAGCTGTTCACTTAATCTGCGTGATGAATACCATCATATTTTAGGCATCGACAATGCTAAAGTACGTCCGTATATTCATATGGTGACACCGTTCTTATACCAGCTTTTCAAAGAAGGTAAAACATTACCGCTGAAACCACTTAAACTTCGAGTGGCTTATCACACTGCTTGTCACGTAGATAAAGCAGGTTGGGCACCTTATACTTTGGAAGTGTTGAAAAAAATTCCTGGTTTAGAAATCATTATGTTACCTAGCCAATGCTGTGGTATTGCGGGGACTTACGGTTTTAAATCAGAAAACTATGAGGTTTCACAATCTATTGGTAAAAACCTATTTGATAATATTAATGAAGGTGGGTTTGATTACGTCATATCTGAATGCCAAACCTGTAAATGGCAAATTGATATGTCGTCCAATGTGACCTGTATTCACCCATTAACCTTACTCTGTATGTCGATGGATGCTTAGAAATAAGAAAAATGCACTTTGTAATTTAAAGTGCATTTTTTGTTTTTTATCAGTATAAAAAAGTGCGGTAAATTTTATTTGTATCCCAAAAGCTAGACTAAACAAACCAACCATTGAGGGGAAGATTTTATAATAAATAAGATCGATGGTTCAAATCAAGACTGGAGTATCAAATGGCGACTTATCTATTAATTTAACTGAAATAAAAAGGACTGAATTTGACACAATATCGTCATCAGTCCTTAATTAAATAGTCTAGGTTTTGGGGCAAATCAATTTACAGAATATTTGAAAATTCTTCTAACATTTCTTTTGGCCATACGCTTGATTGCACTTCACCGATATGTTTTTTACGAAGTAAAAGCATTGCTAAGCGAGATTGACCGATACCACCGCCGATAGTTAGTGGTAATTTTCCGTTTAATAAATCTTGGTGCCAATCCATTTTTAAACGGTCTTCATCACCCGTTAGGCCAACTTGTAAGCGTAATGCACTTTCATCTACGCGAATACCCATTGAGGAAAGTTCAAATGCTTTGCCTAATTGGTCGTTCCATACCAAAATATCACCATTTAAGCCTTTGTAGCCATTTTCAGATTCAGTTGTCCAGTCATCATAGTCAGGTGCTCGACCATCATGAGGTTTGCCATCTGAAAGTTTGCCGCCAATTCCGATCAGGAATACTGCGCCGTATTCTTTACAAATTGCGTTTTCACGTTCTTTACTGCTTAAATCTGGATAGCGTTTTACTAAATCTTCGCTATGCACAAAGGTAATGTGTTTGGGAAGAATTGAAGGAATATCAAAACGTGCTTCTACGGCTAATTCTGTTAAACGAATAGCACGATAAATAGAATTTACCGTTTCTTTTAAGTATGCAAAATTACGACGACCTTCAGGAATCACTTTTTCCCAGTCCCATTGATCCACATAAACAGAGTGCGTTGGATCAAGAGAATCTTCATCTGGACGCAATGCTTTCATATGAACAAACAAGCCTTCACCTTCTTTAAAGTTGAAGCGAGCAAGGGTATGGCGTTTCCATTTCGCAAGAGAATGTACTACTTCAAATACGGCATTTGGAATACATTTCACATTAACTTGAACGGCTTTTTCAATGCCAGATAAGTTATCTTGCATTCCGTTACCCACTTGGCTCAAGATAGGGCCTTGTACTTCAATAATGCCAAGTTGTTCAATAAGATTTTGGGTGAAGGTATTCTTCACAAAACTGATTTCTTGTTGTTGTAAAATAAATGTCTTTTTCATTTTGATAACCCTTTTTAACAATAGGTGATATTTTTATGTATTATTTAATAAATATTACGTTTGTTTCAAGTATTTTATTTGCTTTCTTTTTTAAATTGAATATTATCTAAATCAGAAGAGAAAAATTGAATAAAATCTAAAGGAGGTGATTTTATGCACAATATTGACAGTTTAGATCAGCAAATCTTACGTGTACTAACTAAAGATGCGAGAACTCCCTATGCCGAAATGGCTAAAAACTTTGGCGTCAGCCCGGGAACGATTCATGTGCGAGTAGAAAAAATGCGCCAATCGGGCATTATTGAAGGTACGAAGGTGATCATTGATGAGCGTAAATTAGGTTATGACGTATGTTGTTTTATCGGCATTATTCTAAAAAGTGCAAAAGATTATGAAAAGGTAATCAAAAAGCTAGAAAGTTTCGATGAGGTAGTGGAAGCCTATTATACAACGGGCAATTACTCGATTTTCTTAAAAGTGATGACACACACAATTGCAGAATTACATTCTGTTTTGGCGACCAAGATTCAGTTAATAGATGAAATTCAGTCCACTGAAACCTTGATTTCAATGCAAAATCCAATTTTGCGAGATATTAAACCTTAAGAAAATAGAAAGTGCGGTGAAATTTTTATTCAAATTTATCTTGGTGTTTGAATTTCAATAAATCTCTCCGCTCTTTTTTGTTTGGGCGACGATCAGGATGGGGCATTGAAAGGGAATTATTTTTTCTTGCCCATGCGATTTCTTCTCTTTTTTTCACGCTACTTTCGGTTTCTTGATAGAGTAATTGTGCTTCTGGCGCACCTCTGCGTTGATTGCTTAAGGCGATAATTTTTATTTCTTTTTCTTCGTTTCCTTGGCGAAGTTTTAACATTGCGCCCACTTCCACAATTTTACTTACCTTCGCGCGTTGGTTGTTGTAATGCACTTTACCACTTTCAATCATGGCTTTGGCAATGCTCCGTGTTTTGTAAAATCGTGCAGCCCACAACCATTTGTCTAATCTGACTTCTTTTTCTTCCATTTGTGAATTTCTCTTTTGCTATTTTATGGTACAGTTTGTCCCAATCCTATCACAAAATAAAGGAAAACTTATGTTATCCGATTTATCTAAAAAATTACCTAAAATTATTGCTGCAAAAGTCGTTGCTAAATCTCGTTTATTTGAAATTCAGTCTGTTGATTTGGCGTTTTCTAATGGGGAGTTACGTACTTATGAGCGTTTCAAACCCGGTAATCAACAGGCTGTTATGATGGTTCCCATTGATGGGGATGATCTTTTATTGATTCGTGAGTATTCAGTTGGTACAGAACGTTATGAATTAGGATTTCCTAAAGGCAGCGTAGATAAAGATGAAGAACCGAAAGATGCAGCAAATCGCGAATTAAAGGAAGAGTTGGGGCTAGGGGCCAATAAAATTGATTTCTTGCGTACGGTGATTACCAATCCAAGTTATATGCGCAGCATTATGCATATTTTTGTTGCTCAGGATTTTTATCCTTGCCAGTTAGAAGGTGATGAGCCAGAGCCGTTAGAAATTGTTCGCTTTCCATTGTCAAAAATCGATGAATTACTTGCAGAGCCCAATTTCAATGAAGCTAGAAATTTAACTGCACTTTATTCCTTGAAAGATTATTTAAGCCAAAAATAATTGGCTTAATTGAATATCGTTCTCTCATTTTCTCTTTTTAAAAAGAGGAAAATCATGGCTAACCAGATGAACACAACCCTGAGTTAGCCTTTTTCGCTTATCTATAAATAAAATATCATTCAAATATTTCCCTTTTTATTAAATATTTTCTAACAAGCTCAAATTTCCCTTTAAAAAACTTGAAAAAATACTCGATTTTTGACAATGTTTAGGTGTTTTCTTTTTTTACTCAAGGAACATTTTTATGCATAACGAAAACTTAAAAGAATTGACCTTTCGAGGGATCATCCTCGGCGCATTGATTACAGTGATTTTCACTGCATCCAATGTGTATCTCGGTCTAAAAGTGGGGATGACATTTGCGTCATCTATTCCAGCAGCCGTCATTTCTATGGCTGTGCTCAAATTTTTCAAAGATTCTAGTATTCTTGAAAATAACATGGTGCAAACACAAGCATCTTCAGCGGGGACACTTTCTTCTGTGATCTTCGTCTTACCAGGCTTATTAATGATGGGTTACTGGCAAGACTTCCCATTCTGGCAAACTATGTTGATTTGTGCTGCCGGTGGTACATTGGGTGTGTTATTCACCATTCCATTACGCCGTGCGATGGTGGTAAACAGTGATTTACCTTATCCTGAAGGTGTAGCTGCTGCAGAAATCTTAAAAGCGGGTAATCATGCAGATGGCGATAGCGGTGTGAAAGATATTGCTTACGGTGGTGTTTTAGCGGGATTAGTTGCATTTTTAACTAACGGTTTACGCGTGATGGCTGATGGTGCAAGCGCTTGGATTCAAACTGGTAAAGCGGCTTTCCAATTACCAATGGGCTTTTCACTTGCCTTGCTTGGTGCGGGTTATTTAATTGGTATCGTAGGCGGTATTGCGATGTTGATCGGTGTTATTTTGACTTGGGGTGTGGCTGTGCCATATTTCACGATGTCAGGTGATATCGCAGCAGACGCAAGCTTAATTGATGCCGCAATGGTGGTTTGGAAAACGAAAGTACGCTTTATTGGTGTGGGTACAATTGGTATTGCAGCGATTTGGACATTACTTATTTTAATGAAACCAATGATTGAAGGGATGCTACATTCTTTCCGTATGTTGAAAGGTGGACAGGCTGAGTCTGAGCATCGCGTTGATATCGACCTTTCTCCAAAAACAATGATTTATATCTTAATCGCGACAGTTGTGTTAATTGTTATTTCATTACATCACTTTATCGCAGCTGCACCGATTTCACCTGAACTTTCCATTTTATTAGTGGTAGTTTGTACTTTCTTAGCGGTATTTATCGGCTTCTTCGTGGCTGCCGCTTCTGGTTATATGGCGGGTTTAGTGGGTTCATCTTCAAGCCCAATTTCTGGTATCGGGATTATTTCTGTTATCGTGATTTCATTGGTATTGGTATCAATCGGTAATGCATCAGGCTTATTTGAAACCGTAGATGGTCAGAAATTTTTGACCGCACTTACACTCTTTACCGCGTCAATTGTCTTAACTACCGCAACGATTTCTAATGATAACTTGCAAGATTTAAAAACCGGTTTATTAGTAGATGCGACACCTTGGCGTCAACAAGTAGCATTAATTATCGGCTGCTTTGTCGGTGCGCTTGTTATCGCACCAGTATTAGAAATCTTATATCACGCGTATGGTTTCAGCGGTGCGTTGCCACGTCCAGATATGGATCCTTCACAGGCTCTATCTGCACCACAAGCAACATTAATGACCACCATTTCTCAAGGTATTTTCACAAATAAATTGGAATGGACTTACATCTTAACTGGTGTAGTTTTAGGCGCTGTGTTAATTACGATTGATGCATTCTTGAAAAAAGTCAGCAACAAAGTCTTTGGCTTGCCAGTTATTGCTGTGGGGATTGGTATTTATTTACCACCATCAATTAATATGCCTGTGATTGTCGGTGCATTCTTAGCATGGATCATGACTCGTCATATTGCAAAACTTGGTAACAAAGAAGTGTCTGCTAAAGCAGAACGTTTCGGTACGCTTTTCTCTGCAGGTTTAATCGTAGGTGAAAGCTTAATGGGTGTGATTTTAGCATTCATTATTGCGGCTTCTGTTACCACTGGTGGTTCTGAAGCGCCATTATCCTTAAATCTTGAAAACTGGGATACTATTGGCGAGTGGCTAGGTTTAATCGTATTTATCGTGGGTATTGTGATTTTTGCATCTCGCGTATTACGTGCGAAAAAATCTGATTAATCCTTAAATTTATTTTAGAATAGGCTACCTTTGGGATAGCCTATTTTTTTATTATGAAATCTTACTTAAAAACACTTATTTTTTTCCCCCTGATTTTACAGATAATCGTCACCGCACTTTTGATTTGGTTCGATGATGATTCAAGTGGTGTTATTGTTCCTTTTTCTAGCTATGCTCTCACAGCATTTCTTCTTTCCACAATTCCCGCATTTTTAACTGCACTTTTAGCTGTAAAATTCCGTTACACACGTTATAACATTGCTTCGATTGTATTCGTTTCATCGATCATTTCATTTGTTTACTGCAATATGGCATCTTATTTTTATTTGTTATTGCTCGGCGAACAAGAAACTTCCTTTTGGGGCTGGTTGACCGAAGGGGGATTATCCCTCGGGTTAATAAGCACATGCGGAATGGTATTTTATGCTCTATTTGTGATGCCTTGGTTGCTGCCAAAAACAAGAGAATAATTTTATGCTGACGCTAAACGAACACTTACTTAACCAAGTATTGATGATTGCTTATCAAGCGGGTAAGCATTTGCAACAGTTTTATCAAAAACAGGTTCATGTTGAATTGAAAGAAGACAACACGCCTGTAACGGAAGCGGATCTTTTTGTGAGCCAATTTTTAACAGAAAAATTGACCGCTCTTTTCCCTAATGTCTCCGTTCTTTCGGAAGAAAATTGTCATATTTCCTTTGAAGAACGTAAAAATTGGAAAGAATATTGGTTGATTGACCCTCTTGATGGCACACAACAATTTATTAATCGTACCGATCAATTTTCTGTGTTGATTACCCTAGTTCGTAAAAATAAACCAGTGTTAAGCGTTATTCATACACCAATTTTATCGACGACTTATTATGCAATGCATGATTTTGGCGCGTTTAAAAAACAACTGGATCAGGTAAAAAAACTCACTAAAAACACGATGAATTTTGACCGCCCTTTACGAATTGCAGTGGGTGCAACCACTTCACAAGAAAAAGTGCGGTCGATTTTGCCGAAGGATTTTCCTTGTGAATTTGTTGTGGTTGGTTCAAGTAGTTTAAAAAGCGGTTTGGTGGCTGAAGGGGCGGTAGATTGTTATGTTTGTTTAGGACAAACAGGCGAATGGGATACCGCTGGCGCTGAAGTGCTGCTGGGTGAAACCCACGGTGTCATTTTTGACTCTCATTTTGAGCCTTTAACCTATAACCAACGTGAAACCTTGACTAATCCGCATTTTGTTATGGTGGGCGATCAATCGCTCGATTGGCGTTCTATCTTTCAATTTAATTGATTGGTTCGATTGGTTTTTTTCTCTAGAATACGGCATTATTTTCCGATATTACTCGGAATCTTATAAGGAATAATTATGCAAACTGATAATAATTGTATCGTCATTTTTGGCGCGTCTGGTGATTTAACTCACCGTAAACTCATTCCAGCTCTTTATAATCTCTACAAAATCGGGCGTTTGAGTGAAAACTTTTCCGTTCTAGGTGTTGCTCGCTCTGAGTTAAATGATGAAACTTTCCGCGAAAAAATGCGTGAGGCTTTAATTAACAATGAAGAAACAACACCTGACACTTTAGATGCTTTCTGTTCTCATCTTTATTACCAGGCAGTGAATACATCTGATGCTCAAGATTATGGAAAACTTGTTCCACGCTTAGATAATCTTCATGATAAATATAAAACTTGTGGTAACACCCTTTATTATATGTCCACTCCTCCAAGTCTTTATGGCGTGATTCCTGAGTGTTTGGCTGAACATGGTTTAAATACGGAAGAATATGGCTGGAAGCGTATTATTGTTGAAAAGCCTTTTGGTTACGATGAAAAAACAGCGCAAGCGTTAGACGTACAAATCCACCGTTTCTTTGAAGAACACCAAATTTATCGTATCGACCATTATTTAGGTAAAGAAACCGTTCAGAACTTGCTCGTATTACGTTTCTCAAATGGTTGGTTTGAACCACTTTGGAACCGAAATTTCATTGATTATGTAGAAATTACTGGTGCAGAATCTATTGGCGTGGAAGAGCGCGGTGGCTATTATGATGGGTCTGGTGCAATGCGAGATATGTTCCAAAACCATTTATTGCAAGTATTAGCGATGGTGGCAATGGAGCCGCCAGCAATTATTAATGCGAATTCAATGCGTGATGAAGTAGCAAAAGTGATGCATAGTTTGCGTCCATTAACTGCAGAAGATATGGAGCATAATCTCGTTTTAGGTCAATACACTGCGGCTGAAATTAACGGCAAAATGGAAAAGGGCTATCTAGAAGAAAAAGGTGTGCCTGCAGATTCTCGCACTGAAACCTATATCGCATTGCGTTGTGAAATTGAAAACTGGCGTTGGGCTGGTGTGCCGTTCTATGTCCGTACGGGTAAACGCTTACCGGCTCGTGTGACCGAAATTGTGATCCATTTTAAAACCACGCCACATCCTGTATTCAGCCAAAATGCGCCAGAGAATAAATTAATTATTCGTATTCAACCTGATGAAGCGATTTCAATGCGTTTTGGTTTGAAAAAACCAGGTGCAGGTTTTGAAGCGAAAGAAGTATCAATGGATTTCCGTTATGCAGATTTAGCAGGAGCACAAGTATTAACCGCTTATGAACGCTTATTGTTAGATGCGATGAAAGGCGACGCTACCTTGTTTGCTCGTACTGATGCTGTGCATGCTGCATGGAAATTTGTGCAACCGATTTTAGATTATAAAGCCAATGGTGGTCGTATTCATGAATATGAAGCTGGCACTTGGGGCCCTGTTGCAGCTGATAAATTAATCGCAAAACAAGGCAAGGTTTGGCGTAAACCGACAGGTTTAATGAAGAAAAAAGTTTAATTAATCTAATGTAGGGAGGGCTTTAGCCCACCTCTCTTAATATCGAACATAATAAATTGTGGGCTAAAGCCCAACGGAAAATCAATGAACTATATCAGCTTCCCAACGGCTCAACACGCAGTCGATAAAATTGCTCAAGAATTTGTGATTTATAGCCAATTAAATCACCCTGTGCATATTTCCCTTTCTGGTGGTTCAACGCCTAAGTTATTATTTAAAACTCTAGCCAAAGCGCCTTATGCGGAACAAATTAACTGGAAGAATCTGCATTTTTGGTGGGGAGATGATCGTATGGTTCCGCCATCTGATCCTGAAAGCAACTATGGTGAAGTGCAGAAACTCTTATTCGATCACATTCAAATTCCAGCAGAAAACATTCACCGAATTCGTGGTGAAAATGAACCACACTTTGAGCTAAAACGTTTCGAAGAAGAATTAAGTGCGGTCATTCCAAATGGTATTTTTGATTGGATTATTTTAGGCATGGGAACTGATGGTCATACCGCTTCTCTCTTCCCACATCAAACCAATTTTGATGATGAAAATCTAGCTGTCATTGAAAAACATCCTGAAAGTGGTCAAATTCGCATTTCTAAAACAGCCAAACTCATTGAACAAGCCAAACGCATTACCTATTTGGTCACCGGCGAAAGCAAAGCGGATATTTTAAAAGAAATCCAAACGACTCCAGCTGAAAACCTTCCTTACCCTGCTGCAAAAATTAAAGCAAAAAATGGCGTGACGGAATGGTATTTGGATAAAGCGGCGGCAAAATTGCTATAACAAATTGAGTATCGCAGGCTTGCAAAATGATAGACTACAAAGTGAATGAACCAATTGCAGTTAAACAATTTATTGAATTGCTAAATAAAACAACGCTCGGGGCACGCCGTCCGTTAGAGGATGAAAAACGCGTCGCGGCGATGTTGCACCATGCAGATTTATTATTTACTGCTTGGGATGGTGAACAATTAGTGGGCATAGCACGTTCCGTGACGGATTTTGCCTATTGCTGTTATTTATCTGATTTAGCGGTTGATGAACAATATCAAAAACAAGGTATTGGATTACAATTGATTGAACACACTAAACAAGCCTTACATCCACAAGCTAAAATTGTGCTGTTATCGGCTCCACAAGCTGTAGATTATTATCCGCATATTGGATTTACACAGCATATGAGTGCGTGGACGAGGAGTTAATTTATTAGCATTGTACGGACTAAAATAAGATATAGATACATCAGATGCGGAGTTACTTTAATGTTAAATTTAGATAATAAAAAATTTATTGCTGTTGAAAACACCGCAAATGGTGAGGTCAGCAGCCAAACCGAATTTCATTACCATCAGCAAGATAAAATGATTTGGGCAGAATATGGTGGCGGTGAAATTTTAAAAGGTTTTTTAATTGGAAAATGGATTAACGATACTCAAGTTGAATTTACGTATCAACATTTAAATCAATCTCTAGAAAATCGTTTGGGGCGTTGTTGTACCACATTTTCTTTAGAAAATAGTAAACTCATCGGCTATGAAAAATGGCAGTGGTTAGACACGTTAGAGCAAGGTAACTCGTTAATTAGAGAAATTTAAGTGATGTTTTACTGAGACAAATATCTGGAATAAGTTTCATATACTTTATAAAAAATAATAGGTGCTTCAGCATTTTCTTAATAGGAAAACAATGTCAGTAAAAGATGAAACCTGAGTTGTTGGTTTCCGGTGACTGGGGATAGACTGAACTTATAGATAAAGGAATATGTTAAGATACAAGTTCCCAAAAGTAGGGAAGTCTTATTTAGATAAGTAGGTAACTAGGCTGTCATATATAATATGGATGATAGCTAGAGTATATATTAATCGTTTTTTAATATAGAACAGTAAAAATAACTAGCTGGTTCTTAATTAACCAATTTAAAGTAATCAATATGAAAAAAAGAAATATATTTTTAGATATAGTTAAAGGACTAGCTATATTTCTTATGGTTTTTGGGCATTGTATTCAAAATGGAAGTGGTGTTGATGTGCTAAATAAAGGAATGTTCTGGAATTTTTCAGTTTTTCAATTTATTTATTCTTTTCATATGCCTTTATTTATGATTGTTAGTGGGTATTTTGTTTTTTTTTCACAAGAAAAATATGACTTAATTTTAATTGTAAAAAATAGGCTAAAAAGAATTTTTATTCCTTTGTTGTTATTTTCTGTATATTCTTATTTGTATTTAAATTCTATCTATAAAAACGGCAATGTTAATATTTATATTGATTTTAATGACTTAATCTATAAGATTTTTCATAGTTACTGGTTTTTATGGGGGATTTTAATCTCGTCTATATTAGTATCATTTATTCATAAGCTTTTAAAAGGCAGTATATTTATACACCTTACTATTGTTTTATTGTTTATCCTATTTGCTAAAGGATATATATTAAAGATGACAGCATTCATCTATCCGTTCTTTTTAATAGGCTATTTGTTAGCCAAATATAGGGTGGTCCTGTTTGAAATAGCGGGGAAATATTATAGCCAAATTACATTAGCTTGTAGTGTATCATTTGTTTCTATTTTTTTATTTTGGGATATTAATTCTTATATTTATCATTCTGGAGTTAGTATATTAAATCCAGATTTGGGTTTTTCAACAAGTAAACAGTTTTTTATTGATGTATATAGAATAATTATTGGGGTGTTAGGGAGCGCATCCTTTGTTCTTGTTAGCTATATTATTTACAATAATACTAAAAAGCTCAGTAGCATAGTAAAAGTGTTTTGGAGTGTATTGGCTTATTTGGGAGAAAATTCTTTAGGTATTTATTGTATTCAAGAGCTTTTAATTGTTTTTGGGTTAAGGAAAATGTCTTTAAATAATACAGATAATTACTTTGTTAATTTAATACAGGCAATTCTTATATTAATTTTGTGTGCCATTATCATTAAAACTCTAAAAATGAATAAAAATATTAAAAAACTTCATTTAGGATAAAAGGGATTATTGAGAGTAATTAACTAAATTTAATACAACAGGAGCAAAAAATGTCAGTAAAAGGCGACATCGGTGTTATCGGCTTAGCCGTAATGGGGCAAAACCTCATTTTAAATATGAATGATCATGGCTTTAAAGTGGTGGCATATAACCGTACCACTTCAAAAGTGGATGAATTTTTACAAGGTGCAGCAAAGGGCACGAATATTATTGGTGCATACTCTTTAGAAGATTTAGCTTCTAAATTAGAAAAGCCACGTAAAGTGATGTTAATGGTGCGTGCGGGTGATGTAGTGGATCAATTCATTGAGGCATTATTACCGCACTTAGAAGAAGGCGACATCATCATTGATGGCGGTAACTCAAACTATCCAGATACCAACCATCGTGTAAAAGCATTGGCTGAAAAAGGCATTCGCTTTATTGGTTCGGGTGTTTCAGGTGGTGAAGAAGGTGCGCGTCATGGGCCATCTATCATGCCAGGTGGTAATCAAGAAGCATGGCAATATGTTAAACCTATTTTCCAAGCAATCTCAGCAAAAACAGAACAAGGCGAACCTTGTTGTGACTGGGTTGGCGGTGAAGGTGCTGGTCACTTTGTAAAAATGGTTCATAACGGTATCGAATATGGCGATATGCAATTAATCTGTGAAGCTTACCAATTCTTAAAAGAAGGTTTAGGCTTAAGCTATGACGAAATGCAAGCTATCTTCGCAGAATGGAAAAAAACTGAACTTGATAGCTATTTAATCGATATCACCACCGATATTCTTGGTTATAAAGATGCTGATGGTGAACCATTAGTTGAAAAAATCTTAGATACAGCTGGCCAAAAAGGAACAGGTAAATGGACGGGTATCAATGCATTAGATTTTGGTATTCCATTAACCTTAATCACTGAATCCGTCTTTGCTCGTTGCGTATCTTCATTTAAAGATCAACGTGTTGCCGCTAATCAATTATTTGGCAAAACAATTCAACCGGTTGAAGGCGATAAAAAAGTTTGGATTGAAGCGGTACGTAAAGCCTTATTGGCGTCTAAAATTATTTCTTACGCACAAGGCTTTATGCTTATTCGTGAAGCCTCTGAACAATTTGGCTGGAACATCAACTACGGTGCAACGGCATTATTATGGCGTGAAGGTTGTATCATTCGCAGCCGTTTCTTAGGTAACATTCGTGATGCATATGAAGCAAATCCAGATTTAATCTTCTTAGGTTCAGATAGTTACTTCAAAGGCATTTTAGAAAATGCATTAAGTGACTGGCGTAAAGTGGTGGCGAAATCTATCGAAGTGGGTATTCCAATGCCTTGTATGGCGTCTGCAATCACCTTCTTAGATGGTTATACTTCAGCCCGTTTACCAGCAAACTTATTGCAAGCGCAACGTGACTACTTCGGTGCACATACTTATGAGCGTACAGATAAACCCCGCGGTGAATTCTTCCATACTAACTGGACAGGTCGTGGTGGGAATACCGCCTCTACCACTTATGATGTGTAGTTAAAAATATTGATAAAAATTACCGCACTTTGAGATATTAAAGTGCGATATTTTTTATCGCTTTTCTTTTTATATTTGGGAAATAAAAAAACGGTGCTATTTCAGCACCGTTCTTTGTTATCGAATCACATTTTAAAGAATAACGTGAGAAAGACCTAAACCGATTAATAAGCAGAAAAGCATGCTTAATAAACCAGGAATCATAAAGCTATGGTTTAAAATATATTTACCAATTTTGGTTGTGCCCGTAGTATCGAAGTCAATAGATGCAATGATTGGACCGTAATTAGGAATAAAGAAGTAACCATTTACTGCCACAAATACACCGATTAATACTGGTGCAGGGATACCTAATGCGATGCCAAGTGGGAACAATGTTGCGACTGTTGCACCTTGGCTGTTTACTAATACTGAAAGTACAAATAGCGCGAAAGCAAATGCCCATGGTGCAGTTTCAACTAAGCCTTTTACCATTTCTTTTACTTCAGTCATGTGTGCTTGCATCAAGGTGTCACCTAACCATGCAATACCGAAGATTGCGATTACTGCACGCATACCAGCGTGGAATACAGAGCCTTTAGTGATTTCAGTGCCATCTGGTTTACAAGTTAAGATAATTAACGCACCAATCGCTAACATAATGATTTCGATAGTGTGTGCCATCCCCATTGGTTTACCATCAAATACTGGACGTAAAGATGGAACCGCACCCATGATTACAACAAGTAATGAACCAAATAAGAATAAAGAAACAGAAATTTTAGCGGTTTTGTTCACTTCTACTTCTTTGACTGAAGTGGTAGAAGCAAAAGTATCTGCATATTTTGGATCATTTAAACGACGTTGATATTCCGGATCATCTTTTAATTCTTTACCCATTTTGTTTACAAATAAACAAGCAATAAAAATACCTAAGATGGTTGAAGGAATAGTTACCATTAATACGTCACCAAGATGGATGCCTTGAGGTTCAAGGTAAGCCACGACCGCTACAACAGCTGCCGCAATAGGGCTTGCTACGATAGCAAATTGTGATGCGATTACCGCCATTGACATTGGACGTTCTGGACGGATACCGTTTTGACGGCTTACTTCAGCGATAACTGGTAATACAGAATATGCCACGTGGCCAGTACCTGCTAAGAAAGTGAATAACCAAGTTACTGCCGGAGCGATAAACGTAATGTGTTTAGGATTACGACGTAAGATTTTGGTTGCGATTTTGATCATGTAGTCTAAACCGCCTGCTGCTTGCATTGCTGCCGCCGCTGCCACTACAGCCATAATCATAAACATAACATCAATAGGTAAACCTGCTGGTTTTAGACCAAAGCCAAAAGAAAGAATAGCAAGGCCTAAACCACCAAATACACCTAACCCGATACCACCTACACGTGCACCCACAAAGATACACAATAATACGATGGCAAATTGTAGTAAGAACATTGCAGACATACTGCCCCCTAAGTTAATTAAAAAATATCTTTGTTTTATTTGTTAAAACAGCACTTAATATAGCAACAAATGGGTATCGATTCCATAACATGGATCAATAAATTGTGGTCAAAAGTGCCGTTATTTCTGGTTTAGTTATAGATGTATAATTCAAGGTATTTAACGTTCATAAGAATTTTTTTGAAAGATAACCCAAGTACGGTTATACTTGAGCCCTATTTTGATGTACTTAATCAGTAGAGAAAACAATGCAAGAATTTATCCCAATGGCAACAGAGTTTGCTCAAAAACATACTCTTTTAGCGGTTTCTTGGTTTGCGATTTTTGTGATGGTAATTTATACCTTCTATAAAGGAGCAACGAGTAAATTTAAAGTCATCACTCACAATGAGGTGATTCGTTTAATAAATTCGGATGAAGCTATTGTGGTGGATTTACGTAGTATTGAAGAATTTCAACGTGGTCACATCATTGATAGCATTAATTTACTTCCAAGCGAAATTAAAAATAAAAACATCGGTAAAATTGAACAACACAAAGAAAAAGCAATTGTGTTGGTAGATATTAACGGTGTTTCCGCAGCAGCTTCAGCTACACTTTTATCGAAACAAGGTTTTAATCGTGTGTTTGTGTTAAAAGAAGGCATTTCTGTATGGGCTGCAGCAAATTTACCTTTAGTTAAAAAACATAAATAATAAGGAATAGAAAATGTCAGAACAAAAACAAGACGTTGCAGCAACAGAAGAACAACAACCCGTTCTCCAAATTCAACGTATTTATGTGAAAGATGTGTCTTTTGAAGCGCCAAATCTTCCACATATTTTCCAACAAGAATGGAAACCAAAACTTGGTTTTGATTTAAGTACCGAAACAACTCAAGTTGGTGATGACTTATATGAAGTAGTATTAAACATTTCTGTTGAAACTACACTTGAAGATAGTGGTGATCTTGCATTTATTTGTGAAGTAAAACAAGCGGGCGTATTCACTATTAGCGGTTTAGAAGATGTTCAAATGGCGCATTGTTTAACTTCTCAATGCCCGAATATGCTTTTTCCTTATGCACGTGAATTAGTGTCTAACTTAGTAAATCGTGGTACGTTCCCTGCGTTGAATTTATCTCCAGTAAACTTTGATGCATTGTTTGTTGAATATATGAATCGTCAACAAGCAGAAAATGCAGAAGAAAAATCTGAAGAAGGTCAAACTAAACACTAATTAAGTGGTAAAACAAAAGGCAAGCTAGGAATCCTAACTTGCCTTTTTTGTTGTTAAAGTGCGGTCAATTAATAGCTTGAATTGATTAACACTTCTTCACCATAGCCACCTAAAGTTGGCATTGGTTGGTAAGTTGAGTTTGCTGCACGCATTAAACGAATACCACGAATACCCGCTTCTTTAGCTGCTAACACATCATCATCGCTGTCGCCATAGTGAATGCTAACTTTATGCGCAATAATGCCCGGGGTTTTGTTGTATTTGGTTGTGCGCTCACGTCCGCCCATAAATTCAACAGGGTGCATATTTTTAATATCAAACGCTTTTTGTAATACAGGTGTTACGCCATCTACGTTCCCTGCAGTACGACCTGTAATAAAATAAATTTGGTCTCCACGTTCTTGGTGCATTTTGATCAAATCAACGCCGATTTGTTTTGGAATTGAGTATTTGTCACAACCTGCGTTAACCTCATTCCAGAAATCTTGATTTTTCAAGTAGTCTTGTTTGCCTGGAGAATATTTTTGTTGACCGTAATAGAAACAAGGGCTACTGAAAAGTACTGTGTCATCAATGTCAAAGCTGACATTAATTGGGCCTTTGCCTTCTAATTCTTTTTTGATTTGATCTACTGAGATCCAGTGAATTGGTTGTTCTTGCAACATTTCACGTGCATTTGTACCAGATTGAGTATAAGGCTCAGTTTTTCCTGCCATAGCTGGAATTGCTGCTGCGGTTAATAAAGCTACAACAGATAGCTTGATCATCTTTTTCATAAAAAACTCCTAGTTGGATGGTCATTGAATGCTATGTATCATACACATTCTATGTTTTATATCAATTTAAAGCAAACGTTTGCTATTTTGAAGTATGATCAGGCTCACATTTTTTGATTATTTTTGGTGAATAAATCGTCAAAAGACTATTTTCTCTTGAATTTTGTTAATTTACCGCCATATAACGAACAACTTTTCACTTTATAAAGGACAGAACAATGACAACGATTGTAAGCGTACGTCGTAATGGGCAAGTCGTCGTAGGTGGTGATGGACAAGTTTCTTTGGGTAATACCGTAATGAAAGGCAATGCACGAAAAGTGCGCCGTTTATATAATGGCAAAGTGATTGCTGGTTTTGCTGGTGGTACTGCAGATGCATTTACACTTTTCGAATTATTTGAACGTAAACTTGAAATGCACCAAGGGCACTTACTAAAAAGTGCGGTGGAATTAGCAAAAGATTGGCGTACAGATCGTGCACTCCGTAAATTAGAAGCGATGCTAATTGTGGCGGATGAAAAAGAAAGTTTAATCATCACGGGTATTGGCGACGTGGTTCAACCAGAAGAAGATCAAATTTTAGCAATCGGATCTGGTGGTAACTATGCGTTGTCTGCAGCACGTGCGTTGGTGGAAAACACCGAACTTTCTGCTCGTGAAATTGTTGAAAAATCTTTGAAAATTGCTGGTGATATTTGCGTGTTCACAAATACCAATTTCACTATTGAAGAATTACCGAATTAAGGAAAAAATATGTCTGAAATGACTCCTCGTGAAATAGTTTCTGAATTAGATCAACATATTATTGGTCAAGCCGATGCAAAACGTGCTGTGGCGATTGCATTGCGTAACCGTTGGCGTCGTATGCAGCTTCAAGAACCTCTGCGTCATGAAGTAACCCCAAAAAATATTTTAATGATTGGCCCAACTGGTGTGGGTAAAACTGAAATTGCGCGCCGTTTGGCAAAATTAGCTAACGCGCCATTTATCAAAGTAGAAGCAACGAAATTTACCGAAGTGGGTTATGTGGGGAAAGAGGTAGATTCCATTATTCGTGATTTAACGGATAGTGCGATGAAGCTTGTTCGCCAGCAGGAAATTGCGAAGAACAGAGCAAGAGCTGAAGATGCAGCCGAAGAGCGTATCTTGGATGCTTTACTTCCCCCAGCTAAAAATCAATGGGGCGAAGTTGAAAGCCATGATAATCACAGCAGTACTCGCCAAGCGTTCCGTAAAAAATTACGTGAAGGTCAATTAGATGATAAAGAAATCGAAATTGATGTGTCTGCAGGCGTGTCTATGGGCGTTGAAATTATGGCTCCTCCAGGCATGGAAGAAATGACAAATCAACTGCAATCATTGTTCCAAAATTTAGGTTCAGATAAAACGAAAAAACGCAAAATGAAAATTAAAGATGCGTTGAAAGCGTTGATTGATGATGAAGCAGCGAAATTAATTAACCCTGAAGAACTTAAACAAAAAGCGATTGATGCGGTAGAACAAAATGGTATCGTTTTCATCGATGAAATCGACAAAATTTGTAAGAAAGGTGAATACAGTGGTGCAGATGTATCGCGTGAAGGCGTGCAACGTGATTTACTTCCGTTAGTGGAAGGTTCGACCGTTAGCACCAAACACGGAATGGTTAAAACCGATCACATCTTATTTATTGCGTCTGGTGCATTCCAAGTTGCTCGTCCTTCAGATTTAATTCCAGAGTTGCAGGGTCGTTTGCCGATTCGTGTTGAACTAACCGCATTAAGTGCGGCTGATTTTGAGCGTATTTTAACGGAGCCACATGCGTCTTTAACCGAGCAATACAAAGCATTAATGGCAACAGAAGGGGTGAATATAGAATTCACAACCGACGCAGTGAAGAAAATTGCTGAGGCGGCATTCCGTGTGAATGAAAAAACGGAAAATATTGGTGCGCGCCGTTTGCATACGGTAATGGAACGTTTAATGGATAAAATTTCTTTCAGTGCAAGTGACATGAATGGTCAAACGGTCAATATTGATGCGGCTTATGTAGCAGATGCACTTGGCGAAGTGGTTGAAAATGAAGATTTGAGTCGTTTTATTCTTTAATGATAAAGATCTTACATATAAAAGTGTGGTGAATTTTGGATCTATATCCCAAAATTGAACAGTTAATCAAATACTGAGTTCCGTATTGTACGGGACTCAGCTTTTTATAAGTCTATTAATGGGACAAAATAGAGTTTATTTTGCCCAACTCGAAATTCTGTCACATCGGTGCGAACTGTTTTTGGGGAAGCTCAAGGTTAACCGCACTTTATTGTTAGATAAGAAACTTAAAGAATCGTTAAGAGCTGGGCAAAATCATCAAACACCCAATCTGGATTGGATTCACTGATAGGGATATTGTAATTGTAGCCGTAAGTTAAACCAACAACTGCACAGCCCGCAGCGTGACCTGCGATAATATCATTTTTAGAATCGCCTACGAAAAGCACTTGGCGTGGTTCAAAACCAAATTTTCCGCATAAATAATAAAGCGGACCTGGATGTGGTTTAATGGCAGGTAAAGACTGACCACCCAACATTTCACTAAATAAATGATCAATTCCAAACGCGGCCAATACTGGCTGAACATGTCTTGTGGGTTTATTGGTAACAACAGCTAGGACATAGCCTTTTTCTTGTAAGGTTTCTAATGTTTCTTTTACATTCGGATACAGGCGGCTGACATTACATAAATTCTCACCATAATAAAAATTAAAACGCTCCGTTACCTGCTTAATCTCTTCTTCAGTTAACACTTCTCCTGTTTGTTTTTGCGCCCAATCTAACGCTCGTGCAATTAATACAGGTGCCCCATTACCGATCCAAGTTAACACTAATTCTTCTGGTGCTTGCGGTAAATCGAATTCAGCCAAGGCAGAATTTACGGATAACGCTAAATCAGGCAGGCTATTTACCAAGGTGCCATCTAAATCAAAGCCAATAAGTTTAAATTGTGTATTCATTGTTTTTCTCTGTTCTATTGCAATCACATTTCATTAAAATGACAGTTATGCGCTCACACTCGATAACTGTGTACGCATTTGGTCAATAACTTGTTTATAATCTGGCTTACCAAAAATTGCGGAACCCGCCACGAACATATCTGCACCCGCCGCTGCAATTTCCGCAATATTATCAACCTTCACACCGCCATCTACTTCAAGACGAATGTCATAACCACTTTCATCAATGATCTTACGAGCCTGTTGTAATTTCTTCAATGTTGCTGGAATAAAAGATTGTCCGCCAAATCCGGGATTAACTGACATTAATAAAACCACATCCACTTTATCCAAAACGTAATCTAAGTAGCTCAACGGCGTCGCAGGATTAAACACTAATCCAGATTTACAACCACAGTCGCGAATAAGCTGCAAAGAGCGGTCAATATGTTCGCTAGATTCTGGGTGAAAAGTGATGTAGTTCGCACCTGCTTTGGCAAAATCGGGAATAATACGATCGACCGGTTTTACCATTAAATGCACATCAATCGGTGCGGTAATACCATAATCGCGTAAAGCTTGACATACCGTAGGCCCAAAAGTGAGATTAGGTACATAATGATTATCCATAACATCAAAATGAATAACATCCGCACCTGCATTAAGTGCGTTTTGTACATCATCACCAAGACGAGCAAGATCGGCAGAAAGAATTGATGGGGCGATAAGATAAGGTTTCATAAAGGTTCTCCGTTGAGAAAATGAGTGCATTTAGTTTACTCACTTAAGTTCAAAAAACCAATAGTAATCCTTATATGAAATAACAGGATAAACAAAGAAAGGGCACTTTA
>NZ_LCTH01000056.1:0-21080 GCF_001008275.1 Haemophilus haemolyticus
CCAGCTACTTCAGCACAACCAGTTACTTCAGCAGAGGCAGGGAAAGGCAAAGACCCCTTATCAGATAATTATTTTCCATCAACAGGGCAAGTATCAGGTAATTATTTAAACTTACCAGTAAAAGAAGTTAAATCAGTTGATATTACAACGTTCTCAAGTAATGAACCTGACGAAGTTAATAAATTAATTGTTGAAGGGAAAGCAATTGATATTATTCCTGGTAACCTATCTTCAGGCAAATATATACTAATAGATACAAAGAATGATATACGCCTTGTCGGTGGAAGACAAAATATTCGTTGGGGATATGTTGGTTCTTCTCAAACAACTGAGCATTATGTTGTAGCCCAAGGTACATACGCCACCAGTAAAAGCGATATGGACAAGATGGCAGGAGTAATTCAATATTCTGGTTATGCTGCACATTTATATAACACCGTTCCAGGACACCATGGAGTTGATAAGGTTGTTCCTGGTAAAGTGGATATTAATGTAGACTTTGGTACTAAAAAATTAGCTGGTAAGATAGTTGCTACCGATAATTACCAATTTGGCGCAGACTCAGTCGTCAATTTATCTGCTGATGTTAAAGGAAATAAATTTGAAGGTTCGCTAAACGGCACTTCAACAGAAGGAGCCTTCTATGGTAAAGATGCTGCTGAATTAACAGGATATTATGTTAATCCTGATAAAAAATATTTAGGTGTTTACGGCGCATCTAAACAATAATTTTTAGTATTCCTTAATAAAGCAAGCTTAAGCTTGCTTTATTCTTTCCCAATAAGGATAAAAATGAATATACAAACTAAATTTAGTTTATGTCTCACCGTCGCATTATTTTTAGCGTCAAATTCTATTGCTGTAGAAAAATCTCCGCAGCCACATGATGGGCGTTTAGATGAACAGCTACATTTGGCTAAACCAAATTTACCACAAAAACCAACCGCACTTTTGACGAGTAATAATCCATCAAAGTTATCGATTACAAAAGAAGAATTAGCGAAACATCCAGACTTGATTATTCGCGGTCTTATTCCTGCAGTATTACAAAATAATGGTGAGGCAGTACAACTTTTATTACCGCTATATCAGCCTTTACCTAAAAAAGATCCGTTTTTGTTAGAATGGGCTGAAGCGATTGATTTACGAGAAAAAGGACATTTTTCTGATTCCGTTAAAGCCTACCGACACTTATTTTCACAAAAAACTGATCTTTTACCTTTACGCTATCAATTAGCTCAAGCCTTGTTTCTGAATAATGATAACGAGGCGGCAAAAGATCAATTTCAAAAGTTAAGAGCAGAGCAAGTTTCCCCTGATTCTGTAAAAATAATTGAACAATATCTTTCAGCCTTAAATCAACGAGATCAATGGAAAATCCAAGGTGGGTTTAGTTTTTTAAATGAAAGTAATATCAATAATGCGCCAAAAGCAGGCACCAAAATTGGCAACTGGACTGCTTGGGAAAAAGAAAGTGCCAGAGGATTTTCGTATTTTGGGAATGCTGAAAAGAAATGGTCATTACCTCACAACTACTTTACAAAATTGTCCTTGGAAGGTAGTGGAAAATATTATTGGGATAACAAAAAATATAATGAATTTAACGCGAGAGCTGGTGTGGGTATTGGATACCAAACTGCACGATTTGAACTATCATTAATGCCATTTACAGAGAAGCGCTGGTATGCAGGCGGCTCATCTGGCGGAAATGCGATGAAACAATACTCTAAAAATTCAGGTGCTAGATTGGATTTATCCAATTGGCTAAATGAAAAATGGCAAATTTCGACCGCACTTGAGTATGGTGAACAACGCTATGAAACTCGTAAACATCTCAATGGAAATAACTATCTAGCTTCCGCTACACTACTTTACCTAGCGAAAAATGGACAGTATTGGTTTGGTGGAGCTGATTATAATCGCGAAAATACTCGAGATTTAGATAACGCTTATCAACGAAAAAATGTCCGATTAGGATGGGGACAAGAATGGAAAGCAGGCATATCAACTCGTTTAATCCTGAATTATGCACAACGAGCCTATAAAGAAAAAGATCTTATTGGTATTCGCCAGAAAAATAAGGAATATGCATCAGTATTTACTATTTGGCATAGAAACTTTCATATCTGGGGAATCACACCAAAATTATCTTGGTCGTATCAAAAGGTAACCAGTAATCATCCTTTTTATGAATATGATAAAAATCGAATTTACTTAGAAATCAGCAAAACATTTTGAATTATTCAAAAAAGTTGTAAGATTAGCAAACACAAGGGGCGTATGAAATATACGCCCCTTATACCATTCAAAAATATACTTTCACTTATAAAAAATTTAAGGAAGAAACATGACATTAAAACAACGTTATCAACAAGCTGCCAAGGAGGCTAGTTGGGCATTAGGTCTATCTATTTTATATGTGATAGGTTGGTGCTTATGTGCTTATTTGCCTAAAGAAACTCAAGGGCCGATTGGTTTCCCTCTCTGGTTCGAGCTCTCTTGTATTTATTTGCCTATTCTATTTATTGTAATTGGCCATTGGATTATCAAAATTATTTATCAAGATATCTCTCTTGAAATCAAGGATAAGGAGAATCAAAAATGAATTTAGGTATTATTCTCCCTTTAATTATTTATCTTGCATTTATATTTGGTGCTGCGATTTTCGCTTATGTAAAACGTACAAAAGGCGATTTTCTAACGGAATATTATGTAGGTAACCGCTCGATGACGGGTTTTGTGCTCGCAATGACAACTGCATCAACTTATGCCAGTGCAAGTTCTTTTGTCGGAGGGCCTGGTGCAGCTTATAAATACGGATTAGGCTGGGTATTACTTGCAATGATTCAAGTCCCTGCAGTGTGGCTTGCATTAGGCGCATTAGGTAAAAAATTCGCACTATTATCAAGAGAAACCAATGCGTTAACGATTAACGATCTTTTCCTTTATCGTTATAAAAACAAATATTTAGTTTGGCTATCAAGCCTTGCCCTTCTTCTCGCATTTTTTGCGGCCATGACCGTGCAATTTATTGGCGGTGCGCGTTTATTAGAAACTACTATCGGTATTTCTTATACTCAAGCATTGCTCTTATTTGCTTTAACGGTAGGTATCTATACATTTATCGGGGGATTCCGTGCAGTTGTACTCACGGATACCATTCAAGGTACCGTCATGATTTTAGGTACTATTATTCTCCTTGTAGGAACCATTTATGCACTCGGTGGTGTAGAAAGTGCGGTTAATAAATTAACTGAAATCGATCCTGCTTTAGTCACGCCCTACGGGCCAAATGGAATGCTAGATTTTCAATTTATGGCTTCCTTCTGGGTACTCGTCTGTTTCGGTGTCGTTGGTCTTCCACATACTGCTGTTCGATGCATGGCATTTAAAGATAGCAAAGCCTTACATAGAGGGATGCTGATTGGAACAATTGTTCTTTCCATCATTATGTTCGGGATGCACTTAGCCGGTGCACTTGGTCGTGCAGTTATTCCAGATTTAACGGTATCCGATCAAGTGATTCCAACTTTAATGCTCAAAGTATTACCACCTATTATTGCCGGTATTTTCTTAGCCGCACCGATGTCAGCAATTATGTCCACAATTGATGCGCAACTTATTCAATCTTCTTCTATTTTTGTAAAAGATTTATACCTTTCTACAAAACCAGAAGCTGCAAAAAATGAGAAAAAAGTAAGTTATTTTTCATCTATTATCACGCTGATTTTGACCGCACTTTTAATCTTTGCCGCACTCAATCCACCAGATATGATTATTTGGTTAAATCTATTTGCCTTTGGTGGACTCGAAGCCGCATTTTTATGGGTGATTGTGCTAGGAATTTACTGGGATAAAGCAAATGCTTATGGTGCGTTAAGCTCAATGATTATCGGCTTGGGAAGTTATATCTTGCTCACTCAACTTGGCATAAAATTATTTAATTTCCATCAAATCGTACCGTCATTAGTATTTGGATTAATTGCATTTTTAGTAGGTAATAAATTGGGCGAACGTCATATCGAAAAAACTCAATTAAAAGTTACCGCACTTTAAGCATTAATCAATATGATGTCACCTTCTTCTAAATTAGAGGAAGGTGATATTTAATTTTCTCACTTTCAGAAAGTTCTACGCTAAAACACAGAATTGGAACAATTCACAAGGATACATCAATGCTCTATCAAATTCTTGCGCTACTTATTTGGAGCAGTTCATTAATCGTCGGTAAACTCACTTATTCGATGATGGATCCTGTGCTTGTTGTGCAAGTGCGGTTAATTATTGCAATGATTATTGTCATGCCACTCTTTTTACGTCGTTGGAAAAAAATTGATAAACCCATGCGTAAACAGCTTTGGTGGTTGGCATTCTTTAACTACACCGCCGTATTTTTATTGCAATTCATCGGGCTAAAATATACCTCTGCGTCCAGTGCAGTCACCATGATTGGGCTAGAACCGCTGCTCGTTGTATTTGTTGGGCATTTCTTCTTTAAAGACAAAGCAAAATGGTTTCACTGGCTATTCGGCGCAATGGCATTTATTGGCGTGGCGATTTTAATCAATGGTGGAAAAAATAATGAAGGCATTGATAACATCAGTTTATTTGGCTGTTTATTAGTACTAAGTGCTGGGATCATTTTCGCTGCCGTATTACGTTGGACACAGCGAGTTGTGGCCAAAGTCTCAACGCAAGCCTATACCTCCGTCAGTATTGTACTTGGGACCATCACAACGTTGCCATTTACGCTATTGCTCACAGAAAACTGGCAAATATCATTAAATTCTACGAGTATTGCTGGTTTATTATATCTTGCCATTGGCTGTAGTTGGCTTGCCTATTGGTTATGGAATAAAGGCCTTAATAGTGTGGATGCCAATATCTCCGGTATTTTAGTCGCACTTGAGCCACTATTCGGCATCTTATTTGCCGTATCATTACTTGGCGAAACACTGTCATTTTCAGCCGCACTTGGTATAACAATCATTATACTCGCCACACTTGGCTCTACTTTACTGCCGAAACTTTTGAAAAAATCGGTATAATACGCCCCATTTTATGAAATAAAGGAAAAAACAAATGGCTTGGATTCAAATTCGCCTAAATAGCACCAATGAAAAAGCAGAACAAATGAGTGATTTTTTAGAAGAAATCGGCTCCGTTTCTGTGACTTTTATGGATAGTCAAGATACACCGATTTTTGAGCCTTTGCCTGGTGAAACTCGTTTATGGGGCAACACCGATGTTATTGCGTTATTTGATGCAGAAACAGATATGGCAGAAATCGTCCGCTTATTACAGGAAGCGAAACACTTAGATAGCAATACGGCATACAAAATTGAACAAATAGAAGATAAAGACTGGGAGCGTGAATGGATGGATAACTTCCACCCAATGCAATTTGGTCAGCGCTTATGGATTTGTCCAAGTTGGCGTGATGTGCCTGATGAAAATGCCGTCAATGTTATGCTCGATCCAGGTTTAGCGTTTGGTACTGGCTCTCATCCTACAACGGCACTATGTTTAGAATGGCTAGATGGCCTAGATTTAAAAGATAAAACCGTCATTGATTTTGGCTGTGGTTCAGGTATTTTAGCTATTGCTGCATTAAAACTTGGTGCGAAAAGTGTGGTGGGAATTGATATCGATCCACAAGCGATTCTGGCCAGTCGCAATAATGCCGAACAAAATGGCGTTGCAGATCGCCTACAACTGTTCTTATCTGATGAAAAACCCGCTGATTTAAAAGCGGATGTCGTGGTGGCGAATATTCTTGCTGGTCCTCTCAAAGAACTTTACCCAATCATTAGTCAACTTGTTAAACCGAATGGCGATCTTGGTTTATCAGGCATTTTAGAAACTCAAGCTCAATCAGTGTGCGATGCCTATACGCAAACATTTGCGTTAGAGCCTGTCGTGGTGAGAGAAGAATGGTGCCGAATTACGGGTAAACTAAAAACGCTTTAATTTCTTTTTGTCAATCAAAAAAAGTGTATTTTTTAAACAAATTTCACTTTGCAAAGCAAGACAAAATGCGTATTATAGCCAGCCTTGTCGGTCGTCGACCAGTTCGACACTAATTAGATTTAGGCTTGCTAGGAAGGTAACGTAAAATGCGAATCGGTTCATACCAATTAAAAAATCGTGTTTTACTTGCACCAATGGCAGGTATTACCGACCAGCCTTTCCGTCGTCTTTGTGCATATTATGGTGCTGGACTCACAGTTTCAGAAATGATGTCCACAAATCCGCAAGTTTGGCATACCGAAAAATCCAAATTGCGTTTGGCACATAGCGAAGATTTAGGTCTCAATGCCGTGCAAATTGCAGGTAGTGATCCACTCGAGATGGCGCAAGCTGCGGCTATCAACGTGGAATATGGCGCTCAAATCATTGACATTAATATGGGGTGTCCCGCCAAAAAAGTAAATCGCAAACTCGCAGGCTCTGCATTGTTGCAATTTCCAGATTTGGTGGAAAAAATCTTGCGAGAAGTAGTGGCAGCCGTGAATGTGCCAGTGACCTTAAAAATTCGTACAGGCTGGGATAAATCTAATCGAAACTGCGTTCAAATCGGCAAAATTGCAGAACAATGTGGCATACAAGCATTAACGGTGCATGGTCGTACACGCGCTTGTCTTTTTGAAGGCGAAGCGGAATATGACAACATCAAAGCCGTTAAACAAGTGATTGCCATACCGGTTATAGCCAATGGTGATATTGATTCTGCTCGGAAAGCAAAATTCGTTCTTGATTATACCGGAGCGGATGCCATTATGATCGGTCGTGCTGCCTTAGGTAACCCTTGGCTATTTCAAGCTGTGGAAAAGCTAATAGAGCATGATTCGATAAGCCAAATGCCAAGTTTAAACGAAAAGTGCGGTCAAATTTTGCGTCATATTCAAGAATTACATCAATTCTATGGCGAACAAAAAGGCTATCGCATTGCGCGTAAACACGTGGCTTGGTATTTACAGGGAATTCAACCTGATTCCGTTTTTAAACAGACTTTTAATGCAATTAGTGATCCGAAAGAGCAGCTCATTGTATTGGAAGATTTTTTCAATTTAATTTTGGATAAAGAAAAATGTTAGAACAACAACGTAGTCCTGCTGAAGCCTTAACGGTATCAGTATTAAATGCGCAATCACAAGTGACCAACAAACCATTACGCGATTCAGTAAAACAAGCATTGCGTAATTATTTAGCGCAATTAGATGGTCAAGATGTGAATGATCTTTACGAATTAGTATTAGCGGAAGTTGAACACCCGATGTTAGATATGATTATGCAATATACTCGTGGTAATCAAACCCGTGCAGCAAATATGCTTGGTATCAACCGTGGTACATTACGTAAAAAACTAAAAAAATACGGTATGGGCTAAGTTATACGTTTTTTTTAGATAACAAAGGGCGAACATTTTTATGTTCGCCCTTTTCATTCAATCAGATAAAGCACAAGCTATAACCCGTGCTTTAAATTTACCTTAAAATCAACCGCACTTTATTCTACGGTAACAGACTTCGCTAAGTTACGAGGTTGATCTACGTCAGTACCTTTAATTAAAGCCACATGATAAGAAAGCAACTGCATTGGGATGGTATAAAAAATCGGTGCAACGATATCATTGACTTTTGGCATCGTGATGATTTTCATTCCTTCACTTGGTGTAAAGCCCGCTTCTTTATCGGCAAATACGTATAATTGACCGCCACGAGCACGAACCTCTTCAATGTTTGATTTTACTTTCTCTAATAATTCATTATTTGGCGCTACAACAATTACTGGCATATCGGCGTCAATCAACGCTAATGGACCATGTTTTAATTCTCCCGCCGCATACGCTTCAGCATGAATATAAGAAATCTCTTTCAATTTCAAAGAGGCCTCTACTGCAATTGGATAAAATGCTCCACGACCTAAGAAAAGAGCATGATGTTTTTCAGCAAAATCTTCAGCTAATGCTTCAATGTCTGTATCAAAAGCTAACGCTTTTTCAATTTCCGCAGGTAAAGATTGCATTGCTTTGATAATCTCTTGCTCTTTTTCTGCAGAAATATGACCTTTAACTTTACCAAGTGCCGTCACCAACATTAATAACGCAGCGAGCTGTGTCGTAAATGCTTTTGTTGACGCCACCCCAACCTCAACACCGGCACGCGTCATAAATGCAAGATCTGATTCGCGTACTAGCGAAGAGCCAGCAACATTACAAATTGTTAATGCAGCCATGTAGCCCTTTTCTTTCGCTAAACGAAGTGCGGCTAAAGTATCGGCTGTTTCGCCAGATTGAGAAAGAGTAATCAATAAGCTATTTGGGCGTGTAACAAATTTGCGGTAACGAAACTCTGATGCAATTTCAACATCACAGCTCACGCCAGCCAAAGATTCAAACCAATAACGCGCCACCATACCTGCATTATAGGATGTGCCGCAAGCAACAATCTGAATATGCTCAACTTTTTCTAAAATGTGTTTTGCACCATTGCCAATTGAATCGACAATCACATTTTCATGATTGATACGCCCTTCCATTGTATTGATAAGTGCGGTTGGCTGTTCGTAAATTTCTTTCTGCATAAAATGGCGGAATTTGCCTTTCTCTGCCGCGTCATTTTCAAGATTAGATTCGTGAATTTCACGCTCAACTTTATTGCCGTAAGTATCATAAATATCAACTGTACGACGTGTAATTTCTGCAATATCCCCTTCTTCTAAAAAGATAAAACGGCGGGTAACACTTAAAAGCGCAAGTTGATCTGAAGCTAAGAAATTTTCACCAATACCTAAGCCAATCACTAGCGGACTACCAGAACGAGCCGCAACTAAATGTTCAGGATGACGGCTATCCATTACCACCATACCGTATGCACCAGTTAGTTGTTTTACTGCTTTTTTCACAGCGTCTAAAAGTGAATCCGTGCTACGCATTTCCCACTCAACGAGGTGAGCAATCACTTCAGTATCTGTTTGTGATAAAAAGACATAACCACGAGATTTTAATAATTCTCGAAGTTCTTCATGATTTTCAATAATACCGTTATGCACTACGGCAAAAGTGCCTGATGCATGTGGATGAGCATTAGTTTCCGATGGCTCACCATGCGTTGCCCAACGCGTATGCGCAATCCCTGTACCACCAATCAATGGTTTCTCCGATACGGCCTCATC
The DNA here is from genome assembly GCF_001008275.1 of Haemophilus haemolyticus. Classification (GTDB taxonomy): domain Bacteria; phylum Pseudomonadota; class Gammaproteobacteria; order Enterobacterales; family Pasteurellaceae; genus Haemophilus; species Haemophilus haemolyticus_P. The sequence goes on from NZ_LCTH01000056.1 coordinate 9,178, forward strand.
TAATGCTTTAACTTTACCTAAGCAGCGCACCCGTTGTAATTCATGATGTTCATTTACCACTGCAACGCCTGCAGAATCATAACCACGATATTCCAAACGATGTAAACCATTAATTAAGATTTCCGCTACATCACGTTGCGCTACCGCGCCGACAATACCACACATAAGCCTTCCTTATTGTTAATTAAATAAAAAATACGTCTACTTTTTTAACCACACTTTATACGCAAATTACTTCTACGCCATGAGCTAAAATGGCTTGTTTATCTTGTTCTGACAATCCTGTATCAGTAATAAGCACATCAATTTGTTGCCAAGTTAATTCTAAATTTGGCATTTTTCGACCAATTTTCTGAGATTCCACCATCACAACAACTTCGCGAGAAACTTCCGCCATCACCTGGCTTAATCCTACAAGTTCATTAAAAGTCGTAGAGCCTCGCGCTAAATCAATGCCATCGGCACCAATAAAAAGTTGGTCAAAATCGTAAGAACGTAGCACCTGTTCAGCTACTTTTCCTTGAAACGATTCCGAACGAGTATCCCAAGTTCCTCCTGTCATCAGCAACGTAGGCTCATTTTCTAATGCTCTCAATTCTGTTGCCACCGAAAGCGAGTTCGTCATTACAACTAACCCTTGTTTTAAATTTAGTTGTTTAATCAAAGCCGCCGTAGTACTTCCGCTATCTACGATAATACGGTTATGATCACGAATACGTTCGGCGGCGACTTTGGCTATGACAAACTTTCGTTTCGTAAGTTCATCATTTTCGTTTTCATCAATAATTTCTTTTGGCATTAAAATTGCGCCACCGTATTTACGCAATAAAAAACCATTTGTTTCTAGCGCACTTAAGTCTTTACGAATAGTCACTTCAGATATATCAAAAAGCTGCACTAGCTGTTCTACACTCACCTCACCCTGTTCTTGCAAAAGTTGCATAATAGTATGGCGACGTTGTTTAGTATTACGAGGCTGGCTATTTTTTTTCATAAAGCTATCCTTAAATGCAATAGGTTTCGATTCGAAAGTTTATTTAAAGAATATTGTTTTGTAAAGTAAATTTTAGGTAACAAAAAACCCTGCTTATTAGCAGGGTTTAAAATCATTCAAATGTTAATTATTTGATTGCATCTTTTAATGCTTTACCAGATACAAATGCTGGTACTTTAGATGCTGCGATTTGGATTTCAGCACCAGTTTGAGGGTTACGACCAGTACGCGCAGCACGTTCATTTACTTTAAATGTACCGAAACCGATTAATTGTACAGGCTCACCTTTTTTGAGGCTTGCAGTAATCGCGTCTAAAGTAGCTTCTAATGCAGCTTTAGCTTGTTTTTTATTTAATTCTGCAGCGCTTGCAATTGCATCAATTAAATCTGTTTTGTTCATAAACTTGTACCTTCTGTTAAATAAAATTTGACTCTTCAAAATATGCCTGCGGGCTAACCACAAAAGCTGTGCAAAGGATAATCTAACTTACGATGAATTAAAAGCAAGATTTTTAAAAATTGTGACAAATCTCACGTTATTGATGAAATTCTATACCAATATTAGATATCCCCTCCGCTCGGATCTCATTTTTTAAATCTAAAATTAATTCAATATCACGTTTTTCACATTCTTTAAGTAAACGATAAATTTGCCATTGCACATCAAGTTCTGCTTGAATATCTTCACTTTCTTTAAGTTCACTTTCTGACCAATCTCGCCCCGTTTCAGTTTCCAATAAACTCGTTACCGTTCCTAAAGAAATTAAGCTCATTTCCACCGCTCTTTCTAATGTTTCACCCGCGATAATAGCATGTAAAATTTCAGCTAAAGCCTGACAAGCATCTAACGCCGGCACAACACCAAAACTCTCGTAATCATTCACATCAGGAATAATCGTTTCCAATTTCTCCAACTGATTTTCAAAGTTGATCTTGGCATCTTTAACCGTTAAATATTCCCACACCAAATTGAGAATATTTTGATACGTTTTAGATTCAGCATTAAGTTCGTTCATTTGACAGAACAATTTAAAATTTGGTGCCATACGTTCACATAAAGCAGCCATAAAAGTAAGATGTTGCCAACTTTCTAGGTTTTCTAAGCGTTTATGAATCGGATTTCGCATCTTATTTCCTTAATTTATAAGAGTTGGAATATTTATTAATCGCATTTCTTTTCCGCTTTACAGAGTTCAAGCGTCGCATGAATTAATTTGCGAGCGATAGTACCTGTTGGCGGTAATTCTGGCAAGGGTTGATCATAAGAAAACCACTGCGCATCATGAATTTCACTTTCCTGCAACGTAATTTCACCACTCTCATAATCAGCAAGAAAACCGACCATTTGAGAATTCGGAAATGCCCAAGGCTGGCTACCAAAATAACAAATATTTTTTATCAAAATCCCTGTTTCCTCAAAAACCTCTCTCCGCACCGCTTGTTCAAATGTTTCACCGACCTCTACAAAACCTGCAAGAGTGGTATACATTCCTCCGTTCGGGTGATAATGACGCTTATGATTTGCCAATAGAATTTCATGACCACGTCGAACCGCTACAATAATAGATGGACAGATTACAGGATAAGTTCGATACCCGCAGTGAGTACATTGCACGGCTAGCTCTTCTTGAATTTGTTGTGTTTTATGACCGCACTTTCCACAAAATTTATGAGTTTTGAGGAAATGATTAATTTCCACACCTCGGCTTAATACATTGAATTCATCCTCTGGCAGAGAAAGTAATCCACGCAAACTTACATATTCTCGTTCATCACTTTCTTGCTCAGCCACAAGCCACAACGGATAATTTTTCCATTCACCGATTTGCATTGCCTGCAATCCTTCCATTCCAAGCGCTTTAGCCGTACCACAAGGCAACTCATTATTCAGCAAATAAAGGTTTGAACTTTGAGTAAACAACCAATAACCAAAATCATCGGGGTGAAGTATTTTCATTTTTTACTCCATAAAAATAACCGCACTTTCAAAGTGCGGTTATTATAAATCTTCTTTTTACCACTCACTAATAATAAGAGTGCTCTCCACGCTGATGTTCGGTTACATCTTTTGCACCTTTTAATTCATTCGGGAATAAGCTAATAAGTTGTTTTTCTACGCCATCTTTTAACGTAACATCCACCATTGAGCAACCATTACAGCCACCACCGAATTGTAAAATCGCATAACCATCTTCAGTAATTTCAATTAAGGTGATACGTCCACCATGACTTGCAAGCTGTGGATTAATTTGAGTTTGAATCACATATTCAACACGTTCAATTAATGGCGCATCATCAGCCACCTTACGCATTTTGGCATTCGGTGCTTTTAAGGTCAGTTGCGCACCAAGCTCTTCGGTAACATAATCAATTTCTGCTTCTTCTAAGAAAGGCAGGCTAACCTCATCAATAAATGCAGAAAAAGTGTCATATTTCATTTCAACATCACTTTCTTCCACGGCATTCGGTGGGCAATAAGATACGCCACATTCTGCGTTAGGGGTGCCAGGATTAACGACGAAAATACGAATATTCGTTCCTTCTTCTTGCGTGTCTAAAAGTTTTCTAAAATGCGCTTGTGCGGCATCAGAAATAGCGATTTGCTGGGTTGCTTGTTCCATAATTATGTCCTAAATACTTGAGAGAAAGTATCAGGAATAATACGCCCATCGCGCTTTTTTTTCCAGTGCTTTATATTAAGCCCGCGCCAGCCCCCACACCTGAATCTCCTCTACACCTAATTTTCGCAACAATTTTGAGATTTCATTGAGTGTAGAACCAGTAGTAATTACATCATCCACCAGCGCGACACGACGATAAGGAAACTCATTTTTCGAAACAGCAAGAGAAAAGGCATTTTTTAAATTCTGACGACGATCTTTTGCACTCAAACCACGTTGAGTATGGGTGTGTCTCACACGTTTTACAATATTATTCAAATTAGGAATATCCAGCCAACGACTTAATTGCTGAGATAATAAATCAGCCTGATTATAACCCCGTCGCCACTGACGAAAATGATATAAAGGCACTGAAATGATTGCTTCTGGCAATTTAAGTTGATGCGTTCGTTTAGCATCACGCACCGCAAGATATAAAAGCCGAGCTAAAGTGCGGTCAATCCAAAATTGATTTTGAAATTTAAAACGGTGAATCAATACAGAAAGTGGTTCAATATAATGCCCAATAATGACCATCTTATCCCAGCTAGGTTCTTGTTTAAGGCAATTACCACAATGCTGCGCATAATATTGCAATTCCGCGCCACAATGACCGCAATAAGGAAAAGATTTAATTTGTTTTTGGCAACGTGAACATAGCCCATTTTTTGCGATATGAAGATTGCCACGACAGTGGATACAGCGAAAATTAAAAAAATTCATCATCTAAAAAAGTTATTTTTTACCCGCACTTTTTTGTTTCAACGCATCTAACGTTTCTCCTGCTTTTAAAATATGCGGCGTCACGAAAATCACTAGCTCACGTTTTTGATGTCGTTCACTTTCTTTACTAAACAATCGTTTAATGCCAGGTATATCGCCAAGTACTGGCACTTTATCTTCGCTTTTCGTGATCGTATCGTGGAACACACCGCCAAGCACAATGGTTTCCCCATCTTTGGCAAAAACCTGAGTATTAATTTCTTGCTTATCAATAGAGACCACCTCGTTTTGTCCATAAGCGACACGAGAACCTGGTGAGTTTTGACTCACTAATAAATCAAGCAAAATATTGTTATCTTTAGAAATATGTGGCGTCACTTCCAAACCAAGCACTGCCTCACGAAATTCCACAGATTGTGTATCGTTACGAGTATTACTCACAACATAAGGAATTTCTGTCCCTTGTTTAATGCTCGCACTTTTCTTATTCGTGGTTAGTAAGCGAGGACTTGCGATAATTTCTACATTATTTTCACGCTCCAAAGCGCTCAATTCTAAATCGAGCAATCGCCCATTAATTTTTGCGACTTGTAATGCTATCGATCCAGCAGGTGTCGTCGTTGTCGCAAAATTTACATTAAGATTATCCGTAATATTTTCAAAACCATTGCCTGCGAGGCTACCCGCTACACGCCCCGCATTTTCCGTTGGATTAAAAATCCCCCAGCGAACGCCAAGTTCTTTCAAACTCTCATCCGTAATTGTCACAATACGCGCTTCAATAGCGATCTGCTCAATAGGTTTATCCATTTCAGAAATTAGTTTTTTGATATTTTGCACAGAACGAGGTTCATCTTGAATCACGAGCAAATTACTGCGATCATCAAAGGTAATGCTCCCTGCTGGTGAAAGCAAAGAGCCACTTCCTGTCGTTAAGGACTTCATTAATTCAGAGGCTTTAGCAAAATGGAGTTTTACCGTGTAACTCACTAAGTGCAGTTCATTTGTAGTAAGATTTCCTACAGCTTGACCTTTGCCTGATTGCCCTCCATTCAGATAGTAAATGCCTTCATCTTTATTCAAAGTAAGCTTCTTACTTTTAGCGATTATTTGTAGCAAATGTGGCATGTCAATATTATCTAATTTCAAAGAAATATTGCCTTCTAGCGTCTCATCCATCACTAAATTGACGTCATGTTGGAAAGCTAATTGCTCCAGTGTTTTAGCTAAAGGCGCTTGCGACAAACGAATAAAAAAACGTTCGTTATCTGTTTTAGGATTAGCACAAACGATTAATGGCAAACAAAAACACATTAAAAAACAACCGCACTTTACAAGGTATTTCTTCATAATCTTCCTTTAAAAACTTAATTCTTTCTGTTCAGTGCTATCACATTGCACACCAGACTTACGCATAAATTGAACTTTATTTTGATTGATTTTTGTTACAACATATCCTTCTTGAGCCACATCAACACCTTCTAAAACGCTGTAAATTTGCAAATCCTGATCCAGCAATAACGCCAGGGCTTTATCTTTAGAAATCACTACGCCCACTAATTTTAAAGCGTTCAAAGGAATTTCAGCCGCTTGGCGATTTTCATCCGCTCCGCATTGATTATTAGGTACATCTGAGGAGGTTATTTCTGTCTGCTCCATTACTGTTTGTGCGTTATCAAACTGAGAATGGATACGCTGTGTTTTATCGAAAGGATCTTGTCCCCAACTGCAATTCATAAAAAATAATGCAATTAGGTAAAACCAATACTTCATTTTGTCTCCTTATCTAGCTGAAAAATGATCTCGGTTTGCAATGGGCTGTCTTCGGGTTTCATAAATTGCAACTGGCTTACCGAAAGCTGTGACGTATTAGCTAAAAGTGCGATTAAAAATGTCTTCGTTTTTTCAAAATGACCTAGAAGCTGTAAATGCAAAATAGGCTGTTGCCCCATTTCCCAACGTAAATTCTGAGATAAATCGTTACGCGCAGCTAAACGTTGAATTTGTTTATTCAACGGCATAATTTGTGCAGCCAGTTCTGGAGAAAGTTTTCGACTTTCCGACTGCTGCTGTAAAGAAGTTAAAATTTTCTGTTGATGCAACAATTCTGATCGTTTTTCTGCCAACTCATTTTCGATTTCATGGAAACGTGAGTTCCCCTCGATATAATCTAAAACGGGGCGAAAAATCACCACACTTAATAACAATAAAAAGGTTAAGCCATGAACATAAAAAGGCTGGCTTAGCCATTTTCCAAAAGGAGTAAAAGGATCGTTAAAAAAGGCTTTCACTTTTCCTCTCCTTGTTTCATATCAAAGCGAAAAAACAATGTATGTTGTTCAGGTTGAACCTGACTTAATTTCACATTGGGAAAATGTTTCTTTAAAAATTGATGTACCGACTCAAATTCCGTTTGATCTTGTGCTCTTCCTTCCAAAATTAAGTTATGGGTATCTTGTTTAAATCGGTTTAATTCGCCTTTCTGAAGAGGCAATTCACTTAATCGCAACAAACTATGTTGAACTTGCCCATTTGTGAGAGAGTGCAAAACGTCACCAACTTTCACCGCACTACGTAACAGATCAATTTGCGTGGCAGTTTTGTGAAGTTGCTGATTAAGTTGTTCAAACGACTTTTGCTGAGCCTGCAAATTTTGTTGCTGTTGTTCAATCAAATTGCTAAAAGCCAATATTAAATTGATAGCAAGCAAGATAAATAAAGCGATATAAAAAGCTAAACGACGCAAACGCTTTTGATGTTGATTAGTACGCCAAGGCAATAAATTCATCGACATTTAGCTACTCACTTTTTGTTGATATAAATCTTTTTGCCATAGTGCGTTGCCGAGCGCGATAAAGGGTAAATCTGTTTCTATTCGATGCCAGTGTTCTGGTAATAGCGTATAATTTGAAGGAATTTGATAAACAAAAATTCGTTCAAATTGCCCCTCAAAACGTTCGGTAAATTGCTCATAAAGTGCGGTCAAATTTTCGTGAGATTGTAAAATTTGCGATTGCGACGCTCTTTCACAAATCGCCAAATAATAGTCATCTTCTTGAAATAAAAATAAGGTATTTTCTGACCGCACTTGTTCATTTAACAAATATTGAAATGCACGCAAGATGGTATGAGGAACAACATCTAACACATTAATTTTAAATGGTTGAAAGTCCTGCAGATAAGTTTGCGCACTCGCTTCTCGAATGGCCGTAATCTCTAAACGAAAACCTTGCTTTAAGGGAGTAGAAATATAATCAAACCACAATTCCTCTAAAGGAATGGGCAACTCTTTCTCAATCACAAATTTACATTGTTGATGACATTCTTGCGCATTTAATATTTGCGGTAACATTAATACTTTCGACCAAGTCAAGTGAGCAGAAATACTTGCCACAAACTGCAAAGAAAAGATTTTCCCTTGAGATTGTGTTTTTAAATGTCGCAAAAAACGATTTTTTAAATCGCTATCATTGATAGAGGATTGATAACATTGTGGCTGTTCAAGTTCATCAAACCACACAAAATCAAAATAACCCTGCTTACGGTGAACGCCGATTTGTAAAGTGCGGTGATTTTTCAGGGAGAATTGCATATTCTTTCCTATTCTTTAAAGGCTGAATCTTTTATACTTAGCAGCCAAATCATAGGTCTCTTGACAAGAATATTCATTAACGAAGCGAGAATTTTACGATGCGGATCGCAAAATTAATATTTAGTACCCTATTAACTTTATGTATTTTAGGTTTAGTAGCAGGCGGAATGCTGTATTTCCACCTAAAATCGGAATTGCCCTCAGTAGAGGCATTAAAAACCGTCGAACTACAACAGCCAATGCAGATTTATACGGCCGACGGTAAATTAATTGGTGAAGTGGGTGAGCAACGACGTATTCCAGTGAAATTAGCTGAAGTACCACAGCGCTTAATTGATGCATTTTTAGCGACGGAAGATAGTCGTTTTTACGATCATCACGGATTAGATCCTATCGGCATTGCTCGTGCGTTATTTGTTGCAGTGAATAATGGTGGCGCATCACAAGGCGCAAGTACAATTACCCAACAGTTAGCGCGTAACTTTTTCTTAACGCCAGAAAAAACTATGATTCGTAAAGCTCGTGAAGCCGTGCTTGCTGTAGAAATTGAAAATACCCTCACCAAACAAGAAATCTTAGAGCTTTATTTAAATAAAATCTTTTTAGGCTATCGTTCTTATGGTGTTGCGGCTGCTGCACAAACCTATTTCGGTAAATCATTAAATGAATTGACGTTATCGGAAATGGCGATTATCGCAGGCTTACCAAAAGCGCCTTCAACCATGAACCCACTTTATTCTTTAAAACGTTCAGAAGAACGCCGCAATGTGGTGCTAAGCCGAATGTTGGATGAAAAATACATCAGCAAAGAAGAATATGATGCAGCCTTAAAAGAGCCAATCGTCGCCAGTTATCACGGTGCAAAATTTGAATTTCGTGCTGATTATGTCACTGAAATGGTACGCCAAGAAATGGTTCGCCGTTTTGGTGAAGAAAATGCCTACACCAGTGGTTATAAAGTATTTACCACTGTACTTTCAAAAGATCAAGCTGAAGCCCAAAAAGCCGTACGTAACAACTTGATTGATTATGATATGCGTCACGGTTATCGCGGTGGTGCGCCTTTATGGCAAAAAAATGAAGCTACTTGGGATGATGAACGTATTCTAGCGTTTTTACGTAAATTGCCAGATTCTAACCCATTTATTCCAGCTGCCGTGGTTGGAATGGCAAAAGGTGGTGCGGATCTATTATTAGCATCCGGTGAAAAAATGACGCTATCCACTAATGCAATGCGTTGGACTGGCAGAAGCAATCCTGTAAAAGTAGGTGAACAAATTTGGATTCGTCAACGTACTAATGGTGAATGGCAATTAGGGCAAATTCCAACAGCTAACTCTGCGTTGGTATCTCTTAACTCAGATAATGGCGCGATTGAAGCCATTGTTGGTGGCTTTAGCTATGAACAAAGTAAGTTCAACCGAGCAACACAATCCTTAGTTCAAGTGGGTTCTTCTATTAAACCATTTATTTACGCAGCTGCATTAGAAAAAGGTTTAACACTTTCTAGCGTATTACAAGACAGCCCAATTTCTATTCAAAAACCAGGACAAAAATTGTGGCAACCAAAAAACTCACCTGATCGTTATGATGGTCCAATGCGTTTACGCGTAGGACTAGGTCAATCTAAAAATATGATTGCTATTCGTGCTATCCAAACGGCAGGTATTGATTTCACAGCAGAGTTTTTACAACGTTTTGGCTTTAAACATGATCAATATTTTGCAAGTGAGGCCTTAGCACTTGGCGCAGCATCATTCACACCATTAGAAATGGCTAGAGCTTATGCGGTGTTTGATAATGGCGGTTTCCTCATTGAACCTTATATCATTGAAAAAATTCAAGATAACTCGGGTAAAGACCTATTTATTGCAAACCCTAAAATTGCTTGTATTGAGTGTAATGATCTCCCTGTGGTTTATGGTGAAACGAAAGATAAAATCAACGGATTTACGAATATTCCTTTAGGCGAAAATGCCTTAAAACCATCAGATGACAGTACAAACGGTGAAGAAGTTGATCAACAACCTGAAACTGTGCCTGAACTGCCAGAATTACAGTCAAATGTGGCCTCACTTAAGGAAGATGCAATTGATTTAATGGCAGCAGCAAAAAATGCCTCGTCGAAAATAGAATATGCGCCACGTGTCATCAGTGGCGAGTTAGCATTTTTAATTCGTAGCGCCTTAAATACGGCGATTTATGGGGAACAAGGTTTAGACTGGAAAGGAACTAGCTGGCGTATCGCACAAACCATTAAACGTAGCGATATAGGCGGTAAAACTGGTACCACCAACAGTTCAAAAGTAGCTTGGTATGCGGGATTTGGTGCAAACTTAGTAACCACAACTTATGTCGGATTTGACGACAACAAACGTGTACTTGGGCGCGGAGAAGCAGGTGCCAAAACAGCAATGCCTGCTTGGGTCGCTTACATGAAAACGGCATTGAGCGACAAACCAGAACGTAAATTACCATTACCACCCCAAATTATGGAAAAAAGTATTGATACTATGACTGGATTGCTTTCGCCATCTGGTGGACAAAAAGAATACTTTATTGTAGGTACTGAACCGACACGTACCTACCTTTCGGAAATGCAAGAGCGTGGTTATTATGTTCCCACAGAATTACAGCAACGCTTAAATAATGAAGGTAATACACCAACGCCTGCTGCACAACCAGAAGAACTCTTCTAAAAATGACCGCACTTTAGTGCACAATTAGGCGAGTCAATTGGCTCGCCTTCGTTATTAAACAAAGGATATATTATGCTGAGTTATCGTCACTCATTCCATGCGGGCAATCATGCTGATGTCTTGAAACATATCGTCTTAATGCTCATTTTGGAAAATCTTAAACTCAAAGAAAAAGGCTTTTTTTACTTGGATACGCACTCTGGTGTGGGGCGTTATCGTTTATCCTCAAACGAATCAGAAAAAACAGGGGAATATAAAGAAGGTATTGGACGCTTGTGGGATCAAACAGACTTACCCGAAGATGTTGCTCGTTATGTAAAAATGATCAAAAGACTCAATTATGGTGGAAAAGAACTACGTTATTATGCTGGCTCCCCGTTAATTGCCACGGAATTATTGCGCCCACAAGATCGTGCACTATTGACTGAGCTTCATCCTAGCGATTATCCAATCCTTCGCAATAATTTTAGCGACTACAAAAATGTCACCGTAAAATGTGACAATGGCTTTCAACAAGTCAAAGCAACACTACCACCAAAAGAACGCCGTGGCTTGGTGCTAATCGATCCGCCTTATGAATTAAAAGAAGATTATGATCTCGTCGTCAAAGCCATTGAAGAAGGTTATAAACGTTTTGCCACTGGTACCTACACGATTTGGTATCCTGTTGTATTACGCCAACAAACTAAACGTATTTTTAAGGGATTAGAAGCAACGGGGATTAGAAAAATTCTAAAAATTGAGCTCGCAGTTCGCCCTGATAGCGATCAACGAGGTATGACGGCAAGCGGTATGGTAGTAATTAACCCACCTTGGACATTAGAAACCCAAATGAAAGAAATTTTGCCTTATCTCACAAAAACATTAGTTCCAGAAGGTACAGGAAGCTGGACTGTCGAATGGATTACTCCAGAATAACCGTCTCTTCCCATTCTAAACGCCACTAAATTTCACCGCACTTTACTTCAAAAGTGCGGTGAAATTTTCTGAGATTTTAAATCCCCCAAATCATTAACCACACTGTTCCCAAAAGCCCATTTTTTCGCTAGAATGCACGCAATTTTTGACTTAATAAAGGATAACATTATGTTTGGAAAAGGCGGTTTAGGCGGCTTAATGAAACAAGCCCAACAAATGCAAGAAAAAATGCAAAAAATGCAGGAAGAAATCGCGCAACTAGAAGTAACAGGTGAATCTGGTGCAGGTTTAGTAAAAATCACAATTAATGGTGCACA
>NZ_LCTH01000057.1:0-153135 GCF_001008275.1 Haemophilus haemolyticus
CAACGACGCATGTGGAAACTTAAATACTTCACAACAGTGCGTCGTTGTGTGCGGTGCATTATAGGGATTTTCAAATCCCTTGCAAGTACTTTTTTGTAAAAATATTTAAAAAAATGATCTTTTGAATAAAGTTAATACAAAAAGGTCTATTTAACATCAATTTTAGTCTATTTTTATTACATCTAAAGATTCAAATCCCCATAGGTGTAAAGCTTTTTTAAATTGAGATTCTTCAGAAAAATGGTCGGTACAAAACATTTGATTATATTTTTCACCTTGAGCACGTATACTTTTACCATCGAGCAAATATTTTATCCGCTTAGCAATCGCCGCACCAGGATCCATAAAATATTTAATTTGTGGCAAGCACAAGTGAATTTCATCTTTGATGAGTGGAAAGTGAGTGCAACCTAAAACTAATGTATCTAAATCTGCCATGTCTGCCCACAGAGATAACTCATCTTTTAAACTAATTAGATCAACGGAATGACCACGAATTTTTTGCTCCGCAATTTCTACTAATTTTGTTGTTCCCAATCTCTCAACAACACAATCTTGCGCAAATTTATCAATCAAATCATCTACATAATGACGTTTTACAGTACCCTTTGTAGCTAATAAACCAATATGTTTTGTCTTTGTCATTTCTGATGCAGGTTTAATAGCGGGTACAGTCCCAACGATAGGAATATCAAAAGCAGCTCGCAAAGGAGGAAGTACAACTGTACTCGCTGTATTGCAAGCTATCACAATTGCATCTAATGGATAACGTTGATTAATAAGTTGGCAAACCGCTAAAGTACGCTGAATAATACTTTCTTCTTCTCGTTCTGAATAAGGAAAACCAGCATTATCAAAACAATAGAGATAATGCCAATTTGGTAATAATTTTTTGGCTTCGCGATATACGCTAAATCCACCCACTCCAGAATCAAAAAAGAGCACAGTTGGGCATTTTTCTTTTTTATCCATTTAAATCTCTTTGAAAATTGACCGCACTTTTAAGCGTTCGAGTAAATCTCTTTATTATTTAACCAACGACGAATAAGACTTTCCGCTAGATCAGGGTGTTTTTGGATAAGTGATTTTGCATAAAATTGCACCGTTGGTATCATTTTTCTATCTCGCATTAAATTTGCTACTCGCAATTCAGCAATGCCCGTTTGTTTCGTTCCAAGTACTTCGCCTGGCCCACGAATTTCTAAGTCTTTTTCCGAAATAACAAACCCATCTTGGCTATCTCGTAGCACTTGCAGGCGTTTTTGCGAAACTTTACCTAGCGGAGGTTTATACATTAGTACACAAAAAGAAGCCGTGCTACCTCGACCTACTCTCCCCCGTAACTGATGAAGTTGCGATAAACCTAAACGCTCTGCATTTTCGATAATCATCAAACTAGCATTCGGAACATCAACACCCACTTCGATTACTGTCGTTGCCACCAATAAATCCAATTCTGCGTTTTTAAAACGCATCATGACATCTTGTTTTTCTTGTGGTTTCATCCGCCCGTGCACTAACCCAATATTTAACATAGGTAATGCCTTAGTTAGATCTTCCCAAATCGCTTCAGCTGCTTGAGCTTCTAAAACCTCCGATTCATCAATTAACGTGCACACCCAATAGGCTTGGCGTTTTTCATTAACACAAGCATTTTTTACACGCATCACAATTTCAGCGCGACGTTCTTCAGAAACCACTACGGTTGTTATCGGCGTACGGCCTGGAGGCAATTCATCAATAATTGATGTATCCAAATCTGCATAGACGGTCATTGCCAACGTTCTTGGAATCGGCGTTGCCGTCATAATTAACTGATGGGGATAAAATCCTGCTTTTTCGCCTTTCTCACGCAACATTAACCGTTGATGCACACCAAAACGATGTTGTTCATCAATAATCACCAATGCCAGATCTGAAAACTCAACTTCTTCTTGAAATAAAGCATGCGTCCCCACCACCATTTGTACGGCACCAGTTTTGATTTTTTCAAGCTCTGCTTGTCTTGATTTTCCTTTTACTTTACCAGCCAACCAGCCTACTTCAATGCCTAAAGGCTCAAACCAATGTCGAAAATTATTCGCATGCTGTTCTGCTAGTATTTCTGTTGGCGCCATTAAGGCGACTTGTTTGCCATTATCAATTGCAGTTAAAGCAGCCAATGCGGCAACCAATGTTTTTCCCGATCCAACATCCCCTTGTACTAAGCGCATCATAGGATAATCTTTGATAAGATCTTGTTCAATATCCGACACGACTCGTTTTTGCGCATTAGTTGGTTGAAATGGCAAGGTGGCTAAAAATCGCTGTTTTAAATCTGTTTGATAATGTAGCGGTAAGGCAGAAAATTGCTGCGTTCCTAACCGCACTTTTTGCATAGCGAGATTATGCGCTAATAATTCTTCAAAAATTAATCGTTGTTGGGCAGGATGCTTCCCCTGCTCTAACATTTCTAATGAAATATCTGGCGATGGACGATGCAATAATCGCAATGCCTCTTTTAAGCTATATTGATATGGATTAAATTCATTAGGCAAAATTTCTGCAATCTGAACTTTGTCGAGTAATGCCAAAGCCTGATCCGTTAATTTTCGTAATGAATTTTGTTTTAGCCCTTCTGTCGTGGAATAAATCGGCGTTAGGGTTTCTTCCAATACTATGGGCGCATTATCTCGCACAATTTGATATTCTGGATGATGAATTTCTGGCATGTGGCGACCACGTTTCACTTCGCCAAAAGCCTTTACTCGCACACCAATTTGAAAACTATTACGCATTCCCGCATTAAAATTGAAAAAACGTAACATAATTTTCGATGTGCCGTCTGACAAACTGACCAATAAAATCGGGCGACGGCCAAAAGCGACTTCACAGGTTTGTACAATTCCTTCAATGGTAAAATATTGTTCGGGGCGAAGATTAGCGATTGGCGTAATTCGCGTACGATCTTCATAGCGAATAGGTAAATGAAAGAGTAAATCTTGCAGGTTATGAATGCCGATTTTAGCCAGTTTATTAGAAATGGCCGCACCAACACCAGAGAGGCTGGTCAAAGGTACGGCATCGAGAAGTTCAAGGCTCATAGCTCATTAATATTGCGTTTGACATTAACGACGCCAGTGATGCCTTTAATGCGATGAACGATATTGGCAAGGTGTTTGATATCTTTTACACAAACCTGCAAAATCACAAGCAATAAATTGTTCTCTAATTCTTCCGTCCAAATATTTTGAAGACTGCTTTCGCTCGCAGAAATTGCGGTCATTAAACTAAGCAAGGCATTCTGCTCATTCAATATTTCTATTTGTAATTCAGCCTCAAAATTCACCGCACTTTGAACATTATCCCATTTAGCCAACGATTGGCGACAAGCATTTTTCAAACTTGCACAATGTTGATGGTGTACCACTACTGTGTTTTCTTGTGTACAACATCCCACAATAGGATCACCAGGGATTGGATGGCAACATTGAGCAAATAGTGTTTTACCAACTTGCATTGGTGCAATAGTGAGTATTTTTGATTCAAATTCAAAATTCTGAGTATTAGAAGATTCTAATGGCACGCCCACAAATTGATGCGCAATGATGGAGGCAGACTGATTGCCTAAACCGATTTCTCGTAATAATTCATCTAAAGAAGAAAGCGCTAAAGCATCTAATACAGTGCTAATTTGTTGAATAGAAAAATCACCTAAATTATGAGGCTGTAATGCTGCATTAAGCTCAAGCTCGCCTAATTTCACTGCATCCTCTTCACAACGCTGTTTGAGATAATGGCGAATCCGTGTTTTCGCACGAGCTGTTACTACAAAATTTAACCATGCGGCTTCAGGATGCGCATTTGGATCGGTGATGATATTGACCGTTTGCCCAGACTCAAGAGCTTGCGAAAGCGGGTAAGGTTTATGCTCAACGGTTACGCCAACACAAGTATTCCCCACATCTGAATGCACAGCATAAGCAAAATCTACTGCCGTTGCGCCCATTGGCAATTCAACAATTCGACCTTTTGGTGTAAAAACATAAATTTCTTTAGGGAAAAACTCTGATTTTACATTCTCAATAAACTCAAACGAATTACCTACACTTTGTTGAATTTCGACCAAACTTTGCAGCCAGCGTTGTGCGCGAATTTGTGCGGTTGTACTATCGTTTTTACCATTTTCTTTATAAACCCAATGCGCTGTAATGCCCATTTCGGCGACTTGCTCCATATCCTCAGTATGAATATGAACTTCTACGGGAACACCTTTCGGCCCAATCATTGAAGTTTGCAAAGACTGATAGCCATTTGCTTTAGGTACCGCAATATAATCCTTAACTCGGCCAGGACGTGGCTTATAAAGATTATGCATTTGCCCCAAAACGCGATAACAATCATCAACATTTTTTACAATCACACGAAACGCATAAATATCCATGATAGAGTGGAATTCTTGATCCTTTATGCGCATTTTTTGATAGATCTTGTAAAGGTGTTTTTCACGTCCCCACACTCGGGCAAAAATGCCTGCGTTTTCTAACCGCACTTTAATCTCTTGTGAAATACGTTCGATTAAATCTTGTCGATTACTCCGCGCCACATCAATGAGTTTTTTCAATACCTCATAACGGTGTGGATGCATTGCTTGAAAAGATAAGTCTTCTAATTCATTTTTGATATGCTCAATACCTAAACGATGAGCAAGCGGACAATAGATTTCAAGCGTTTCTTTCGCAATACGACGGCGTTTATCTGGTCGTAACGAACCAAGCGTGCGCATATTATGCGTGCGGTCAGCAAGCTTGATTAACACAACGCGAATATCACGCGTCATCGCCAAAATCATTTTGCGAAAATTCTCGACTTGTGCTTCTTGGCGAGTACGAAATTTCAACTTATCGAGTTTTGATACACCGTCCACAATTTCAGCCACACTGGCACCGAACTCTTCTTTCAGTTGTTCTTCCGTATAAGGTGTATCTTCAATAACATCGTGCAAAAGCGCAGCCATTACCGCTTCGTGATCTAAGTGAAGTTGAGCAATAATAGAGGCTACCGCCACAGGATGGGTAATGTAAGGTTCGCCGCTGGAACGAAATTGTCCTTCGTGCGCATCTCTTGCAATCACAAACGCACGCTTGATGAGTTCAATTTTATCTGCGGGCAAATACCCTTGAATAATTCGATCTAAATCCGCAAACAGTTCCAAAGGAGACCTACTTATCGTTGAAAGAGAAAGTGCGGTTAAAATATCGTGATTTTTTACCGCACTTTTAAAAGATTATTCTGTAATTAATGCAACAGCTGCTTCTTCCGTTTCTTGCACTTTAGCCATTTCTTGGAATTCTTGTGCATCCATAATATCTTGATTAATCAAACCTTTTTCGATTTCACGCAATGCAATTACTGTTGGTTTGTCATTATCTTCTGGCACTAACGGTGCACTTTGATTAAGTTGTAATTGTCTTGCACGACGCGCAGCCGTTAAAATTAAATCAAAACGGTTACCAATTTTTTCTACTGCATCTTGCACAGTAACACGAGCCATAATTTACTCCGATTTGTCAAAAATTACTCTATTGAAAGGGCGTTATGATACTCAATTTCGCCCTATTTTGCTAGTAGCTGTTGAATTAACATTGCATTTTGTTTTTGTTGATAATCCTTAGTTAAGCGTTCCGATTGCAAAATACTTTGCAAATCTTTTAATGCTTTCTCAAAATCATCATTCACAATGACATAATCATATTCGTCATAATGCGAAATTTCACTTATCGCTTTTGACATTCGTTCAGCAATAACCTCTTCACTATCTTGCCCACGACCAATTAAACGACGTTCTAACTCTGGCAATGAAGGCGGTAAAATAAAAATGCTTTTTACCGAAGACACTTTTTTACGGATTTGTTGAGCACCCTGCCAATCAATATCTAAAAATACATCAATACCTTTTGCTAAATTTTCTTCAATCGCAGGTAAAGAGGTTCCATAATAATTTCCACCAAAAACTTTGGCATATTCTAAAAATAAATCTTGCTCAATGAGTGATTCAAACTCTTCTTTTGATACAAAATAATAGTGTACACCTTCAACTTCACCTGGGCGTGGAGCACGGGTCGTATGGGACACAGAAACCATTTTTTGAGTTGAACTATCTGATGCCAATAACGCAGAAATTAATGAAGATTTTCCCGCACCACTTGGTGCAGATAAAATATAAAGATTACCTTGAGACATAGAACATTTAACCTTCTCTAACAATTTCAGTCTATTATGCAGATTTCTCTATAAAAAATCATCAAAAGTGCGGTGATTTTTTACGGTACTTTTTTATTCTAATTATGATTTGATATAGATCACAAAAAAGTAGTAGGGTTTATAGTTTTATAAAAATGCTCGTGCTATACTCTGTGTGCTGTCTTACTGAGTGAGCAGTATTACTCAAAGCAAACAGATTTGTTTAACTTAAATAAAAGGTGAAAATCTTATGGCAATTAAAATTGGTATCAATGGTTTCGGCCGTATCGGTCGTATCGTATTCCGTGCAGCACAACACCGTGATGACATCGAAGTTGTAGGTATTAACGACTTAATCGACGTTGAATACATGGCTTATATGTTGAAATATGATTCAACTCACGGTCGTTTCGACGGCACTGTTGAAGTGAAAGATGGTAACTTAGTGGTTAATGGTAAAACTATCCGTGTAACTGCAGAACGTGATCCAGCAAACTTAAACTGGGGTGCAATCGGTGTTGATATCGCTGTTGAAGCGACTGGTTTATTCTTAACTGATGAAACTGCTCGTAAACACATCACTGCAGGCGCGAAAAAAGTTGTATTAACTGGTCCATCTAAAGATGCAACCCCTATGTTCGTTCGTGGTGTAAACTTCAACGCATACGCAGGTCAAGATATCGTTTCTAACGCATCTTGTACAACAAACTGTTTAGCTCCTTTAGCACGTGTTGTTCATGAAACTTTCGGTATCAAAGATGGTTTAATGACCACTGTTCACGCAACAACTGCGACTCAAAAAACTGTGGATGGTCCATCAGCTAAAGACTGGCGCGGCGGCCGCGGTGCATCACAAAACATCATTCCATCTTCAACGGGTGCAGCGAAAGCAGTAGGTAAAGTATTACCAGCATTAAACGGTAAATTAACCGGTATGGCTTTCCGTGTTCCAACTCCAAACGTATCTGTTGTTGACTTAACTGTTAACCTTGAAAAACCAGCTTCTTACGATGCAATCAAACAAGCAATCAAAGACGCAACTGAAGGTAAAACTTTCAATGGCGAATTAAAAGGCGTATTAGGTTACACTGAAGATGCAGTTGTTTCTACTGACTTCAACGGCTGTGCTTTAACTTCTGTATTTGATGCAGACGCTGGTATCGCATTAACTGATTCTTTCGTTAAATTAGTATCTTGGTACGATAACGAAACTGGTTACTCAAATAAAGTATTAGACTTAGTAGCTCACATTTACAACTACAAAGGCTAATTAAAACTTTGAAAAAATTAACCGCTCTTCGGAGCGGTTTTTTATTATCTAATAATTTAGTTTACGATCTAAAAATGAACAAGGGATCACTAAAAATAATTTAAAACAATCAATATTCTTCTAGCTTTTATTCCTATTTAAGATTATATTAGCGCACAACTGTTCGCTCAATGAAATAAAAAATAGGGTTAATATGAATCTCGATCTCCATTTTGTTAATCGTATTCAACAACAAGCCAAAACTCGTGCAAATATGACCGCACTTCGCTATAAAGAGCACGGCTTGTGGCGAGACATCTCTTGGAAAAATTTTCAAGATCAACTCAATCAACTTTCTCATGCATTGCTTGCTCACAATATTGACGTGCAAGATAAAATCGCTATTTTCGCCCATAATATGGAACGTTGGACAATCGCTGACATTGCGACCTTACAAATTCGAGCAATTACAGTACCTATTTACGCAACCAATACCGCCCAGCAAGCAGAATTTATTTTAAATCACGCTGATGTGAAAATTCTATTCGTCGGCGATCAAGAGCAATACGATCAAGCATTGGAAATTGCTCATCATTGTCCAAAATTACAAAAAATCGTGGCAATGAAATCTACAATTCAATTACAACAAGATTCTCTTTCTTGCTCTTGGGAAAGTTTTATTGAAACAGGTTCAAACGCCCAACAAAATGAACTAACCCAACGCTTAAACCAAAAACAATTATCGGATTTATTTACGATTATTTATACCTCTGGCACAACGGGAGAACCTAAGGGTGTCATGTTAGATTACGCTAATCTCGCTCACCAGTTAGAAACACATGATCTTTCACTTAATGTGACAGATCGGGACGTTTCACTTTCTTTCTTACCGTTCTCTCATATTTTTGAACGAGCTTGGACGTCTTATATTCTTCATAGAGGTGCAATACTTTGCTATTTAGAAGATACCAATCAAGTGCGGTCAGCTTTAACGGAAATTCACCCAACCTTAATGTGTGCCGTACCACGTTTTTACGAAAAAATTTATGCCGCCGTCTTGGATAAAGTTCAAAAAGCACCAAAACTTCGCCAAATTATGTTTCATTGGGCAATTTCCGTGGGACAAAAACATTTTGATTTACGTGCGAATAACAAAGCTATTCCATTCTTATTGAAGAAACAATTTGCTTTAGCGGATAAATTAGTGCTCTCAAAACTTCGCCAATTATTGGGGGGACGTATAAAAATGATGCCTTGCGGAGGAGCAAAATTAGAACCTGCTATTGGGCTATTTTTCCATGCTATTGGTATCAACATCAAATTAGGCTATGGCATGACAGAAACAACTGCGACCGTTTCTTGCTGGCATGATTTCCAATTTAACCCAAATTCAATCGGCACACTCATGCCAAAAGCAGAAGTTAAAATTGGGGAAAATAATGAAATCCTCGTGCGTGGCGGAATGGTGATGAAAGGCTATTACAAAAAGCCAGAAGAAACGGCTCAAGCCTTCACAGAAGATGGTTTCTTAAAAACTGGCGATGCGGGAGAATTTGACGAACAAGGCAATTTATTTATTACCGATCGTATTAAAGAATTAATGAAAACTTCAAACGGTAAATATATCGCACCACAATATATCGAAAGCAAAATCGGTAAAGATAAATTTATCGAACAAATTGCGATCATTGCCGATGCGAAAAAATATGTGTCTGCACTTATTGTGCCTTGCTTTGATAGTTTGGAAGAGTACGCAAAACAGCTCAATATTAAATATCATGACCGTTTAGAATTATTAAAAAATTCTGAAATTCTAAAAATGTTTGAGCAGCGTATTAATGCGGTACAAAAAGAATTGGCTCATTTCGAGCAAGTAAAAAAATTCACGTTACTTTCTCAAGCATTCAGCATCAAATTAGGTGAAATTACACCAACATTAAAATTACGTAGAAAAGTGATTTTAGAACGTTATCGTAAGCAAATTGAAGATATGTATAATTCAAAAGAATCAAAAAATTTATAACTAAAAGGCTCTCGTTTGAGAGCCTTTTTCTTGCCGATTATTCAGGAAATTTTTCTTCCAAAATTAATGCTAACCCATCTTCATTATTGGTCGCGGTGACTATATTTGCAGCTTGTTTAATTTCATCAGGTGCATTTCCCATTGCCACCCCAAGCCCAACATGTTCTAGCATATCCAAATCATTAAAATTATCACCAAACGCAATCACCTCATTGGTTTGTACGCCAAAATAATCTTCCAAAAAACGCACCGCACTTCCTTTGGTTGCACTCTTGTGCATCACCTCTAAAAAGTTAGCATGAGAACGACAAATACTCAGATGTGGAAATTTTTCCTTTAAAATAATTTCAATCTCAATGATTTCCTCTGCTTCCCCAATAATTTGGATTTTATGTGGCGAACGAGCCGCCACGTCATCAAAAGGATGAATTTCAATTTTGGTAACACTGCGTTCATAAATCACCCATTTATTTTCTACATCGCGAGCATGGCAATCATTATTTGTGTAATAATTCACGCCAAGCAAAGGGTGATCCGCCAAAACGGTATTAATGTCTAAAATATCTTTTGGATCAATTTGTACGCTATAAATTGGTTCAAGATGTTGATTCAAAATAAGCGCGCCACTAAATGCAACAAGCACATTATTCGTTTCAAGCTGTTTCCAATAAGGCAAAATACCCAAAGGAGAACGCGCTGAAATTGGCACAAAAGGAATACCATTCGCCGTTAAACGCTTAATTGCGGCAACAGTTCGAGGGGAAATGGTATGTTGAGAGGTTAATAAGGTGCCATCAAAATCACTAAATACCGCTTTATACATCATTACTCCGAATAAAGATTATTTCTCTGCTAGATAAGGATCATCAAAGCCTAATCCTTGCATAATTTGGGTTTCTAAACTTTCCATTTCTTCCGCTTCATCGTCTTCGATATGATCATAACCGAGTAAATGTAAGCTACCATGCACGACCATATGCGCCCAATGCGCCATTAATGGTTTCTCTTGTTCTGCAGCTTCTCGCTCCACGACTTGACGACAAATAACGAGATCCCCTAACAATGGCAACTCCACCTCATCGGGACATTCAAATGGAAATGAAAGTACGTTAGTCGGGCGATCCTTGCCACGATAAGTTAAATTTAATTCATGGCTTTCAGCTTCATCCACAATACGAACTGTCATTTCGACTTCATCCCCTTCTGGTTGAACAGCCGCTGTTGCCCACTGAGCAATCTGTTCTTCTGTTGGCAAACCCTCTATATTTTCTGTGGCAATTTGCAGATCAACGAATATACTTCCCATTTTACTCTCCTAAATTCTTTTCAATTTCTGACCGCTCTTTTTCACGTTCGGCTTTACGAAGCTCCGCTAATTCTTTGCGACGAATTTCATCTTGCACTTCCCATTCTTCGTATGCCTGCACGACTTTAGCCACCACCGGATGGCGCACAATATCTTTGCTATCAAAATAGTTAAAACTTAATTCTGGTACTTTTTCCAACACTTCAATAGCATGGCGTAAACCAGATTTTGTGCTACGAGGTAAGTCAATTTGCGTAATATCGCCCGTAATCACGGCTTTAGAATTAAAACCAATACGGGTTAAAAACATTTTCATTTGCTCAACTGTCGTATTTTGGCTTTCATCTAAAATAATAAAACTATCATTAAGTGTACGCCCACGCATATAAGCCAAAGGCGCAATTTCAATAACATCACGTTCCATTAATTTTTGCACACGCTCAAAACCTAACATTTCAAACAAAGCATCATAAAGCGGGCGTAAATAAGGTTCGATTTTCTGACCTAAATCCCCTGGTAAAAAACCTAGCTTTTCGCCCGCTTCCACCGCAGGTCTCGTCAGTAAGACACGACGAATTTCTTGACGTTCTAAGGCTTCAACTGCAGCAGCAACAGCTAAGAATGTTTTCCCCGTTCCTGCTGGGCCAATACCAAAACTAATATCGTGAGTTAAAATACTATGCAAATATTGAACTTGATTTTCGCCTCGAGGTTTAATCACACCTCGTTTAGTTTTAATCGTTGTACTGAAAACATTATTTTCAGCACGGTTCGGTTCAGCTTGAGATAACATTCGGCTTTCTTGTAAAGCCATATGCACATCTTCCAAATCTAATTCTTTCACTTTACCTTTTACGGGCGCAGTTTCAACATATAAATCTTGAATTAATTTCACCGCACTTTTTATCAATTTTGCATGATAAGGTTTTATATCCTCTTCCACAGTATCAATATTAAAAGTGAAATTATGACGAGCAATGACAAGGTTAAATTCTTTTTCAATAAGTTTTAGATGATCATCAAATGCACCGCATAAAGATTGCAAACGTGCATTATCTTGAGGTTCGAGAGTAAATGAAAGCATGAGGATACTAAGCTGGTGAAAATTGCAGTTATTCTAGCGTAATTAAAACCTCATGGGAAATAATCATCACTTTGTTTTCCCCCATATCCGCTCTATAATATGCACTCTTAATTATGTGACAAACTGGATAGATTATGACTGAACAAAATAACCCTTACGACGAACTTAGATACTACTCAAGACCCTTTTCTTACACGAGCATTGCGCTTTTGGAAGGGAATGCAACATTATGGGGATTAACACCACCAGCACTCAAAGGTGCTAAAGTATTAGAATTAGGTTCTTCTTTTGGTGGAAACTTAATTTCTCAAGCTGTTTATTATCCAGATACTGAATTTGTCGGCATTGATTTATCAGATAGTCAAATTACTCAAGGTAATGAAATCATCAAATCAATGGGATTAACAAACATTCGTTTAGAAACAAAAAATATTCTCGATATTACGCCTGAATTTGGCATGTTTGACTACATCATCGTGCATGGTATTTATTCTTGGGTACCTGATAATGTCAAAGATAAAATCCTTGAGGTTTGTCGTGAGAATTTAACGCCAAATGGTATTGCTTATATTTCTTACAACACATATCCTGGTTGGAAAAGCCGCGAAGTTGCACGTGATATTATGCTTTATGCAAATAAATACACTCAGGATTTACCGCTCTCTGAACAAACTCGTCGTGGCAAAGCCATTGTTCAATTATTCTCAGATGCAATTAAATCAATTGAGTCTGAAAAAAACAATAATAAGAGCCGAATTAATAACTTCGATAGTATTCAAACTAAAGGTGATCATTACGTAGCACATGAATATCTCGAATATCACAACCACCCTCTCTATTTAAATCAATTTGTTGATAGCCTACATCAACATCAATTGGCTTATATTGGCGATACGGATTTTCAACTTTCATATATTTCTTGGATGCCGCAACATCTCCGTGACATGATCAATCAATTATCCGAAACAGATTATGTTGCACGTGAGCAATGCCTAGATTATCTTTACGATGTAGCATTCAGAAGAAGTTTACTATGCCATGCTCATTTACAAGATAAAATTAACCGTACAGAAATCATTGATAAAGCATTATTGAATAAATTAACTTTTATTAACCAGAACAAAGAAAATAATCTGAGCAATATATTCAATAATAAAGACGCAGCAAGACTACTTGAACACTTTATCTATCAAGTAGGTCATTTCACTATTCAATCATTAATTGATCACGTTGCTGAATATAAAGAATTTGAAAATCTCACCGAGAATCAAATTTATTCTTCTGTATTGTT
Organism: Haemophilus haemolyticus; assembly: GCF_001008275.1. Taxonomy (GTDB): domain Bacteria; phylum Pseudomonadota; class Gammaproteobacteria; order Enterobacterales; family Pasteurellaceae; genus Haemophilus; species Haemophilus haemolyticus_P. Next base: position 13,176 of record NZ_LCTH01000057.1, read on the forward strand.
AGCTATAGTCTTAGGCTATATCAATGTATTTCTTACACCATATCAAACATATACATTTGAAGATAACAAAACCTATATACCAAAACGCTTTACTCAATATTCTCAAGCTTTATTAGAAGGTGCAAATCAATATATAGGAGCAGGCAATATGTATAACTGTGGAGTTGAAAATTTAAATGAACTGCATGTTTATATGATGTCTCAAATGGAAACACCGACCACTAAAGCGGCCCTCAATGCGTCACTCAAAGCATATTTAATTGAAAATGGCTACAAAGATATGAACAACAACGAAAAACTCATTGATGAAGAGTTTGATTGTTCAGGATTATGTGATTCTATTTGTACAGAATTAGCAGACTTAGGTTACATTCAACCAGCCCCACTATAAGCAAAATTCAAAGCAATCAATATATTGAAGTAGAGCTAATCGCTCTCCTTTTATTTTATTAAAAATAAAAATTGAGAATTATTTGCATTTAAATAGATTTGGAAATAGAATAAAGGTCATTCAGGCTTAATTAAAACATTCATTCTCATAAAACAAGGAGTTTTCAATGACATTCAAATCTTTCAAAATTGCGACACTCACTGCCGCGCTTACATTCTCCGCAAGTAGCTTTGCCGATATTACCGTTTACAACGGTCAACATAAAGAAGCTGCAAAAGCCGTAGCTGATGCATTTACGCAAGAAACCGGCATCAAAGTCACTTTAAATAGTGCTAAAAGCGAACAGCTAGCAGGTCAACTTAAAGAAGAAGGCGATAAAAGCCCAGCCGATGTATTCTATTCAGAACAAACCTCTCCATTTGCCGCACTTTCTGAAGCAGGTTTATTAGAACCACTTTCAGCCAATACGATCAAACAAACCTCTCACCAAGGTGTACCGGTTGCACCTAAAAAAGATTGGATCGCATTAAGCGGTCGTTCTCGTGTTGTAGTTTATGATCATACTAAATTATCTGAAAAAGACATGGAAAAATCAGTACTTGATTACGCGACACCAAAATGGAAAGATAAAATCGGTTATGTACCAACCTCTGGTGCATTCTTAGAACAAGTTGTAGCTATTGTTAAACTAAAAGGCGACAAAGTTGCGCTTAATTGGTTAAAAGGCTTAAAAGAAAATGGTAAACTTTACGCGAAAAACAGTGTTGCATTGCAAGCTGTTGAAAATGGCGAAGTACCTGCAGCCTTAATTAATAACTACTACTGGTATGCATTAGCAAAAGAAAAAGGCGCAGAAAACTTAAAAACTCGCTTGTACTTTATTCGTCATAAAGACCCTGGTGCGTTAGTCACTTACTCAGGTGCTGCAATCTTAAAATCATCTAAAAATAAAGAAGAAGCAAAAAAATTCGTGGACTTCTTAGCAAGCAAAAAAGGTCAAGAAGCCTTAGTTGCTGTACGTGCAGAATATCCATTACGTACAGATGTGACTTCTCCATTCAATATGGAACCTTATGCTAAATTGCAAGCGCCAGTAGTTTCAGCAACTACTGCTCAAGACAAAGAACAAGCAAATAAATTAATTGAAGAAGCTGGTTTAAAATAAGCCCGCTAACGTCGCAACTGTATTTTCACCAAAAGTGAAGATACAGTTGCCACATATAAAGGATTATCTTTTGACCCGAACTCCCCCACTTTGGCTCACCATCATTATTTTACTTATTGGTTTACCGCTCTTATTACCATTTCTGTATATTCTTTTCCGTGCGATTGAAGTCGGATTAGATCGTAGCCTTGAGCTTCTTATTCGCCCGAGAATGGCGGAATTACTGAGCAACACAATGCTTCTCATGATCTGTGTAACCATTGGATCCATTTTTCTCGGTACGCTTTGTGCATTTTTACTTGAACGCTATCGTTTTTTCGGCAAATCATTTTTTGAAGTGGCGATGAGCTTACCACTTTGTATCCCAGCCTTTGTGAGCTGTTTTACTTGGATTAGCCTCACCTTTCGAGTAGAAGGTTTTTGGGGAACGATTGGCATCATGACACTAAGCTCTTTCCCACTCGCTTACTTGCCAATTTCAGCTACACTTAAACGACTTGATCGCTCTCTGGAAGAAGTAAGCCTTTCACTTGGGAAAAGCCAAACTTACACCTTTTGGCACGCTATTTTCCCGCAATTAAAACCAGCAATCGGTAGTAGTTTATTGCTAATAGCATTACATATGCTCGTGGATTTCGGTGCAGTTTCAATTTTAAATTACCAAACATTCACCACGGCGATTTTCCAAGAATATGAAATGTCTTTTAATAACAGCACCGCTGCACTACTTTCCGCTGTATTAATGGCAATTTGTAGCATTATTGTGCTGGGAGAAACATTCTTCCGCGGTAAACAAACGCTTTACAACAGTGGCAAAGGTGTCACTCGTCCTTATCCAGTAAAAACGCTTTCTTTTGGCAAACAATGTTTAACCTTCGTTTTTTTCTCTAGCATATTCATCTTAAGCATTGGCGTGCCTGTAATTATGTTAATTTACTGGCTTATTGTGGGAACTTCACTCGAAAGTGCGGGTGATTTTTCAGAATTTTTATCGGCATTCAGTAATTCATTTATCATTTCAGGACTAGGCGCATTGCTTACCGTAGTTTGTGCTTTGCCATTGGTTTGGGCAGCTGTACGCTATCGTAGCAAATTAACCGTTTGGATTGATCGATTACCTTACCTATTACACGCCGTACCTGGCTTAGTTATCGCATTATCGCTGATCTACTTTACGATCAACTATGCCAACAGCTTATATCAAACCTTTTTAGTTATCATCGTGGCTTACTTTATGCTCTATTTACCAATGGCACAAACCACACTTAGAGCCTCACTTGAGCAACTATCTGATAATATTGAGAAAGTCGGACAAAGCCTAGGACGAAGCCCATTCTATATTTTCCGAACTTTAACATTACCCGCAATGCTACCAGGCATTGCGGCAGCATTCTCTCTAGTATTTTTGAATTTAATGAAAGAGCTTACTGCAACGCTTTTGCTCACGCCAAACGACATCAAAACCCTTTCGATTGCCGTTTGGGAATATACCAGTGATGCACAATACGCTGCGGCAACGCCTTATGCCCTAATGCTCGTTCTCTTTTCAGGGATTCCTGTATTTTTATTGAAAAAATATGCATTTAAATAAAATGATAAATAATCCGTTATTAACTGTTAAAAATCTCAATAAATTTTTTAATGAACAACAAGTTCTACACAATATTTCCTTTACCTTACAACGAGGTGAAATCCTCTTTTTGCTTGGTGCCTCTGGTTGTGGAAAAACAACATTATTACGCGCAATTGCTGGATTTGAACAACCCAATACTGGCGAAATTTGGCTAAAAGAGCGATTAATTTTCGGCGAGAATACAAATGTGCTAACACAACAGCGTCATCTTGGTTATGTGGTACAAGAAGGTGTACTTTTCCCTCACTTAAATGTCTATCGCAACATTGCTTACGGATTGGGAAATGGAAAAGGAAAAACTGATGAAGAGAAAATGCGGATTGAGCAGGCAATGCAACTCACTGGAATTAGTGAACTGGCAGAACGTTTTCCTCACCAACTGTCAGGCGGACAACAACAACGTGTGGCTCTTGCACGAGCATTGGCGCCGAATCCAGAACTAATTTTATTGGATGAACCTTTTAGTGCCTTAGATGAACATCTTCGCCAGCAAATTCGTCATGATATGCTAAAAGCACTGCGTCACAGTGGTGCATCAGCGATTTTCGTCACCCATGATCGTGATGAAGCATTACGTTATGCGGATAAAATCGCGGTTATCCAACAAGGGAAAATTTTACAAATCGACACGCCTCGTACACTTTATTGGTCGCCTAATCATATTGAAACTGCAAGTTTTATTGGTGACAACATCGTGCTATCGGCTAATCTTATTGATGAAAACACAGTTCAATGCCAATTAGGTAATATTCCTGTAAAAAACAAATCAATCTCGCTGAAACAAGGTAAGATTTTACTTCGCCCAGAACAATTTAGCCTGTTTAAAACATCGGAAAATCCAACCGCACTTTTCAAAGGGCAAGTAAAACAAATCGAATTTAAAGGGAAAATTACCACTATTCAAATTGAAATTAATGGCTACTCAATATGGATTGAGAACATCATTTCCCCTGATTTATCTATTGGCGATGAGCTACCAATTTATTTGCATGGAAAAGGGCTTTTTTACGCCTAAGAATAAAGCCTTATCTTCACGATAAGGATTTATTTTTAAACAATATATTCAGAAAAAATTTGTTCAAGATTTGATATTAAACAGTCTGCACCTAAAATATTTTCCCCTTTCCATGCCTGTTGTAAAATGTCTGGAGAAAATTGCTGACTCGCTTGTTCAGCTAAAGGCAAATAACTGATATGCCAAGGCTCCCGCCCCACTTTCTTATTGGACTGCATATTCATAAAAGGCAAAGCAAAATCAAAGTGCGGTAAATTTTCGGTAAGAAATTCACTCAATTCAAAGAAATAGCCGCCTTTTTCATATTCCCAAGGCTCCAATTGTAAAGATTGACCTTGTGGCAAAAGATCAGGATCGAAAATGTCCACTTCCGTTCCCCAATGATGACGGCTAGCCCCTGGCAATGCAGACCAACGTAAAATCGCCTGACATTTTTGCCAGTCATCTAATTGGCTCAACTCTAATGCTTTGCCTGCGTCATCATGGACTTTTCTCTCTCCCTTAAATTTGCTGTTCCAAATAAGTTGTTGGCGTTCAAAATCACGAAAACTGCTCGCAGGCTGTAAATTAAACCCATTTTTCGCCGCACTTTGTTGCAAACCTTGAAATGCTTGTACAGCTTGCATTTGCAAAAAATGATTTGATGAATGAGTTGTGGATAAATTGACTAAATGCTCACGGGACTTTCCTGTAAGCATTTCTGGGGTTAATTTCATTTTAGCTATCCAATAAATTCACTAACATTTTGTGATAAATTTCACCGCACTTGCCAAGATCTTCTACGCTGACCCATTCATTTACTTTATGAATTGTTGCGTTAAGCGGACCAAATTCCACTACTTCAGCGCCCATCAATGCAATAAAACGACCGTCTGACGTGCCACCACCTGTTTCAGCCTTTGGCGTTATGCCTGTGATTTCCTCAATAGCGGAGATTATCGAATCTAATAATTTACCTGGTTTTGTTAAAAACGGTTTGCCTGATAAATTCCATTCAATACGATATTTCAAATTATGTTTTTCTAGCATTTCAGCCACTTTTTGCTTGATGATTTCATCTGTTACTTCTGTGCAATAACGCAAATTGAACTGAATATATAACTCTCCTGGAATCACATTATTACTTCCCGTACCTGCGTGAATATTAGCAATTTGTAGGCTTGTCGGAGGGAAAAACTCATTACCTTCATCCCATTGGTAAGTCGTTAATTCTTGCAAAAATGGGGCTGCTTTATGGATTGGATTTTCGGCTAAATGCGGATATGCCACGTGCCCTTGAATCCCCTGAACATAAAGATTTCCTGTAATCGAGCCGCGGCGACCATTTTTGACAACATCGCCTAAGTTTTTAGCACTCGATGGCTCGCCAACCATACAATAAGTAATTTGTTCATCACGCGCCATTAAAGTCTCAACCACACGCACAGTACCATCTTTTGCCGCGGCCTCTTCATCAGACGTAATCAATAATGCAATGGTGCCTTTATGGTTAGGGTTAGCTTTTACGTATTCTTCTGCCGCGACAATCATTGCTGCAAGGGAGCCTTTCATATCCGCCGCACCACGACCATAAAGCATGCCATCAATAATCTCAGCAGAAAACGGAGAATACGACCATTGATTTTCATCACCAGTAGGCACAACATCCGTATGTCCAGCGAAAACAATAACTGGCTTACCCGTTCCGTGTTTTGCCCATAAATTCAACGTATCATTAAAAGGCATCCATTCAATTTGAAAACCTAACTTTTCTAAACGCTCTGCAATAATTTGCTGACAGCCTTCGTCATTCGGGCTAATAGATGGGCGACGAATTAAATCTTGCGCCAACGAAATCACTTTTTCTCTCATAAAAACTCCTAAGAAAATAACCGCACTTTAGGCAAAAGCAGCCTGATATTCCTTTTCATTAAAACCAATTAGAGCCTTCCCATCTTGTAAAATAATTGGGCGTTTAATTAAGGTTGGATTCTCAGCCAACACGGAAAGTGCGGTTGTTTTATCAAGGGAATTTTTAACTTGTTCATCCAAATTACGCCAAGTTGTACTACGTTTATTCACCAACACATCCCAGCCAAATTGAGCTTCTGCTTGGACTAAAAAATTCGAATCTAAACCATCAACACGGTAGTCGTGAAGTTTGTGTTCGATATTGTGATCCGCCAGCCATTTCAACGCTTTCTTCACTGTATCGCAATTTTTAATGCCATAAACTGTAATCATATTTTTCTCTCTTTTCTCGCCATTTAATTACAGCATTATACCTGAAAAACGAGCAATAATTCGATGAAAAAACAGATGAAAAAAGTCACTTAGTCAGGCATAATATTGTCAATATTCACAGTAAGGAGTCTCAAATGGAACTCACTTTTGAACAAATTTCTGATTTACTCAAAACGCAAAAAAAAGACAAGGAAGAATACGCTTTTAGTTTGGAAGAACGACAATTAGCTGCAAAAGCAAGTTCGGATGCTTGGCAAGCTATTTTAAATCATAAAATTGAGCCATTCGATTTTAAAAAATAGGGTTGATTATGCTGCCGACATACGATGTTTATATTGCTGAAACATCTGGGGATTATCTTGAAAAAGATCTTCTAAAACAATTTATCGTGACTTATCTAACTCAAGATGATCTTGATAAACTAAAAATGATTTTAACAAATATCCCGCAACTTAGACCGTTCTGGGGAAAAACAGGCTATAAATACATTACAATAAATAATATCTATTTTTTATATGAAGTGGCCGAAGACGAAAGAAAAGTCATTATTTTAGGTGCTAAATTTAATAATAAACGAAAAACATTTAATTTTGCGAATACGCTCAAGCAACAAAAAACAATGAAAAAATGGATTGAGGATTATCCTAAATACTATCCCAATAAATAAGCCCGATTTAATCGGGCTTATTTATTTTTAGTTATCCTAATAATTTATTTATGCGTTTAATAAACACAGCTGGATTTTCCAAAGATCCTCGCTCTGCTAACATAGCTTGTTCAAGCAACAATTCCACCCAATTAGCAAATTCTGTTTCATCGGTAATATCAGCCACTTTTTTCACTAAATGGTGTTCTGGATTAAGTTCAAAAGTGTATTTTACTTCTGGTACAGGTTGCCCTGCGGCTGCAAACAATTTCGCCATTTGGGTCGTCATTTGATCATTATCCGTAGAAACCACCGCTGGTGTATCCGTTAAATTGTGAGTTAAACGCACCGTTTTCACGCGTTCACCAAGCAAGTTTTTCACACGCTCAATAAAACTACCAAAGGCTTCATCTTGTTGTTTTTGTGTTTCAGATTCTTTATCGGCTAAATCGCCTAAATCCAAATCTGCTTTCGTGATACTTTGTAATTGTTTACCATCGAATTCAGTTAAATAACTTAACATCCATTCATCAATGCGATCTGAAAGCAATAAAACCTCAATGCCTTTTTTATTGAATAATTCCAAGTGCGGGCTATTTTTCGCTGCAACATAACTATCTGCTGTAATGTAATAGATAGCTTTTTGCCCCTCTTTCATACGCGAAAGATAATCTTCTAAAGAGACAGTTTGCTCACTGCTATCATTATGTGTCGAAGCAAAACGTAATAACTTCGCGACAGTTTCTTTGTTAGCAAAATCTTCTGCAGGGCCTTCTTTTAAGACTAAACCAAACTCTTTCCAGAATTGCAGATATTTTTCTGCATCATCTTTTACTAATTTTTCTAGCATTTGTAATGAACGCTTAGTTAATGCTTTGCGTAATGCAGCAGTAATTTTGTTATCTTGCAAAATTTCACGAGACACATTTAATGGCAAGTCATTGCTATCGATTAAACCACGCATAAAACGGAGATAATTCGGCATAAATTGCTCTGCATCATCCATAATAAATACGCGTTGAACATAAAGTTTTAAGCCATGTTTATGTTCGCGATTAAATAAATCCCAAGGTGCTTTAGCGGGCACATAAAGCAAACTAGTATATGCTTGATTTCCTTCAACTTTGTTATGCGCCCAAGTCACAGGATCAGCAAAATCATGGCTTAAGTGTTTATAAAACTCTTTGTATTCCTCATCAGAAACATCATTTTTAGAACGCGTCCAAAGTGCATCAGATTTATTAATTTTCTCCCACTTCTCACCGCACTCTTTGCCTCCATTATCGTATTCTTTCGTTAGCATTTCCACTGGTAAGCCAATATGGTCAGAATATTTACCAATAATTTCACGTAGACGCCATTCATTTAAAAATTCTTTTTCATCTTCGCGTACGTGCAAAATCACATCTGTGCCACGAGATTTTTTCTCAATATCCGCCACAGAATATTCGCCCTCACCTGCCGATTCCCAAAGCACCGCTTTATCCGCCTCTTCACCAGCTGCTCTGGTTTTTACAGTCACTTTATCTGCCACAATAAAAGCTGAATAAAAACCCACACCAAACTGCCCAATAAGCTGGCTGTTTTTTGCTTGATCTTGGCCAAGTGCGGTTAAAAATTCTTTTGTTCCTGATTTTGCAATCGTCCCCAAATGATCGATGACTTGCTCACGAGTCATACCAATGCCGTTATCACTAATCGTGATAGTTCCTTTATCCGCATCAAAGCTAACACGCACACGTAAGTCGCCATCACCTTCATATAAAGCAGGGTTGGAAAGTGCTTTAAAGCGTAATTTATCTGCTGCATCAGAGGCATTAGAAATTAATTCACGTAAGAAAATTTCTTTGTTGGAATACAAAGAATGAATCATTAATTGGAGAAGTTGTTTGACTTCTGATTGGAAGCCGCGAGTTTCTTGATTTTGTGACATAATTTTTTCCTTCATAAAGATAAAAATTGAACGTCACAGATATAAGAATAAAAAAAAAGATTTCAAGGGGAAAAGCAAAGTGCGGTGAATTTTCACCGCACTTTTATCAGGCTAACATCAATTACTCTTTTCTTTCCTTCACATTTTCAACCCAGCGTTCTATTAATCGTTTTGCCTCTTGATCCGAACCAAATTTGATGAAATCAATATCAATCAATTTAAGTTTCGCAGGATCTGAAAGATGTGGATGCGCTTTGGCATGAATATTTGTTGGCAGTTGGTAAGAATCCGCCTCACGCCAAGGAATTTCTTGGGCTTCTGCAGAAAGAACAAAATCGACAAAGCGTTTAGCGTTATCTAAATTTCGTCCATTTTTAATAATACTGACCGCCCCTAACGTATAGCCTGTGCCTTCACAAGGTAAAGCACCAATAACCGGTGCGCCTTTATCCTTTTCACGCACATAGGTATGCATAAAACCAACATCAACTGCGGCTGCCCCCGTAGAAATATTAGCCGTTGCTAATCCAGTTTTCGTATATTGAGCAATGTTTTTATCAAGTTCTTTCAAATAAGCAAAGGCTTTATCTTCGCCCATAATTTCAATTAAAGTTGTAAGAATAGTGTAGCCTGTGCCCGATACTCGAGGATCTGGATATTGAATTAACCCTTTAAATTCTGGTTTTAATAAATCAGCATAACACTGAGGTTTTGCAATATTTTTTTCAGCTAGCAGTTTTTCGTTCATCCCAATGCCAAGTTCCATAAGATAAATAATCGACGTAGTATCGCCACGTTGTTCAGTGAGCTTTTTGAATTGAGGCATAATTTCTTTTTGCAGAGGAGAACGATAAGTTTCTAACAAACCTGCATCTCGAGCCTGAAAGTGCGGTTCCAATGTACCGCCATACCACACATCTGCTTGTGGATTTTCTTTTTCGGCTTTGATTTTGCCTAATACAGTCCCAGTGCTATTACGCACAAACTGAGTGTCCACATTATATTTTTTACTAAAAGCGTGAGCGACTTTTTCACAAGTCGTGTTTTGGACGCTGCAATAAAGCACTAATTTACCTTCTGCTTGAGCAGGGGTTGATAAACTTAATCCTAATAAGCCGCAACCAAGCACACTGGAAAGTGCGGTCAATTTAAAAGAATTTTTTAAAGAAAAAGAGAGTGTCATGATGCATCCTTACTTATATGAATACAGAAAAAAGTAAGTCAGCCCTTTAAGGAGGAGAGATTAGTTTCCTACGCCAGTGCTAACTGTTTCAGGTTCACGGGTATTTTCTCAGCGATGTCCGCACCCCGACTAACCGCGAATCAATATAAGTTGTAATACTATTTTTGTAAAGTCTGATAAGTTTATGATTTTCTTGATTGTGATATAAAAAAATTAGACTTATAATTCCTGTAAATTTGAACAGATAAAAATTTCATCATGGATATTTCTGAATTACTTGACGGACTTAACGATAAACAACGCGAAGCCGTAGCAGCTCCTCTTGGTAATCACTTAGTGCTAGCTGGTGCAGGCTCTGGCAAAACGCGTGTATTGACGCACCGTATCGCTTGGTTAATTGCGGTAGAAAATATTTCTGAAGGCAGCATTATGGCAGTAACGTTTACCAATAAAGCAGCAGCAGAAATGCGTCATCGTATTCAAGCTACCCTTGCCAAACACGCACAACATCAATTATTTGGTATCTGGATTGGTACCTTCCATAGCATTGCCCATCGTTTATTACGAGCCCATCATTTAGATGTAGGATTGCCACAAGATTTCCAAATTCTGGATTCAGAAGATCAACTTCGTTTAATTAAACGGTTATTAAAATTACATAATTTTGATGAAAAAGCCTTTCCACCCAAACAGGCTTGTTGGTACATCAATAACAAAAAAGATGAAGGCTTGCGCCCAAACGACATTGAAGATTTTAATGATCGCCAAGAACGTGAATGGATTAAAATTTATAAGATCTATCAAGACACTTGCGATCGCGCAGGATTAGTCGATTTTGCTGAATTATTAATTCGGGCCTATGAATTATTTGAGAAAAAACCATTAATTTTGCAACGTTACCAACAACGTTTTCAGCATATTTTGGTGGATGAGTTTCAAGACACCAATAAAATTCAATATAAATGGATCAAAATTCTCGCGGGAGAAACAGGCAAAGTCATGATCGTAGGCGATGACGATCAATCTATTTATGGCTGGCGTGGCGCACAAATCGAAAATATTCAAAAATTCTTGAAAGATTTCAAAGCCGAAACAATTCGCCTTGAACAAAACTATCGTTCTACCGCCAATATCCTAAACACCGCAAATGAATTAATTGCAAACAATAGTGATCGTCTTGGTAAGAATTTATGGACAGAGGATGAAAAAGGCGATCCTGTGGGCATCTATGCCGCCTTTAACGAATTAGACGAAGCAAAATTTGTTGCTTCACAAATTCAGGATTGGGTAGAACATGGTGGAAAACTTGATGATTGCGCTGTACTTTATCGTAGTAATAGCCAATCACGCGTTATTGAAGAAGCTTTAATTCGTTGTCAAATTCCATATCGTATTTATGGCGGTATGCGTTTCTTCGAACGTCAAGAAATTAAAGATGCTTTAGCCTATCTTCGTTTAATTAATAATCGTCAAGATGATGCGGCTTTTGAGCGTGTAATTAACACGCCAACCCGTGGCATTGGCGACCGCACTTTAGATATATTGCGCAACTTAACACGCGAACGCCAAATTACCTTATGGCAAGCAGTACAAGTCGCGACACAAGAAAATATGTTGGCTGGGCGAGCCTCAACAGCATTATTGCGTTTCCAGGAATTAATTAATTCACTACAACTTGATACCGCAGAAATGCCGCTTTTCGCACAAACTGATTTTGTGATTAAACATTCGGGTTTATATGAAATGTATAAACAAGAAAAAGGTGAAAAAGGCGAAGTGCGTATTGAAAACTTGGAAGAATTAGTTACTGCAACCCGTGAATTTATCAAACCTGATGATGCAGAAGATATGACTGAGCTCACCGCCTTTTTAACTCATGCCTCTTTAGAAGCTGGTGAAGAACAAGCCTCTCCGCATCAATCTTGTGTAGAAATGATGACATTACACTCTGCTAAAGGCTTGGAATTTCCTCGTGTATTTATGGTTGGCGTAGAAGAAGGTTTATTCCCAAGTTTCCGTTCTTTTGAAGAACCTGGGCGTTTAGAAGAAGAACGTCGTTTAGCTTACGTCGGTATTACTCGAGCGAAGAAAAAACTGACCATCTCTTATGCGGAAAGCCGTCGATTATATGCCAAAGAAGAACGTCATTTACCATCACGCTTTATTGCGGAATTACCACGAGAATGTATCCAAGAAATTCGTTTACGAGGGACTGTCACGCGCGCAATGAATCTAGCAAAAGTCGGTTCATTGTCGAATACCAGTGCGGTCGAAAATGAATGGAAAATGGGTCAAAAAGTCAAACATGAAAAATTTGGTTTTGGCACAGTCATTAATGTCGAAGGATCAGATAACAATACTCGCCTCCAAATTGCCTTCCAAGCTCAAAGCATTAAATGGCTCATTGCACATTTGGCAAAACTGGAAAAAGTGCGGTAGAATCCAAGAGAGTTTTACTTCTACCGATTAATTTCTTTGAAAAGTGCGGTGAATTTTAACTGCACTTTTTTTTGTATTTGAGTGATTGAATGTTTAAATTTTTCTTCAAGCGTATCTTAATGGTAATTCCAACCTTTATTGCCATTACTTTTATCACGTTTGCCCTTGTGCATTTTATTCCTGGCGATCCAGTTGAAATAATGATGGGTGAACGAGGCTTAACACCTGAAATACATCAACAAATGATGCATCAATTAGGATTAGATCTTCCTTTGCATGAACAATATTTCAATTATATTGCTAAAGTGCTACAAGGTGATTTTGGGGCATCATTCCGCACTCAACAACCTGTTCTTACTGAATTCTTTACACTTTTCCCTGCTACAGCTGAATTAGCATTTTTTGCGTTATTTTGGTCGTTATTAGGTGGGGTGATTTTGGGCACGATTGCTGCAGTAAAAAAGGACAGTTGGATTTCTCACACGGTTACAGCTGCATCGCTCACAGGTTATTCTATGCCAATTTTCTGGTGGGGATTGATTTTAATTTTATATGTTTCACCACAACTCGGTTTACCGCAAGGTGGACGTTTAGATAATGAATTTTGGATCGATACACCAACAGGATTTATGCTCATTGACAGCTGGCTTTCTGGTATGCCCGGCGCCTTCGAAAATGCGGTTAAATCCTTAATTCTTCCAGCAATAGTCCTAGGTACAGTTCCTCTCGCCATTATTACGCGTATGACACGATCTGCGATGTTGGAAGTGTTAGGTGAAGATTACATTCGCACGGCAAAAGCAAAAGGTCTAAGTTATACTCGAATCGTCATTGTGCATGCATTACGTAATGCGTTAATTCCTGTTGTCACTGTGGTCGGATTAATCGTTGGTCAATTGCTTTCCGGTGCCGTACTGACAGAAACCATTTTCTCATGGCCGGGAATAGGGAAATGGATTATTGATGCCATTCAAGCACGTGATTATCCAGTATTACAGGGTTCTGTACTGATTATTGCGACGATTATTATTGTGGTGAATTTAACCGTCGATTTACTTTACGGTGTGGTCAATCCGCGTATCCGTCATTAATTGTAGGAGAAATTATGTCTGACACGCCTTCAACTTTCGCGCCGAAAACGCCCTTACAAGAATTTTGGTTTTACTTCAAACAAAACCGAGGCGCGCTAATCGGTTTAACCTTTATTGTGATTGTTGCCTTAATCAGCATTTTCGCGCCTTATATTGCGCCTTTTGATCCAACAGAACAAAATCGTACCGCACTTTTACTGCCTCCCGCTTGGTATGAAGGAGGCAATCCTGCCTATCTACTCGGAACAGATGATATTGGGCGAGATATCCTTTCTCGCATCATTTACGGAACGCGAATTTCCGTCTTTGCGGGATTTGTTATCGTATTGCTATCCTGCGCCTTTGGTACTAGCCTTGGCTTGATTTCTGGCTATTATGGCGGTGTGCTAGATACAATCATCATTCGCTTAATTGATATTATGCTCGCGATTCCAAACTTGCTCTTAACTATTGTGGTTGTCTCTATTTTAGAGCCATCACTCGCCAATGCCACTTTAGCGATCGCCGTTGTATCAATTCCTAGCTATGTGCGTTTAACTCGAGCAGCGGTGATGAATGAAAAAAATCGTGATTATGTCACCTCCTCTAAAGTCGCTGGCGCAGGTGTTCTTCGCCTCATGTTTATTGTGATTTTACCCAACTGTTTAGCACCCTTGATTGTGCAAATGACGATGGGGATTTCTAATGCAATCTTAGAACTCGCAACACTTGGTTTCTTAGGCATTGGAGCAAAACCACCGACACCTGAGCTTGGCACAATGCTTTCAGAAGCACGTGGTTTTATGCAAGCGGCAAACTGGTTGGTTACAATTCCTGGCTTAGTAATTTTATCTTTAGTGCTCGCCTTTAACTTAATGGGTGATGGCTTGCGGGATGCACTAGATCCAAAACTCAAACAATAGGAAAACAGAATGGCATTATTAGACGTAAAAGAACTTTCTGTTCACTTTGGCGATAAAAATACGCCATTTAAAGCAGTGGATCGCATCAGCTATCAAGTCGCACAAGGCGAAGTGCTTGGCATTGTGGGAGAATCGGGCTCAGGTAAATCTGTGAGTTCTCTCGCAATTATGGGGCTAATTGATCATCCAGGACGTGTATCGGCAGAATCCTTGCAATTTGAAAACACTGATTTACTCACTTTAGAGAGCAAAGCCAAACGCCAGCTTATTGGTGCTGATGTAGCAATGATTTTCCAAGATCCGATGACAAGCTTGAATCCAGCTTATACTGTAGGCTTCCAAATTATGGAGGCATTAAAAACTCATGAAGGCGGTACAAAAAAAGCGAGAAAAGACCGCACTTTAGAGCTTTTAAGATTGGTCGGTATTCCTGATCCAGAATCTCGCATTGATGTTTATCCCCATCAGCTTTCTGGCGGAATGAGCCAGCGCGTGATGATTGCGATGGCAATTGCTTGCAGACCTAAATTATTGATTGCTGATGAGCCAACTACTGCGTTAGATGTCACTATTCAAGCACAAATTATGGAACTCTTACTCGAATTGCAGAAAAAAGAATGCATGTCGCTGATTTTGATTACCCATGATCTTGCGCTTGTTGCTGAAGCTGCAGATCGAATTATCGTGATGTATGCAGGACAAATCGTTGAAGAAGGCACTGCAAAAGATATTTTCCGCGAGCCAAAACATCCTTACACTCAGGCCTTGTTACGTTCATTACCTGAATTTGCAGAAGGAAAATCTCGCTTAGAGTCATTACAAGGTGTGGTACCTGGAAAATACGATCGCCCAACAGGCTGCTTATTAAATCCTCGCTGTCCTTATGCAACCGAATACTGTCGCCAAATCGAACCTCAATTGCATCATATCGGTTCTCGCAAAGTAAAATGCCATACTCCACTGAACGAGCAAGGCAATCCCGTTGAATATCAAGGAGCTTAATAATGACGAATGAAGTGAAAGAAAATGCGCCATTATTAAATGCCATTGGCTTAAAAAAATATTACCCTGTAAAAAAAGGCTTGTTTGCAAAACCACAGCAAGTAAAAGCGTTAGATGGTGTCTCTTTTCAGCTTGAACGAGGTAAAACTTTAGCTGTCGTGGGGGAATCTGGTTGTGGAAAATCAACGCTAGGGCGTTTGCTAACCATGATTGAACAACCAACGGAAGGCGAATTGTATTACAAAGGGCATAATTTTTTAGAAAATGATCCAGAAACAAAGGCGCTACGTCGTAAAAAAATTCAGATTGTTTTCCAAAATCCTTATGCGTCATTAAATCCACGCAAAAAAATTGGTTCAATTTTGGAAGAACCATTAATCATCAACACAAAACTTTCAGCCAAAGAACGTCGAGAAAAAGTTTTATCAATGATGGAAAAAGTGGGCTTGCGCGCTGAATTTTATGCTCGTTATCCTCACATGTTCTCAGGAGGACAACGCCAACGTATTGCCATCGCACGTGGTTTAATGTTAGATCCCGATGTTGTTGTTGCCGATGAACCTGTTTCTGCATTAGATGTTTCCGTGCGTGCGCAAGTACTGAATTTAATGATGGATTTACAAGATGAATTAGGCTTGTCTTACGTTTTCATTTCGCACGATCTTTCTGTGGTAGAACATATCGCTGATGAAGTGATGGTGATGTATCTAGGTCGTTGTGTCGAAAAAGGGACGACAGAGCAAATCTTCTCTAATCCTCAACATCCTTACACCAAAGCGTTACTTTCAGCGACGCCTCGTTTGTCACCAAACTTGCGCCGTGAGCGTATTAAGCTGACGGGCGAATTGCCAAGCCCAATCAATCCGCCAAAAGGCTGTGCATTTAATCCTCGTTGTTGGAAAGCGACAGAAAAATGTCGTGAAAATCAACCGCACTTAGAGCAACATACTGATAGCAAATTAATCGCTTGTTTCCATATTGATTAAATTCATTTTGTCAGATTTATAAATAGGCTCATTTTTTCTCTCGCCAATAGGTTGCAAATCGAGGTTTTCCACGACTGGTGAGACCTCGATATTTATAAGTAATCACAGATCCTATCGGAGGGGGATTTTCTCGTTCCTTTACATTAAAACCCGAACCAATTTTAAATTCTCCCCGATAATTTTTACAGGTTAAAGCGCCCATCACATTTTCAAATTGTCCTTTGCCTTTATGGTGTGCAATAACCGTACATTCTTCATCTTGAGTTGTTTTCAATTTTAAAATCCGATGGCTACGTTTTCGTTCATAAGGCGCATTAGGATCTCGTGCAACGACGCCTTCCCCATTCAAAGATTCGATTTGATTAAGAAACTCATATAAATGCGCTTTATCTCTCACTGGAATTTGTTCAATAATTTCAATGTAAGTTGTTGGATGTTCAACTAAATACGCTTTCAATTTTGCCAAACGATCAAATAACTTGCCTTCTGCATCAGGCACATCAAAAACATATAATTTAACTTTTTCCCAACCATCACCTTTAAAAGATTTTGTGATTGATGAAATTTCCTCAAAATGATTCCGCTCACTAAATAATTCACCATCAATCGCAAAAGGCGGAAAATCCTTAGTGAAATAGGCTGGAGGAGATAAACGTTGCCCTTGCCGTGTAAATAATTCTTTGCCATCCCAATACCCTCGTACACCATCTAATTTTTCAGACATTACCCAATCTTCTATTGATTGATTATCGTAGGTATGAAGAAGCATTAAATCTGTGTTAGCCAAAGCGAAAGAGCTCACGAAGAAAAGTAACAAAGTGCGGTAAAATTTCATGATGTTTTTGTAAATTTTAGTGCTGGTCATTTTTCTCAGAATAAGTTTATTTGGAATAATCTAAAAGCACGCAAATTCACTATTACGATCTAAATCGCAAAAAATCATCATTTCATCGGAAAAAGATGAATTTTTATTTACGCTAGCGAAGAATGTTTATCTGCTATACAATGCCATCGCGATTTTATTCCCAACAAGGAGCAATCAATGTATTTAGAGCAAATCAAAGCAGAACTTGTGGAAGCACAAGATGTGTTAAACAAATTTATTTCTGACGAAAATAACATTAAATTAATTCAAGAAGCAGCATTATTAATTTCCAATAGCTTCAAACAAGGAGGCAAAGTGCTTTCTTGTGGTAATGGCGGTTCGCACTGTGATGCGATGCATTTTGCAGAAGAATTAACAGGTCGTTATCGTGAAAATCGTCCTGGTTACCCCGCTATTGCTATTTCAGATGTAAGTCATTTAAGCTGTGTAAGTAATGATTTTGGTTATGAATATGTATTTTCACGCTATGTTGAAGCGGTGGGCCAAAAAGATGATGTATTATTCGGTTTATCAACCTCTGGCAATTCAAAAAACATTTTAAACGCCATTGAAGCTGCAAAAGCAAAAGGCATGAAAGTCATCGCGATGACAGGCAAAGATGGTGGGAAAATGGCTGGATTAGCGGATGTTGAAATTCGTGTGCCACATTTCCGTTATGCAGATCGTATTCAAGAAATCCACATCAAAGTAATTCATATTTTAATGATGTTAATTGAATTCGAGATGGCTAAAGAAGCCTAAAGTGCGGTTGATTTCAATCAAATTTTTAAAATCCCAAATTTTTTTGGGATTTTTTATCTATGCCACTTGCATAATTATGCATAAAAATGTAATATTTTTTCATCTTAAAAGACGAGAAAATTGAAATGACTATTCGTGTTAAAAATCTAAATTTCTTTTACGGTTCCTCTCAAGCATTATTTGATATTAATCTTGAAGCTAATGAGGGTGATACCGTTGTATTGCTTGGCCCAAGTGGCGCAGGTAAAAGCACATTGATTCGCACATTAAATTTATTAGAAGTACCAAAATCTGGTGAATTAAGTATTGCAAATAATGATTTTAATTTATCCAATGCAATGGCAAATCCCAAAGCGATCCGACAATTACGCCAAGATGTAGGAATGGTATTTCAACAATATCACCTTTGGCCGCACTTAACTGTTATTGAAAACTTAATTGAAGCGCCAATGAAAGTGCGTGGTGTGAGTGAAAATGAAGCCAAAGCAGATGCGATGGAATTATTAAAACGTTTACGTTTAGAACAACTTGCAGATCGCTTTCCATTACATTTATCAGGCGGTCAGCAACAACGTGTTGCAATAGCCCGCGCACTGATGATGAAGCCACAAGTTCTACTATTTGATGAACCAACGGCTGCATTGGATCCTGAAATTACGGCACAAGTTGTAGATATTATTAAAGAATTACAAGAAACCAGCATTACTCAGGTGATTGTGACCCACGAAGTTAATGTTGCACAAAAAGTAGCAACTAAAGTGGTATATATGGAACAGGGAAAAATTGTCGAAATAGGCTCGGCAGATTGTTTTGAAAACCCGAAAACCGAACAATTTAAACAATATCTTTCTCACTAGAGAATAAGGATTTTATTATGAAAAAAACATTGTTAACTGCAATTTTATTAGGCGCATCCGTAACAGCAAGCGCACAAGAGCTTACTTTTGCAATGGAACCTAGCTATCCACCATTTGAAACCACAAATGAAAAAGGCGAGATTATTGGTTTTGATGTCGATGTGGCGAATGCAATTTGTAAAGAAATCCAAGCAACCTGTAAATTCAAAGGCGAAGCTTTTGATGCACTAATTCCAAATTTAAAAGCAAAACGCTTTGATGCATCCATTTCCGCTATTGATATTACCGATGCGAGAGCAAAACAGGTTTTATTCTCTGATGCATATTACGATAGCACTGCAAGCTATGTAACCCTTAAAGGAAAAGCAACATTAGAAAGTGCAAAAAATGTTGGTGTTCAAAATGGAACCACATTCCAACAATACACAGTAGCTGAAACCAAACAATATACAACTAAGGCTTATGCGAGCTTACAAAGCGCAATTTTAGACTTAAAGAGCGGTAGAATTGATATGATTTTTGGCGATACCGCAGTACTTGCAGATATGATTAGCAAAGAGCCAGAAATGCAATTTGTAGGAGAAAAAGTAGCAAATAAAAAATATTTTGGTAATGGTTTAGGCATTGCGATGCATAAATCAAATAAAGAATTAGCTGAGCAATTAAACAAAGGTTTAGCTGCAATTAAAGCAAATGGTGAATACCAAAAAATCTATGATAAATGGATGACAAAATAATCTATGAGTTATGATTTTCTTTCTTTAATGTTTACCGCAGCCCTAATGACTTTAGGGCTTGCGGTCTGTTCATTAATCCTAGGCTTATTTTTAAGTCTAATTTTTGCCGTACTTGAAGCCAATCGTTTTATCGGTAAACCAATGGCAGTACTCATTGCCTTATTGCGTGGCTTACCTGAAATTCTCGTGGTATTACTCGTATATTTTGGTTCTACTGAATTAGTAGAAATGCTAACAGGAGAATACATTGAATTTGGGGCATTTGGCTGTGGTGTGTTTGCGCTTTCTCTTATTTTTGCAGCTTATGCTTCACAAACATTACGTGGTGCAATTCAAGCTATCCCGAAAGGTCAATGGGAATCTGGTGCGGCGTTAGGCTTAAGCAAAAGCTATACGTTCATTCACATTGTCATGCCACAAGTATGGCGTCATGCCTTACCCGGTTTAAGCAATCAGTGGCTTGTATTACTAAAAGATACGGCATTGGTTTCA
Source organism: Haemophilus haemolyticus (assembly GCF_001008275.1). GTDB lineage: Bacteria > Pseudomonadota > Gammaproteobacteria > Enterobacterales > Pasteurellaceae > Haemophilus > Haemophilus haemolyticus_P. The sequence goes on from NZ_LCTH01000057.1 coordinate 33,498, forward strand.
TTAATTGGCGTGGACGATTTGATGCGCCAAGCGGATCTGATTAATACCAATACTCATCAACCCTTCACTTGGTACGGTATTGCTGCGTTAATTTATTTAGCGGTAACATTAATTAGCCAAGTTGGTATTCGAAAATTAGAGCTGCGTTTTACTCGTTTTGAAAGGGGCGTGAAATAATGTTTCAAGAATATTTAAACATGATCGCACAAGGAATTCCAACAAGTTTGTTGCTTACAGTCGTATCGTTGCTGATTGCCTTCTGTTTGGCATTATTTCTCACTTTTTTACTTTCAATGGAAAACAAATGGGTAAAAAGAGCGGTTAATTTATACCTCACTTTATTCACTGGCACGCCACTGTTAGTACAGTTCTTTTTAATTTATGCGGGGCCAGGCCAATTCCAATGGATTATTGACAGCCCATTATGGTATGTCTTATCCAATGCCTGGTTCTGTGCGGCATTAGCTTTAGCGCTAAACAGTGCAGCCTACTCCACACAATTATTTCATGGTGCAGTGAAAGCCATTCCAAAAGGACAATGGGAAAGTTGTGCAGCATTAGGATTAAATCGCACACAAACTTTAAAAATTTTAATTCCTTATGCCTTAAAACGTGCGTTGCCGTCTTACAGCAACGAAATCATTTTGGTATTTAAAGGCACGGCATTAGCATCCACCATTACGATTATGGATATTATGGGCTACGCTCGCCAACTTTATGGTACAGAATATGATGCACTGACAATTTACGGCATCGCAGGCGGTATCTATTTAATTATTACGGGCATTGCGACTTTATTGCTGCGTAAATTAGAGAAAAAAGTATTGGCATTTGAACGTTTTGAAGCAAGCAAAGCATAAAGTGTGGTAAAATCTTTAGTCATTTTTAAATCCCAACCTAGGTTGGGATTTTTTATATTTTAATGTGATAGTTTTCTCAAAAAGCTATTGAAAAATAAGATTTCCGAGAATTTTAACTGCACTTTTAGTCAACTATTTTCTACTCTGCCCTAAAACGAATAACGGTGATCGCCTTAGACGATCACCTTTAAATTAAAGTGTTTAATAAAAAAAATTTTACGTATTGTAAAAATTAGAATCCGTAACCTACACCAACTTTCGCACCATAGTTATTAACTTTGGTGTTATCAAAACTACCTAGACGATTGTATTCAACACCGCCATTTGCATACCAGTTGCCATCTAATTTATATTTAGCACCCGCTACAACACCATAGCCAATTTTAGTTTCAGAAGAACTTTTATATACTTGGTTAGCTCTATTATCATATTTGAATTGGTTAGCTGCTACACGAGCACCTACATAAGGCTGCACTTTAGAATTCGTGTCAAAATCATATAATACTGATGCACCTAAACCGTGAATTTTAGCACCATCAACTTTTCCATGATGAGTATAATCACCCGCAACACGCGTATTTCCTAATTTATAACCAACCGCTACACGAGGTTCAATTCGAGTATTATTACTACCGTTTGCTTTAGTTTGAGATAAACCGATATCGCCTTCAGCATAGATATTCGCATTTGCAACAGAAGCAAAGGCAAATGCACCCACAATAACTGCTAATAAAGATTTTTTCATTGGATAACTCCTTTATTTATTGAATAAACAGGGGAAATATATCACAAAAATTATTCTGTTTCATCGACAAAAACTAATTTTCCCTTACATTTTCTACATAAATATTCAATCTTTTCTCTTACTATTCTATTATGGCGGCGAATACTTAGAAAATGAGTTTGGCAAGCACAACAATATTCAAAGGTTTTACCTTGCACATTTTTTATATCAAATTGATGGCAAGTATCCGCAGGAAGCTTAAAAATTTCATTCATTACAAGCTGCCATTCCCCCCCATGTGGTTTTACACAACCAAACATTTGATACACAATCAAATGCGCAAGCTCATGTGGCACGACTTGTCGAATAAATTCATCTGCATTTTCTAATAACAAAGTGCGGTTAAATTTTATTTCATTTTTTTGTAGGTAAGCCACGCCTGCCTTTATTCCACGCAACTCATAATTTACCTCAGGCATTGCAAATTTTCGCTTAAAATAATCCTCTGCAAGCTGCAAAGACTGATTCAATTTACGTTGCACTTGCATTTTTAAATGACGAAATGGAATTTGCTCTATTGATGTCATGATTGAAAAGAAAAAACCGCTAGATAAGCGGCTTTTATATAATTTACTAAATTAAAAAATAAGATTATTTTAATCCTGCTGCAACACGTAATTCTGCTGCACGATCCACTTTTTCCCAAGGGAATTGCTCACGACCAAAATGACCATAAGCTGCCGTTTCACGATAGATTGGTTGGATTAAATCTAACATTTTAATTAAACCATAAGGACGTAAATCAAAGAATTCACGAACTAATGACACTAATAATTCATTCGCAACTTTTCCAGTTCCAAAGGTTTCAACCATGATAGATGTTGGATCAGCCACACCAATCGCATAAGAAAGTTGGATTTCACAACGATCTGCCAAACCAGCTGCCACAATATTTTTTGCGACATAACGTGCCGCATAAGCTGCTGAACGGTCAACTTTAGATGGATCTTTTCCTGAGAATGCGCCACCACCGTGACGAGCAGCACCACCGTAAGTATCTACGATAATTTTACGACCAGTTAAACCACAATCCCCCATCGGTCCACCAATAACAAAACGGCCAGTCGGGTTAATGAAGAATTTTGTTTCTTTAGAAAGCCATTCACTTGGTAATACAGGTTTGATAATCTCTTCCATCACACCTTCGTGTAAGTCTTTTTGGCTAACTTCTTCAGAATGTTGAGTAGAAAGCACAACTGCATCCACACCAACAATTTTATTATCTTCATATTTTAACGTTACTTGGCTTTTCGCATCTGGTCGTAACCACGCTAATTTACCGCTTTTACGCACTTCGGCTTGTTTTTCCATTAAGCGATGAGCATAAGTAATAGCTGCTGGCATTAATACATCAGTTTCATTGGTGGCATAACCAAACATAATACCTTGGTCGCCTGCGCCTTGATCCAATGGATTTTCACGATCAACGCCTTGATTAATATCTGCAGATTGTTTACCAATTGCATTAAGCACCGCACAAGAATGTCCATCAAAACCCATTTCAGAATGTTCATAACCAATATCACAAATCACTTTACGCGTTAAATTCTCAATATCGACCCATGCTGATGTTGTAATTTCGCCACCAACTAATGCCATACCGGTTTTTACGTAGGTCTCACAAGCTACTCGTGCTTTTGGATCTTGTTTTAGGATTTCATCAAGTACCGCATCAGAAATTTGATCGGCAATTTTATCTGGATGCCCTTCAGAGACTGATTCAGATGTAAATAAATAGCTAGACATATTTTCTCTCTTTTTTTCTAAATTTAGATGTATTGACGTATAGACGTCTATAATACGTATTTTTGCTTAATAAGCAAGCGCTATTATTGATTAATCGCAACAGGAATAGTCAACCAATTACGCAAAATTTGTTCTCCAAAGTCTGACATATAAGACTCAGGATGAAACTGAACACCATAAATTGGTAAAGATTTATGCTGCATAGCCATGACCACGCCTTCATCACAAAGTGCGGTAACTTCTAGGCAACTAGGAAAATCTTTTTTCTGTACGCCCCAAGAATGATATAGCCCGATATTAAATTCGCTTGGAAGGCTAAAAAATAATGGAGAATTTGACCGCACTTTTAAAATTCGTTTCTGGCCATGACGGACTTTCTGTAAGTTATACAATGTACCACCAAAAAATTCACATAAGGTTTGATGCCCTAAACAAACACCTAAAATAGATTTTTGCTGATAATATTTTTCCAACATAGAAAAAAGTTGTGGATAAACTTGTGGTACATCTGGCCCCGGTGAAATCAATATATGACTATATTTTTCCGCTGTACTTTCTTTTAAATCTTCCACGTTTAAAACATCATAAGGCACATTTAATTTTCGAATTAAATCCACCAAGTTAAAAGTAAAAGAATCGTGATTATTAATGATGAGTAATTTCATAACCGCTCGGCATTCGTTATAATCGGGCAATTTTACGCAAAATGACACAAAGCACAATGCAACATTTTATTGAACAGGCTAATCATTATGGCAAACAACGCACGCCATTTTTCTTTCTCATTGATTTTGAAAAAGAAAAACCATTGATTTGTCCTCTCGAAAATTCTGCACAACAAGGCATTTATTTTGATATTTTAGGGAAAAGAAATTGCATAATTTCTCCACAATCTATCCCTCTTAATTTTACCAAACATCCAATGCTCTTCTCGCGTTATCAGCAAGGTTTTGAACTTGTTCAAAGTGAATTGCAAAAAGGCAATTCTTATTTATTGAATCTCACCTACCCCACTGAAATTTCAGGAAATATTTCACTTGAACAAATTTTTCATCAAACAAACGCACCTTATAAATTGTGGTTACAAGATCAATTTGTTTGCTTTTCACCCGAATGTTTTGTCAATATTCATGACAACAGCATTTTTACTTATCCCATGAAAGGAACAATTAATGCGTCTCTGCCCAATGCAGAAAATCAGTTACTCACAAATGAAAAAGAACAACGCGAGCATTACACAATTGTTGATTTGATGCGTAATGATTTATCCATAGTGGCAGAAAACATTCAGGTGAAAAAATTTCGTTATATCGATCGCATCAAAATACAAAAAGGTGAAATACTGCAAACCAGTTCTGAAATTTACGGAAAATTGCATGAAAACTGGCAAAATCAAATTGGGGATATTTTAGTGGCACTCTTGCCTGCAGGTTCCATTAGTGGCGCCCCAAAAGAAAAAACCACACAAATTATTCAACAAGCAGAAAAACAAAAACGCGGTTATTACACAGGAATTTTTGGCATATTTGATGGTAAAACACTACAAAGTGCGGTGGCAATTCGATTTATTTCCCAAGTGGATGAAAAATTCTATTTTCATAGTGGAGGTGGAATTACCATTCATAGCAATGTGCAAGATGAATATGAAGAATTGTTAGAAAAAGTCTATTTACCGATTGAAGGTGCTGATTAATGTATCCTCTATTTGAAACCCTTTGTATTGAAAACGGGAAAATTCAAAATATCGATTTACACCAAGCTCGATATGAACGTAGTTTGCGTGAATATTATGGCAAAAGTGCGGTGAAAATTTTTAATCTTTTTTCACTCATTCAACTGCCTGAACCTCTACAAAATCAATTAGTTCGCTGCCGCATTGATTACAATGCCGAAACCACGCAAATTCAATATTTTGAATACCATCAAAAAATTTACCGCACTTTCCAAGCTGTAATTTGTGACGATATCGAATATGGCTTGAAATATTCTGATCGTAGTTTAATTAATACATTATTTGCTCGACGTGATGTTTCTGATGAAATTATTATTATCAAAAATGGAAAAGCGACAGATTGTTCCATTGGTAATTTAATTTTCCGCCAAGGAAAAAAATGGTACACACCAGACACCCCATTACTGAGAGGCACACAACGAGAAAAATTATTACAAGAAGGGAAAATTCAAGAAATCACTATATATCAAGAAGATATTGTCAATTTTGATGAAATTAAAATCATTAACGCAATGAATAGCCTATAAAAAATAAGCCGACTGATTCAGCCAGCTATTTCATTACAATTATTTTTCAGAATTTTTCAATAATTCCGCATGCGCTTTTTTCTGACTTTTCATTTTCGCACTAATCTCACGACGTTGCGTAGAAAGCTCCGCATTGCGAATCGTATAATCATCGACACGACCTTCATAGTCATCACGCATACTTTCAATAATTCCACGCACATCTTCGATGGTCATATCATCACGAATGTATTGATTTAAATTATCTAACAATAATACGCGTTTTTGGTTGTCACGGATTTTACGATTATTGTCTTCCATATCACGCTTAATTTTGTTTTTCGAACGATACATACGCACATATTCCAACACTTCTTGGAAAGATTGCTTGTTTACAGTTTCCATAATGACTCTCTTTTAGTAAGAAAATTGATGGCGGTAATGTAGCCTCTTTTTGGTAATTCGTCAAAAGCTGAAAGTAAATTTTGTGAGTCAGCTCAAAAAAATTTTTTATTTACCGAAAAAGCGTTTGATTCTCTGCTTTTCTAGTGATAAAACAGATTTAACTATCTACAAAAATAAGGAAACACAATGTCACAAGTCTTTAATTTTAGCGCTGGCCCAGCGATGATTTTTCCAGAAGTGCTACAAAAAGCACAAGGTGAATTGACAAACTGGCTCAATCAAGGCGTATCCGTAATGGAGGTGAGCCATCGCGGTAAATATTTCATGGAACTTATTGCACAAGCAGAAAAAGATCTACGTGAGGTTTACAATATTCCTGATAACTATCGCGTACTTTTCTTACAAGGCGGTGCTCGCGGTCAATTTGCAGCAATTCCGATGAACTTAATCGGTAAAAAAGGCAAAGCCCTTTATTTAAATAGTGGGCATTGGTCAGCTACAGCGGCAAAAGAAGCAAGAAATTTTGCAGAAATTGATGAAATCACTATTGTAGAAAATGGCGAACAGACTCGAATTACTGATCTTGATTTTAGCCATATCGCTGATCAATATGACTACGTTCATTATTGCCCAAATGAAACCATCAGTGGTGTGGAGATTTTTGATGTACCAAATGTGGGAAATACCGTATTGGTCGCGGATATGTCTTCAAATATTCTTTCACGCCAAATCGATATCAGTAAATTTGGTGTAATTTATGCAGGTGCGCAAAAAAATCTTGGTCCTGCGGGCATTACATTAGTCATTATTCGCGATGATTTAATCGGTAATGCACGTAAAGAAACCCCATCTATTTGGAATTATGCAACTCAACGTGATGCAGATTCAATGATTAATACACCACCAACATTTGCTTGGTATTTATGTTCCCTCGTATTTAAACATCTTAAAGAGATGGGTGGCTTAGCGGTGATCGCAAAACGTAATGCGCTAAAAGCACAAACCCTTTATGATTATATTGATTCGAGCAAACTTTACCGCAATGTGGTAGCAAAAGAAAACCGCTCAACAATGAATGTCACTTTCATCACTGGCAATGCTGAATTAGATGCAAAATTTGTCGCAGAATCTACTGCTGCGGGCTTACAAGCCTTGAAAGGTCACAAGGTTTTAGGTGGAATGCGTGCGTCTATTTACAATGCAATGCCACAAGAAGGCGTTGAGGCACTCATTTCATTTATGAAAAAATTTGAAGCTGAAAATCTTCCTCAATAGTTAAAGAATATTTTCAATGGGCGTATTTACTACGCCCAAATTTACTTGAAAATTCATCCTAATCCACATCAATATTTTCAAATAACACTATGAAGTACATCAACATTGCCAATCGTGGCGTAAAATCCTTATCACCTTATCAAGCTGGCAAACCAATTGAAGAATTAGAACGAGAACTTGGTATTTCCAATATCGTTAAACTGGCCTCAAACGAAAACCCATTTGGTTTTCCAGAAAGTGCAAAAAAAGCAATTTTCGAACAATTAGATAAACTGACTCGTTATCCAGATGCGAATGGCTTTGAACTAAAACAAACTATCGCAAAAAAATTTGGTGTTCAACCAAATCAAATTACGCTCGGAAATGGATCAAATGATTTATTAGAACTTTTTGCTCATACTTTCGCAAGCGAAGGCGATGAAATCATTTATTCACAATATGCCTTTATTGTTTATCCTTTAGTGACTAAAGCGATTAATGCAGTTGCAAAAGAAATTCCAGCTAAAAATTGGGGGCATGATTTACAAGGATTTTTGACCGCACTTTCTGATAAAACAAAGCTCATTTACATTGCTAATCCCAATAATCCAACGGGTAATTTTTTAACGTCGCAAGAAATTGAAGATTTTTTAGCAGAAGTTCCCCAAAATGTAATCGTGGTATTAGATGAAGCCTACACAGAATTTACCAAAGCTGAAGAACGAGTGGACTCTTTCAGTTTATTAAAAAAATATTCAAATTTAATTATTTCACGCACTCTTTCTAAAGCCTATGGCTTAGCGGGCTTACGCATTGGTTATGCGGTATCTAATCCTGAAATCGCAGATTTATTAAATCGAGTTCGACAACCATTTAACTGTAATTCTTTAGCATTAGCCGCTGCAGTTGCCGTAATGAATGACGATGAATTTGTTGAGAAAGTAGCTGAAAATAATCGAGTAGAAATGAGACGTTATGAAGACTTTTGTCAACGTCATCAATTAGAATATATTCCTTCTAAAGGAAATTTTATAACGATTGATTTCAAACAACCTGCAGCTCCAATTTATGATGCATTATTATATGAAGGCGTAATTGTTCGACCAATTGCTGGGTATGGCATGCCGAATCATTTGCGCATAAGTATTGGTTTACCTGAAGAAAATAATCGATTTTTTACCGCACTTTCTAAGGTATTAAAACTTACCTAGACTATTTGTTCAATAAACAAATTTATTTGTATAAAAAACCCGCTATAAGCGGGTTCCATTTTTCTCATATCTTAAGCATGTTTTGCTGCAACTTCAGCTAATAAAGTTTGTAATTCACCAGATTGATACATCTCTAAAATGATATCACAACCACCAATTAATTCTCCCTCTACCCATAATTGCGGAAAAGTTGGCCAATTTGCATATGTTGGTAATTCGGCACGAATATCTGGATGTTGCAAAATATCTACATAACCAAAAGGTACTTTACAATTCATCAATGCTTCAGATGCACGAGCAGAAAAGCCACAAGATGGTAATTTTGGTGAACCTTTCATATAAATAAGAATTGGATTTTCACTAATTTGCTTTTTGATTTTGTCTAAGGTTTCCATAATGTTCCCTATAAATAAATGAGAACCGCATTCTATCATAAGTTAAAACTTGATTGAAATGCTTGGTTTTAGATTCATATAAGACAAAAGGCCTAAACCGAAGTTTAAGCCTTTTGCTGTATTTAATCTTTCGTTAAACTAACACTAAAATTATTTAGTACCGTTAACTGCGATTTCTACACGACGGTCTGGAGCAAGACATGCGATAAGCGCTTTACGACCTTTAACTTGGTCACAAGTTGCGCCAGTCACTGGGTTTGCTTTACCATAACCAGTTGCAGAGATTGCATCTGCAGAAACACCTTTAGCTACGAAGTAGTTAGCTACAGTCTCAGCACGTTGTTGAGAAAGTTTAACGTTGAACGCATCAGAACCGATACGGTCAGTGTAACCAGCAACAGCTACTTTAGCGCTGTTAACTTGCGCGATTTCACCGTAGATACCATCTAAAGCTGCTTGAGCTTGTGGTTTTAAGTTTGCTTTACCGAATGCAAAAGTCACATCAGAGTTTAAGTTGAAAGTTTTGCTTACAACTTCAGGTGCTGCAACAACTGGCGCTGCGCCTTGACCAAAACGGTAAGAAATACCTGCATTGATAGAACCAATCCATGGAGAATAGTTTACACGATGACCGTCTTCATCATTAAAACGACCCACTTTATTCACCCATTGATATTCTAAACGTGCTGCTAATTCAGGCAAAATAGCATATTCTAAACCAGCTGCAAACACAGGGGAAACATGTAAATTATGTTGTTTACGTTTCCCATCAAAAGTTGCATTTTCTTGTGGATCTGCTGCATATGCTGCTTTAGTAATTTTAATATCAGATCGAACTAAAGCGACACCTGCACGTCCGTAAAAATCTAACCCATTTAAACCTACTAGGCTACCCACATCATAACTACCTTTTAAAGTTAGATGAGCACCATGAGCGGTATGCTTACCTAAAGGTTGAGCATCTGAACGGTATCTAACACGACCAAAATCGTCATAACCTAATTCAACCGCTAAACCTAAGTTATCTTGATTTAAAATTTGATAACCACCGAATACTCCATAAGTGAAAGAATTACGGTGATAACCTGGAGCTTGATCTCTGATACCATCGTGGAAAGATGCTTGACCAGCTTTAACACCTGCATAGAAAGTGTTTTCTTGTGGAGCTGCTTGAGCTACTGAAGCTGCTGCTAAACCAGCAACTACTAATGCGATTGCAGTTTTTTTCATTTTGATGTCCTCTATTTAGTCATCGAATAGTAATAAAAAAGTGTCCTTGTTTATACTGAACTTTTAATTAAAGTTACATTCTAAACAGTCGCTTAACTAGGGTTTTGAATTTGCCCTACTTTTACCTTTTGACAAATTCAATTCCTTTGTTTACGCCAAAGGAACGTTCAAAAGTGCGCTTATTATCCTATAAAAATTGAAAAGATCAAATTCTTTTGAACCTTTTGTTTATTTTTTATCCAAAAATACACTTTTCTTGACTAATTTACTCCATAAAAAGCTTCTTAAAATCACTCAAAATCTAATTCGACATTGTTCGCACCTTAAGATATTATCGAGAGCATCCAGCTATTTATACCTTTAAATGAGTTAAATGCTATGTTGCCAAGTCTAAATCGCACTCCACAAATTGAACAAGATGTCCTTAACTATCTCCAAGCACTTAAAAAACAACATTTTGAAGGGGATATTGCTACAAATTATGCTGATAGATTAAGTCTTGCTACGGATAACAGCGTTTACCAACAACTTCCTCAAGCGATCCTTTTTCCAAAAACTATTGCTGATATAGTGCGTATAACCAAATTGGCTAATTTACCTGAATATCAATTGCTCACCTTTACACCTCGTGGTGGAGGTACTGGCACAAATGGACAATCCATCAATAACAATATAATAGTGGATCTTTCTCGCCATATGACTGCCATTTTAGAACTCAATGTAAAAGAACGTTGGGTTAGAGTACAAGCAGGTGTAGTAAAAGATCAACTTAATCAATTTTTAAAACCACATGGTTTATTCTTTGCCCCAGAGTTATCCACCAGCAATCGAGCGACTTTAGGTGGAATGATTAATACTGATGCCTCTGGGCAAGGCTCATTGCAATACGGTAAAACCTCTAATCACGTTTTGGCATTACGTGCAGTATTAATAAACGGTGAGATTTTAGATACAAGTGCGGTCAATTCTGTTGATGTTTTAGAAAACATCGATGCGCTTGAATTAAGTGAGAGTAGCAAAAGACTCCATCAAACCATTGCGCAACACTGTAAAGAAAAAAGAGCGGCAATCATTAAAGATCTGCCACAACTTAACCGTTTTTTAACGGGATATGATCTGAAAAATGTATTCAATAAAGATGAAAGTGAATTTAATCTCACTAGAATCCTCACTGGTTCTGAAGGTTCTCTCGCATTTATTTGTGAAGCCAAACTCAATCTTCTGCCAATTCCTCAGTATCGCACGCTCATCAATATTAAATATCGTTCTTTTGATGCGGCATTACGCAATGCACCCTTTATGGTGAAAGCAAATGCGCTTTCTGTGGAAACCATTGATTCCAAAGTCTTAAATCTCGCTAAACAAGATATTATTTGGCACTCTGTTAATGAACTTCTTACAGAAGATGAAGAAGATCCAATTCTCGGTTTAAATATTGTGGAATTTGCTGGTAATAATAAAGAAAAAATAGACCGCCAAGTCACCGCACTTTGTCTCTCGCTTGATGAAAAAATCGAACACAATCAAGATCACATTATTGGCTATCAAGTTTGTTCTGATTTACCTTCTATTGAACGTATTTATGCAATGCGAAAAAAAGCAGTGGGCTTACTTGGCAATGCAAAAGGTGCAGCCAAACCGATTCCTTTTGTAGAAGATACTTGTGTTCCCCCAGAAAATCTTGCTGATTACATCAGTGAATTTCGCGCTTTATTAGACAAGCACCATTTACAATATGGTATGTTTGGTCACGTCGATGCGGGCGTATTGCACGTTCGCCCTGCGCTTGATTTATGCGATAAAGAACAAGTGAAATTATTTAAACAAATTTCAGATGAAGTAGCAGAACTTACGATTAAATACGGTGGATTACTCTGGGGAGAGCACGGAAAAGGCGTTCGTTCCCATTACGGCGAAAAATTCTTTACGCCAGAACTCTGGCACGAACTTCGTTATATCAAAACCTTATTCGATCCAAACAATCGCTTAAATCCCGGCAAAATCTGTACGCCTTTAGATTCCAAAGAGGAACTTTATTCTATTCTTTCGCCGATGCGGGCTGATAACGATCGCCAAATTCCTATCCAAATACGAGATGAATTTAAGGGTGCGATGAACTGCAATGGAAACGGCTTATGTTTTAATTTTGATGAACACAGCATTATGTGCCCATCGATGAAAGTCAGTAAAAACCGTGTATTTTCGCCGAAAGGTCGCGCAGCCATGATTCGAGAATGGCTTCGATTGTTGGCAAATCAAAATGTTTCGCCCGAACAATTAGACTTCCGTAAAACAGAAATAAAACTAGCCGCACTTGTAAAAAGACTAACCAATACGGTTCAAAAATGGCGAAGAAATTATGATTTTTCTCACGAAGTAAAAGCCGCAATGGATACTTGTCTTGCTTGTAAAGCCTGTGCGAGCCAATGCCCGATTAAAATCGATGTACCAAGTTTCCGTGCGAAATTCTTTCATTTTTATCACAGCCGCTACTTACGCCCTGCAAAAGATCACGTTGTGGCAAATTTAGAGATCGCTGCGCCTTATATGGCAAAACAGGCAAAGTTCTTTAATTATTTTACCAAGCTAAAAGTCACGCAAACATTGGTAGAAAAAACGCTAGGCATGACCGATTTGCCCTTGCTTTCTGAACCCAATTTGCAACAACAGCTGGTAGAAATTCATTATCAAGGCAAATCCTTGGAAGAATTGGAAGACCTAAGTGCGGTAGAAAAAAACGATATTTTATTTATTGTGCAAGATCCTTATACCTCTTACTATGATGCGAAAGTGGTACGCGATTTTGTTATGCTTACGCAGAAATTAGGCTTTAAACCAATTTTGTTACCATTTAAACCAAACGGCAAAGCAATGCACATTAAAGGTTTCTTAAAACGCTTTAGCAAAACAGCACAAAACCAAGCCGAGTTTTTAAATCGAATGGCAAAATTAGGCATTCCACTTGTAGGAGTTGATCCAGCCATCGTGCTATCTTATCGAGATGAATACAAGGAAGCACTACAAGAAAAACGTGGCGATTTTCACGTTCTCACCACACACGAATGGTTAAAACAAAGATTACAAAATACAGCGTTACAAGATAAACTGAAAAACATCGCCAAAACTGACCGCACTTCTGATTGGTATTTATTCCCGCATTGTACGGAATCTACTTTTATGCCGAACAGCCCAAAAGAATGGCAAGAAATTTTTGGAAGATTTGGACAACAACTTAATGTAGAAAAAGTAGGATGTTGCGGTATGGCTGGTGTATTTGGACATGAAGTGAAAAATCAAAAAATGAGCCGAGAAATCTACGATGTATCGTGGCATAAAAAACTGCATGGAAAAGATCCGCACTTTTGTTTAGCAACCGGTTATTCTTGTCGCAGTCAGGTAAAACGTTATGAACATGTGGTGCTAAAACACCCTGTGCAGGCATTATTAGAAATTTTAGCGTAAATGAAAGGAACATCATGATTTGGCAAAAAAACTTCACGCTCGAAAACTTAAATCAACTTTGCTCAAACAGTGCAGTTAGTCATCTTGGCATTGAAATTTCTGCTTTTGGCGAAGATTGGATTGAAGCAACAATGCCTGTGGATCATCGTACTATGCAGCCGTTTGGTGTGTTGCATGGCGGGGTTTCGGTTGCTTTAGCTGAAACAATTGGTTCTCTTGCAGGTTTGCTTTGTTTGGAAGAAGGCAAAGCTGCAGTTGGATTAGATATTAATGCCAATCATCTTCGCCCTGTTCATTCAGGTAAAGTCACAGCGAGAGCCACACCAATTAATTTGGGCAGAAATATCCATGTTTGGCAAATTGACATCCGCACAGAAGAGAATAAACTTTGTTGTGTTTCTAGATTAACCCTTTCCGTAATCAATTTATGACAAAATCCGCAAAAATCGGCGTATTACTTGCCAATCTAGGCACGCCAGATAGCCCGACACCGAAGTCAATCAGCCGTTATTTATGGCAATTTTTAACGGATCCTCGCGTGGTCGATTTACCGCGTTGCAAATGGTATCCACTGCTTAAAGCCATTATTTTGCCATTGCGTTCAAAACGTATTGCTAAAAATTATCAAGCGATTTGGACAGAACAAGGCTCGCCTTTACTTGCCATTTCGCGACAACAAAAAGATGCATTACAAGCCTATTTAGATAATCAAAATATCGATACTCAAGTAGAAATTGCCATGACGTACGGCAATCCATCAATGCAAAGTGCGGTGAAAAATTTGCTTAAAAATCAAGTTGAGCGAATTATTGTTTTACCTCTTTATCCGCAATACTCTAGCTCAACCACAGGCGCAGTATTTGATGCTTTCGCTAATGCTCTTAAAGAAGAACGAGGATTAGTGCCTTTTGATTTCATCCATTCTTATCATGTTGATGAAAATTACATTAACGCCTTAGCAGATTCCATAAAAGTGCGGTTAAAACCCGATGAGTTTTTACTATTTTCTTATCACGGTATTCCTCTGCGTTATGAAAAAATGGGCGATTATTATCGTGAACATTGTAAACAAACGACTATTGCAGTTGTTAATAAGCTAGGCTTAACAGAAAACCAATGGGGAATGACGTTTCAATCTCGCTTTGGACGTGAAGAATGGCTACAGCCTTATACCGATAAATTTTTAGAATCTGCTGCAACACAGAACATTCAAAAAATTGCCGTTGTTTGCCCTGGTTTTTCCGTTGATTGTTTAGAAACCATTGAAGAAATTGACAAAGAAAATAGAGAAAATTTCCTAAACAATGGCGGACAATCTTATCAATATATTCCTGCACTTAATATAGAGCATGCACATATTGAAATGATGGGAAAATTAATCCTAGAAAAACTTGCTTAATAATAGAAATGGTAAAACGTTTCTAAAATCTTCCGCACTTTGCTAAAATCAGCCATTATTTTTTCACAAGGATAAAACATGGCTGATTTTCCTTTTATCGTTGACATCAACGAACAAAATCTTACTGAAATACTGCAACAATCCTTAGAAAAACCACTTGTCATCAATTTTTACGCGCCAACGCATAAAGAATCCGCAGATTTTTTGGCGCTACTTGAGCAAGTTGCAGAACAATATCAAGGACAATTTGTTCTTGGAAAAGTAAATTGTGAAAAAGAGCAAATGATTGCCGCACAATTCCGCATTCAAGCATTGCCAACCACCTATTTGTTTAAAGAAGCGCAGGCATTAGATGCATTTCCAGGCGCGCTTGATAAATCTTCATTAATCCAACGGTTAAGCATTATTTTACCTAAAGAGGAAGATTTAAAATTCCAACAAGCATTAGATTTCTTGCAAGTAGAAAATTATGAGGCAGCATTGCCATTATTGAAAGATGCATGGGAACTTTCTGATAAGAAAAATAGTGATGTTGCCCTACTCTACGCTGAAACCTATATTGCAATGAAAAAAACAGAGCCAGCACAGGAAATTCTAAAACAAATTCCATTGCAAGATCGAGATAGCCGTTGGCACGGATTACAGGCACAAATTGAGCTACAAATTCAAGCAGCCGATACACCTGAAATCCAACAATTACAGGCCGATTATGCTAAAAACCCAACACCTGAAATTGCAATAAAACTTGCTGTACAACTTCATCAAGCTGGACGAAATGAAGAAGCGCTGACACTACTTTTCGGTATTTTAAAAACAGATTTAGGGGCTCAGAATGGTGAAGTGAAACAACAATTTTTATCCATTTTAAGTGCAATGGGCAATGCGGATCCATTAACAAATAAGTTTCGCCGATTGCTTTATTCACTGCTCTATTAATCGAAGAGTTTATAATTGATAAGGTGTATGGAACAATTTCATGCATAGCAATCATTAGAATAGGCTTGAATTTAATTAATTCTCCTTTTACGAAAAACAAGGATTCTTTATGTCAGATATCAAACACACAAAACTTTTAATTTTAGGCTCAGGTCCTGCTGGTTATACAGCTGCCATTTATGCGGCACGTGCGAACTTAAAACCAGTATTGGTGACGGGTTTGCAACAAGGTGGCCAGCTTACCACTACAGATGAAATCGAAAACTGGCCGGGTGATTTTGAGATGACTACCGGTTCAGGTTTAATGCAACGTATGTTACAACATGCAGAAAAATTTGAGACAGAAATCGTCTTCGATCATATCAATCGAGTCGATTTATCTTCTCGCCCATTCAAACTTTTTGGCGATGTGCAAAATTTCACTTGTGATGCGTTAATTATCGCAACGGGTGCCTCTGCACGCTATATTGGCTTGCCTTCAGAAGAAAACTACAAAGGCCGTGGTGTTTCTGCTTGTGCAACTTGTGATGGTTTCTTTTATCGTAATAAGCCAGTTGGTGTGATTGGTGGAGGAAATACTGCGGTGGAAGAAGCGCTTTACTTAGCCAATATCGCAAGTACAGTGCATTTAATCCACCGTCGCGATAGCTTCCGTGCGGAAAAAATCCTTATCGACCGTTTATACAAAAAAGTAGAAGAAGGGAAAATCGTTCTTCATACTGACCGCACTTTAGATGAAGTGTTGGGTGACAATATGGGCGTAACCGGATTACGTTTAGCCAACACAAAAACTGGGGAGAAAGAAGAACTCAAATTAGATGGTTTATTTGTAGCGATTGGTCACTCGCCAAATACGGAAATTTTCCAAGGGCAACTAGAATTGAATAATGGCTATATCGTTGTAAAATCTGGTCTTGAAGGAAATGCAACAGCCACCTCTGTGGAGGGCGTATTCGCAGCAGGCGATGTAATGGATCACAATTATCGCCAAGCCATTACCTCTGCGGGAACTGGTTGTATGGCAGCCTTGGATGCTGAACGCTACTTAGATGCTCAAGAAGCATAAATTCTCTAACTCATTCCCCTCTTTCAAGAAGAGGGGAACTTTTTCTTATCACGATAAAACTATGAACAAACTTCGCCAAAAATATTTACAAAAATGGCTTCGCGCACAACAAGAACCTATCAAAAAATTAATGCGCGCAAACATTGTCCTAGCTACGCTTTCTGCACTCATTTTAGTCGCGCAAACTTATTTTCTTGCAACGTTGCTTGATAAACTGATTATGCAAAATGTGCCTCGTGATGAACTCATTCCTTATTTCCTCGGGCTAATTATTGGCTTCGGGATGCGTGCTATTATTTTATGGGCACGAGAAAAAATTGGTTTCCAAAGCGGACAATTATTACGCAACCATATTCGTCAAAAAATTCTGGATAAAATCCATCTTGTCGGCCCAGCGACAATTAATCAAAAACCGGCAGGAAGTTGGGCAAGCATTATGCTGGAACAAGTAGAAAACTTACATAATTTCTATGCCCGTTTTCTCCCTCAACAAAGTCTTTCAGCTATTGTTCCAGTGGTTATTTTAATTGCTGTATTTCCGTTGAACTGGGCTGCAGGCTTAATCTTAATGATTACCGCACCGCTTGTTCCTCTTTTTATGATCATTGTCGGTATTGCTGCGGCTGACAACAGCCAAAAAAATATGGATACCCTTTCTCGCCTCAGTGCCCAATTTTTAGATCGCTTACGCGGCTTAGAAACCTTGCGTCTTTTTAACCGCACTTCTGAACAAACTGAACATATTGAAAATGCCACTGAAGATTTCCGAGAAACCACAATGGATGTGCTAAAACTCGCTTTTCTCTCTTCTGCCGTATTGGAATTTTTTACCTCTATTTCCATTGCACTGATGGCGGTCTATTTTGGTTTTAGCTACTTAGGCCAAATTGAATTTGGCACTTATAATGCGCCCGTTACACTTTTCACAGGTTTCTTTTGTTTAATTCTTGCACCTGAATTTTATCAACCCTTACGCGATCTTGGCGCTTATTACCACGACCGCGCAGCGGGTATTGGTGCCGCAGATGCCATTGTTGATTTCTTAGAATCCGATTATTTAACCGTTCATCAAAATGAAAAAACAATTTCTTTAGAAAGTGCGGTTGAAATTTCTGCCGAAAATTTGGTGGTGCTTTCGACACAGGGTTCAGCATTAACCAAGCCGTTAAACTTCCAGATTCCAGCGAATCATAATGTTGCGCTTGTAGGACAAAGTGGCGCAGGGAAAACCTCATTAATGAATGTAATTTTAGGCTTTTTGCCTTATGAGGGCTCTCTCAAAATTAATGGTCAAGAACTTCGCGAAAGCAATCTAGCTGACTGGCGCAAACATATTGCCTGGGTAGGACAAAATCCATTGTTACTACAGGGCACAATTAAAGAAAATCTTCTGCTTGGTGATATTCAAACAAGCGATGAGAAAATTCACCGCGCTTTAAGCCAAGCCCAAGCCACCGAATTTACAGATAAACTCGGTTTAGATTATGAAATTAAAGATGGAGGATTAGGCATCTCTGTTGGGCAAGCCCAACGTCTTGCTATTACACGTGCATTATTACGCAAAGGCAATTTACTTCTGCTCGATGAGCCAACCGCAAGCTTAGATGCGCAATCAGAAAATCTCGTTTTGCACGCACTGAATGAAGCAAGCCAGCATCAAACTACGCTGATGATTACACACCGAATTGAAGATTTGAAACAATGTGATCAAATTTTTGTGATGCAACGAGGAGAAATAATACAGCAAGGTAAATTTGCCGAATTACTACATGAAGGTTTCTTTGCTGAACTACTCGCTCAACGACAACAGGATATCCAATAATGCGCACATTACTTCCGTTTATACGTTTATTTAAATTCGCCAAATTCCCTCTCATTTTAGGCTTGGTGCTGATGATTTTTGGTTTGGGCTCCAGCATGGGCTTGCTTACCGTTTCAGGCTGGTTTTTAGCTGCTACAGCCATTGCAGGACTAGGAACTCTATTTAACTTTTTCTATCCTTCAGCCAGTGTGCGAGGTTTAGCTATCGGACGAACCGTCATGCGCTATTTTGAAAAAATAGTGACGCATGATGCAACATTCCGCATTTTGTCCAAATTACGCATACAAGTTTTTGAAAAAATTATTCCTTTAAGTCCAGCAGTGTTAAATCGTTATCGCAACAGCGATTTGTTAAATCGTTTAGTTTCTGATGTGGATACACTTGATAGTCTCTATTTGCGTTTACTTGCACCATTTTTCACGGCTGCACTTGTAATCATTGCCATGACGATTGGACTTAGCTTTGTCAATATTCCACTCGCACTTGGTTTAGGTTTATTTTTGTTAATTTTATTAATGATTATCCCAACTGTTTTCTATCGACTAGGGCAAGAATTTGGCGAACGCTTAATCCAAGCACGCGCGACCTATCGAACACAGTTTTTAGAATTTATCCAAGCACAAGCTGAGCTTTTATTATTTAATGCAGAAGATAAATTAAAAGAGAAAATGTCAGCTACAGAAAAAACATGGCAGGAAGATCAAGCCAAAGAAGCAAAATTAAGCGGATTTTCTACCGCACTTGTTCTGTTTCTAAATAGTTTGTTGATTTCTGGAATGCTATGGTTTGCAAGTAACGCCGATTTTGGCACAGATGAATATCGCACGGCTTATATTGCACTTTTCACTTTTGCTGCACTTGCAGCCTTTGAGATCATCATGCCATTGGGTGCCGCATTTTTACATATAGGTCAAGTGATTGCTGCAGCAGAGCGTGTAACCGAAATCATTGAGCAAAAACCGCTTGTTGAGTTTAATGGTAACGAGGAATTTGAAACAAAAGTGCGGTTGATTTCTGCGAAGGATTTAAGTTTTTCCTATCCAGGGCAAGAAATGCTTGTATTAAAAAATCTTACATTAGATTTAGAACAAGGCCAAAAAATTGCTATTTTAGGCAAAACTGGAAGTGGGAAATCTTCACTCCTTCAACTTTTAGTGCGCAATTATGATGCGAATCAAGGTGAGCTTTTATTAGCAGAAAAACCCATTTCCTCCTATTCAGAAGAGACATTACGCCGCCAAATTTGTTTTTTAACTCAACGTGTTCACGTATTTAGCGATACGCTTCGTCAAAATTTACAATTTGCAAGTGCAGATGAAATTTCTGATGAAAAAATGATTGAAGTGCTACATCAAGTTGGTTTAAACAAATTACTTGAGCAAGAAGGAAAAGGTTTAAATCTTTGGCTTGGTGATGGCGGTCGCCCACTTTCTGGTGGGGAACAACGCCGTTTAGGTTTAGCACGTATTTTACTCAATAATGCGCCAATTTTATTGTTAGATGAACCAACAGAAGGTTTAGATCGAGAAACTGAACGTCAAATTTTACATTTAATTTTGCAACATGCCGAAAATAAAACCCTAATTATGGTCACTCACCGTCTAAGTTCAATTGAACGATTCGATAAAATTTGTGTAATTGATAACGGAAGATTAATCGAAGAAGGCGATTACAATAGTTTAATCACCAAAGAAAAGGGTTTCTTTAAAAGATTGATTGAGCGAGTATAAGAAAAGGAAGTTGGGCGGAAACCTTCCCAGCTTCTTCTCGGCACACAGTAATTCCGACTTTGGCTGCTTCCTTCCGGACCTGACCGAGTAAACCAGACACCGTTGCGAGAGACCGAGAAGGTTTCCATTGATATCGCAATGCGATTGCGCGCTATTATGCAGAAATTACTGCCATATTGCAAAGATTAATTAAAAAGTACGGTGAATTTGGCGAGAATTTAAGCCACATTTTTATTTAGGATTTTTATGAAATGAACTATCTCCAATACTACCCGACCGATGTTATTAATGGCGAAGGTACAAGATGCACACTTTTCGTCAGTGGATGCACGCATGCTTGCAAAGGTTGCTATAACCAAAAAAGTTGGTCATTTTCAGCGGGTGTATTATTTGATGAAGCGATGGAACAACAAATCATCAATGATTTAAAAGACACTCGCATTAAACGCCAAGGGTTGACGCTTTCAGGTGGTGATCCACTTCATCCCCGTAACGTAGAAACATTATTGCCATTTGTGCAACGCGTAAAACGAGAATGCCCTGATAAAGACATCTGGGTTTGGACGGGTTATAAGCTAGATGAATTAGATGAACAACAACGTGCTATGTTGCCTTATATTGATGTGTTAATTGATGGGAAATTTATTCAAGAACAGGCAGACCCAAGTTTAGTTTGGCGAGGTTCAGCAAATCAAATTATTCATCGATTTAAGTTATAAAAAGTGCGGCTAAAAATTCATTTAAAATTTCAACCGCACTTTTCAATAAAATCAAATTATTCTTCTAAAACAACTTTACCGATATAGCCTAAATTACGATGGCGTTGTGCGTAATCGATACCATACCCCACCACAAATTCATCAGGAATTTCAAAACCTACCCATTCAACAGGCACTTCCACTTCCCGACGAGAAGGTTTATCAAGTAAAGTACAAATTGCAAGGCTAGCAGGATCACGCAAATTCAAAATATCACGCACTTTTTCCAACGTATAACCCGTATCAATAATATCTTCCACAATTAAAACGTATTTACCTTTTATATCACCGTCTAAATCTTTAGTAATACGAACATCGTGATTCGTAGTCATGCCAGTGCCATAACTTGAAGTGGTCATAAATTCAATTTCCACAGGTAAATTTATCTGACGAACGATATCCGCCATAAACATAAAGGAACCACGTAAAAGCCCTACGACAACAAGGCTATCGATCTGTTTTTCTTGATAAAATTTTGTGATTTGAGCACCTAATTCAGCAATACGCGCATGAACATCGTTCTCTGAAATTAAAACGTCAACATGGTGTTTTTTCATTGTGTTTCCTTATGAAATGACAGGGGATAAAATCGTTTGCTATTTTACAAAAAAAAAGGCTGAAGTTTAAACCTTCAGCCTTTTTGAACCCTAACGAATTTACTTTCTACTCTACCTGTTGGAGCAACCTGCAATCGCTTAACAGATGTGCGTATAGTAGCAGACATTTAGTTATTGTCAATAAGAATAATTCTCAATTTTAAAAATATTTTTTAATTTCCTGAAATTTTCATCTTATCTAACAAAATAGAACCAGTTTGGATGTTAGAGCGATGCTCTATATCATCCGCTACAGCAACCATATTCTTCAACATATCTTGCAATTGCCCCGCAATAGTAATTTCGGCGACTGGATATTGAATTTCACCATTTTCCACCCAAAAACCTGATGCGCCACGCGAATAATCGCCTGTAACGATATTGACACCTTGTCCCATGACATCTGTTACTAACAATCCGGTTCCCATTTGACGTAAAAGCGCGGTCAATCCGCCTGTTAAATTTGGCTTAACAAGCCAATTGTGAATGCCTCCAGCATGGCCAGTGCTTGGCATACCGAGTTTTTTACCACTGTAACTTGTCACTAAATAAGTTTGTAATATCCCGTCTTCGACAATCTCACGATTTTGCGTACGAACACCTTCACTATCAAAAGGCGTTGAAGCCAAACGGCGCAATAAATGTGGTCTCTCACTGATATTGAACCAATCAGGTAAGACCTGTTTACCCAAATGATCGAGCAAGAAACTCGATTTTCTATATAAACTTCCACCACTTATTGCAGCGGCAAAGTGAGAAATAAGACCCGTTGCAACATCATTTAAGAAAATGACAGGCACTTCTCGTGTACTCAATTTTTGAGGGTTTAAACGAGAAATAACTTTCTTTGCACAATTTTCGCCAACCCAAATTGGCGATTGGAGTTTATCGAATTCACGAGAGAGCGTGTATTCATAATCATTTTCCAAAGCATCTTCTACACCACCAATAACCGAACAAGATAAGGAATAACGGCTTGATAAATAACTTTGCAACATGCCATAGCTATTTCCATACACTTTCACGCCTGTATGTGAATTAAAACTTGCACCATTACTGTTTATAATGCGTTCATCCGCCTCTAAAGCCGCCTTTTCAGCCTGAAGTGCAAGTTCTGTTGCTTTATCAACATCCACATCAGCAGCATGATAAAGTTCTAAATCAGGCGCATCAAAAGCCATTAAATCCTTATCCGCAAGGCCTGTGCAATCATCAGGTGAAGTGTATTTTGCAATAGCAAGTGCGGCTTCCACTGCGTTTCGAATAGCGCCTTCACTTAAATCTGATGTTGATGCATTGCCTTTTTGTTGTCCCATATAAACGGAAATCCCCAATGCACCATCATTAGTAAATTCAACATTTTCAATTTCTTGTACGCGTGTGGATACTGACAATCCGCTCACTTTAGTGACGGCGACTTCTGCACTCGCGCCTGATTTTGTTGCTAATTCAACAGCAAAGCTGACTGCTTGACGTAATTCTTGTTCTTGAGCTTTCAAAAGTGCGGTTTGATTTTCGGCTATTTTCATTATTTTTTCCCGTTAAAAATTTGTCACATTTTATATTATTTTGAAACTTTGTGCTAAAATACGCGCCAAATTTTAGTTGAGAGAAATTATGGCGAAACGTAAGAAAAAAGAAGCTTTCGATTGGGAAGATGAAGAGCAAGAAGAAATTATTTGGGTAAGTAAAAGCGAAATCAAACGCGATGCTGAAGATTTAAAACAACTTGGTGAAAAGATTGTAAATTTAACCAAAACTAATCTTGCAAAAATCCCACTTGATGAATCCTTACTTGATGCCATTAAACTTGCACAGCGTTTAGAAAAAGAAGCTCGTCGCCGTCAATTACAGTATATCGGTAAATTATTTCGAGGAATTGATGTTGAGCCCATTCGTGAAGCATTAGATAAAATCGAAAATAAACATAACCAACAGCAGGCTATGCTGCACAAAATCGAAAAAGTGCGGGATGAATTAGTAGAAAAAGGTGACGTGGGTCTAACCGATTTATTAAATGATTATCCCGATGTAGATCGTCAACAACTACGTAATCTTATTCGTTCGGCACAAAAAGAACATGAGCAAAATAAACCATCGAAAGCCTATCGAGAAATTTATCAAATGCTCAAAGCATTGATGTTAGAAGATTAAAAAATATGAATATTCGTTGGAATGTAATTTTGGGTCTTATCGCTCTCGGTTCGCTGGGATGGTTTTATTCTTTAAATAGCGATAAACCTGATTTGTCAAGCTTAGTAAAAAAACCAGATAGTCCAGATTATATTGGAAATAAAATGGAAACTACGGTGTTTTCTCCTGAAGGTAAGAAACAATATCTTTCGACCGCAGACAAAGTGAAACATTATACAGTTGATGGCCACACTGAGTTTGAAATGCCTTTGGTGTACTTATTTGATGTCTCTACATCTAATAATGCTGAAAAATCAAATAATTCAGCAAAATTATTAGAATCACAAAGTTGGAAACTTAGCGCCAAAAAAGCCAAATTGACGAAAAATGAAATGCTTTATTTAGAGGGTGATGTCGTTGCTGAAAGTTTAGAACCAACTTCTCGGTTACAGCGAATCGAAACACAAGTTGCAGAGGTTAACTTAAAAACTCAAGATATTTCATCAGATACAATGGTGAAAATAAACGGACAAAATTTTAACTCAACAGGCTTAAAAATGATTGGTAATCTACGCCAACAAATTGCAACATTAAAAGAACAGGTAAAAACATATTATGAAATTAACAAACAATAAAATTATTTTACTCGCAGCATTAATCATGACATCTTTCTCTGCTTTCGCGTTGAAAGATGATACAAATCAACCAATTAACATTGTTTCCGATAATCAATCATTAGATATGGAAAAAAGTGTTGTCACTTTTACGGATAACGTTTCAATTACTCAGGGTTCAATTTTAATCAAGGCAAATAAAGTTGTCATTACACGCCCACCTGAAAATTCAGGTAAAAAAGAAACCGTAGAAGCATTTGGTACTCCAGTAACATTCCATCAAAAGCTAGATAATGGTAAGCCAGTGGATGGAAAAGCAAACAAAGTTCACTATGATCTTGGTACTGAATTTTTGACATTAACTGATAATGCTGAATTAAAGCAACTTGATAGTAAGATTAATGGACAACTAATTACCTATGATGTGAAAAAACAGCAACTTAAAGCTAATGGCAATGGAAAATCACGTGTAACAACAGTCCTTATTCCATCGCAATTACAACAAGCTAAAGGGAAGTAATTTATGTCAATTCTGACTGCTGAAAATTTAGCTAAGAGCTATAAAAGCCGTAAAGTTGTTTCAGATGTAAGTTTAACTGTAAACTCTAATGAAATTGTTGGTTTGCTCGGACCAAACGGCGCGGGGAAAACAACAACCTTCTACATGGTTGTCGGATTAGTTCGCCAAGATCAAGGTAAAATTATTATTGACGGAGAAGACATTAGTTTGCTCCCAATGCATAATCGTGCGCAACGTGGAATCGGTTATTTGCCACAAGAAGCCTCTATTTTTCGCCGTTTGACTGTATATGAAAATCTAATGGCTGTATTAGAAATACGCAAAGATCTAACCTCTCAACAACGTCGAGAAAAAGCTGATGAGTTGATTGAGGAATTTAATATTGGCCATATTCGGGATAGTTTAGGTCAGTCATTATCTGGTGGTGAACGTCGTCGAGTTGAAATCGCACGAGCATTAGCTGCAAATCCCAAGTTTATTCTATTAGATGAGCCATTTGCTGGTGTAGATCCAATTTCTGTGAGCGATATTAAGAAAATTATCACCGACTTACGTAACCGAGGATTAGGTGTTTTGATTACCGATCATAATGTACGTGAAACACTTGATGTATGTGAACGCGCTTATATTGTAGGTGAAGGCAAAATTATCGCAACAGGCACACCAGAACAAGTTATGAACGATGAACACGTTAAACGCGTTTATTTGGGCGAACAATTCAAATTATAAAAATGAAAATAACTGAACTATTAAGCCCTGAGAACATTCGTCAGGGCGTTAGTTTTTCTAGCAAAAAACGATTATTTGAATCTATCGCACATTTTGTAGAAGAAAAACTTCACTGTGATAAAGGTGAGCAAGCGTGCTTTGAATCCCTTTTTGAGCGCGAAAAGCTGGGTAACTCAGGGCTAGGCAATGGCATAGCAATGCCTAAGGCGAAAATTCCTCTTGAGGTATGTGACAAAGCAATTGCCATGTTTATGCAATTGGATAACCCAATTAATTATGATTCGCTTGATGGTAAACCTGTAGATTTAATTTTTGCTATACTTATTCCAGAGAATCAATGCGAAACATACATCCCTATATTGGCATCATTAATCGAAAAACTTACCGATAAAAATATGTTAAAACAATTACGCTCAGCCAAAAGTTCGGATGAAGTTTGGCAAGTTTTTGAGATTTCAGATAGAGCTGAAAGTTCGCCGGAAGAAACGCAAGAATAATTTAAAGGGGGAATTATGGAAATTATCATTATTAGCGGACGTTCTGGCGCAGGAAAATCCGTAGCCTTACGAGCATTAGAAGACGCCGGATATTATTGCGTTGATAATATTCCTCTAGATTTACTTCCTCAATTGACTGATATTCTATCTCAATCCCAATCTTCTGTCGCAATCAGTCTTGATATTCGTAATATTCCTAATTCAGCCAATACCCTTGAACAAACTCTAAATACCTTACAAAAATATCATCAATTAAAGATTATTTTCCTTGAAGCAGATCGTGGCACATTGATTCGTCGTTATAGCGATTCACGCCGTCTTCACCCACTTTCCTTGAAAGATCTATCTCTTGAAGCAGCAATAGATGAAGAATATCGCTACCTTGAGCCATTAATTCAACACGCAAACTTTATTATTGATACCACCCATCTTTCTACTCATACCCTTGCGGAACGCCTACGCGAATTTTTACGAGGAAATAGTGATAAAGAACTAAAAATCGTTGTTGAATCTTTTGGCTTTAAATATGGAATTCCTTTAGACGCCGATTATGTTTTCGATGTACGTTTCTTACCTAACCCACATTGGGATCCAACATTACGCCCAATGACAGGATTAGATGCGCCAGTAGCAGAATTTCTAAATAGTCACACGCAAGTGAATGAATTTATCTACCTGACTCGTAACTATATTGATACTTGGTTGCCAATGTTAGAAAAAAACAATCGTAGCTATTTAACCATTGCCATTGGATGTACTGGGGGAAAACACCGATCCGTTTATATAGCACAGCAGTTAGGCGAATATTTTCAGGCTAAAGGGAAAATCGTCCAAATTCAGCACAAATCTTTAGAACGAAATAAAAAAGCATAAAAAAGTGCGGTCAAAAATAATTTTATTGACCGCTCTTGCTTATAAATTAACTGGTTTAACAATCTCGCTAGGATAACAACCTAAAATCTTTAGATAGTTACTACAATTCTTTAACTCTTCCAAAGCTTGCTGAATATCAGGATGATGGATATTCGCTTCTATTTCGAGATAAAACATTTCTTCCCAAGGCTTCCCATAAATTGGACGAGACTCTAATTTCGTCATATTAATTTGATGTTTTTTGAAAACTAAAAGTGCATCAACTAATGAGCCAATTTGCTGTGAGGTTGTCATTAACAATAATGTTTTTGCCGGTATCTGCGGTGAAACCTCTCGCTGTTCTTTAGCTACGACAATAAAACGCGTAATATTGTTCTCTTGATTAGCAATATTAGTTTTTAATACACTAAGCCCATACAATTTACCACCATCTTCATTCCCTAATGCCGCAATATTCGGCTTATTTAAACTTGCAATAAGTTGCATTGCATGAGAGCTACTTTCACAATACTCAATATGTACTCGGTCAAGACTATGTATAAATTGACTACATTGTTGAATTACTTGCGGATGACTATATAAAGTATCGATTTCACTTAATTTAGTCGTGCCATTTACCAAAACACAATGCTGAATTGGATAAGCTAGCTCGCCTACCAATGATAAGTCAGTATGCTGGAGCAAATCATAAACTTCATTAATAGCGCCTGATGTTGTATTTTCTAAAGGCAATACACCAAAATCCGCTTCACCATTTTGCACTTTTTCAAATACTTGCTCAAAAGACTGACATCCTAGTTCTACAAATTGTTTTTGATAACGAGCGGCATAATTACGTGCAGCTAAATTTGAATAAGAACCTCTCTTACCTAAAAAAGCAATATGTAAATTTTGATTACGTTGTTCATTAAGTTTATTCTGCAAATAGACTTGCTGGGTCAATACTGAATCTTCAATAATTTTTTGGAAAATTGAAGTGATATATTGTGGTTCAAGTTGATAATTCTCATTTTCTGAAAATTGAACTAATTCTTGTAAAAGTTGCTGTTCTCGCTCTACATCACGTAAAGCTTTTTGCGAGATCTCTTTACTTCTCACTACATCAAAAGCTAAACGATGACGCTCAGAAAGCAATTTTAATAAACTACGATCTATTTGCGTAATTTGTTGGCGAATTTCAGATAATTCTAGCTTCATAGCATCCCCTTATAAAAAAAGAGAAAAATAAACCGCACTTTTAGGCATTAGTCATTTTAAAGTGCGATGAAAATAAAAAAGCTATACTTCTTAGCAGAAATATAGCTTTTTCAAAAATAAAATGATTAGATAAATACTTGAACAGGCGCAACATACCCTTGTGGTACTTGTTCTTTATCTTCGAAAGTTACAAACTCCCATGCTTCTTGATTTGCTAATACAGCACGTAGTAACTTGTTATTTAAACCATGACCAGACTTATAAGCTTTAAAATCACCAATAATATTATAACCAGCCATATAAAGATCGCCAATTGCATCTAACATTTTATGACGAACAAGTTCATCTTTAAAGCGTAAGCCATCTTCATTTAAAATTCTATAATCATCAAGAACAATAGCATTATCAAGGCTACCACCTAATGCTAAACCTTGAGATTGAAGATATTCTATATCTTTCATGAAACCAAATGTTCTTGCTCGACTAATTTGATGAACAAATGCTTGAGCAGAGAAATCCATAACATAATTACGAACATTTTTGCCAATGGCAGGATGATCAAAATCAATAGTGAAATCTAAACGGAAGCCATTGTAAGGTTTAAATTCAGCCCATTTATCACCATCTTCAACTCGAATATATTCTTTAATACGAATAAATTTCTTAGGTGCATTTTGTTCTTCAATTCCTGCATCTAACAACAAATAGATAAATGGACTCGCGCTACCATCCATAATAGGAATCTCAGGGGCATCAACCTCAATAATGATATTATCAATACCAAGGCCAGATAATGCTGCATTCAAATGTTCAACGGTAGAAATGCGTACACCTTGCTCATTAATTAGTGCAGTGCAAAGCATTGTATCACGTACGGAATTAGGATCAGCAGGGAATGCCACTGCAGGATTTAAATCTGTACGATAGTAAACAACACCAGTGTTTGGCATAGCTGGACGTAACGTTAAAGTCACTTTCTTACCGCTATGCAAACCAACACCTGTTACTTTAATACTTTGTTTTAATGTTCTTTGTTTAATCATTCTACTACCTTAATATTCCAGGTATTTCTCAAAACCAATTAAATTAATTTTCTTCACGTTGCGCAGGATTAAAGAAACTATTTTTCTTAAATGCTTCTAAACGATCTGTAATAGGTTTATCCAACGGACGATGATATTCTTCTGCTGGAGTTTTTTGAGTTTCTACTGGCTCACGAGTATGTATATCAGGCACAATATTTACGCGGCCTGTACCTTCTGGCTCAACTGGACGAGAAGGACGCAATACTTGAACAGACTCAGTTGGGGCGATTTCCCCTAATCCTGTTGCCACAATAGTCACTCGAATTTCATCACTCATCTCAGGCACTAAACTCGTACCAATAACCACTGTTGCATCTTCTGAAGCAAAGCTACCGACAGTTTCACCAACGATATTAAACTCTTCAAAAGAAAGATCCATACCAGCTGTGATATTTACCAAAATACCTTTAGCATTAGAAAGATCGATTTTTTCCAATAAATCATTACGTACTGCAATACGAGCGGCTTCTTCTGCTCGCCCCTCACCTGCAGCACCAATAGCAGAACCGAAACCAATCATCGCTTGTCCCATTTCAGACATAACCGTTCTTACATCGGCAAAGTCCACATTGATTAGACCTGGCGATGTAATCATATCCGAAATGCCCATAACTGAATTACGTAACACATCATTTGCTGCAGCAAAAGCATCAATTAATTTAGCATTTTTAGGGAGAACTTTTTGAATTTGTTGATTAGGAATAATAATCATCGAATCAACATACTGAGCTAAATCTTTGATACCAAGCTCTGCAAATTGCATACGCTTTTTGCCTTCAAAAGCAAATGGTTTGGTCACAACAGCAACAGTTAAAATGCCCAATTCTTTAGCAATTTTTGCGACAACAGGCGCAGCACCAGTACCAGTACCACCGCCCATACCTGCTGCAATAAAGACCATATCCGCACCTTCAAGCATTTTGCGAATTTCTTCCTGATCATCTTCCGCAGCCTTACGACCAACATTTGGGTTTGCCCCAGCACCTAAACCTTTGGTAGTTTCTCCACCAATTTGTACGGTTTGTTGAACTTGGCTTTTACGTAATGCTTGAGCGTCTGTATTTACAGCGTAAAAAATAATACGACCATGCTCTTCTGAAGTTAATGAGCTTTCACCTAAATAAGTCCCACCCATTTCTTGCTTAACCATACTCATAACCATATGATTTACAGCATTACCGCCACCGCCACCAACACCTACGACTTTGATCAGTGCGCCGGACTCATTAAAATTATCGTACTCAGGGTACTCTGGGTATAACATCGATGTTCTCCGTTAAGGCCAGATAAGCTGGCTCAATATAAAACCTAAATTCTCTCTATTGTAGATGAAAAATCAAAATAATCAAAATTCTGACCGCACTTTATTCACAATTTTTTTAATTCCATTCAAAATTGGTTTTAGTATTCCTTCATCAGTTTCATCATTTCCTGAAATCAAATCATCATCACTGTTACTATGGTTATACTGCAATAAGCCGACCACTGTTGAATATTGAGGACGATTCACGTAATCAGTCAATCCAGTAATATTAAGCGGGCTACCAATACGTACTTGGCAATTAAATACGTCAGATGCACATTCTTTCAAATCTTCTATTTGCGCCCCACCGCCAGTAATAACTACGCCAGCAATAAGCTCAAACTTCACATGTTTTGTTTCCAATTCAGCCTTTAATTTATCTAATTCGTCTTTCACAACACCTAGAAGTTCCGTGTAGCGAGCAGATGTAATTAAGGATAAATCACTCTTTGTTAATGAACTAGGTGCTCGCCCACCAATACTTGCAACTTCAATTTTTTTATCACCATGCAAACGAGCTGGATAAAATGCACTTGCATAATTAACTTTAATTCTTTCAGCTTCTGCACGCGAAATAGTACAAGCGTGGGCAATATCGTTAGTCACAATATTTCCTGCATAAGGAATCACCTTGCTAAAACGTAATGCACCGTTTGTATAAACCATCACATTCATTGTGCCTGCACCGAAATCAATCAAGCAAACACCAAGATCTTTTTCATCTTCGGTTAATACTGAATGCGTTGCTGCAAAACCGGAGAAAACCACTTTATCCACTTGTAAACCACAGCGCTCAACCGCTTTTTTCAGGTTGTTTTGCCAATCTTGATGACAGGCGATTAAATGTACTTGTGCTTTTAAACGGACACCTTGCAAACCCAATGGATTTTTAATATTCAACTGGCGATCCACTGCATATTCTTGTGGAATCACATGCAATAAGGATAAGCCTTCAGGCAACTTGATGGAGCTCGCTGTATGCAGTGCGGAATCAATTTCATCTTGTGTTACTTCACCATCTGAAATTGGCACAAAACCACTTTCATTTAAACTTTGAATATGTTCACCAGTAATTGCCAAAGTGACACTCATAATCTGACAATCAGCCATAGATTCCGCTGCTTCAATGGCTCTTTGAATAGAATTTACGACAGCTTCAAGATCGGTGATACTGCCACGATCAATCCCTTTAGATGGGCAACTACCAACACCTAACACATTCACTACGCCATCAGGAAATACCTCACCCACTACGGCAACAACTTTTGACGTACCGACTTCTAATCCTACAATTGTTTTAGCTTCCACACCTTTAACCATTTTCGCACCTAATTTTTATTTATCAGCCATACCCACTGCAGCGCCTGCCGCATATCGTAAATCTACATAATCTATTTTTTTATTTTCTGGAACATCAATTTGGGGATAAATCGTAACAAATCGTTCAAGCTTAGATCTCCATTCTCCACGACCTAACTTTAACACAATGTCATTATCAAGTGTTACTTGCCATGCACCGCGTTCATCAATATTCATACCTTTTGCAATTAAATTTTTTGATTTAAAATCCGCATAAATCTGATTCCATGCATCCAATACTTTTAAACTTTGATAATCAGGCCCACCTAAATAAGGCAAAGTATTTTCTTTTAATCGTTCAATTGGAAGTTGGAATACAACGCCATCCTGAGTAACAAATTGATTCTGATTCCAAAATGCCACTGGTTGATATTCAGTAATCCAAATACTTAAACGATTTGGCCATATTTTTCGCACAATTGAGCTTTTAACCCAAGGTAAAGCTTCTATTTGCGCTTGAATTGGCTCAACATCTTGCCCCCAAAAGCCTTTAAGAGCGCCCATTTTCAATAAGCTTTCCTTAATATCGGCATCCGTTGTAAAAACCTTTTGTCCAGCCAATGCAAAACCACTAATAGGCTTATCATCCATTTTCTCTAGCAGAGTTTTCCAATTAAAATAGATACCAAGAGCCAAAAGTATACCAAGCAAAGCCAAGAAAGCCCGAATATGAAAATAATATTTAGGCTTTTGTTCACCAAAACGAATATTCTGTGGAGTTTTCCTTTTCAGAATGTTCATTACACACTTAGCTCCAAAATTTTCACAACAAGCTGTTCAAAAGAAATACCCACGCTTGCAGCCGATTTTGGGAATAAACTGTGGCTCGTCATTCCTGGATTCGTATTCACTTCAACTAAACGAAAATCACCTTTCGCATCGCACATGACATCAATACGGCTCCAACCGCGACATCCTACTGCATCATAAGCACGTTTTACTAATATAGCTAACTCTTGCTCGCGCTCAGACGTTAAGCCAGCAGGACAGAAATATTGAGTATTATCAGAAATATATTTCGCATTGTAATCATAGAACTCACCTTCAGGAACAATACGAATAGCTGGAAGCACCTGGCTATCCAATACAGGCACAGTTAATTCATCGCCAGCTAACCATTCTTCAATCAGAATCGTATTATCAAATTTAAGGGCATATTCCACTGCACTTTTTAGCTCATCCACAGCTTTAACTTTAGTTAATCCAACACTAGAGCCTTCTAAAGAAGGTTTCACCATTAATGGTAAACCTAGTTTTTCCACTACAGCCTGAGCATCTAATTCAGCAAAGGTTTCTCGGGTTACTACTTCCATATCTGCTACAGGTAATCCAAATGCTTTCCACAACATTTTTGTACGCATTTTATCCATAGTTAATGCTGAAGCCATCACTCCACAACCAGTGTAAGGTAAACCAATTTGCTCTAATAAACCTTGCATTGTGCCATCTTCACCACCTCGGCCATGCAAAATATTAAACACTCGATGAAAACCATCCTTTTTAAGATTAGCAACATTATATTCTTTAGGATCAATAGGATGAGCATCATAACCTTGGTTTAATAAAGCCTCTAATACGGCTTTACCTGAATTGAGAGAAACTTCACGCTCAGCGGATGTTCCGCCTAATAACACTGCAATTTTTTCTTGTTTTAAATTCATTTTATCCTACTTATATATCTTATTCTGATGGCCTTAGTTAATAGATAAGGCCATCTCAAATTTCTAAAATCTGTTTATAAAAGTCTTAATTTTTCCAAGATTGAGCTAAGCCACGAGAGATTTTACTTACGCTACCCGCACCTTGTGCCAAAATCAAATCGCCATCTTGAATAATTTGATCAAGAACGTCGCCTAATTGTGATGTGTCAGAAACCAAGATTGGATCGATTTTTCCTAAATTTCTAATGGAGCGACAAAGAGATTTACTATCAGCTCCAACAATCGGCGTTTCTCCCGCTGCGTATACATCAAGCATAATTAATGCGTCCACTTGCGAAAGCACTTGTACAAAATCATCAAATAAATCACGAGTACGAGAATAACGATGAGGTTGGAAAATCATCACAATACGTTTATCTCCCCATCCTTCCCGTGCAGCTTTAATCGTTACGCCCACTTCTGTTGGGTGATGACCATAATCATCAACTAAACGAACTTTACCATTTGGACGAATAAACTCACCTAACTGATCAAAACGACGACCTGCACCTTGGAAATCAGCAAGGGCTTCTAAAATAGCCTCATTGCCAATACCCTCTTCTTTTGCTACAGCAAGTGCAGCCGTTGCATTTAACGCATTATGTTTTCCTGGCACATTTAACAACACATTTATACGTTCATTATTTGGGCAAATCACTGTGTAATGACCTTGAAAACCTGTTTGTTCATAATCCTCAATGCGATAATCTGCATGTTCACTAAAACCATATGTAATCACTTGGCGACCAACTTTTGGCACAAGTTCCATTAATACTGGATCATCTGCACACATCACTGCTAAACCATAGAATGGCAAATTATGCAGGAATTTCACATAGGTGGCTTTCATTTTTTCGAAATCACCTTCGTAGGTATCCATATGGTCTGGTTCCATGTTAGTCACAACAGATACCATTGGCTGCAAATGTAAAAACGAGGCGTCACTTTCATCTGCCTCTGCAATTAAATAACGACTAGCACCTAAATGTGCATTTTTACCTGCAGATTTCACCAAACCACCATTAACGAACGTTGGATCGAGTTTTGCTTGGGTGTAAATCATGGAAATCATAGCAGTTGTCGTCGTCTTCCCGTGAGTTCCTGCAACAGCAATACCATGACGGAAACGCATGATTTCAGCCAACATTTGTGCTCGTTGAATCACGGGGATACGTTTTTGTTTCGCTGCAACTAATTCAGGGTTATCATCTTTTATCGCACTGGATACGACAACAACACTGGCACCTTCAATATGTTCTTCTGCATGGTCGATGTAGATTTTTGCTCCAGCTTGAGTTAAACGTTGAGTTACTAAGCCATCAGCAATATCTGATCCAGAGATTTGATAGCCTTCATTCAATAAAATCTCAGCAATACCACTCATTCCCGCGCCACCAATTCCAATAAAATGAATTTGTTGTACTCGACGCATTTCAGGGATAATTTTTCTAATTTCTTCGTGGGAATGTTTCATTTATTTTTCCTTTTTGACACATTGGCAAAATATTGGTGCCTATTCTAAAAGTGCGGTTGAAAATCGCAATATTTTTCTTATTCTTTGGAATATCAATTAGTTTGAGTTTTCTATAATAACTTCAGCAACTCGCTGTGCAGAGAGAGGCGTCGACATCGCTTTCGCTTTCTCAGCCATTTGTAATAAATTTTCACGAGTAAAGTTTTTTAAATAATTCACCAGAATTTCAGGCGTTAAATCTGCCTGTTCTATAATTTTCGCCGCGCCAACATCCGATAAATATTTCGCATTCAAATATTGTTGACGATCTTTATGTTGGAAAGGTACAAAAATAGCTGCAGCGCCAACTGCCGCAATTTCACATACAGTTAATGCGCCAGAGCGGCAAATTATCACATCGGCCCAGGCATAAGCCTCAGCCATATCATCAATAAATTCTGTTATTTTAACTTGTTCTGAATTCTCACCATAAAGTTGGGTAACTTCTTCTACCGCACCTTTACCTACTTGATGACGAACATCTAATTTATCTGCAAGCTGGACTACTACTTTAGGTAAAGTATGATTAAGCACTCTCGCGCCTTGGCTACCACCGACCACTAAAACACGTAATTTTTCCTCACGTTCAGCAAAACGAAGCGTTGGATATGGCATCTTAAATAAATCTTCTCGAACTGGATTACCAACAACTTCCGCATTAGGAAAAGCAGTTGGAAATGCTTGCAATATGCGAGTAGCAATTTTAGCTAACCATTTATTCGTTAAACCCGCTATCGCATTTTGTTCATGCAAAATTATCGGTACACTACAAAGTTTTGCAGCAATACCGCCTGGACCTGAAACATACCCACCCATTCCAAGTACAGCGTCAGGCTTTTCTTCTTGAATAATTTTTTTTGCCTGCAACACAGCACGGAAAATCGCAAAAGGAGCACTTAATAAAGCTTTTATACCTTTACCACGCAAACCCGAAATTTGGATAAATCTAATTGGGATTCCATGTTTTGGTACAAGGTGAGCCTCCATTCGATCTTTGGTACCTAACCAGCAAATATCCCATCCTTGTTTTTGTAAAAATTGGGCAACAGCTATCGCTGGAAAAACATGACCGCCGGTTCCACCAGCCATCACTAATAATTTTTTATTTTTCATCTTCTTTATCTCTAATCATCGCGTAGGCGTGCTTGGCCTGCGCGAAGTAAACGGTTTTCGTGATCAATACGTAATAAAATGCCAATAGTCGCTGACATAATGATAATACTCGAGCCACCATAACTCACGAGTGGAAAGGTTAAACCTTTAGTCGGTAACATTCCAAGTGCCATGCCTAAATTAACAAAGCCTTGGAAGAAAATCCAAAAGCCAATACCTAACGCTAAAAATCCTCTAAAACGTTGTTCTAACATTAAAGATTCTTTTCCGATCTTCAACGCTCTAAACACAAGCAAACCGAGCAAAATAACAACAATTAAAATGCCTATAAAACCAAACTCTTCACCAATAATCGCCATAATAAAGTCAGTATGCGCTTCAGGTAAATAATCTAGTTTTTGAATTGAATTACCTAACCCTTCACCCGTTATTTCACCACGACCAAATGCCATAAGAGAATTCGTTAATTGGAAGCCTGTACCATAAGGGTCTTTAAATGGATCTAAAAAACCGGTGAAACGTTTTAAACGATAAGAAGCAGAGATGATTAACCAGGCACCAAGAATTACACCTGTTGCACCAAGCAAAATAAATTGGAAAAAGTGCGCACCAACGATAAATAGCATACCGAAAGTAATAACAAACAGTACAACTGTACTTCCCATATCAGGCTGAACTAATAGGAACATCCCCATTACGCCCATCACAATAAAGGGTTTTATCGCACTAAATTTTCTACCTCTTACCTCATCATAACGACGAGTAAAATAGCTAGCCAAGAAACAAGTCAGTGCCAGCTTCGCAAATTCAGCTGGCTGAAAATTCAAAATACCCAATGAAATCCAACGCTTAGCACCATTTACTGATGTACCGATAAATAATACGGCTATCAATAAAGCCACTGCTGCCCAGAAAATATTTACATTCCATTTTTCCAACTTTTCAGTTGGAATATACAACATGACATAGCAAGTCGCTAAAGAAAGAAATACATAAAAAGCATCACGTTTTGCAAAGTAAAAAGGATCATTAAATAAACGAGAGCTATAAGGAATAGATGCAGATGTTACTGCCACTAAACCAATTAAAAGCAAAATAACAAATAACCAAAATAGCGCACGATCATACAACAAACCTTGCGGTGTGATGCGTGTCCATTCATCGTAATTTTTTTTGATGTTCTGTAAAAATTCCATCTTATTTTTATTAATGACTAAATTAGGCTGAATATTGAGCTAAACGGGTAAATTCTTCACCGCGCTTTTCAAAAGAGGCAAACTGATCGAGGCTTGCACAAGCTGGCGACAATAATACCATATCTCCGCTTTGCAATGTTGGGCGTAAAAATTCTATCGCTTGCTCCATTGTACCGAACAAATAACTTTGCGATGAAAGCTTAGCGAGTTGTGTACCATCTCGACCAAAACAATAACAAATAATGTTTGGTTGATTAATTAATTCAGCTAATTCTGAAAAATCAGCTCCTTTTCCATCACCACCTAACAACAAATGCAATTTGCCTTCAACATAAAGGCCTGCTAATGCGGCAACTGTACTCCCTACATTTGTTGCTTTAGAGTCATTAATCCAACGAATGCCATTAGCTTGATGCGCTAATTGAAAACGATGATCTAACCCTTTGAAATGACGAAGTGCGGTACGAATTGAATCTAAATTAATACCGACAGCTTGTGCCAATGCCGTTGCCGCCAAAATGTTCATATAATTATGACGACCGACTAATGTTGCTTCTTCACAAGGCAAAATTACTTCATCTTTTGCCATTAAGTATTGCTTGCCGTTTTCCGTTTTTAGCCAATAATCTGCTGTATTTTCCGCAAAAGAAACGGTTTGTTTCGCTTGATTTTCACCGTCACCAAAAGTCAGCTTATCCTCATTATTTAAAACGCCGACCTCAGCATTATGATAAATGCGTAATTTTGCTTGACGATAATCTTCTAAATCCACATAGCGATCCATATGATCTTCAGTCACGTTCAAGACAGTTGCAGCCGCAGCTTTTAAGCTGTAAGTTGTTTCAAGTTGAAAACTAGACAGCTCTAATACATAAAGTTCACAATCTTCATTCAACAATGACAAAGCAGGAATCCCAATATTTCCACCCATACCAACTTTCACGCCAGCAGCTTTCGCCATTTCATAAACTAAAGTAGTCACGGTACTCTTTCCATTTGAACCGGTAATCCCGACAATTGGCTTCGTCGCCGCTCGGCAGAATAATTCAATATCACCGATTACTTCTACGCCGGCTTTAAGTGCGGTTTGAATTTCAGGTGTTTTTACCGCAAGCCCTGGGCTGATAACAATCATATCGCTTTCAAGTAACCATTCCTGATTTAAACTACCAGTATGAAGAGGGATATTTTGAGGAAGTTTATCAACACCAGTAGGATTTTTTCGGGTGTCAATCACACGAATATTAGCCTGTTGGGATAAGAGATAATCCACGCAAGAAAGACCTGTTTTACCAAGCCCTATGATAGTAATATTTTTGTTTTGATAGGCGTTCATTTTCTTTCTTCTTAATTGCTGTAAATTTTAAAATTATATTATTGATGGAAATATAAAATTCTTTTACTAACGTAAAAAAGGTCGCCCTTTCAAAAACTGAAAGAGCGAGCCTAACTATATTTATTAACGCAACTTCAAGGTGACCAATCCCATCAACACTAACATTAAGGAAATAATCCAAAACCGAATAATCACTCTTGGCTCTGGCCATCCCTTTAATTCAAAATGGTGGTGAATCGGTGCCATTCTAAAAATGCGTTGTTTGCGTAACTTATAAGATCCCACTTGCAAAATAACAGAGAGCGCTTCAACAACAAATACCCCGCCCATTATCACAAGCAAAAATTCCTGACGAACTAGGATCGCCACTACACCTAGCGCTCCGCCTAATGCAAGGGAACCTACATCGCCCATAAAGACTTGTGCTGGATAAGTATTGAACCATAAGAATCCTAACCCTGCACCAACAATAGCTGTACAAAATACAACCACTTCAGAACTATATTTAATGTATGGGATGTGCAAGTATTCTGCAAAATTCACATTACCCGTTGCCCATGCAATTAACGCAAATGCACCTGCGACAAGCGCTGTTGGCATAATTGCCAATCCATCCAAACCATCTGTTAAATTCACCGCATTACCCGTTCCAACAATCACAAAGTAAGACAACACAATATAAAACAAACCTAATTGAGGCATAATGTCTTTAAAGAATGGAATCACTAAACGGGTTGCATCAGTGTCGTGGCCAAGCCAATAAAGCCAAAGGATTGCCACTAATGCCACAACAGACATCCAGAAATATTTCCAACGAGCAATCAAACCATCCGTGTTTTTACGAGTAATTTTGCGGAAATCATCCACAAAACCAATTGCACCGTACCCAAATAATACAAATAAGCAAACCCAGATATAAGGATTCGCGAGATTTGCCCATAATAACGTACTTACGCCAATAGAGAATAAAATCATCACACCACCCATAGTAGGTGTGCCTTTTTTTGCAAAGTGACTTTCAGGACCATCATTTCGCACTTCTTGGCCAAATTTTAAGATCTGTAAACGTTTGATCACTTTTGGTCCAATCCAAAGTGAGATAAAAAGTGCGGTTAATAATGCAAGAATTGCACGGACGGTAATATAAGAAATCGCATTAAACGCGGTTTCATAACGAACAAGATATTCAGCAAGCCAGACTAACATTTAATTTTATCCTTTAATGAATAGATCACATCTTCCATTTTCATTGAGCGCGAGCCTTTTCCTAGCACCACGACTTTTTTATTTTGTTGTAATTGGGTTTCAATCAATGGCACAAGAAAATCAACCATCTCCACCTTATCAGTAAAATGCTTACCCGAAACAGCCTCAGAAATAACCGCGCTTTCGTTGCCATAAGAACAAACTAAATCTAAATTTGCCGAGTTGGCATGTTGTCCTACTTCATGGTGAATAGCGAGAGAGTTTTCGCCTAACTCTTTCATATCACCAACACACAAAATACGGAAAGCATCATAACTTTTTAAAACATCAATGGCAGCACAGAGAGAATCTTTATTCGCATTATAAGTATCATCTAATAACACTAAATTAGGCATTACTTGAATGGGGAATAAACGCCCTTTCACTTGAGAACGTTGTTCTAATCCAGCTTTTACATCTGTAAGAGTGGCGCCAACATTCATCGCAAGTGCGGTAGCTGCCAAGGCATTTTTTATATTATGCGCACCAAGGTAAGGCAAGCTAATCTCAATTTCACCTTGTGGGGAAATAAGTGTAAAAGTAGAACCTTGATCAGTATGATGAATATTTTTTGCAGAATAATCTTTACCGTTGAAATATTGAATTTCATGTTCACCGATTTCTTTTTGCCAAACATTTAAATGATTATGTTCTGCGTTAATAATCGCCACACCATTCGATGTTAAACCACGATAAATTTCACCTTTAGCTTGTGCTACGCCCTCTAAAGAACCAAAGCCTTCTAAATGCGCGGGCGCAATATTATTAATCAATGCTGCATCAGGTTGAGCTAATTTTGTGGTGTAATCAATTTCACCTTGATGATTGGCACCAAGTTCGATCACTGCGAAACGATGTTTTTCTGTTAAGCGAAGAAGGGTTAAAGGAACACCAATATCGTTATTAAAATTGCCATTGGTAAAAAGTACCGCGTCTGAATCACCAGCAGTATGTTGCAAAATACTCGCCGTCATTTCTTTTACCGTGGTTTTACCAGAAGACCCTGTCATCGCGACAGTACGCGGATTGATTTTCTCGCGTAACCATTTTGCAAGTTCACCCAAGGCAATACGGGTATCCTTAACCAACAATTGTGGAACAGAAATGGAAAAATTTTCTTGCTGAACAACAACAGCTACCGCACCTTGTGCTACCGCTTGTTCAAGATATTGGTGAGCATCAAACTTTTCGCCCTTCAAAGCAAAAAATAAACTATTTGATACACTTTTTCGGGTATCCGTATTAATTTCTTCAACTTGCACATTTTTATCGCCAATTAATTTAGCTTGAAGAATCTGTGCTAGCTGTTCAGTAGAGAGTTTAATCATAATTTAATTGTTATTATTTTACTTTAAAAAATCATGTGCTACATCTTGATCAGAAAATGAAATCACTTCATTACCAATAATTTGATAATGCTCATGACCTTTACCCGCAATTAAAATCACATCATTTTCAATAGTACTTTCAATTGCAAATTGGATAGCTTGTTCTCTATCAGGAATAATGCCTACTTTATCCATATTTTTAAAGCCGGCGACAATATCTGATTCAATTTGGCTTTGTGATTCTGTTCGAGGATTATCTTTCGTCACAATAACCTTTTCAGCAAACTGCTCTGCGACTTGTGCCATTAATGGACGTTTGCCTCTATCGCGGTCTCCACCACAGCCAAAAATACACCATAACTCACCTTGGCAATGTTCACGCGCTGCCATCAAGGCTTTTTCTAGTGCATCAGGTGTATGCGCATAATCTACAATAACTGTTGGTTTATTTGGATATTGAATCATTTCCATTCTTCCACATACTCCTTTCAAAGATTTCGCCGTAGCGAGTAAATTTTCCAATGGGTAACCAAATGATAATAACGTAGTCATCACTAATAACAAATTGCTTACATTGAAAGCGCCGATTAACGGACTATGCAATACGCCATTACCCCAGCTAGATTCAAAAGTAATATCAGCACCTTTAGCGTGATAGTGGATATTTGTTGCCTTCATCCATTGATGTGAGTTTGATTGGAAGTCAGTGCTCGTACTTACCGCAATAGCATCAGGTAATTCACTTAACCATTGGCTTCCAATCTTATCATCAGCATTAATCACTTTAATTTGCGTATCTAATTCGGTAAATAAGCGTTTTTTTGCGGAAGCATAATTTTCCATGGTCTGGTGATAATCTAGATGATCACGCGTTAAGTTCGTAAAAATTGCTGCTTTAAAATGCAATGACTCCACGCGATGTTGTGCCAAACCATGCGACGAAACTTCAATAGAGGCAAAATCAGCGCCAGCTTGCTTAAAACTGAAAAGTGATGATTGAATTTCCACAGCTGAGCCAGTTGTATTTTTAGCTTCTACAACTTGACCTAAAAGGCCATTACCAATGGTTCCCATCACTGCCGCACGATGACCTAATAATTCAGCCCATTGCGCTAATAATTGAGAAATAGTGGTTTTGCCATTTGTCCCTGTTACGCCAACAAGCGTTAATTTTTTAGAAGGTGAATCATAGAAAATATCCGCCAAAGACGAAAGATGGCGTGCAAGTTGATAAAACTTTACTACTGGTACATTCCGAATAAACGTTACTGTTAAATGCTCGCTAGATAATTCTGTCTCAGAAACCACCGCACTCGCACCAGAATCAATAGCAGGATCAATAAATTGATTTCCATCGACCTGATGACCTTTTATCGCCACAAAAAGATCTCCCGCTTTAACCTTACGGCTATCCAACACCATATTATGGAGTTCTATATCATTCTTTAATTCAGGCAAATTAAAAAGTGCGGTGAGTTTTTTCATAATTTTTCCTTAATTCACTTTTTGATTCTTGTGATCACCAACATATACGATACGTTTTGCGCTTTTCGTTGCTATTTTTTCAACAGGTTCAGCATCTTGTGGAATGGCATTTACACGCAAAGCATAACCCATAATGCTAGAGAATACTGGCGCAGAAACTGCACCACCATAATATTCACCGGCTTTTGGATCATTAATCAAAATCACTAATGCATAACGAGGGTCACTAATCGGTGCAATACCCGCAGTAAATGCCACATATTTATTTACATAATGTCCATTTTCAATCTTACGCGCTGTCCCCGTTTTCACGCCAACACGATAGCCTTCCACCATTGCGCGTTTAT
Source organism: Haemophilus haemolyticus (assembly GCF_001008275.1). Classification (GTDB taxonomy): domain Bacteria; phylum Pseudomonadota; class Gammaproteobacteria; order Enterobacterales; family Pasteurellaceae; genus Haemophilus; species Haemophilus haemolyticus_P. Next base: position 76,963 of record NZ_LCTH01000057.1, read on the forward strand.
TTTTAATTGCTACTTTCTCTAAAATCCCTACTATATCTTTAGTTATTTTTTCAGAGAAAACGCGTTTTCCAATGACTGGCGGATCGACTTTAGTGATAGAAAGTGGGCGATAAACACCAAAACTACCAAGGGTTGCATAGGCTCGAGCAATTTGTAAAGGTGTCGCAGTAATACCATAACCATAAGCGACTGTTGCACGTTCAATATCAGCCCAGCGTTTACGGTTTGCGTTCAAAATCCCAACTTGTTCACCGATCAAGCCTAAATCTGTTGGTTTACTTAAACCTGCATTTTGATAAGTTTCCATCAATGCACTAGGTGGCATACGTAATGCAAGGCGACTCACACCACGGTTACTCGAATTGATTAAAATCTCATCTAAAGTTTGTTGTGCACGAGGTGCAACGTCCACAATTTCTTTGCCACTCACAGTGAATGATCCCGTGTTGATGATTTCATCACGGCGCACTACTCCACGTTGAAGTGCGGTTAAAACTACGAAAGGTTTTACAGTAGAACCTGGCTCAAACGTATCGGTGATTGCACGGTTACGCATTAATTCTGATTTCACACCGACACGGTTGTTTGGATTGTAAGATGGTGCAGTAGCCATAGCCAACACTTCACCAGTTCTAACATCAACTAACACCGCAGTACCAGACTCGGCATTATTATCAGACACCGCCTTTTTAATCTCACGATATACCATGGATTGTAATTTTTCATCGATACTCAAGGTAACATCTTGCGCATCATATTTTTTCTCATCCGCAATATGTTCAACGATGTTTCCCCGTTTATCTTTACGGACAGTACGTGAACCATCCTTACCCACAAGCATGGAGTTAAAGCTTTTCTCAATGCCCTCAATACCGTTTCCATCAATATCGGTATAACCCACCACATGCGCAGCTTCTTCTACGCGAGGATAAAAACGACGATGCTCAGTTTCTAAATTAATACCTTTAATCTTAAGTTTACGAATATAATCTGCTTTGTTAGATTCTACTTGACGGGCCAAATACAAATAACCTGATTTGGAATTCTTCTCGATTTTTTTCACCAAATCATTTTCGCTCATACCCAATTCTTGTGCCAACGCAGTAACCCGTTCTTTATCAGAAAGTGCATTTTCTTTTAACATGGTTTTCGGATCTGCAACCACCGCATTCATCGGTACACTAACAGATAAAAGCTGACCATTACGATCTAAAATTGAACCACGTACAGATAACACTTCATCTTTACGCAAAGAACGTTTATCAGCCTCTCCAGATAAAGTGCTTGAATCAACAGACTGTACATAAGCAGCACGAGCGACTAAAGCACATAAACCGGCCAAAATAAAAAAAGCAGAAACCCAATAACGAACACGCATAAAACATTTCTCAAATACAATTTTCGGTTTGTTATGTTTCACGGCTTCAGGTGCGGTCAATTTTCTAATTGTTTTTTTTGCTTTACCTGATTTACGAGAAGAATTGAACTTAACCATCTTTGCTACCTATTATTCTCTAATTTCAACTTCTTGTTCTGGGGATAATGCTTTCATTTTTAAGGTGCCAACAGCAATAGACTCTACTCTAGTACTGTCTCCTTCTGTTGCTTCTTGTACTTGCAAATTTCGATATTCACTTTCCAGTGCTTGGCGCTGTAAAACCAATTGACCATTTTCAGAAATTAATCGACGAGTCTGATGAGTAACCCAAATCACGCTCATTGATGAAATCAAAATCGCAACCAATAACAACACAATTAATTTATTTGAAGAAAATAGATCTTCGACCAAAATCTGCTGTAACGGATAACGAGGTTTATTATTTTCAGACATCACTAAATTCTCTCCGCTACACGCAATACCGCACTTCTTGAACGAGGATTTGCTTGAATTTCTGCATCACTTGGTTGAATTGCTTTACCAATAGTTTTTAATTTTTGATTACGTTGAATTTGGTCTTCTCGTAGTGGTAAACCTTTAGGGATATCCTCACCTTTACTTTGTTTTTTCATAAAATGCTTTACCATTCTATCTTCTAATGAATGGAAACTAATAATTGATAAACGCCCTTCTGGCGCTAACATGTCTAAAGCAGAATTGAGTACACTTTCTAATTCATCTAATTCTGCATTGATGAAAATACGAATAGCTTGGAAACTGCGAGTCGCAGGATGTTTATGTTTATCTTTGAAAGGTACCGCTTGTGAAATAAGCTCAGCTAATTGACTAGTACGCGATAAAAATTCAGTGCCATTTTTAGCCGCACTTTTGTTGTAATCAACAATAGCGGTGGCAATACGTTTAGCGAAACGCTCTTCGCCAAAAGTTTTCAAAACCCAAGTTAAATCCTCAACCGATACTTGTTTTAACCATTCTTCCGCTGATAAACCTTGAGTCGTGTCCATACGCATATCAAGCGGGCCATCTTTCATAAAACTAAATCCACGTTCAGCTTCATCAAGCTGTGGGGATGACACGCCAAGATCAAGTAAAATGCCGTCAATTTTGCCAACCAAATTTAATTTTTCACAAATTTCAGGAATATGGGAAAAGCTGTTGTGTTCAATCTGAAAACGTGAATCTTGAATTTTTTGAGCTTCAGCAATGGCTCTGGGATCACGGTCAATTCCAATGAGACGACCATTTGAGGATAATTTAGAAAGGATTAAGCGAGAATGACCACCACGGCCAAAAGTTCCGTCAATATAAATTCCATTTTCCTTCAATGCCAAGCCATTCACGGCTTCGTGAAGTAAAACTGTGACATGTTCAGGTGAAGAAAAGGAATTTTCGGTATCCATAAATACAATATAAAAGTAAAAAACGGTGAATCATTTTCTATAATGAGAAATCTTTCAAAGCCTCAGATGCAAAGTCTGCACTTGAACCAATTTCCATATCTTCTTCAATTTGGGCATGCCATTCTACAGCACTCCAAATTTCAAATTTATTAAGTTGCCCTACCAACATTAAACCTTTTTCTAATTTTGCATGTTGACGTAATGGTCCACTAAGCAAAATACGGCCCTGAGCATCCATCTCACACTCAGTGGCATGGCCAAGCATTACTCGTTGCAAACGGCGCTGGGTAGGATCAAAGTTAGAAAGTGCGAGAAGTTTTTGTTCGATTTTTTCCCATTCATCAAGGGGATAAAGTAAAAGACATGGTTGGCGAATATCTACAGTACAAACCATTTGCCCTTGGTTCTTTTCAAGAATTTCAGAGCGATAGCGGGTTGGGATCGCTACGCGTCCCTTAGAATCTAAATTAACCGCTGTTGCACCACGAAACATATTACGCCTTCAAAATTAAACTTATTTTGAGAAATTTTTCTAAAAATCTCCACAAAACACCACTTTTCTCCACATCTGCGTAAGTTTATAATTTGTTTGCTTAAGTTGCAAGCGATTATCCCTGAAATAACCCTATTTTTTATCAAAATAAAAAGCCGTTTGAGACAATATCTCAAACAGCTTTTTTTAAACCAAATTATCTTGATTAATTATTCACATACGCTTCTTCATCACGCTCGCCTAATGGCTTAAGCATAGCGAAGAATAATACGATACAAACAATTGTTGTTGCAAAACCAAGATAAACTGAAAGTTGATAATCTAAACCGAAACCGATTTTGTTGTAGAACAAGTAAGTTGCACATACTGTTGTAATAAACCAAGCCGGAATAGACGCAACCCAGTGGAATTTATGGTAGCGATATAAGTATGCTGCTGCAGTCCATAACATTACCATTGCTGTCATTTGGTTTGCCCAAGTGAAATAACGCCATAATACGCTAAAGTCAATGGTTGAAACGAAATAGCCTAATACGAATAGTGGTACAGCAATTAATAAACGTTTAGGTAATGAACGTTGGTCGATATGGAAAATTTCCGCTAATTGTAAACGAGCTGCACGGAATGCGGTATCGCCAGAAGTAATAGGTAAAACCACTACACCTAACACAGCAAAAATACCACCGATAAAGCCTAAGAAGTGTAATGAACTGTCATATACAACTTTAGATGGTGAACCCGCTGTAATTGCATCTTGTAATGCTTGTGGGTTTTCATAGAATGCAAGACCAACCATACACCAGATTAACGCAATTACACCTTCAGCAATCATTGCACCGTAAAAGATAAAACGACCTTCTTTTTCATTTTCAGCACAACGCGCCATTAAAGGAGTTTGAGTTGCATGGAAACCCGATAATGCACCACAAGAAATAGTTAAGAACAATAATGGCCAAATTGGAACATCACCCTTCACTTGGAAGTTTTGCGTGAATTTCTCTAAAGTTAAACCTTGACCATCTGCATTGATAGTACGGAAGAACTCAATAGGATCAACAGCACTAAAGTGTGCAGAAACTAAGCCATACACCATACCCACAGACATAAATAGCAATAATGCGCCAAAGAGCGGATAGATTCGACCGATAATTTTGTCGATCGGTAATAAAGTCGCAAGAATATAGTAAGCAAAGATAATAATCGTCCAAATTGCAACAACCGTTGCTTTATCCATTCCCCATACTTTGATACCGCCCGCTTCAACTGCATGATGAACAGCCTCAGCATCACCTAATTGTAACGCGCCTTGAGATGCGCCCAATAAATCCATGGTAATCGTACCCATTAATTGAGCTGGGCTTGATACAAACACAACACCAACTAATAATAAAAGTACAAGTGCTAATGTGTTAATAAATACTTTTACAGGACGACCTAAGAATTTACCAGCTAAATGTGGCATAGTTGCACCGCCATGACGGATACTCAACATACCACAGAAATAGTCATGTACTGCACCGGCAAAAATACAACCGATTACAATCCAAAGCATTGCCACTGGTCCGTATAACGCACCAAGAATTGGACCAAAAATAGGACCAGTTCCAGCAATGTTTAATAATTGAATTAACCAAATTTTGGTTTTTGACATTGGCATATAATCCACGCCATCATTTACCTGATAAGCAGGGGTCTGACGTTGTGGATTAATCACAAAGATTTTTTCGATAATTTTTCCATAAACAAAGTAACCAAGAATCAAGATGGCTACACAAAAGAAAAACCATAACATAGAAAGGCTCCTCAAAAGATAAAAGAAAGTATTTAGTAGATGCCCTAAACAAGCCGCGGTATTCTATTTCAAATTGTTTAAAATCAAAAATTGAATTTAAGAATTTTTATGGATTTGTGACTTGCATCACATTTGTAAAACTGAAGAATTCTATTAGAATACTAATAAATAAGTAATTTTATAATTATAGAGAAACAGATGGCCTTAACTCGATGCCCTGAATGCAGAAAAAAGATTAGTGAAAATGCAGAAAACTGCCCTAATTGTGGTTTTTCTTTCAAAAAAGCAGATTTAGAAATTTATAAACAACAATTAGAAACGCGTCGACTGCATAATGCTGAAATCAATCGTAAAAGTACAAAACTCCACTTAATTTGGTTTTGTATCTTTGCTATTTTTATCGCACTAGCGAGTTGGATTACAAATAAATAGAAAAAATGTCTCGTATGTATGAAGTTACTTCAGATATCAACTATTAATTCGTTCATCTCCACTATAGATATTCCCTTTACCTTCTCTTGCAAAACCAATCAAAGTCAAATTATGTGCTTCAGCCATTTTCACAGCAAGATCAGTTGCCCCAGAAATCGTCACTAACATTTCAACCCCACAAGAAATAGTTTTTTGAACCATTTCATAACTTGCTCGACTCGAAGCAACAATAATTCCATTAGGCTTGCCTGATTTTGCATGCCAGCCAAGTAATTTATCAAGCGCCACATGACGACCTACATCTTCAAAAATAGCAAGCATATTACCTTCTAAATCAAAAAAACCACAAGCATGAGTCGAACCTGTTTGCTGACCTAGTAGTTGATTTTTATGAAGATCTGACAAACAGCCATCTAGTAAATTCAAATCAAACTTAAAAGTGCGGTCTAATTTTGGAAAGTTTTTATATACTTGATTAAGCTGCTCCGTGCCACAAATGCCACACCCCGTACGTCCTGTAAGATTACGACGATGCTCTTTTAATGCCATAAATTTTCGGCTAGACAGTTCAATTTGCACTTCAATACCATTGCAAACTTCCACAACATCGATACCGTAAATATCCAAAGGTTTTTCAATAATGCCTTCTGTGAGAGAAAACCCCAGAGCAAATACCTCTAAATCTTTCGGTGAACACATCATCACCGCATGAGAAATACCGTTATAAACTAATGAAACTGGCATTTCGACAGCTAAAAAATCTTCTTTTGATTGTAAAAGTGCGGTTGAATTTTCTGTACTTTTATTTCTTTTAAAAAAGTTAATCGTTTGTTTAATCACCCAATCCATTCTTTACCTACCCATTACTAAAATGTAAAAAAAATGTTAATATTTTTATAAATTTATGATCTAGATCATAATTTTTCTGAGTTATAATGCCATTTGATTATGGATTTATCGTTAAAAAATCGTTATTCTAGTCGCCCATAAATTGGCCTACTTTTGAACCAATTTGCGATGTTGAGTAACGTTATTTTAACGAAATCAACCAAATTATCTAGTTACACTAGACGAATTTATTACTATCTAAACATCTCAACAACTTGTTGTTGAAAGGAGTGATTATGCAGATCTCAAGAAGAAAATTCTTTAAGGTCTGTGCAGGTGGTATGGCGGGGACATCAGCTGCGATGTTGGGTTTTGCTCCAGCAAGTGCGTTAGCTGCACCGCGTGAATACAAATTATTACGCGCATTTGAATCTCGTAACACTTGTACATATTGTTCCGTAAGCTGTGGTATGTTGCTTTATAGCACAGGCAAACCTTACGATACGTTAAGCGGCCACACTGGCACCAATACTCGTTCAAAATTATTCCATCTCGAGGGCGATCCTGATCATCCGGTTAGCCGTGGTGCACTCTGTCCTAAAGGTGCTGGCGCCCTTGATTACGTAAATAGCGAAAGCCGCTGTTTATATCCAGAATATCGCGCACCAGGCTCTGATAAATGGGAACGCATTTCTTGGCATGATGCTATTAAGCGTATTGCCCGTTTAATGAAAGATGACCGTGATGCCAACTTCGTTGAAAAAAATGCTGCAGGTAATACCGTAAACCGTTGGACCACTACTGGGATTATGACCGCATCCGCTATTAGTAATGAAGCTGCGTTGCTCACCCATAAATGGATCCGAATGTTAGGGATGTTGCCGGTATGTAACCAAGCTAATACTTGACACGGACCAACGGTAGCAAGTCTTGCTCCATCATTTGGTCGCGGTGCCATGACAAATAACTGGGTTGATATCAAAAACGCAAACCTTATTCTTGTTCAAGGTGGTAACCCTGCTGAAGCTCATCCTGTTGGCTTCCGTTGGGCAATTGAAGCGAAGAAAAATGGTGCGAAAATCATCGTAGTTGATCCTCGCTTTAACCGTACTGCATCTGTTGCTGATCTTCACGCACCAATTCGTTCAGGTTCTGATATTGCGTTCTTAATGGGCGTAATCCGTTACCTATTGGAAACTAATCAGATCCAACACGAATACGTTAAACACTATACCAATGCTTCCTTCTTAATTAATGAAGGCTATAAGTTTGAAGACGGTTTATTCTCTGGCTTTAACGAAGAAAAACGCAATTACGACAAATCAACTTGGAATTACCAATTTGATGAAAACGGCAATGCAAAACGTGATATGACATTACAACACCCTCGTTGTGTCATTAATATCTTAAAAGATCACGTTTCTCGTTATACTCCAGAAATGGTTGAACGCGTTACTGGCGTAAAACAAAAAGTGTTCTTACAAATTTGTGAAGAAATCGGTAAAACTTCTGCGCCAAATAAAACAATGACGCACTTATATGCATTAGGTTTTACAGAGCACACAATCGGTACACAAAATATTCGTTCTATGGCGATGATCCAATTACTTTTAGGTAATATTGGTATGCCTGGTGGCGGTATTAATGCACTTCGTGGACACTCAAACGTTCAAGGTACAACTGATATGGGCCTACTACCAACAATGTTGCCAGGCTATATGCGTTTACCAAACGAAAAAGAAACCTCTTACGAACAATATATGAATGCGATTACGCCGAAAGATATCGTGCCTAATCAAGTCAACTATTATCGTAATACCTCAAAATTCTTCGTAAGTATGATGAAAACCTTCTACGGAGATAAAGCAACAAAAGAAAATGGCTGGGGCTTTGACTTTATCCCTAAAGTTGACCGTGTTTATGACCCAATCACGCATGTAAAAATGATGCATGATGGTGAATTAAACGGCTGGATTTTACAAGGTTTCAACGTATTAAACTCTTTACCGAACAAAAACAAAACTGTTGCGGGTATGAGTAAATTAAAATACTTAGTTGTGCTTGATCCATTACAAACTGAAAGTTCTGAGTTCTGGAAAAACTTTGGTGAATCTAACAATGTAAATTCTGCAGAAATTCAAACTGAGGTATTCCGTTTACCAACAACCTGTTTCGCAGAAGAAGATGGTTCTATTGCTAACTCAGGTCGTTGGGCACAATGGCACTGGAAAGGTTGTGATCAACCTGGCGAAGCGATGCCTGATGTTGAAATTCTTTCCATGATTCGTGAAGAAATGCACGACCTTTATAAAAAAGAAGGTGGTCGTGGTATTGAATCATTTGAAGCGATGACCTGGAATTATGCTCAACCACATTCACCAAGCTCAGTTGAACTAGCCAAAGAGCTTAATGGTTATGCACTTGAAGATCTTTATGATGCGAATAACAATCTCATCTATAAGAAAGGTCAATTATTAAATGGATTTGCTCACTTAAGAGATGACGGTACTACCACATCTGGAAACTGGCTCTATGTTGGTCAATGGACAGAAAAAGGTAACCAAATGGCAAATCGTGATAATTCTGACCCTTCAGGATTAGGTTGTACCGTAGGTTGGGGCTTTGCATGGCCTGCAAACCGTCGTGTTCTTTACAATCGAGCATCATTAGATATCAACGGTAATCCATGGGACAAACACCGCCAATTAATCAAATGGAATGGTAAAAACTGGAACTGGTATGACATTGCTGACTATGGCACGCTACCACCAGGTTCAGATGCAGGTCCATTTATTATGTCTGCGGAAGGTGTTGGTCGTCTATTTGCGGTTGATAAAATCAATAATGGTCCAGTACCAGAACACTTTGAACCGATTGAAAGCCCAATTGATACAAACCCACTTCATCCAAGTGTAGTAACGGATCCAACTATCCGTATCTATAAGGAAGACCGTGAATTTATTGGTTCAAATAAAGAGTATCCATTTGTGGCTACAACTTATCGTTTAACTGAACACTTCCACAGTTGGACAGCTCAATCTGCTCTAAACATCATCGCTCAACCACAACAGTTTGTGGAAATTGGTGAGAAATTAGCTGCAGAAAAAGGCATCCAAAAAGGTGATATGGTAAAAGTCACTTCAAGACGTGGTTACATCAAAGCGGTTGCCGTTGTGACTAAACGTTTGAAAGATTTAGAAATCGATGGACGCACAGTTCACCATATTGGTATTCCAATTCACTGGAATATGAAATCCTTAAATGGTAAGGGTAACCGCGGTTTCTCAGCAAATACCTTAACACCATCTTGGGGTGAATCAATTACACAAACACCGGAATATAAAACTTTCTTGGTGAACGTAGAAAAGGCGGAGGCATAATATGCGAGCAATGGATGTACAATCTCAAGATATTATTAAAATCTCCGCAACTTCAGGTTTAACGCCAGCACCACAAGCGCGTGATCATAAAGTTGAAGTGGCAAAATTAATCGATGTCAGCACATGTATTGGTTGTAAAGCTTGCCAGGTTGGCTGCTCAGAGTGGAATGACATCCGCTCTGATGTAAATGCGCAGTGTCATGGTATTTACGATAACCCTGTAGATCTAAATGCTAAAGCATGGACTGTGATGCGTTTTAACGAAGTGGAAGAAAACGATCGTTTAGAATGGCTAATCCGTAAAGATGGATGTATGCACTGTGCTGAACCAGGCTGTTTAAAAGCTTGTCCATCACCAGGTGCTATCATTCAATACAAAAACGGTATCGTGGATTTCCAATCAGATAAATGTATTGGATGTGGTTATTGTATTGCTGGCTGTCCGTTTAACATTCCACGTATGAATCCAGATGACAACCGTGTGTACAAATGTACCCTTTGTGTGGACCGTGTTTCTGTAGGTCAAGAGCCTGCATGTGTGAAAACTTGTCCAACTGGTGCGATTCGTTTTGGTTCTAAAGAAGAAATGAAGCTCTACGCAGAAAAACGCATAGCTGATTTAAAATCTCGTGGTTATGAAAATGCAGGACTTTACGATCCTCCAGGCGTAGGCGGGACACACGTAATGTATGTGTTACATCACGCTGATAAACCAGAGCTTTACAATGGTCTTCCAAAAGATCCACAAATCGATTTAAGTGTGACCTTATGGAAAGATGTATTGAAACCAGTAGCGGCAGTTGCAATGGGTGGCTTGGCATTAGCTGAAATCGCTCACTACTTAACTGTAGGTCCTAATATTGAAGAAGATGTGGAAGATCATCACCACGAATTTGAAGAAGAAAAACCATCTAAGGGGGAAAACAATGAGTAAAATTGAGATCAACAACGATACTCGAATCGTCCGCCATAGAACGCCAGCACGTATTAGTCACTGGATGTTGGTAATCTGTTTCTTTATGACAATGTTCACTGGTGTTGCATTTTTCTTCCCTGATTTCGCATGGTTAACAGAAATTTTAGGTACACCACAAATTGCGCGTGCAATTCACCCATTTACTGGGATTTTAATGTTCTTCGCCTTCATCTACTTGGCATTATTGTACTGGGATCACAATATTCCAGAGAAAAACGATATTCGCTGGGCAAAAGGTGTCGTTGAAGTTCTTAAAGGGAACGAACACGCGGTTGCTGATAATGGCAAATATAACCTTGGTCAAAAAATGCTCTTCTGGACATTAAACTTGGCAATGGTAACGTTATTAGTCACTGGCATCATTATGTGGCGTCAATATTTTTCGCACTACTTCTCAATCCCAGTATTGCGTTTCTCGATTCTGCTCCATTCTTTGAGTGCATTTATGTTATTCACTGGTATCTTAGTGCATATGTATATGGCATTCTGGATTAAAGGCTCGATTCGAGGAATCATTGAAGGTTGGGTAACCGTTCGTTGGGCGAAGAAACACCACCCGAAATGGTATCGCGAAGAAGTTTTACCTGAGCTTGAAAAAGATTTACTCAACGAGCAATCAGGTAAAAAAGGCAAAACCAAAGTATTATTTAAAGGATTTGGCAAATAAGCTGAAATCTTGAAAAAGAAAAAAGTGCGGTTAAAATTGACCGCACTTTTTATTATGAAAGTGAGAAAAGAACATGAGTATCAAAATCTTATCAGAATCAGAAATCAAACAAGCAGCAAATTCCTTCCAAACACCTGCTGTGTTATTTGCCAATCCTAAAAATCTTTATCAACGCAGAGCAAAACGTTTAAGAGACTTAGCACAAAATCACCCACTATCAGATTATTTATTATTTGCTGCAGACATAGTTGAAAGCCAACTTTCCACGTTAGAAAGAAACCCTTTACCGCCACAACAGTTTGAACAGCTAAATGATATCGAGCCACTAAATGCAAAAACCTTTAAAAGAAACTGCATCTGGCGAGAATACTTAACTGAAATTCTTGATGAGATTAAACCAAAGGCTAATGAGCAAGTCTCTGCTACGATTGAATTTCTTGAGAAAGCATCCTCTACCGAATTAGAAGAAATGGCAAATAAGCTCTTAGCACAAGAATTTAATTTAGTTAGCAGTGATAAAGCCGTTTTTATTTGGGCCGCACTTTCCCTTTATTGGTTACAAACAGCTCAACAAATTCCTCATAATAGCCAAGTTGAAAACGCCGAAAATTTACATCACTGCCCTGTTTGTGGCTCATTACCTGTTGCAAGTATTGTACAAATTGGTACATCACAAGGTTTACGCTACTTACATTGCAATTTATGTGAAAGTGAATGGAATTTAGTACGCGCACAATGTACCAACTGTAATAGTCACGACAAACTCGAAATGTGGTCGTTAGATGAAGAACTTGCACTTGTTCGAGCCGAAACCTGTGGTAGCTGTGAAAGTTACTTGAAAATTATGTTCCAAGAAAAAGATCCTCATGTAGAGCCAGTAGCCGACGATTTGGCTTCTATTTTCTTAGATATTGAAATGGAAGAAAAAGGTTTCGCACGCAGCGGATTAAATCCATTTGTTTTTCCAGCAGAAGAAGCATAAAAAAATATAGCCTAGGGTAAACATCCTAGGCTATATCATTTGTATCTATAAATAACAGGCCATTACCACGGCATTTTCTCGTCCACCACTGGGTTTCGGATAATAATTTTTTCGAATATCGACTTCATTAAAACCAATTTTTTCATACAAGAAACGAGCTGGATTAGACTCTCTGACTTCTAGCCATAAGGTCTGTACACCTTTTTCTTTCAACCGAGCGATTAACTCATTCAACAATAATTTCCCCAATCCATTACCTTGATGGGACGGTAAAATAGCAATATTAAACAAAGTCGCTTCATCCAATACTGTTTGGCAAATAGCAAAACCAATAATCTGATTATTCTCTATTAATTTTAAATTGAGATAACGCTCCCCTTGATTATTTTTTAACGTCCCCCGCGACCAAGGCACAAGATGTGTTTGCTGCTCGATTTCATACAATCGGTCGAAATCACTGGCTTCAATTTGAGAAATAATAGACATAATTAAGGCTGCTGAATTTGTTGCCACAACTCTCGTTTGGCTTGGTGATTAGATTGAAATTGTTGCCAACTTGGCGAGCGATAAACACGCTCAGCCTGCATACAAAATGATAAAGTGCGGTCAATTTTGTCGCTATTTTCTGATAATAACCAATAACGAATAGGCTGCTTACATTCGATATGCTGGATTTGATCGTAATTCAAACATAAGCAATCTTCTTTTTTAAGATCAAGGCTAAGTAACACATCAGCCAACAAAGGCGAGCCACTTATATTTTCATCAGAAACAGTGATAAAGCGGATATTCTCCGCAACACTAATTCCTACTGAACCTTGTAGCACCTCTGGGCGATATAACGTCCACTGGGAAATGCCCATTTCTTGTAAAAGAAGATCGCGTCTATTCATATTAACGAGCAATACTATCAAATGGATAATCGACTAATGCCTTAATAATCGCACGTTCTTCAGCCTGTGTAGGTTCCACTTGATATGAGGTATAACTACGATAAGCAATAATATTTTTATCTTTATGCACTAAAGCAACGTAACGCTTAAATTTATCACTGGCACAAGCATAATAATCATGAATATCTGATTTTACAGACTGTAACTGGCAGGTCTCTTTATTTTTTGCAAAATAACGTTCCGTAATAGCTTTCTCATGAGAAACATCAGTTAAATAGAATGTATCACTTAGTACAGCTTTACGAGCCTCACTGTTTTTACTTAATGCCAAACTCACAAAACGAGGATCGTCACCTTTTACCGCTTGTGTTTGTTTCACATATTTCTCACCATTGAATTCAATTTCGATACCTTTAGCTGAAATACGCTGAAACTGCGCATCTAACTTTTGTAATACTTCAGTTTGAGCAGGCGTTAATACAGGCTTTGATACTTTAGATGCCTTTTGAGGCGTACCTTGAACAAGGTCGAGAACTTGACATCCAGATAGTAATGTTGCCATTAAGGCTGCAGAGAGAATTTTTTTCATAAAGGATTTTCCTAAAATAGTTTTAATCAATTTTTATTAATAATTTTGCTAAAATAGCGCGTAATTTTAACTAATAACCTACAGGATTTCAAAGCGTGATTTCTCTAGAAAGCCAAGTTTTAGAACGACATCTTTCATTTTTTGATGGTAAATCAGTATTATTTGCTGGAGGTGTCTCTGATAATTTTCCTCAAACATTAGTCTCTAAATGCCAATCAATCCAAATTTGGAGCTGCTATTTTGACTATGCAAGAACGCAAAGTGCGGTCAATTTTTCCGTTGAATTTCAAGATCAAGCTGATTTAATCGTTTATTATTGGACTAAAAACAAACAAGAAGTCAATTTCCAACTGCTTCAACTATTAGCTCAGGCGCCTATTGATCAAGAAATATTAATTATTGGAGAAAACCGTTGTGGCGTGCGTTCAGTAGAAAAAACATTAGAACCCTATGGTGAAATAGCGAAAATTGACTCTGCTCGTCGTTGCGGTTTATATCATTTTTCACTACAAAACAAACCGCACTTTGAACTTAACAAGTTCTGGAAAACTTATCAACATCCTACGCTACAAGAGTTAACAATATATAGTTTACCCGGGGTATTTAGTGCAGCAGAATTAGATACGGGCACCGAGCTATTACTTTCAACTATTGATAATAAAATAAAAGGAAAAGTACTCGATCTTGGCTGTGGAGCGGGAGTAATTGGCTCTATGATAAAAAAACGCTCTCCTAACGTACAAATTACCATGACTGATATTCATGCGATGGCATTGGAATCAGCGCGTAAAACACTTTATGAAAATCAATTACAAGGTGAGGTTTACGCCAGTGATGTCTTTTCTGATATAGAAGGAAAATTTGATTTGATCATTTCTAATCCTCCATTCCATGATGGCATTGATACCGCCTATCGAGCTGTGACAGAACTCATCACGCAAGCAAAATGGCACCTCAATCAAGGTGGAGAATTACGCATTGTCGCCAATTCATTTTTGCCTTATCCCGAATTACTTAGACAACATTTCGGTGATTACGAAGTTCTTGCTCAAACAGGAAAATTTAAAGTGTATTCAGTGAAAAATTAGAAACAAAAAATCCCCATCGCAATAATGGGGATTTTTCTATTTATTACTTATGGATTTCACCGCACTTTATTCATCCATATATCCTAAACTACGCAGTGCACGTTCATCATCAGCCCAACCTGATTTCACTTTCACCCAAAGTTCAAGATGGACTTTGTTATCAAATAAACGTTCCATATCAGTGCGCGCTTCCATACCAATAGTTTTAATTTTTTGACCGCCTGCACCAATTACCATTTTTTTCTGACCTTCACGTTCAACGAGAATTAATCCATTTATTTCATAAGTGCCACGTTCATTCACTTTGAACTGTTCGATTTCAACAGTAACAGAATAAGGCAATTCTTCCCCCGTAAAACGCATTAATTTTTCACGGATTATTTCCGAGGCCATAAAACGTTGCGAACGGTCTGTGACATAATCTTCTGGGAAATGATGCACACCTTCACGTAAAGATTGTCGTACAATTTTCTCTAATTCATGAACATTATTACCACGCTGTGCAGAAATTGGCACAATGTGAGTAAAGTTAAATTTACTGCTAAGATCTGTAATAAACGGCAACAAATCATCTTTATTTTTAATGTTATCTACTTTGTTAATAGCTAACACAACTGGTGCTTTTGCATTGCGTAATTTGTTTAGCACCATCTCATCATCTGCATTCCAGTGTGTTCCATCTACGACAAAAATAATTAAATCAACATCGCCGATAGCACTACTTGCTGCGCGGTTCATTAAGCGGTTAATAGCACGTTTCTCTTCAATATGAAGTCCCGGAGTATCCACATAGATTTCTTGATACGCCCCTTCAGTCTTAATCCCAACAATACGATGACGCGTGGTTTGTGCTTTACGTGATGTAATTGAAATTTTTTGTCCTAAAATTTTATTTAAGAGCGTTGATTTACCCACATTTGGGCGACCTACGATAGCAATAAAGCCGCAATAGGTTTTGTCGAATTGTTCGGTCATTTGATGTCCAGTTCTTTTAAAATTTGTTCTGCTGCCGCTTGTTCAGCTTTACGACGGCTAGATCCTTTTGCCACAAAAGTGCGGTCAATTTTATCCGCACTTTTCACTTTGCATTCAACAGTGAAAATTTGGCAATGGGCTTCCCCTTGAATATTTACTACTTCATAAGTTGGCAATGGCAGATGTTTACCCTGTAAATATTCTTGTAAACGAGTTTTCGCATCTTTTTGGTTATCACCCGGTTTAATTTCAGCCAATAATTGTTGATACCAATTTCGAATCACGTCGGTCGTCACAGCCAATCCTTGATCCAAAGACATTGCGCCAATAATCGCTTCTACACAATCGGCAAGAATAGATTCGCGGCGAAAACCACCGCTCTTTAGCTCACCAGAACCGAGAGACATATAATCGCCCAATTCAAATTGACGCGCTAAAATCGCTAAAGTGGTTTCTCTCACCAAAGTAGCACGCATACGGCTCAGTTCACCTTCATTACAACGTGGAAACTGATGATAAAGCGCCTCAGCGATAGTGAAATTAAGAATAGAATCGCCTAGAAATTCTAGGCGTTCATTATGTTGAGCCGCCGCACTTCGATGCGTAAGTGCCTGCTTTAAAAGCGCAATATCATTAAAACGATAACCGATTTTACGCTCAAGTCGATCTAAATGATTCATCTTATTTTATTGCTGTAAAGAAACGATCAAAGCGGAAACCGGTTGGCCATTCATTCGCTTCTTTTTCTAAGCTCATCCAAATATAAGTGGCTTTACCCACAATATTTTTTTCAGGCACAAAGCCCCAGAAACGGCTATCATCGCTGTGATCTCGGTGATCCCCCATCACAAAATACTGCCCTTCTGGCACAAGCCATTCTGCAGTTTGCATACCTTCTTGTGGGAAAAACTCAGGACCTGAATAACGACGATATTCACTAATTAATACATTGTGTGTCACATCACCTTTTTCAGTCAATTCTAATTCATTAGGAAAGGCTGGATTTGTTGGATTCTGGGTATATTCAAACACCTTGGTTTCGCAATCAATTTCACAAGGTTTACCTTCTTTGCCATATACCACTTTTAACGTTTTTTGTTCCGCATCAAAAATGACGCGGTCTCCGCCCTTTCCAACAATACGTTTAATATAATCAACACCAGACATATTATCTTTTGAACTTAACGCAAGATTTTCTGCAAAAGCAGCTCGAGTTGCACCTAGACCCGTACGAATTAAAGCTTGTTCAGGTGCCTTGAATACAATGACATCCCCACGTTGAGGTTTATTTCCAGCAATAATTGTATTTTGGAAAATAGGATCTTTGATGCCATAAGTATATTTGTTTACGATTAAAAAATCGCCCACTCGTAGGGTTGACTCCATTGAGCCAGAAGGAATTTGAAATGGTTCGAATAAAAAAGAACGCACTAAGAATACGACAGAAAGTACTGGAAAAAGAGATGATAAAAATTCAGAAGCCTCAGAAACCGGTTCAATTTTTGCTTTTTCTTCATCTGTTAATGCCTGACCTGAACGCTGTTCAGCACGTGCGATTTTACGATTCCGTTTTGGCGTTACCACAAAATAATGGTAGCACCATAAGACCCCTGAAAGTGCGGTCAAAATTAGCAGTACAATACTGAATGTGTTTGGTAATTGGAAATAATCCAATAATTTCCATACTCCAAAACCAACAGCTAGTAAAATCACAAAAAATAAATTTGACATAATTTTCCCTATTTATCTTTTCCTACATGTAAAATTGCTAAAAACGCTTCTTGTGGTACTTCTACATTACCTAAAGATTTCATACGTTTTTTACCTTCTTTCTGTTTCTGTAAGAGTTTTTTCTTACGGCTCACGTCACCACCATAACATTTTGCCAATACATTCTTACGTAATTGTTTCACCGTAGAACGGGCAATAATGTGGTTTCCAATCGCTGCTTGAATAGCTATATCAAATTGCTGACGAGGAATTAACTCACGCATTTTTTCAACCAATTCACGCCCACGATATTGTGAATTATCTTTATGAACGATTAAAGCCAACGCATCTACTCGTTCACTGTTAATCATAATATCCACGCGAACCATATCTGCAGCTTGGAAACGTTTGAAACCGTAATCTAATGAGGCATAACCACGGGATGTCGATTTTAAACGGTCAAAGAAGTCTAGAACAACTTCGCCCATTGGAATTTCATAAGTCAGCGCAATCTGATTACCGTGATATACCATATTAGTTTGCACGCCACGTTTTTCCACACAAAGAGTAATGACGTTACCTAAATATTCTTGCGGCACTAACATATTACATTCTGCAATCGGTTCACGGATTTCAGCAATATTATTAAGCGGAGGCAATTTCGATGGACTATCGACGTAAACAACATCACCATTCGTTAATTGCACTTCATAAATTACCGTTGGTGCAGTAGTGATAAGATCTAAATCATACTCACGTTCTAAACGCTCTTGAATGATTTCCATGTGTAAAAGGCCAAGGAAACCACAGCGGAAACCAAAGCCAAGTGCAGTTGAAGTTTCCGGCTCATAGAAAAGTGAAGCATCATTTAAGCTCAATTTACTCAGTGCATCACGAAATGCTTCATAATCATCTGAGCTAACTGGGAAAAGACCTGCATACACTTGCGGTTTTACTTTTTTAAAGCCTGGTAAAACATCAGTTGCTGGATTATGTTGAAGCGTTAAAGTATCCCCCACTGGAGCACCTAAAATATCTTTAATCGCACAAACTACCCAACCAACTTCACCGCATTCTAAAACGGTAGTATCTTCTTGTTTTGGCGTGAAAATCCCTAAACGATCTACATTGTAAGCTTGTCCGGTAGACATCACTTTAATTTTATCGCCTTTACGTAATACCCCGTTTTTAATGCGAACTAAAGATACCACACCCAAATAGTTATCGAACCAAGAATCAATAATCAATGCTTGTAATGGCGCATTAGGATCGCCTTCTGGTGCTGGAATTTTTGCAACGATTTCTTCTAATACATCTTCGATACCTACACCCGTTTTAGCAGAGCATCGAACCGCTTCCATCGCATCAATTCCAACAATATCTTCAATTTCTTCAGCTACGCGTTCAGGATCTGCCGCCGGCAAGTCGATTTTATTTAAAATCGGTACTACTTCTAAATCCATTTCGATTGCGGTATAACAGTTTGCCAGAGTTTGGGCCTCAACCCCTTGACCAGCATCAACCACCAACAACGCCCCTTCACAAGCAGCAAGAGAGCGAGACACCTCATAGGAAAAGTCCACGTGTCCCGGTGTATCGATAAAGTTTAATTGATAAGTTTCGCCATCTTTGGCTTTATAATTTAAAGTAACACTTTGTGCTTTGATGGTAATTCCACGCTCACGCTCAAGATCCATTGAATCTAGCACTTGCGCTTCCATTTCACGATCCGAAAGTCCACCACAAGTTTGAATCAAACGGTCAGAAAGCGTCGATTTACCGTGGTCAATATGGGCAATAATAGAAAAGTTGCGAATATTCTTCATAAAAGATAGTTTTTCTCAAAAAATCAATAAATTTAACTGGCGGATTGTACCTGAAAAGCGCGGAAATCGCTAGGGATGAAAGGGAAAAGTGCGGTCAAATTTTTTAACCTTTTAGATAAAACAAAACCCCGAATAACTTCGAGGTTTCTTTTTTCATTCAAACTGAAATTATAGGCTTTCAGTGAAAGTACGAGTGATAACGTCGCGTTGTTGTTCTGGCGTTAAAGAGTTGAAACGTACTGCGTAACCAGAAACACGGATAGTTAATTGTGGATATTTATCTGGGTTGTTTACCGCATCTTCTAAAGTTTCACGACGTAATACGTTTACGTTTAAGTGTTGGCCACCTTCAACTTTAACAGTTGGTGCTACGTTTACTGGTAATTCACGGTATTCGATTTGACCTAATTCGCTAACTGCAACAACTTGGTCTTCAGCGAATTCGCCTTTTGCACATAAGCAACGCGCTTCATTTTTTTCGCTGTCTAATAACCAGAATGAATTAAGCAAATTGTCATTTGCTGCTTGAGTAATTTGAATACCTTTAATCATAATAGCCTCCTAATTGGCATTGGAATAATCATAAAAACTGTACAAATTTTATCAAATAATTTGAAGATTTCAAATTATTTTGGATTTTTTTGATAAAGAACAGGTTATCTTTTTAGGATAATTTCACAAACTTGATCTAAATTAAACTTTACCCATTTATATAGCGATTTACCAAAATAATTTAACATTAATTTAACCTTTTAAATTTTTTATTGCCTTAATCTTTTTGTTTATAATAAGAGCAAACTTATTAATAGGATCAAAATAATGAAAACCTGGACAGATGTTATCGGAAAAGAAAAAGAACAACCTTACTTTCAACACGCACTACAACAGGTTCATCTTGCAAGAGCAAGCGGGAAAACGATTTATCCCCCACAAGAAGATGTATTTAATGCATTCAAATATACGGATTTTGAAGATGTGAAAGTGGTGATTTTAGGTCAGGATCCCTACCATGGTCCAAACCAAGCTCATGGATTGGCTTTTTCGGTAAAACCTGAAGTAGCCATTCCCCCTTCCCTATTGAATATGTATAAAGAACTAACACAAGATATTTCGGGATTCCAAATGCCATCTCATGGTTATTTAGTCAAATGGGCAGAACAAGGAGTATTGCTGCTCAACACAGTGCTTACCGTAGAACGTGGTATGGCACATTCACATGCCAATTTAGGTTGGGAAACGTTTACTGATCGTGTTATTACCGCGCTTAATGAACATCGTGAAAAACTCGTATTTTTACTTTGGGGCAGTCACGCACAAAAAAAAGGGCAAATTATTGACCGCACTCGTCACCTTGTTTTAACGGCGCCACACCCTTCTCCACTTTCAGCTCATCGAGGTTTCTTTGGCTGTCATCATTTTTCCAAAACAAATTCATATTTGGAAAGCCACGGAATAAAACCGATAGATTGGCAAATCTAACCATATACCCTAAAAAAATAACCGCACTTTAATTTCTCAAAGTGCGGTTAAATATTTCAAGATTTCAATTAGCCGTGATAACGCCCTACGCCTAATTCATCTTCTTTACGTGTGCGATTCATCACTTCTTGTGGAGATTGCGCAATACGTAATCCCATTTCATCTTCTGTACGCACCACTTCACCGCGTAGAGAATTGGTATAAACATCAGTGATTCTCACATCCACAAATTTACCAATCATTTCTGGAGAACCTTGGAAATTAACAATACGATTCGTTTCAGTACGTCCAGTTAATTCCATAATGTCTTTCTTCGATGGCCCTTCAACTAATACGCGTTGTTCTGTGCCAAGCATGCGACGGCTAAACTGTGCAGCTTGTTGATTAATACGCTCTTGTAACACGTAAAGACGCTGTTTCTTTTCATCTTCCGTCACATCATCTGGCATATCTGCAGCAGGCGTACCTGGTCGGGCTGAGTACACAAAACTGAAGCTCATATCAAAGTTCACTTGTGCAATCAAATTCATAGTTTGCTCAAAATCTTCTGCCGTTTCACCAGGGAAACCAACAATAAAGTCTGAGCTGATTTGAATATCTGGGCGCACAGCACGAAGTTTACGAATAATAGATTTATATTCTAATGATGTATGACCACGTTTCATCATCGTTAATACACGGTCAGAACCTGCTTGGACTGGAAGATGCAAGAAACTCACCAATTCAGGCGTATCACGATATACATCAATAATATCATCTGTAAATTCTATTGGATGACTGGTTGTAAAACGTAAACGGTCAATACCATCGATAGATGCCACAAGACGAAGCAACTCAGCAAAGCTACAAATTTGACCATCATGTGTCGGACCACGATAAGCATTCACGTTTTGACCAAGTAGATTGACCTCACGCACGCCTTGATCCGCAAGTTGCGCAATTTCAAATAAGACATCATCCACAGGACGGCTGACTTCTTCACCGCGTGTATAAGGTACAACACAGAAAGTACAGTATTTATTACAGCCTTCCATAATCGAAACAAATGCTGTTGGACCTTCTGCGCGAGGTTCAGGTAAGCGGTCAAATTTCTCAATTTCAGGGAAACTTACATCTACAACAGAACTCTTACCACCACGAATTTGGTTAATCATTTCAGGCAGACGGTGCAAAGTTTGCGGACCAAAAATAATATCTACATAAGGTGCTCGATGGCGAATATGTTCCCCTTCTTGAGAGGCTACACAGCCGCCCACGCCAATCACTAAATTTGGATTATTTTTCTTTAATTCTTTCCAACGCCCAAGTTGGTGGAACACTTTTTCTTGTGCTTTTTCACGAATAGAACAGGTATTCAATAATAATACATCTGCTTCTTCAGGAATTTCAGTAAGTTCTAATCCATGAGTACTTAATAAAAGATCGGCCATTTTAGATGAATCGTATTCATTCATCTGGCAGCCCCAAGTTTTAATATGTAATTTTTGAGTCATTTTCTACAATATCGTCAGGTGTTATAAATAATTAGTCGAATAAAACGGTCGGCTATTTTACAGGCTTGCAATAATTCTGGCTAGTAAATATTCGGTGAAAAAAAACATCAAAAATAAACCGCACTTTTGTGACAAGCAAAAAGTGCGGTTTATCAGCGCAATTTTTAATTACTTCACCAATCCGCCACTGGCTTGTAAATCAGCGTGATAAGAAGAACGAACAAATGGCCCACAAGCCGCATGTTCAAAACCCATTGCATTGGCTTTTTCACGGAATTCATCAAATTCAGCTGGCGGAACATAACGCGCAACTGGCAAATGATGGCGGCTAGGTTGAAGATATTGCCCCAACGTGAGCATTGTCACACCGTTATCACGTAAATCTTGCATAACTTGCAAAATTTCCTCGTTGGTTTCACCTAATCCCACCATTAAACCAGATTTAGTTGGGATATTCGGGAACATTTCTTTAAATTCACGCAATAATTTAAGTGACCATTCATAATCTGCCCCTGGACGAATCTCTTTATATAGGCGCGGTACGTTTTCTAAATTATGGTTAAAGACATCTGGCGGATTATCTTTTAATTTTTCCAATGCCTGTGTAATGCGACCACGGAAATCAGGCACTAAAATTTCAATCTTAATGTTAGGATTAAGTTCGCGCACAGCTTTTACACATTCTGCAAAATGACCTGCGCCACGATCAGGCAAATCATCGCGATCCACCGATGTAATCACCACATATTTAAGTTTCATATCTTGGATAGTTTCAGCTAATTTTTGTGGTTCTTCAGGATCGGGCGGTAATGGTTTCCCATGTGCAACATCACAGAACGGGCAACGGCGCGTGCAAATTGCGCCTAAAATCATAAAAGTTGCTGTTCCATGATTAAAACATTCGTGTAAATTTGGACAAGATGCTTCTTCACACACTGAATGCAAACCATGACGACGCATTCCATTTTTGATGCTTTCAATTTTAAGTGAATTTGCTGGAAGTTTAATTTTCATCCATTCGGGCTTTTTCAATAGCTCTTGGTTTGGATCAATATTTTTTACTGGAATAATCGACGTTTTTGCTGCATCGCGATATTTTACACCGCGTTCCATTTTGAAAGGCGTTGACATAAGCGTTCCTAAATAAAAATGCCCAAACAGGGCATTTTTGATCATTAAATATTACAAATTTGTTACATTATAGCCTAAAAGCTCGGCAAAGTGTTTAATTAATTTTGGTGAAACCTTATCACAATTAGCTTCATCTTGATTAACAAAATCCGATAATTGACACATTTCAAGACCAGCATAGCCGCATGGATTAATATAATGAAATGGATTCAGATCCATATTGATATTCAATGCTAACCCGTGAAAAGAGCACCCACGACGAATACGCAGCCCAAGAGAACAAATCTTTTTTCCATCAACATACACGCCTGGTGCATCAGGTTTTGGATAACTTTCAATGCCATATTCAGCTAAAGTTTTTACCACCGTTTGTTCAAGTGCGGTAACTAATTGACGCACATTTAAATTCTCATGACGCTTAATATCAATGAGCACATACATCACTTGCTGACCAGGTGCATGATAGGTTATTTGCCCACCACGATCCGACTGCACCACGGGTATTTCACTACGCTGTAAAAGATGCTCAGGTTTACCTGCTTGCCCTTGGGTAAATACAGGAGGATGTTGCACTAACCAAATTTCGTCTTGCATTTCGGCGGTGCGACTATCTGTGAAATTCTGCATTTTATGCCAAATTTCTTGATAATCTTGTAACCCTAACTGACGAACGATAAGGGAATTATTCATGCTAGATAACCATTTTTACGCCTTCAACTTTAGCAAGTTCTTTATAAAGTGTTTCTACCTGCTCAAAGTTTTCAGCAATAATGTCGATTGAAACCGAATTATAGGTACCTTTACTACTCCGTTTTTCCTTAGGAATATAATCACCTTTAATATATTTTTGGACGACTTGAATTAGATCTTGTGCTAACCCCTCGCGATTAATTCCAGTAACTTTAAATGTCATTTTTGCTGGAAATTCCATTAATTCTTTAAGTTTTGCGTAATCGTTTTCTGTTGTCATATTATTTCCCAATAATAAAAATGATGTGTGAATGGTACACCACCCACACATTACGAATGCCTCAGTTAAAAATGAAAAAAGTGTGGTAAATTTCTGGCATATTTTATGCAAATAAGCCTTTTACAGTGAGCACGAGCCAATCCCAAGCTTTTCCGAAAATACTAGCTTCACCTACTTCATCCATCACTTGTAAGTTTACCGCTGCAATATCTTTACCTTCTAATTGATAAATGACTTTACCTACGACTTGGCCTTTTGCTAAAGGCGCTTGTAAGTTTTTACTTTCTAACTCATATCGAGCTTTCAACTCATTTTGTTTGCCTTTCGGAACTGTGATAAAGCTATCTTGTAAGGTTCCTAATTTCACACTACCTTTATTACCATAATAAACAGGTTGTTCTGAAACTTCTTTGCCTGCCTCTAAAGTTTTAAATGTTTCGAAATTAGCAAAGCCCCATTGTAAAAGTTTTTTACTTTCTACTTCACGACCTTTGTAAGTTGGCACACCCATTACTACAGAAATTAAACGCATATTGTTTGGTGTAGTCGCTGAAGCAACTAAGTTATATCCTGCTTGGCTAGTATGCCCAGTTTTCATTCCATCAACATTGATGGTTTTATCCCATAATAGTCCATTACGGTTAGGTTGTTTGATTTTATTAAATGTAAAATCTTTTTCGGAGTAAATTTTATATTCTTCAGGTAAATCACGAATAATATGTGCACCAATAAGCGCCATATCACGAGCAGAAGAATATTGATTAGGATCGTCTAAACCATGCGGCGTGGTGAAATTTGTATTTTTCAAACCAAATTGTTGAACATATTTATTCATTGTTTCTACAAAGTTCGGTACATTGCCAGAAATATGTTCAGCTAATGCCACAGTCGCATCATTGCCGGATACAACAATCACACCACGATTCAAATCTGCTACAGATACTTGCGTATTTAAATCTAAAAACATTTTTGATGAATCTGGGAAATTACGCCCCCATGCACTCTCACCAATGGTTACCATATCGGTATTGTGAATTTTACCCTGTTTTAAAGCGCTCCCTACCACATAACTCGTCATCATTTTAGTTAAAGATGCGGGATATTGACGCTCATCAGGATTAAGTGCAGCCAAAATTGCGCCTGAATTATAATCCATCAATACATAAGTTTGAGCAGTAATTTGTGGTGGAGTTACGCCAAACTGCATATCTTCTGCAGATACCGAAAAAGCACTAAGTGCTACAAAACTTGATAAAAATGCGATTTTTGTTGTTCTTTTCAACATAGTGTGTTCCTACAATTAATTTTTATATGTGTAAACAATTAGTGGCTTGTTTACTGCCATTTTTTGTAATTTAGTTCTCACTTGTGACATTTGCGTTTTGTTATCAAAAGGCCCAATGTGAATTTCGTATTTATTGCCTGAGCGATTTACTTCGGCTTGAATATTATCTAATGCAAGTTGCGTAATTAACTTATCAGCTTGACTACGAGAAGTAACCTCAAGCATTTTCAAACGATAAACTTCATTTCCTTTTTTTGCATTTACCATCTTAAACGACTTATTAGAAGATTCATTAGATTTTACTAAACGATCAGCTGCTTCTTGAGTTTTTGCATGCTTAGCCAGCGTTCTTGTCGCTGCGCCCGATAAATTCCCATTTTTAGCAACATGCAACGCCTCAATTCTAACATGCCCCATACCGCGAGAAATTAATCCAATTTCTTTCGCCGCCGCATGAGAAAGATCAATTAAACGTTTATCACTAAAAGGCCCTCGATCGTTAATACGTACAATCACTTTTCGATTATTATGTAAATTCGTCACCAAGGCATAAGAATTGATTGGAAGCGTTTTATGCGCCGCAGTAAATTGTGTTGAATTATAAACATCACCACTTGCTGTTCTACGCCCATTAAATTTGAGATGATAGTAACTAGCCATCCCTTCTTTCGTATAGGCCTTAGCATCATCTTCAGTTTTTGTCGTATAAGTTTGCCCTTTCACAGAATAAGTACTAGGAGAAGGTACTTTGGTTATAATCGAAAGTTTATCCCCTTGGATACCATACATTTTGTGAGTGTCCGCATGGGCTGAAAAGCTAGTAATTATAGCAAACAAAGCAAGTGCGGTCAGATTTAATAATGTTTTTAATTTCATAAGCGTTGACTATTTTCATTTATTTACCCTTTTAAGAAAAGTAAAAATGAAATTAGTTCCCTTTCATAAATTTTACTTGATGTGTATAAACTGACATCACCAAGCCAAAAGCAGCCATAATAGCAACGTAAGAAGTCCCACCATAGCTGAATAAAGGTAATGGCACCCCCACTACAGGCAAAATACCACTTACCATGCCTATGTTAACAAATACATAGACAAAGAAAATTAACGTCGTTGCACCAGCAAGGATTCGCCCAAAAGATGTTTGAGCGTTCACGGCAATTATCAAACCACGTATAATAATGAACATATAAATGGAGATCAAAATAAGAAAACCAACCATTCCATGTTCTTCACTCATTACAGCAAAAATAAAATCTGTATGAGGTTCGGGTAAGAATTCAAGCTGGGATTGTGTCCCCTGCATCCAGCCTTTTCCCCAAAGACCTCCAGAACCAATCGCAATCTTTGATTGTAAAATATGATAGCCAGCACCGAGAGGATCTTTTTCTGGGTCCAATAATGTGAGAACGCGAGTGCGTTGATAATCGTGCATTAGATATAGCCACATGATCGGAATAAATCCAGCTAAGCCAATCACTGCAGCTAAAATTAACCACCAACTCATTCCAGCTAAAAATACTACAAATAAACCTGACGCACTTACCAAAATTGATGTGCCTAAATCTGGTTGTATAGCCACAAGTAAAGTCGGAATTATAATCATTGCAATCGCAATAAATGTTTCACTTAATTTAGGTGGAAGTGGACGATTACCTAAATACACAGCCACCATTAATGGCACTGCAAGCTTTACAATTTCAGATGGTTGAAAACGAATAAATCCAAGATCAAGCCAACGCTGTGCACCTTTACTGGTTGTTCCAATAGCATCCACTAAAATCAACATGATAAAGCCTATCAGATAGAGATAAGGCGCAATACGTTGATAAAATTTAGGTGGGAATTGTGCCATGACGAGCATAACAGTAAATCCAAGAAAAACCTGAATAATCCGGTTGTTAAACATAGTTTCACTCGCACCAGTGGCACTATAAAGCACAAGCATGCCATAGGCTGTTATTGCAACTAAGCCAATAAAAAGCCAAAAATCAATATGCAAACGTTGCCATGCGCGCAACCAGAAAGGGATTTTATCTTCCATTTATTTGCTCGCTCTCTTGTGGTAAATCTTCTTTTTGCTGAATGGTTGAATTATATTTTTCAACTTGTGGTAAACGCTGATTTAAATAGTAATCCATCACTTTACGCGCTAATGGTGCGGCATTACTTGAACCACCACCCGCATTCTCTAAAATAACTGTCACAACCAATCTAGGATTTTCATAAGGTGCATATGCGGTAAACCATGCGTGATCGTGCAATTCTTTTTTCAATCCAGCCGCATTGTATTTTTCATTTTCTTTGAGACTAAAAACTTGTGCCGTACCAGACTTACCCGCAACTCTATAATTAGCACCGGCAAATGCCTTTCGTCCAGTGCCTGCAGCAGAATTAACAACATTATACATTCCACGTTTTGCTGCATCCCAATAATTTTGTTTTGGCTCACTAATATCAGGATAAATCAATGGATCTTTATAAGGTGATAATTCCGCACCTTCAATAGCTTTCATTAAATGTGGTGTATTTACTTTACCGTTATTTACTAATATTGCTGTTGCTTTTGCTACTTGTAACGGCGTAGCAGTCCAATAACCTTGCCCAATACCAACTGAAATCGTATCACCCAATACCCAAGGACGTTTATATCGTTTTTGTTTCCATTCACGACTTGGCATATTGGCAGCCGCTTCTTCCTGAATTTCAATTCCTGTTGGCATGCCGAAACCAAAGCGTTTCATCCATTCCGAAAGACGGTCTATCCCCATATTATGAGCAACTTGATAAAAATAAGTATCGGATGATTCTGTAATCGCCTTATTTAAATCCGTATATCCATGACCTGATTTTTTCCAATCGCGAAAACGTTTTGAGGTATTCGGTAAAATCCAATAGCCTGGGTCAAAAATGGTTGTATTTTGCGTAATCACATTTTCAGTTTGTGCGGCTACGGAAATAAAAGGTTTCACTGTAGAAGCGGGAGGATATACCCCCTGTGTAGCCCGGCTATACAATGGACGAGCTGGATCATTTAATAAACGTTTATAATCTTCAGATGAAATGCCATCCACAAAAAGATTATTATCATAACTCGGTGTCGAGACCATTGCTAACACGCCACTATCTTTTGGATCTAGAACAATAATTGCACCTTTTTGCCCAGATAAAAGCTCCGTAATATAGCGTTGTAATTCTAAATCAATGGTGAGATGAATACTTTTTCCTGCTATAGCAGGTTGTTCTCGTAATTTACGAATTACCTTTCCACGGTTATTAATTTCAACCTCTTCAAATCCCGTTACACCATGTAAACTATCTTCATAATAACGCTCAATACCTAATTTTCCCATATCACTCGTTCCCGAGTAATTAGCAAATTTTTCCTCTTTTTTCAGGCGCTCTACATCTTTATCATTAATTTTTCCCACATAACCTAAAATATGCGTCATAATCTCGCCATATAAGTAATAGCGTTTGAAATAAGGACGTACATCTAAACTCGGATATTGATAGCCACTCACCGCAAAACGTGCGATTTGTTCTTCTGTTAAATTCGGTTTCAATAAAATAGGCGTGTAACGCGTTCCGCGGCGACGTTCCTTTTTAAAATTTTCAATATCGTTATCCGTCAATCCCACAATGTAGCGTAATTCATCTAAAGTGCGGTCTAAATTTTCAGTTTTTTCTGGCACAATGTATAAACCAAAAAAAGTAAGATTTTCGGCTAATAATTTGCCGTAACGATCATAGATCAAGCCACGTGTTGGAGGTAAAGGTAATAATTTAATTCGGTTACCATTAGAACGCGTTTGGTAAGTATCGAAATTAACAATCTGTAGCTGATAAATATTAGTGAATAACACCCCTGTTAGTAGCAAAATCCCCAAAAAAGCCACTAAGGTTCGGCGTGCAAAAAGGTTACGCTCCGCTTTTTTATCGCGGAACGGCTCATGAGTTGGCGTATTGAAGAATCTTTTTAAATTCATCTGACTAAAAATGAGGATTTACTATTCTCGGTGATAAGGATGATTAGTCGTGAGCGACCACGCACGATACAAACTTTCAGCCACCACAACACGAACAAGTGGGTGAGGTAATGTCAAGGGTGAAAGCGACCAGCTTTGCTCTGCAGCAGCTTTACATTCAGGTGAAAGTCCCTCTGGACCACCAATCAACAAACATACATCACGACCATCATTTTTCCACGCTTCTAGTTGCTCGGCTAACTGCGGGGTGGTCCAAGGTTTACCTGGAATATCTAACGTCACAACTTTGCCTTTTCCACAGGCCGCTAACATCGCTTTACCTTCTTGTTCTAAAATACGTTTAATATCAGCATTCTTTCCACGCTTGCCCGCGGGGATTTCAATCAGTTCAAAAGGCATATCTTTTGGGAAACGGCGTTGATATTCCTCAAAACCCGTTGTAACCCAAGAAGGCATTTTTGTTCCAACAGCAATTAACGTGATTTTCACAAGTCATCCTTATCTAAAAGTGCGGTTATTTTACACCGCACTTTACTAAAGTTTACGCCCAAAGTTTCTCTAATTGATACATTTCACGCGCATCACGTTGCATGATATGTACGATTGCTTGACCAAGATCCACCACAATCCAATCTGCAGTATTTTTACCCTCTTCACCAAAAGTTTCAAAACCTGCTTTTTTACATTCTGTAATTAAATTATCTGCCATTGCAGAAACTTGGCGGCTCGATGTACCCGTGCAAATAATCATATTATCCGTAATCGAGGATTTTCCACGTACATCAAAATGTACAATATCTGTTCCCTTTAAGCCATCTAAGGTTTTCATCAAAAATTCAACTAACGCCATTTTGTTCTCGCTTCGCAATAAAAGTGCGAGATTCTATCATTGAATACCCTCTCGCGCAAAATCCACGCAAAAAATAAGCGCGAAATTAACCGCGCTTTTGTTTGTATAAATTGAACTTATTTTGACTATGCTACCCACAATAGCACTGCTAATAACTGCGGCGACATTATCCGCAAGAACATCACCAATGGATACACAGTGGCATAAGAAAGAGCTGCTGCACCGTTATCTTCTTTAATTTCATTAGCAAATGCTAAAGCTGGAGGATCTGTCATGGAACCTGCAAGTAAACCACAGATTGTAAGGTAATTCAGTTTGCCATATAGACGAGCCAAAATACCGGTAATCATTAATGGAATAAAGGTGATAAAAATACCGTATCCCATCCATTCAAGGCCTGAACCATTCAATAAGGTGTCAAAGAAACTTCCGCCTGATTTTAAACCTACCACAGCCAAGAAAAGAACAATCCCTATTTCGCGCAATGCCAAGTTAGCACTAGGTGGCATAAACCAGTAAAGTTTACCAATCGTGCCAATTCTCGCTAAGATCAACGCAACCACCAATGGTCCACCAGCAAGCCCTAATTTTAACGCAACGGGGAAACCTGGAATATAGAATGGGATCGAACCAACGAGTACCCCTAAACCAATACCGATAAACACAGGTAACATTTGCACTTGAAGCAATTTTTGTTGTGCATTACCAATTACGGAAATCGCTTTGTTTAGCACATCAGTATGCCCCACCATATGAAGTACGTCACCAAATTGTAAAGTTGTATTCGCTGTTGGCACTAATTCAATACCGGCACGATTCAAGCGAGAGATCACCACACCATATTTTTGATGAATACCCAAAGTGCGGATCTTTTTACCTAAGACTTTTTCATTAGTAACCACTACTCGTTCGGCACGAATCTCTCCACTATAAGAGGATGTTGGCGCATCTACCTCATGACCAATAATCAAGCGCATTTTGGATAGAGCTGCATCATCGCCGACTAATTGCAAAATATCATTGGTACGAATTTCTGTGCTAGCCTTTGGAACAATTTCCATGTCCTCGCGTTTTAAGCGAGAGCAAACCACTTCCTCATCACTAAATCCAGGCACTTCAATCAGTGTTAAACCATCTAAATTTTGGTTAGTCACTTTCACTGAAATGCTATGCAAACTTTCTTTTTCTTGACCGCTCTCTGCATTAAAACGAGCGGCTTCATCGTCCACTTTGACTTTAAAAAATAAGCGGATTAACCACATTGCAAGCAAAATACCACAAATCCCGAATGGATAAGCCATCGCATAAGACATCCCCATTGTCACTGTAGTTTGTTGCACGCCAAGTTCAGTCAAAATTTGCTGACCAGCACCAAGGGCTGGCGTGTTAGTTACTGCCCCTGCATAAATACCAAGAGCGATATCTAACGGGACATCCGCAACCTTATGCACGATCACCGCTGCAACAGAACCTAGTACAACGATTAAAATGGCAAAAGCATTGAGTTTTAAACCTGATTTTCTTAAAGATGCAAAAAAGCCAGGCCCAACTTGAATCCCAATCGTATAAACAAACAGAATCAAGCCAAATTCCTGCACAAAATGCAACGTACGTGCATCTAATTGCAAACCATATTGATTGGTGAAATGAGCCACAATGATACCACCAAACAGCACACCACCGATGCCAAGCCCAACCCCACGGATCTTCCAATGCCCGATCCATAAACCGATTACGGCAACGAGGGCAAGAAGACTAATCGTGATTGCAATATCACTCATATTGACCCCTTAAAAATGAAATCTAACTCCTTCGGATTATATCCAAGTTGTTTTTTGAAAACCTTAACCAAACTCAAAAAATGCTACGTTCGTCACATTTTTTCTTGCGAAATTGAGCATAGACTCTACAATACCGAAAATTTTTGACCCTTTTACAAAAAGTGCGGTTATTTTTCACCGCACTTTTATCTCGGATGGAATATTTATGGATTACGGCCAAGAAGCCATTACTTCTCTTATTTGGATTTTACAAACGTTAGCCATCACCTCTGTCGTCTTTAGTTTTGGCATTTTTCTTTTAGTCCGTTTTACTCAATGGGGAAGACAATTTTGGATGTTTGCAGGCGGCTATCTTTCACCTAAACGTAGTATAAAACCTATCTTATTCTTTCTGCTTATTGTTGCAATGACGCTACTTAGCGTACGTATCAGCCTTGTACATTCTGAGTGGTACAAAAATATGTACACATCATTGCAAGAATTTAATGAACATGTATTTTGGCAACAAATGGGCTTGTTCTGCGTCATTGCCGCAAGTTCTGTTTCAGCAGCATTAGTAAGCTATTATTTAGAGCAACGTTTCGTCATCAACTGGATTGAGTGGCTTAACGAACAACTTGTTGATAAATGGATGGCACATCGCGCCTATTACAAAACTCAGTATTTATCCGAAAACCTAGATAACCCCGATCAACGTATTCAACAAGATATCCAATCTTATGTAAAAACCACGCTTTCTTTAAGCACTGGGGTCATTGATGCGGTCACCTCTATGATCTCTTACACGATTTTGTTATGGGGATTAGCGGGCCCAATGATGGTACTTGGCGTGGAAATTCCACATATGATGGTGTTCTTAGTATTTGGCTATGTCATTTTCACTACCCTTATTGCATTTTGGCTCGGTCGTCCATTAATCTCTTTGAATTTTATTAATGAACGCTTAAACGCAAACTACCGTTATTCTTTAATTCGCATAAAAGAATATGCCGAAAGTATTGCTTTTTATGCAGGTGAAAAAGTAGAAAAAAATCAGCTTTATCAACAATTCAATGCTGTCATCCATAACATGTGGGTAATAGTATTTAGAACGCTAAAATTTTCAGGATTTAACTTAGTCGTAAGCCAAGTTTCTGTTGTTTTTCCATTGTTAATTCAAGTCGGACGCTACTTTGAAAAACAAATAAAACTCGGTGATTTAATGCAAACTTTACAAGTATTTGGAAAATTGCACAGCAATCTTTCATTTTTCCGTAATACTTATGATAGTTTTGCAGGATATAAAGCGACGCTCGATCGTTTAACCGGTTTCAGCTATGCCATTGAAACGGTGAATCATGAATCACAAATACAAATCCACAATCACCCTACAAATGTTATTTTCAACAACTTAAGTGTTAAAAATCCATTAGGTTACACTCTGGTAGAAAATCTCAACATTACGCTACCGCAAGGAACGAGTTTACTCATTCAAGGAAAATCGGGTGCAGGGAAAACGACACTTTTACGAACAATCGCTGGACTCTGGAGCTACGCAGAAGGTGAAGTGATTTGCCCAATAAACAGTCAACTTTTCTTATCGCAAAAACCCTATGTGCCACAAGGAAATTTGATGTCAGCATTAGCTTATCCAAATAACGCTGACAATATTTCACATACACAAGCTGTAGAAATATTAAATAAAGTGCAACTAGGACATTTGACTGAACAATTAGAAAAAGAACAAGACTGGACGCGTATTCTTTCTCTTGGCGAACAACAGCGTTTGGCGTTTGCGCGTTTGATTCTACACAAACCTGCCGTGGCCTTCTTAGATGAAGCCACAGCAAGTATGGATGAAGGTTTAGAATTTACGATGTATCAACTATTAAAACAAGAGCTACCAAAAACCACGCTAATCAGTGTTGGCCACCGTTCAACGCTGAAAGCTTTACATCAGCAACAACTGACTCTACAAGATAAAGGCCAGTGGCAACTAACGTAAAAAACACGAAAAACAGCTGTAATTTCAACACATTTTTTGGTACATTTAGCACAATTTTTTTGCGTGCTTGGCGATGAGATAATTTCACTTTTTCAGCCAAGCAAAATTAACTCTGATTTTAGAATAGGATAATTATGTTATTTAAAAAAATTCGTGGGCTTTTCTCAAATGATCTTTCTATCGACTTAGGTACTGCAAACACATTAATTTATGTGAAAGGTCAAGGTATTGTCTTAGATGAGCCTTCGGTTGTTGCCATTCGACAAGATCGCGTTGGTTCACTAAAAAGCATCGCGGCTGTAGGTAAAGAAGCAAAATTAATGCTTGGACGTACACCAAAAAGCATCGCTGCCATTCGCCCAATGAAAGATGGTGTAATCGCAGACTTCTTTGTTACAGAAAAAATGTTGCAATACTTTATCAAACAAGTTCACAGCGGTAATTTTATGCGTCCAAGTCCTCGTGTACTTGTCTGTGTGCCTGCTGGTGCAACACAAGTAGAACGTCGTGCAATTAAAGAATCCGCAATCGGTGCTGGTGCGCGTGAAGTATATTTAATTGAAGAGCCAATGGCAGCCGCAATCGGCGCTAAATTACCCGTTTCTACTGCGGTTGGATCCATGGTAATTGATATTGGTGGTGGTACGACTGAAGTCGCTGTTATTTCCCTAAACGGTATCGTATATTCTTCTTCAGTTCGTATCGGTGGTGACCGTTTTGATGAAGCGATTATTTCTTATGTTCGCCGCACTTTTGGTTCTGTTATCGGTGAACCAACAGCAGAACGTATCAAACAAGAAATCGGTACAGCCTATATTCAAGAAGGTGATGAAATTAAAGAAATGGAAGTGCATGGTCATAACCTTGCTGAAGGCGCACCTCGTTCATTCACCTTAACCTCACGTGATGTTTTAGAAGCTATTCAACAGCCATTAAATGGTATCGTAACCGCTGTTCGTACTGCTCTTGAGGAATGTCAACCAGAGCACGCAGCTGATATTTTTGAACGAGGTATGGTGTTAACCGGTGGTGGTGCACTATTGCGTAATATTGATACGCTTCTCTCTAAAGAGTCTGGCGTTCCAGTAATTATCGCAGAAGATCCATTAACCTGTGTTGCTCGCGGTGGTGGTGAGGCATTAGAAATGATCGATATGCACGGTGGCGACATTTTTAGTGACGAAATTTAATTTAGACCAAAAATAAAAAGTGCGGTTAAAAATGACCGCACTTTTCCTTTTAATCTTTTTATCTCAACGTAGGACGCTTAATGAAGCCTATTTTCGGTAAAGCCCCCCCGCTTGGCATTCGATTATTATTAGCTGTAGCAGCTTCCCTTTCTTTAATCTTAGCTGATGGTCAAACTAATTCAATGACTAAAGCTCGCAGTGCTATGGAAACTGCAGTAGGTGGGCTCTATTATCTTGCCAATAGCCCTCGAACAGTATTAGATGGGGTGTCAGATAATTTAGTGGATACTAGTAAATTACAAATCGAAAATAAAGTATTACGCGAACAATTACGTGAAAAAAATGCAGATTTACTTTTACTAGATCAACTCAAAGTCGAGAATCAGCGTTTACGTTTATTGTTAAACTCCCCTTTACGCACCGATGAATACAAAAAGATTGCGGAAATTTTAACTGCAGAAACTGACATTTATCGTCAACAAATTGTTATTAACCAAGGCGAAAAAGACGGTGCGTATGTAGGCCAGCCTGTAATTGATGAAAAAGGCGTTATTGGTCAAATTATTTCTGTGGGCGAAAACACCAGCCGAGTACTACTCTTAACTGATGTCACTCATTCTATTCCAGTACAAGTTCTACGTAACGATGTTCGCGTCATTGCGAGTGGAACAGGGCATACTGATGAGCTAACTCTTGATAATGTACCTCGTTCTGTGGATATTGAAAAAGGCGACTTACTTGTAACGTCTGGTCTTGGTGGCCGTTTCCTTGAAGGCTATCCAGTAGCGGTTGTACAAAGCGTTTCACGCGATGGTTCAAATTACTTTGCGACGGTCAAAGCTAAACCTCTCGCCGCCCTTGAACGCTTACGCTATGTATTACTACTTTGGCCAAGCAATTTAGATATGTCTAAAGTAAAATCTATGTCTCCAGAAGAAGTGCGTAATTTGGTACAAAAACGTTTAGAAAGCCAAGCGAATGAAGCTGATTACAAAGTAAAAAAAGCCCCATTAACAGACGATAATCTTCAAGAAAATAAGGATAAATCAACTGTTGAACCTGAAATTCCAACCGATGCACCGCAAAATGAAGAAGCTGTACCGTCAGAACAACAAGAACATAGGGAAGAAGATTAATGCAAACTCGCTTTATTTTACAATGGCTCACAATTTTAAGCTTCTTTGTCGTGGCATTAGTGCTAGAACTCGCACCCTGGCCACTTGGTTTTCAGGCATTTAAGCCTGCTTGGTTAGTTCTCGTTTTACTTTACTGGGTTCTGGCTATTCCAAATAAAGTCAGTATTGGATGGACATTTTTGTTAGGGCTTGTATGGGATTTAATCCTAGGTTCCACATTAGGCATTCATGCTTTAGTCCTTTCTGTGACAATTTATTTTGTGGCAAAAAACTATCTCGTACTCAGAAATTTATCACTTTGGTTTCAAAGTCTTTTAGTGATTGCGTTTGTGTTTATTGTCAGATTAGCTATTTTCTTAGTCGAATTCTCCCTGCATACCGCATTTTTTAACTGGCAAGAAATCTTTGGAGCATTGGCCTCTGGAATATTATGGCCATGGGTATTTTTATTAATGCGTAAAATGCGCCGAAAAGTTCAATTACATTAAAAAAGAGAGATACATATCTCTCTTTTTATGACTTACGAGCATCTAAAAAAACTAATTTAACTGTTTATTAGCATCCATCAAAGAATCACATTCCCAGCCGATATACTCTCCCGCAAATTGTCCAGCCAGTTTTTCAAACCGTTCTACTTGTTCAAAAATCTCACCATTATCTAATGAAATTTCTTGCTCTAATTTAACCCAAAAATAAGGTTCATCATCTTCATTAAACTGAATAGCTTGTGCGGAATATTGTAATGTCGTGAAAGAATAATCCCCTAAACTAAGCTCATCCATAAAAGGAAACATTTTCTCTTCTTCATCAAAATGAAAACTATGCTCCACCAGATACGTATCACTTAAATCACGACCTTTATTTTTCAGCAAATCAAGTAACTCTTCCGTTGCATTTAATTTAATCTCTAATGGAGAAGCAAGCAAAAAGTCAAAATAAGTATCCCAACTTAAATCCTTTTGTACATTAATATCTTTAACAAAATCAATTTGTTGTAAAGTTTCTACAATAAGATTTTCATGCTCACAATAAAAATGCATTTTAGCTTGGGAATTACAAATAAAATGTCCGGCAAAAAATACATTCGGAAGTGCGGTTAATTGCGCCAGAATTTTAAATACACGATTAATTAACTTATCGTATTCAACTTCTGAAGGCAAACCGCTTTCATCATCTGCTTTATAAGAGATAGTGAATTGCACTATTTTATCGAGATCTTTACCGTGATATTTTTCAACATCTTCAATATTTGCGGTAAACACTGCGGGCATACCATTCACGGTAGAACGATAATTCTGCCAAT
Organism: Haemophilus haemolyticus; assembly: GCF_001008275.1. GTDB lineage: Bacteria > Pseudomonadota > Gammaproteobacteria > Enterobacterales > Pasteurellaceae > Haemophilus > Haemophilus haemolyticus_P. Next base: position 114,984 of record NZ_LCTH01000057.1, read on the forward strand.
TTGCCATATCCATTTCGCTTTCCTATTTAAATTCAGCCCAAATCGGTGCGTGATCAGACGGTTTTTCCATTGCTCGAATATCTAGTGCAATGCCCACATCGACACAGCGTTCAGCCAATTTTTGACTTACTAAAATATGATCAATTCGTAAACCTCGATTATCATCAAAACCTTTAGAACGGTAATCAAACCACGAGAATTTATCATTTGCTGTTGGGTTCAGCTTACGGAAACTATCTTCTAATCCGTAATCGTACAAACGTTGATACCACGCTCGTTCTTCAGGTAAGAAAGAACATTTCCCTGTGCGTAACCAACGTTTACGATTTTCATCTCCGATACCAATATCTAAATCACTTGGGCTAATATTCATATCGCCCATAATTAAAATAGGATTCGATTTGTCGTGTTCTTTTTCTAAATATTTTTGAAGATCTGCATAAAATTTCTCTTTAGCTGGAAATTTAGTCTCGTGCGCACGGCTTTCCCCTTGAGGGAAATAACCATTAATGACAGTCAACAAACCAAAATCAGTTTCAAGATCAGCCATAATAATGCGTTTTTGCGCATCTTCATTGTCTGTTGGAAAACCACGACGAACCGCTTTAGGTTCTTGTTTAGTCAATAATGCTACGCCATAGTGACCTTTCTGTCCGTGATGAAATACGTGATAACCTAAGTTTTCTGTAATTTCATAAGGAAAAGCCTCATCAGCGACTTTAATTTCTTGCAAGCCTATTACATCAGGCTGATATCTTTCAATAATGGCTTCAAGTTGATGTGGTCGAGCACGTAAACCATTTATATTAAAAGAGATAAATTTCATTTTTGTTCCTATTAAAGAGTAAAATTGTCTTTATTATACAGAGATTTCTATTTTGATAAAAACGGCTTTGCCAGATAAGCCTTAATTTGCTCAAACACACTGGATTTAATCCAAAATTGACCTTGAGAGGGTAAACAAGTTACCGAAATAAAATTATTCAAATAATCAAATTCCAATTGAGTAGCATGCAAATAAGTGAGGTCAATTTCTTCAGTATTTTTACTATAAAGTCCATCGCCTAAAATCGGACTACTTAAACTTTTCATCGCAACACGTAATTGATGCGTTTTCCCCGTTTGTGGTTTTAAAATAAATAAACGTAAATTAGGCTCACAGCTTACGCTTTCAAAACGCGTAATTGCGGGATTTTCTTTTGTTTGACAAAGTTTCCATGCGCCATCTCGGGCTTTCTTCATATCCCCGATAATCAAACCTTGTTTCTTTTTAGGCTTTTGGTTACTTAATGCCAGATAAGTTTTATGGATTTTGTGTTCAGAAAAAAGTCGCGAAAATTCAGCCGCACTTTCAGCATTCAGTGCCAAAATTAATAACCCTGACGTCACTTTATCCAAGCGATGAACCAGCCATACTTGAGGCATATTGAGTTGTTTTGCAACAAGTTCTGTTAAACCTTGTTCTTCTTGATCTTTGTGAACACTAATACCTTCAGGCTTATTGATAATAATAAAATCGCTATGTTGATAAACAACCTCGATTTTCATCAGACTTGCTCCTTTTTGTAAATCTTATTTTTACCGAGAACAATATCTTTCACCGAGCTAAGTAATTCCTGTTGAATATGTGAGAGCTTTGGTTTTTCATTTAATTGAAATGCTAACGGGCGACAAAGCTCCATTGCTTTCACGCCTAATCTAGCAGTGAGCAATCCCACACCGATCCCTTGAGCTATACGCGCAGAAAGCTTTGCTGTTACATCTTGAGAAAGCCAATCCATTCCAATATCTTGTGCTACTTCGGTTGCTCCAGCAAAAGCTATATTGACCAATACCATTCTTAACAATCGAATACGTGAAAAATACCCTAATTCAATTCCATAAATCTCAGCAATCTTATTCATTAATCGAAGATTTCTCCACGCAATAAAAAACATATCCACTACAGCAAGTGGACTAATCGCGACAATCACCGCTGATTCTGCGGCCATTTTACTAATCAATTTTTTAGCTTGTGCATCAAAAGTAGACAAAACATTACGACTAAATAAATGAGTAATTTCTTGCGCTGAATAAGCTTCATTTAATTGGTGTTGCCATTGAATTACCTCTGGAGAATCATTTTCCAAACGTAGAGATTTTGCAATATCTAAGCAAAGAATTTTACTTTTTTCTGCGTTATGAATGGAAAAAACATCACCATTTTTTACCGCACTTTCCAACCAGATCTGCTGACTTTGTTGTTGCAATTGCTCACGTTTTTTTAAACGAACTAAACGTCGCCACTCACCAATAATCTCTTTAATACCCAATAAAATGATAATTAAACTGACTAAAGCAAAAGCAAGATAAATCCATTGATGTTGTTGATAGCTATCCCAAATCCACTGCACGGATTGAGCAACCGTCGCCACACCAAATAAAAGTGCGGTAAATTTTAATACTGTTTTTCCAAAACCTGATTTTGCTTTCAATGCCTGTTCAAGTTGAGCATCAAGTAATTCCCCTTCCAAGGGTTCATCCAGCTTTGTTTCTACATGATGAAACTCTTGCTTAGGCTGATATTGTTCTTCCTCAACGTTGACTGCATGTTCAAAAATTTGTTTTTCCATTGCCTATTCCAAAAAATAACCCCACTGAAAAGTGGGGTCACAACGTTAAAATTCAATCATTATTCATCGCTTGAGAAAATAGAAAGTAATCTTAATAAACTCAAGAATAAATTGTAGATTGAAACATAAATATTCACGGTGGCGCGAATGTAATTCGTTTCACCACCATGGATGATATTACTCGTTTCATACAAAATAGTCATTGTAGAGAACACAACAAATAATGCACTAATTGCGACTGATAACGCAGGAATTTGGAAGAAGAAACTTGCCACCATACCAAGCAATAGCACAATAAATAATGCGAACATTGCGCTTGATAAGAATGACATATCTTTTTTCGTAGTCAATACATAAGCGGAACACGCGAAAAATACGATAGCAGTTCCTGCGAATGCAAGCATAATCAAATCTTCCATTCCACGTGCCACATACATATTCAAAATTGGCCCGATGGTGTATCCCATAAATCCTGTGAAAGCAAAGGCTGCCAAAATACCAGCAGGACGATCAGCTAATTTATTTGTTAAGAAAAGTAGGCCATAAAAACCCACTAATAACACAATAATATTTGGATAGGGCAAGTTTAGACTCATTGAAATAAACGCAACAACCGCTGAAAATGCCATGGTTAATCCCAATAAAAAATACGTGTTACGCAACACTTTATGTGTGCTAAGTAGCGATTCCTGCTGCGCATCCACAATAAGACGTGATTGCATAAAAGCTCCTTGTAAAATAAGTAAAAAGTCTCCTGTAAAGTAAGGGCTAGGGGTAAAAAAGTCAATGGTATTGATAGAATTAATTTCATCAAAATGAATAAATTATCATCACCTAAACTTAAATCATGAGATTTCTGTTTACATCAATAAAATATTCATTATACTACGCCCATCAATCACGGAGGAATGGTCGAGTGGTTGAAGGCACCGGTCTTGAAAACCGGCGAGGGTTTACGCCCTCCTAGGGTTCGAATCCCTATTCCTCCGCCATCAGAATTAAAAAGTCCCTAAGTCGAAAGGCTTAGGGATTTTTACTTTTTATTACGTTATTTGGTTAATCCATTCACAAGTGAAATAACAGCCTGAATATCGCTATCAGACAATTTTCCTTCTTTCACAAATTTTACTTTTCCCGTTTTGTCTAACACGATAATTGCACTATCTTTAGGATTTAATCCCCAAGCATTTTTCACCGCACTTTTATCATCTAATACAACCTGGCTATGTGGATTTTCCTGTTTTCCTTTTTGTGCACTATTTTTTACAAACATGCCTGTACCAACAATCGCATCATCCGCATTAATAATGGTCGTTGTTTGGTATTTTGCAGGATTAAAATGAGATGCTTTTATCGCATCAATCATTGGCTGATTTTTCTCTTTTGCTGCAGTTCTACCAGCCAAATGATGGACAACACGCACTTTACCCGCTAATCCAGCAGAACCCCAAGGTTGAAACGCGGTATCTTTACCAGAAAGTACAATTTCACCATACTCACTCACTTTTACCGATGGTAAAGATTGCTCTAATTGCAAATTGTGTGCCCAAGTCGAACTACTAAACATCACGCCACAAACTAAGGCAAGAATTTGTTTTTTCATACATTTTCCTCAAAAATTGATCAAAAACTTTCACGCTTTGGAGAAAGACATCTTTTTTGCTATACTCGCGCGCCTATTATATGTAATCAAGAAGGAAAACCCAATGGATCAAATGCCTAATTGCCCAAAATGTCAAAGTGAATACGTTTACCACGATTCAATTAATTTTGTTTGCCCTGATTGCGGTAATGAATGGGATAATAATGAAATTCAAGAATCAGATGACGATCAACTCATCGTAAAAGACAGCAATGGGAATTTGCTTGCAGATGGCGATGATGTACTTTTGATTAAAGATTTAAAATTAAAAGGTTCATCAGAAGTATTGAAAAAAGGTACAAAATTCAAAAAAATCCGCTTAGTAAATGGCGATCATAATGTCGATTGCGGCAAAATCATGTTGAAATCTGAGTTTTTGAAAAAAGCTTAATCAAAAAATGCGGTCTAAATAGACCGCACTTCCAATTTATTTCATCAATCTTCTCATTCTAATATTTATCATTTCAACCACAACAGAGAATCCCATTGCAAAATAGATATAACCTTTCGGGATGTGAATATCTAAACTTTCTGCAATTAAACTAACTCCGACTAAAACTAAGAAGGCTAAAGCCAGAATTTTCAACGTTGGGTGTGTATCCACAAAATCGCCTATTGGTTTTGCTGCAAACATCATCACACCCACGGCAATAATAATCGCCAAAATCATAACAGGAAGATGGCTTGCCATACCTACCGCGGTAATGACAGAATCTAAAGAAAATACAATATCTAGCACAGCAATTTGAATTAATACACCAAGATAACTCACTTTATTTTTGCTTTCAGATTCATGGTGTTCTTGATGATTTATCGCCTCTTTAATTTCGCCAGAACTTTTTATAATCAGGAATAAACCACCGATTAATAAAATCAAATCACGCCCAGAAATTTCTTGATTAAACACAGTAAATAACGGTGCAGTAAGCTTCATCATCCAAGCAAGCGACATCAAAAGTAAAATTCTTGTCAGCATTGCCAAACCAAGCCCAACAATACGACCAGACTGACGTTGGCGTTCAGGTAAACGTCCAACTAGGATGCTAATAAAAATGATATTATCGATCCCTAAAACGATCTCCAAAGCAGCAAGTGTCGCAAGTGATATCCACGCTTCAGGATCGGTAATCCATTCAAACATAATTTTTCCTATAATAGAGTTAAATAAATCCGAAAGTGCGGATCATAATGGCTTTATGATGAAAAGCAATCCTTATTTACATTTAAGAGATAATTGATTAATCATTTTTGAGCGTTTCAAAAATCGTTTCGGCAAGTTTAAGGGAAATTCCAGGTACAGAGGCTATTTCATCTAAGGTCGCATTTTTCACACCTTGCAAACCACCAAGATATTTCAGTAAAGCCTGACGACGTTTAGCGCCCACACCTTCAATGGTTTCTAAACCACTTTGTGTAAAGGCTTTTTGACGTTTTTTACGGTGCCCGCTTATTGCGTGATTATGGCTTTCATCACGGATGTGTTGAATCAAATGCAATGCCAAACTATCATCAGGCAAATGAATTTCACGATCTTGTTTGCTGATGATCAGTACTTCCTGCCCTGCTCGACGATCCACACCTTTTGCCACACCAATTAAGTGCGGTCTATTTTTATCCCATTTTACTTGAAGATGCTGGAACGCGTTCAATGCACGATTTAATTGCCCTTTTCCACCATCAATAAAAATAATATCTGGAATTTTATCTTCTTCTAAATCACGCCCATAACGTTTCTGCAACGCTTGTTCCATCGCAGCATAATCATCCCCACCAGTAATCCCTTCAATATTAAAACGACGATAATCAGATTTTAGTGGACCTTCTTGATTAAAGACAACACAAGATGCTACCGTTTGATTTCCCATCGTGTGGCTTATATCGAAACATTCCATACGCTTAATTTCAGGAAGATTTAACAGATCACACAACGCTTGATAACGCTCTGACATTCGTGAAGATTGTTTAAGTTGTACATTTAAAGCCGCTTTAGCATTAACTTGTGCGAGCTGTAAGTATTTACTTTTATCGCCTTTTACGCTTTCTTGAATCGTCACTTTTCTGCCCGCTTGATCCGTAAGAAGTTGCTCAAGCTCTGATTTTTCAGCTAATTGACGATCGACAATAATGCTATTCGGGATGCTTCGTCCTTGATGACCTTGTAAATAAAATTGCCCCACAAAAGTTTCAGTAAGTTCCGATAAATCCGTATTAGGGGGTACTTTTGGGAAATAACTGCGATTGCCTAGCACTTTTCCTTGACGAATAAACATCACTTGTACACAAGCTAAACCATGTTGGTAAGCGATAGACATAATATCCATATCATCTAAACGCTCATTGGATACAAATTGTTTTTCAATAACTGAACGTACCGCCTGAATCTGATCACGATAACGCGCAGCTTGTTCAAAATCTAAATTTCCGCTTGCCTGCTCCATTTTACCGATTAAATAATCTAACACCTGTTGATCTTTACCTTGCAAAAATAAGTGCGCTAATTCAACTTGTTGATTATATTCTTCATCAGAAACATATCCCTGTACACAAGGTGCGGAACAACGCCCAATTTGATACTGCAAACAAGGACGAGAGCGGTTGGAATAAACGGAATTTTCACATTGGCGAACAGGGAAAAGTTTTTGCAAAAGCGATAACGTTTCACGCACGGCTCCCGCATGCGGATAAGGCCCGAAATATTCACCCGAAAATTTTTTAGAGCCACGATAGGAAGTGATTCTTGGATGACGTTCTTTGGTTAATAAAATAAATGGATAGGATTTATCATCACGCAATAATACGTTATAACGAGGCTGATAAAGCTTGATAAAATTATGCTCTAGCAGTAAAGCTTCCGTTTCAGATGAAGTTAGCGTGGTGTCAATATGATGAATTGATGCCACCAACGCTTCTGTTTTTTTACTGCTCAGATTTTTACGAAAATAGCTTGAAAGACGTTTTTTTAAATCCTTCGCTTTCCCAACATAAATGACCTGATCCTTATCGTCATACATACGGTAAACACCAGGTTCGTGAGAGACATACGCTAAGAACTTTTTAGCATCAAACATTTTAATTCGCCGCTAAAATTGCCCGCACTTTTTCCAAATCTTCAGCGGTATCCACCCCCACTGCAGGCACTTCTTTCGCAAGTTCAACATGAATGCGTTCGCCGTTATATAACACGCGAAGCTGCTCAAGTTTTTCTAGATTTTCAAGTTGAGTCGGTGCCCATTGCACATATTGTTTTATAAAACCAGCACGATATGCGTAAATGCCAATATGACGTAAGTAAGCGTCCGCAAGCTGTACTTTCTGAACATCCTGTAAATTCATAAACTGATCACGATCGTAAGGAATAACTGAACGGGAAAAATACAGTACATAGCCCTCTTTATCTGTTAACACTTTCACTGCATTTGGGTTAAATAATTCCTCGGCATCGTGAATTTTTACCGCAAGGCTTGCCATATTTACATTAAATTTTGCTAAATTATCTGCTACTTGTCGCACAATAACGGGTGGAATCAAAGGCTCATCCCCTTGAATATTGACAATGGTTTCATTGTCAGGAATCGCTAATTTTTCTACAACTTCCGCTAAACGTTCTGTACCAGAATTATGATTAACCGAAGTCATACACACTTCTGCGCCAAAACTTTTGGCAACATCAGCCACATTTTCATTATCGGTGGCAATAATCACTCGGCTCGCCCCAGACTGCAATGCTTTCTCAAATACATGTTGAATCATTGGCTTACCCGCAATATCAGCAAGAGGTTTTCCAGGCAAACGACTTGATGCAAAACGAGCGGGGATAATCACGGTAAATGACATAATTTATTCCTTATTCTTTAATATTTCAGCTTTATCGGCAAGCAACACTGGCACACCATTTTTAATAGGATAAGCAATCTGTTCATAACAACAAATTAATCGTTGGTTTTCTTGATCATATTGCAATCGAGCTAAACAACGCGGGCAAGCAATCACTTCAAGCAACTGAGGATTAATCTTTTCAAACATTTCTGTATTGCTCCACAAGTTTGTCTATTTTGGCCAAAAAGAGCGGTAAATTTTCACGTTGTTTTTCAGCCTCAATAATCTCCGCATCCACTGGGATATACCACCAATTATCTTTAGCAAAAGATTGGCATTTTACGGCATCCTTTTCCGTCATAAAGAGCGGTTGATTTTCAGCAAGTTTTTCTAATTGAGATGCTTCAAAATGTTGATGATCTTGAAATGCTTGAGTTCGCTCTAATTGAATCCCTAACTTTTCTAACATAGTGAAAAAACGCTGTGGGTTACCAATCCCTGCGATAGCAACGCCTGATTGAAATTCCTTTAATTGACGTTTTTCATTGGTTTTTAAATTAATGGCGAAATGAGGTACAAGACGCATAACCGCATCAGAATACTGATTTTTTCCACCATTAGTGATCACAAAATCGACGGATTTTAATCGACTTGGTAATTCACGCAATGGGCCTGCAGGCAATACAAAACCATTTCCCAACGCGCGCTCAGCGTCCATTACGACAATTTCCAAATCACGCTGTAATTGATAATGCTGTAAACCATCATCAGAAATAATAATATCGCACTCTGCTTGGCTTAAGAGTAATTCAATCGCTTGCTGGCGATTCGGGGAAATCACTACTGGAGCATGAGTGCGTTTAGCGATCAATACAGGCTCATCACCACCTTCACTCGGATGCGTATTTTCAGTAACGAATAACGGATAAGTTTTAGATTTACTGCCGTAACCACGAGAAATCACACCTACGCGCAAACCTCGTTTTTTTAACTCTTCCACAAGCCAAACAACCACAGGCGTTTTGCCATTTCCACCGACAGATAAATTCCCCACAATTATCACCGGTTTTGGTGCGCGGTAAGAAGACTTGAGACCCAAAGAGAATAAGGCGCGACGAAGTTGGCTAATCAACCAAAACAATAAAGAAAAAGGCGATAAGAGCCAAATAAGCTTGGAATTGGAATACCAGAAGGGCATAGAAAATCCTTTCTAATAAGTGCGGATAAAATAACGCGAGTTTTTTAACTCGCGTTTTCGATAATCAATAAATTAGCCACTAAACTGCATACTGTGTAATTGTTTATAGGCGCCATTTTGTTCAAGCAATGCCTTATGGTTACCGCGCTCACGAATTTCTCCGTGATCAATCACAAGAATTTCATCCGCATTTTCAATGGTTGATAAACGATGGGCGATTACGATAACAGTGCGATCTTTCTTCAATTCATCTAATGCAGATTGAATTGCTCGTTCTGATTCCGTATCTAGTGCAGACGTAGCTTCATCCAAAATTAATACTGGAGAATTACGCAATAAAGCACGAGCAATCGCTAAACGTTGACGTTGCCCACCGGACAGGCTCGCACCATTTTCACCAATGACCGTATCAAAACCTTGTGGTAATTTTTCGATAAACTCTAAAGCATAAGCCGCTTTTGCTGCAGCGATAATTTCTTCGCGAGAATACTTATCTTGTGCTGCATAAGCAATATTATTCGCAATGGTATCGTTAAATAAATGGACTTGTTGAGAAACCACGGCGCAATTTTCACGTAAATTGGATAAACGATAATCTTGGATATTTACGCCATCCAATAAAATTTCACCTTGCTCAATATCGTAAAAACGGGTCACTAAATTAGCAATGGTTGATTTACCCGATCCTGAACGCCCCACTAGAGCTACGGTTTTCCCAGCTGGAACGCTAAAAGAAATATTATTTAATGCAAGCTCCTCTTTTCCTTGATATGCAAAACTCACATTCTTAAATTCTAATTCACCTTTCGCGGGTTCAGCTTGGTAAGTACCATTATCTTTTTCTGGTTCTAAATCTAAAATGGCAAATAAAGTTTGACACGCTGCCATCCCCCGTTGGAATTGAGAGTTTACGTTCGTTAAAGATTTTAATGGACGCATCATCGCTAACATAGATGAGAAAACTACCGTAAAAGAACCTGCACTTAGGTTATCTTCCGCAATCAACGGCGTCGTCGCTAAAAACAATACTGCCGCCAAAGCAAGAGAAGCAATGATCTGCACAACAGGGTCGGAAATGGAATCTGCGGTGACCATTTTCATGCCTTTACGACGCATATCGTTACTCACGATATCGAAACGTTCCTCTTCCACTAATTGCCCACCAAAAGAAAGCACCACTTTATGCCCTTTTAGCATTTGTTCCGTTGCAGAGGTTAATTCCCCCATTGAATCTTGTAAATTCTTACTCAATTTACGGAAAATTTTTGACACGATAGTGATCAACACCGCAATAATTGGCCCGATCACAAATAAAACAAGGGTTAATTCCCAGCTTGTGTAAAACATTACTGCTAATAGCGAAATAATATATGCCCCCTCTCGCACAATGGTAATCAAAGATCCTGAAGAAGAACTTGCAATCATCTCAGAATCATAAGTAATACGAGAAAGTAATTTACCTGTTGAATTTCTGTCAAAGAAACTCACAGGCATAAACATTAAATGTTTAAACAAGCGGCGACGCATTGTCATGACAACTTTGCCTGATACCCATGCTAAACAATAATTAGAAATAAAGTTAGAAACCCCACGCAAAAAAATCATTCCCACGACGACCACAGCCATCATTTTCAAAAATGAATGATCCGCCTTACCGAATCCATCATCTAGCAAAGGTTTTAATAAATAAATAAGACCTGAATCTGCCAAAGCATTAAGCACCAATGCGATAGCAGACACCAATAAACCCGCTTTAAAAGGTTTAATCATTGGCCACAAACGCTTAAAAGTTTGTAAAGTTGAAAAATCATTTTCTTGTAATTTTTGCTCTTGCATAATCGCTATCTAATGGTAAAAATTGCGCGCATTGTACCTTTTATTCGCCCGAGAATCCAATTACATGCGCATACCAAGGGGAAAATTCTGTGCGTGCTTGTTGGATTTCTAATCGGTCTTTAAAAAAATTTACCCTTACTTGCCCTGAAATAGCGGTATTTTTCACCACACTTTTATAACGATGTAGCCTTTCCATAACCGAATAATGAGGAAATTTCCACGGATTCCAACGCCCACTAGAAATAATCGCTACATCTGGTCGCACCTGCGAAAGTAAATATTCACTTGTCGATGTTTTACTCCCATGATGCCCCACTTGCAACACATCGATTTTTCCTAAAGTGTGGGCAAAAATTTGCTCATTTTTTGTTTCAGCATCGCCAGTCAGCAAAACTCGATGCTTTCCATCATCGACTAAAATTACACAAGAGTGGGGATTATCTGCTCGCTCCACAATAGAATGGGGTGAAAGTATTTGAAAATGCAGCCCTTGCCAATCCCAATCACGTCCAGCAGTACAAAAAGTGCGGTGATTTTCCCCATAGTTTTTTCGTGAAGGGGTAATAAATTCCACATTCGGATACGCCTTTAAAATTGTCGAAGCACCACCTGCATGATCGTTGTCATCATGACTCAAAATCAACTTTTCCAAAGTAATCCCTTCTCTATGTAAATAAGGCAAAATTTCTAATTCAGCCATATTTCCCCCTTGCCATGCAGGGCCTGTATCATAAAGAATCCCTTTGCCATTTTTCACAATCAACGTAGCTAAGCCCTGCCCCACATCTAAAGTATCTACCAGCCAAATTGGCTTGCTTAGTTGCTTGAACGACAAAATCATAAAACATAGCGACATAATTCCGAAAGAACATCGCAAAACGTTGATTCGATCATTTTTTAGCACAGGTTTACTGAGATTTAATGTAAAAAATCTTGCCCGTTTTATTTGCCTGATTGATGATAAAACCTTGAGTTCTCGGTAAATACTCCAAATAATTAACATAAACATGCCACAACAAAGTGCGGTTAGAACCAGCGATAAATTAAATGAGACATTGAACCAATTTCCTTGAAAAATAGAAATTAACCAAGTAATTCCTTCGGCTAACTTGTTTGCTAGTTGCCAAGAAAAACAAGCTCCATTAGTAAAAACAGCAAATAAAATCAAGGGCACAAGAAAAAAGCTATAAAGTGGTACGGCAATAAGATTGGCTAAAAAGCTACTCAGCGATAAGCCATTAAATAGAAAAAGTTGCAAAGGCGTAAAAAAGAGCAATAACCCAAATTGCAAATGAAATAAACTCAAAATCCACCGCACTTTTGAGGAAAAGGGACGATTTTTCCATTGAAAAAGTGAAAAAGGCACATAACGATACCATAGGATCAAACAAGCAACGGCTCCACAAGAAAGCCAAAAACTGACCGAAAGCGGCATTAATGGATCGCATAAAAGCAAGAATCCGACAACCAGCGTAAAAAGCTGAAGAGGCGAATAATGTCGCCTCATTATTTGAACGAAGAAAACGAAAACAAGTGCTGAAATCGCACGGAAAGTTGGCACGCTAAGACCAGCCAAATACGCATAAATTAAAGCAAATAAAACACCAAAAACTAAAGGAAAATAAGGATTAATAAAACGGGTGGGGAAAAATACTTGCACAACACGCGCCAAGTAAAATCCAATTCCCATAGACAACCCAATATGTAAGCCAGAAATAGCAATAAGATGTGCGGTATTGGTTTGTTGGTAAATTGACCAAGTAGTTTTATCTAACCAAGCCCGCTCGCCAAAAGCTAATGCAATTAATAAACCTTGCAGTGATAACCCTTCCGTTTGCTTCTTTACTTGTTGCAATTTTTCTGCGCGCAATGATGAAATATCAGCAATTTTCACCGCACTTTTTACGGTTCCAACAGCCGTAATTCCCTTTGAGAAATACCATTGTTGCCGATCAAATCCGCCAAAATTTAATCTTGCAGAAAGGGGGCGTAAGGAAATTTCCGCTTGCCAAATTTCCGATAATTGAGGCACCTCTTTTGCCTTCCAATTTAAAAAAATTCGTTGCGCTCGTAAGTTATCCGCCAATGTTGCTGTAGCGATAAGCGTTTGATAATCCTGTTGGTGCAAAATTTCTTGGATCTCAAAAGTCACCACTTGTTTTTGAGCGGTAACGCTTTGAGCCTGTTGTAACAAGCTGAGTGCTGAATGATGTGTATAACCGAGAGAAACAATAAAAAAAGCAAGAAAAACTAAGAAATTTCTACGGAAAAAAATAAAAAGAAAAATCAAAGCAAACGCAATAACCAGCGCAACCTGCCAACGCAATAGCAATGACTGTGGTAGAAATAACAACGTTAAATCCGCAACAATCAACAAGATAACTAAAGTTATTAAGTTTAATTTCATTTTTATCGCAATTTTAGGCTTATCGTTCTAAGCCTAAAATAGATTTATCTCTATGTGCAAAAGGTTGCTGATGTTTCTGCGATCTATATCGCAAAACTAAATGTTTCAGGAAAATTTACTTGCTAAAAAAAACAACTTCTGATATTTATAGCGCCCTCAAAAATTGGGTTCCTAAAAGTGCTGTCAGGAACAAACTAAAATAACAAGACAGGAAGTCGTGAAGTTCACGCTTAAATTCTGTATGTATTAGGAGTGAGAGATGTCAAAAGCATCGTTGAGCTTGCTAGATTTAGCAGGCGTAAAGCCTTATCAAATGAAAAAAGATGAAGAATATATGAGTGAAGATCAAATTCTTCATTTCAGAAAAATTCTTAATGCTTGGCACGAGCAAATCGTGGAAGAAGCTTCTCGCACCGTTGCACATATGCAGGATGAAGTGACCAATTTTCCCGATCCCGCAGACCGAGCAACTCAGGAAGAGGAATTCAGTCTAGAATTACGTAATCGCGATCGCGAACGTAAACTAATGAAAAAAATTGAAGCAACCTTGAAAAAACTTGATACCGATGATTTTGGTTACTGTGATTGTTGTGGTGAAGAAATTGGCATTCGCCGTTTAGAAGCACGCCCAACAGCAGATCTTTGCATTGATTGCAAAACGTTAGCTGAAATCCGCGAAAAACAAGTAGCGGGTTAATTCATTCTATTGAAAAATACAAAAGTGCGGTTAAAATTAGCCGCACTTTTTTGCATTTAAAAATGCAGAAAAATCCCCTTGCCTTTTTCTTTACAGAAAAAGAGCTAAGCCATTTATTTCCAGCTAAAAAACGGAGTAAATTATTCTTACTTATATCAAAAATTTGTTTGGCAAGAAGACAAAAAAATCAAAAGAAGTTGCCAAAACAAGTGCTCATTCTAAACGAGTTGAGCGTTCTAATAGTCAAATGCCAAAAGCACGGGCAAAAAAATCAGAACAAACACACCGCTACGATAAAAATGTGATTAAAGCGGCTCAATTTGATATTTCACCGCGTGATTTTAGCCGTAATGCACTCACCGTAGTGGAAAAACTGCAACGTCAAGGTTTCGAGGCTTATATCGTCGGTGGATGTATCCGCGATTTATTGCTCGGTAAAAAACCAAAAGATTTTGATGTGTCAACAAACGCCCGTCCTGAGCAAATCCAAAACATTTTTCAACGCCAATGTCGTTTAGTGGGTCGCCGTTTCCGATTAGCACATATTATGTTTGGTCGAGATATTATTGAAGTCGCCACTTTCCGCGCCAATCACAGTGATGCTCGCAATGAAAATCAAGCGAAACAAAGTAATGAAGGCATGTTACTGCGCGATAATGTTTACGGTACGATCGAACAAGATGCAGAACGCCGAGACTTTACGGTCAATGCGCTGTATTACAATCCGCAAGACAATACCTTGCGTGATTATTTTGATGGTATTCATGATCTCAAAGCAGGAAAGCTACGCTTAATTGGTGATCCAGTTACCCGTTATCAAGAAGATCCTGTGCGTATGCTACGCTCAATTCGTTTCATGGCAAAACTTGATATGTTCCTTGAAAAACCGAGCGAACAGCCAATTCGTGAACTTGCGCCTTTATTAAAAAATATTCCGCCAGCTCGCTTATTTGATGAAAGTTTAAAATTATTACAAGCAGGACAAGGGGTAAAAACCTATCATTTATTACGACAATATGGTTTATTTGAACAACTTTTCCCTGCATTAAGCGCATATTTTACAGAGAAAGAAGATAGTTTTGCAGAACGCATGATCGTCACCGCACTTACTTCTACGGATGAACGTGTTGCGGATAAACTTCGTATTAATCCTGCATTCTTATTTGCAGCATTTTTCTGGTATCCATTACGCGAAAAAGTAGAAATCTTGAAAAATGAAGGCGGTCTAAATAACCATGATGCTTATGCTTTGGCGGGCAATGAAGTTTTAGACTTATTCTGCCGTGCTTTGGCTGCACCACGTCGTCATACTGCGGTCATTCGTGATATTTGGTTCTTACAGCTGCAATTATTAAAACGTACAGGCTCAGCACCAATGCGTACCATGGAACATCCAAAATTCCGTGCTGGCTTTGATTTACTGGCTATGCGTGCAGAAATTGAAGGTGGCGAAACGATTGAATTAGCCAAATGGTGGCACGAATATCAATTCAGCAATGGTGAACAGCGCGAACAGTTAGTACACGAGCAACAACGCTTACATCCCAAACCAAAGAAAAAATACTATCGTCCACGCCGTCGTAAAACCACGCGCTCAGCAGAATAAGGGAAGAAATGATTACTTCATATATTGCCCTTGGTAGCAATTTGAATACACCAGTAGAACAATTACATGCTGCGCTTAAAGCTATAAGTCAGTTACCAAACACTCATTTGGTAACGACGAGTTCTTTTTATAAAAGCAAACCGCTCGGCCCACAAGATCAACCCGATTATGTGAATGCTGTTGCAAAAATTAAAACCGAGCTTAACCCGCTTGCACTATTAGATGAATTGCAACGTATTGAAAATGAGCAAGGTCGAGTACGTTTACGTCGCTGGGGGGAGCGTACATTAGATTTGGATATTTTGCTCTATGGCAACGAAATCATTCAAAACGAGCGCTTAGCGATTCCCCATTATGATATGCATAACCGTGAGTTTGTCATTGTACCGTTATTTGAAATCGCATCGGATTTGGTCTTACCTAACACTCAACTACTAGCAGATTTGGTCAAGCAATTTGATGACCATGAAATGATAAAATTAAATCCCTAGAAATTTCACCGCACTTTTATGAACCTCAAAAGTGCGGTAGAATCTGCCCATATTTTTCTTCATTCATAACCCGTTATGGAAAGCTTAACTCAATATATCCCTGATGAATTTTCTATGCTCCGCTTCGGCAAAAAATTCGCGGAAATTCTTTTAAAATTGCATACCGAAAAAGCAATTATGGTTTATCTTAACGGTGATCTTGGGGCAGGAAAAACAACGCTAACGCGTGGAATGCTGCAAGGTATCGGCCATCAAGGTAATGTAAAAAGCCCAACTTATACGCTGGTTGAAGAATATAATATTGCAGGCAAAATGATTTATCATTTTGATTTATATCGTTTAGCAGATCCAGAAGAACTCGAATTTATGGGCATTAGAGATTATTTTAATACGGATAGCATCTGCTTAATTGAATGGTCTGAAAAAGGCCAAGGCATATTGCCGGAAGCGGATATTTTAGTAAATATTGATTATTACGATGATGCACGAAATATTGAATTAATCGCACAAACAAACTTAGGTAAAAATATTATAAAAGCATTCTCTCATTAATTTATTTATGAAAACAAAAATTTTATTTTTTCTTTTTTTCTCAACGTTTAGCTTCTCTCTTTTTGCAGCCCCAATTACGATTGCGATTGACCCAGGTCATGGAGGAAAAGATCCAGGTGCAATCAGCCGAAACTTGGGTATTTATGAAAAAAATGTCACGCTTTCGATTGCAAAAGAGTTAAAAACCTTACTCGATAAAGACCCAAATTTTCGTGGCGTATTAACACGCAGCGGTGATTACTATATTTCCGTGCCTGAGCGTTCAGAAATCGCACGTAAATTTAAAGCAAATTATCTCATTTCCATTCATGCTGATTCATCTGAATCACCTGAACGTCGTGGCGCCTCAGTGTGGGTGTTATCAAACCGTCGAGCCAATGATGAAATGGGTCAATGGTTAGAAGACGATGAAAAACGCTCTGAACTACTCGGTGGCGCAGGAAAAGTGCTTTCACACAATAATGATAAATACCTAGATCAAACAGTGCTTGATTTACAATTTGGTCATAGCCAACGTACTGGTTATGAACTTGGTAAACATATTTTAAGTCATTTTTCTAAAGTGACGACCTTAAGCCGCAGCGTTCCTCAACACGCAAGCCTTGGCGTTTTACGTTCACCTGATATTCCTTCCGTATTAGTGGAAACAGGTTTTCTATCAAATTCTGATGAAGAACAAAAACTTAACTCCCCTGCTTATCGCCGTCGTATCGCCTATATGATTTATGAGGGATTAGTGGTTTTCCGTGGCGGAAAAGCCAAATCTTTCATTAGTGATGATATTGTTCAGAATAGCAAACAAAGTGATACAAAAAATACTGAAAAAAATGACCGCACTTCCGATAAAAATACCAATGAGAACGTAGTGAAAGATAGTGGCCTTCGCCATACAGTCAAAAATGGGGAAAGTTTAGGAAGCCTTGCGAATAAATATGATGTCAAAGTGGCAGACATTGTGACATTAAATAAATTAAAACGCGAAGCCCTTTGGATTGGTGAAACCATCAAAATTCCAGATAATGGAAAAACTCAGAAAGCACAAGATGAAAAAATAAATTCATCAAAAAATAAAGAAAGTGCGGTGAAAAAGACTGAGAAAACGACTGAAAAAACCAATACTGTAAAAGTAGAAAAATCAGAAAATAAAACGGATAAAAATAAATCCTCAAATAAAACGAAAAAAGAGGAAACCTCATCCACTAAAAAATCTGATGAGAAAAAAGAAATTCCACTTTACCATGTCATTCAAAAAGATCAGACAATCTATGCCGTATCGCGAGAATACAATATTTCAGTTAACCAAATTTTAAAACAAAATCCAAAATTAAAAGATGGTAAAGCCCTAAGCGGGCAAAAAATTAAATTAAGAGAAAAATAAATGCCAATTAAAATTCTTTCCCCACAACTTGCGAACCAAATTGCTGCTGGTGAAGTGGTAGAACGCCCTGCGTCTGTGGTGAAAGAATTAGTGGAAAATAGCCTTGATGCAGGTGCAAATAAAATCCAAATTGATATCGAAAATGGTGGGGCAAATTTAATCCGCATCCGTGACAATGGCTGTGGCATTCCAAAAGAAGAATTAAGCCTGGCTCTAGCTCGACATGCTACTAGCAAAATAGCCGATCTTGACGATCTAGAAGCCATTTTAAGTTTGGGTTTTAGAGGCGAGGCATTGGCAAGTATCAGCTCAGTATCGCGCTTAACGCTCACCTCTCGCACAGCGGAGCAAACTGAAGCGTGGCAAGTTTATGCGCAAGGTCGTGATATGGAAACCACAATCAAACCCGCATCACATCCTGTCGGCACAACAGTTGAAGTCGCCAATCTTTTTTTCAACACGCCAGCTCGTCGAAAATTTTTGCGCACAGACAAAACAGAATTTGCTCATATTGATGAAGTCATTCGCCGCATTGCTTTAACAAAATTCAATACGGCATTTACATTAACGCATAATGGGAAAATCATCCGTCAATATCGTCCTGCTGAAGCGCTCAATCAGCAACTAAAACGTGTCGCCGCTATTTGTGGGGATGATTTTGTCAAAAATGCCTTACGAATTGATTGGAAACACGATGATTTACATTTATCAGGCTGGGTAGCCACACCAAATTTTAGCCGAACTCAAAATGATTTAAGTTATTGCTATATTAATGGCCGAATGGTTCGAGATAAAATAATTAGCCATGCTATTCGACAAGCCTATGCTCAATATTTACCAACCGATGCTTATCCTGCATTTGTGTTGTTTATTGACTTAAATCCACATGATGTGGATGTAAATGTTCATCCAACTAAACATGAAGTGCGCTTTCACCAACAACGCCTCATTCATGATTTTATTTACGAAGGCATCAGCCATGCGCTAAACAATCAAAAACAGCTGAATTGGCACACGGAGCAAAGTGCGGTAGAAAATCACGAAGAAAATACGGTGCATGAACCCCAACCGAATTACAGCATTCGTCCTAATCGTTCAGCAGCGGGGCAAAATATCTTTGCGCCACAATATCATGAAAAACCACAGCAAAATCAAGCGAACTTTTCTAACACACCAGTGTTACCAAATCATGTAAGTACTGGTTATCGAGATTACCGTTCCGATGCACCGAGTAAAACTGAGCAACGTTTATATGGTGAATTATTACGCACATTACCGCCTACAGAGCAAAAGGATATATCGAATACAGCACAACAAAATATTTCAGATACAGCTAAAATCATCTCAACTGAAATAATTGAGAACTCATCACATCTGCGCGCCCTTTCACTTATTGAAAATCGCGCGCTGTTATTACAACAGAACCAATATTTCTTTTTGCTTTCATTGGAAAAATTACAACGCTTGCAATGGCTATTGGCTTTACAACAAATACACATCGAACAACAGCCTTTATTGATTCCAATCGTGTTTCGCTTAACTGAATCACAATTTCAAGCATGGCAACAATACTCAGATGACTTCAAAAAAATTGGCTTTGAATTTATCGAAAATCAAGCGCAATTACGCTTAACCTTAAATAAAGTGCCAAGTTTATTGCGTACACAAAATCTACAAAAATGCGTGATGGCAATGCTGACTAGAGATGAAAATTCATCACCATTTTTAACCGCACTTTGCGCACAATTAGAATGTAAAACCTTTGACGCTTTAGCGGACGCACTCAATTTATTGAGCGAGACGGAACGTTTACTGACGCAAACGAATCGCACGGCATTCACCCAATTACTCAAACCTGTTAATTGGCAGCCTTTATTAGACGAAATTTAGATTCTTCATGAAACCAACTGCAATTTTTTTAATGGGCCCTACAGCCTCAGGTAAAACAGATTTAGCCATTCAACTACGAAACCAACTTCCAGTCGAAGTGATTAGTGTGGATTCAGCACTCATTTATAAGGGAATGGATATTGGCACAGCGAAACCATCAAAAGAAGAGCTTGAGCTTGCGCCTCACCGATTGATCGATATTTTAGATCCGTCAGGAAGCTATTCCGCAATGAATTTTCGCGCCGATGCGCTACGAGAAATGGCAGATATTACTGCACAAGGCAAAATTCCGTTACTAGTGGGCGGTACGATGTTGTATTATAAATCCTTAATCGAAGGGCTTTCGCCCTTGCCTTCTGCTGATGAAAATATTCGCGCCGAGCTTGAACAAAAAGCGGCTCAACAAGGTTGGGCTGCATTACATACAGAACTCGCCAAAATCGATCCTATTTCTGCCGCCCGAATTAATCCAAGTGATTCTCAACGAATCAATCGTGCTTTAGAGGTTTTTTATATCACGGGAAAATCACTCACAGAGCTGACGGAAGAAAAAGGCGAAGCCTTGCCTTATGATTTTGTGCAATTTGCAATTGCGCCGCAAGATCGTCATATTTTGCATGACCGCATTGAACAACGTTTTCATAAAATGATTGAACTGGGCTTTCAAGCAGAAGTGGAGAAACTTTATGCGCGTGGTGATTTAAATATTAATCTACCGTCGATTCGCTGCGTGGGCTATCGTCAAATGTGGGAATATTTGCAAGGCGATTACGATCATGAAGAAATGATTTTCCGTGGTATTTGTGCAACACGCCAACTTGCAAAACGCCAGCTCACTTGGCTGCGCGGTTGGAAAACGCCAATACAATGGCTGGATAGTTTACAACCTAAACAAGCGAAAGAAACCATATTACGTCACTTAGATTCCTATCAAAAAGGTTAGAAAAAATGACCGCACTTTCTGCCCTCATTGAACAAAAATTACAATCTTTTGGCACAATTCTGTGCCAATCTTTTCCAGAACTTTCCCCAGAAAAAATTCGCGACACCATTCAACAAAATTCAACTCATCCTGAGCAGCCTGCTCATCAATTAGGCTATGCTATGGCAATGTCTGACTTTGTGGAAAAAGTCTTGCAAAAATCCCCGCACTTAGTGAAACAATGGTGGGATAAAGCGCCCTGTTTTGCAGATTGCTCTGCCTATATTGAACGTTTGAATAGAGAGTTAGCCAATGTACATGGCGAAACCGCACTCTATCAAACATTACGCCAATTCCGTAACATTGAAATGGCAAAATTAAGTTTTTGTCAAAGTTTGAATCTTGCCACTGTAGAAGAAATTTTTGTTCAGCTTTCACAACTTGCAGAAAGTTTAATTATCGCTGCTCGCGATTGGCTTTATCATCAAGCCTGTGCGGAGATGGGCACGCCAATGGATGAACAAGGTAATCCGCAACTGCTTTATATCCTAGGAATGGGGAAACTAGGCGGCTTTGAACTCAATTTTTCCTCAGATATTGATTTAATTTTCACTTATCCATCACAAGGGGAAACGTCTATTGAAAATAGGAATGCTCTACGTTCTGTGGATAATGGAAAATTTTTTACGCGTTTAGGACAACGCCTTATTTCTGCCTTAGATGAATTTACCTCTGATGGTTTTGTGTATCGAACCGATATGCGATTGCGCCCATTTGGTGACAGCGGTGCGCTTGTTCTCAGCTTTGCGGCAATGGAACAATATTATCAAGATCAAGGTCGAGATTGGGAACGCTATGCCATGATCAAAGGGCGAATATTGGGCGCACAAACAAAGGATCCCAACGTTTCAAAATTGCAAAAAATGTTACGCCCTTTTGTCTATCGCCGTTACATCGACTTTAGTGTGATTCAATCTTTACGCGAAATGAAAGGCAAAATTGAGCGAGAAGTGCGCCGTCTAGGTTTGAAAGATAACATTAAACTGGGTGCAGGGGGGATTCGTGAAGTCGAATTTATCGTGCAAGTTTTTCAACTCATTCGAGGAGGGCGAGAAATCAATCTACAACAACATTCACTCTTAAAGATCTTGCCTGAAATTACCAGACTAGGATTAATTACCGAGCAACAATTCCACGATTTACGTGAAAGTTATATTTTTTTACGCCGTGTAGAAAACATTCTACAAGCTATTAACGATCAACAAACTCAAACACTACCAACCGATGAAATAGATCAAATTCGTTTAGTCGAGGCATGCAAAACATTCACCTGTTTAAATGAAAATAATCAAACCATTGAAAAACATTATCCAATAGAAAATTGGGACGATTTTTACCGCACTTTACAACAAAAACAAGAAAAAGTGCGGGCAGTATTTACTCAATTAATCGGTGATGAACAAGATGAGCCTTCACAAACTGATAGCCAATGGCAAGATTTTTTAGAATCAGATTTTGAGGATATTGAACAAACATTATTAGAGAGTGGTGTATCAGAAAATAATATTGATGAAGTTTTAGAAAAGCTTGCCCAATTCAAAGACAGCCTAAATCACAGAGTGATTGGTTCGCGTGGGCGTGATGTTTTGAGCCATTTAATGCCAATAGTACTTGCACTCATTTTTCAGCAAGAAAATTACCACACTTTGCTTCCACGGATTCTGAACATTATTGAAAAAATTTCGAGTCGCACGACTTATTTAGAATTATTATTGGAAAATCCTCGTGCCCTTAAGCAAGTTATTGAACTTTGTGCACAGTCTCAACTTATTTCAGAACAACTTGCTCGCCACCCTATCTTATTAGATGAATTGCTTAATACAGAAGCGCTACGCCATCCGTTGCCATTTACCCAATATCCTGCAGAGTTACACCAATATTTGCTTCGTTTACCACCTGATGATGAAGAACAGCTTATTGATGCTTTACGTCAATTTAAACAAGCAACCCTATTAAAAGTGGCCGCAGCAGATATATTGGGGGCATTACCGGTGATGAAGGTAAGCGATCATTTAACCTATCTTGCCGAAGCGATTATTGAAGTCGTTGTGAATCTAGCTTGGAAACAAGTTTCATCTAGATTTGGCGTACCTGAACATTTACAAAATGATGAAAAAGGATTTTTAGTGATTGGTTATGGAAAACTGGGTGGTATTGAACTCGGTTATAAATCCGATTTAGACCTCGTATTTTTGTACGATGCCGTAGAAAGTCAAACAACAGGTGGAAAAAAAGTGATTGATAGCAATCAATTTTACCTACGCTTGGCACAAAAGATTGTAAGTATTTTCAGCATAAATACTTCCGCTGGCGTACTTTATGAGGCTGATATGCGCCTACGCCCGTCTGGCGATGCTGGCTTAATTGGCTGCTCTCTTTCTGCATTTGCCCATTATCAATTAAATGAAGCTTGGACATGGGAAAAACAAGCGCTTGTGCGTGCTCGCCCAGTATTTGGTGAATCATCTCTTAAAACGAAATTTGAGCATATCCGCCAACAAGTACTTTCTGCATCACGAGATATTGAGCAATTAAAGCGAGATGTTGTGGAGATGCGAGAAAAAATGTTCACACATTTGTCTCATTCAAAAGATGGTGAATTAAACCTTAAAACAGATCGCGGAGGTATCACTGATATTGAATTTATCGCTCAATATTTAATGCTTGCCAATGCTCCGCAAAACCCACAACTAACAAAATGGTCAGACAATGTTCGCATTTTTGATGA
Source organism: Haemophilus haemolyticus (assembly GCF_001008275.1). GTDB lineage: Bacteria > Pseudomonadota > Gammaproteobacteria > Enterobacterales > Pasteurellaceae > Haemophilus > Haemophilus haemolyticus_P. The sequence continues at coordinate 138,819 of NZ_LCTH01000057.1, forward strand.
TATGGCAGAGGCTCAAATTATTAGTCAAACAGACTGCGACACCTTAAAACAATGTTATGTCGATTTACGCAATGCTATTCATCATTTGAGTTTGATAGGTAAATCCTCCGTTGTGGATGAAACTGAATTTGTCAAAGAGCGGTCATTTATTCAAGCATTTTGGGATAAGCTATTTAGTTCATAAAATAGTAATGAAATCCTATTTTTAATGAACTAAATCTAGCATTTCCTGAGCATTGGCTAAGGCTAATTCTGTAATTTCACTACCGCCCAAGAGTCTTGCCAAGGCCGGTACACGTTCAGCTTGTGAAAGTGCGGTCATTTGTGTTTCGGTTTTATTATCCACAGTAAATTTTTCTACATTGAACTGATGGTGGCCATGACAAGCAACCTGTGGCAAGTGAGTTACGCATAATACTTGGCAACGTTCACTTAATTGACGTAAGAGTTTTCCAACAACACTTGCTGTTTTTCCGCTAATGCCCACATCCACTTCATCGAAAATTAACGTTGGAATAGCCGATTGATCAGAAGTTAAAACTTGAATCGCCAAAGAAATACGAGAAAGCTCACCACCAGAGGCAATTTTAGCTAACGGTTGAGGTTGTTGCCCTAAATTACTACGCAAAGTAAAAATCACATTATCCGCACCGTTTGATCCTACTTTATCTAAATCCGTATTCAACTCTACATAAAATTCAGCATTTTCCATTGCAAGTTGTTTTATAGACTGCGTGACATTCTGCGCTAAGCGAACCGCAGATTGCTGACGACTTGCTGTTAATGATGTAGCCGTTGCTTGCATTTGTTCAAATGCGAGTTTTTCTTGCTCAATTAACATCTCTTCACTTTCAGAAAAATCTAAAAGTGCGGTTAATTCTGCTTTTAATTTTTTGTGATGTTCCACAAGATCTTCAGGTTTAACCTGATGTTTACGAGCAAGTTGTAAAGCCTGACTAATTCTTTGTTCGATTTCCTGTAAAAGTTGAGGATCTTGCTCGATATTACTTGATAAATTTCTCACTTCACTAGTTGCTTCTTGCACTTGAATCAACGCATCGCTCAACATACTTTGCACTTCAGCATATTGCGGATCAAGTTCAGCCAATTCATCAATATATTGTGTCGCACGATAAAGCAAGCTATCGATATTTACCGTATCATTTTCACTTAAAATTTGCAGGGCTGATTGAGAAAGTTGAGTTAACTGTTCACTGCTAGATAAACGACGCTGTTCATCTTCTAATTCCAAATATTCATTTGGTCGAAGGTTAAACTCATCTAACTCATCCACTTGATACTGTAAAAGTTGTTTACGTGCTTCATTTTCTGCCACTTTTTGTTGAAAGGTTTTAACTCGATTTTGAAGATTTTTCCACGCCTGATAATCTTCACGCATTTTCACAAGTAATTCAGGATGAGAGGCAAAATTATCAACTAACTGAAGCTGATAGTCATTTTTTAGCAATAATTGAGAAGCGTGCTGCCCATTAATATGAACAAGATATTGACCAATTTCTTTTAATTGAGAAGCGGATACAGGAGTGCTATTAATAAAAGCTTTAGAACGTCCGTCTGCATTAATCACACGACGCAAAATACACTCAGAGGGATTATCTGGATCTTGCAATTCTTGCTCATTCAACCATTGATAAGCAGGATTATGCGATTCTAGTTGGAAAGTTGCACAAATTTCTGCACGTTCTTGCCCTTCGCGTACCATTGAGGTTTCTACTCTTTGTCCGAAACATAAACCTAAAGCATCAATGGCGATAGATTTTCCAGCCCCAGTTTCCCCAGTAATTACAGACATTCCTTTCGCCAATTCGATATCAAGCTGGCGAACAATCGCAAAATTATTGATAGTAAGTTGAGTAAGCATAGTAAAATCCTTTAACTGTATATCCATCATATTACAACTGATTTAATCTACAGTAAAGAATTTTTTTACAGTATTTTAATGATGCGTTTCTACTATGCTTTTTTATAAAAATTAAAATGATTTCAACCAACCTAATTTGGTACTTAATACATTGTAATAATTATAATTTTTTAGGTGAAGCAATCGGAGTTTATGCTCGCTTTTTTGAATATGTACTACGTCATCAGGCGTAAAAGGTAAGGCTATTTGACTATCACAGCCCACCTCTAATTGAGATGTATTATGTTCAGCAAAACGAATCGATATTTTGCTATCACCATCAATAACAAGAGGACGAGAAGTTAATGTATGTGGAAACATTGGCACTAACGCAATGGCATTAAGGTTTGGTGTCAAAATAGGTCCACCAGCGGAAAGAGAATACGCTGTAGAGCCTGTTGGAGTAGAAACAATTAATCCATCAGAACGTTGTGAAAAGGCAAACTTATCATTGATATACACATGAAAATCGATCATATGTGCAATTTTTGCAGGGTGAATAACTGCCTCATTTACTGCATTCCCTGTCGATACAATTTCACCTGCACGCTCAATTTTTGCTTCCAATAAAAAACGTTCTTCCACGAAGAATTCACCTCGTTCTAAACAAGCTTCAAGTTGAGCATAGGCATTTTTCGGGTCAATATCTGTTAAAAATCCCAAATTACCACGGTTAATACCAATCAATGGAATATCATATTTTGCTAATACACGAGCACGCCCGAGCATATTACCATCCCCACCAATCACGATAACCAACTGTGCTTGGCAACCAATTTCATCAAGTGTTGCGAGATTTTCTGCAGGAAGCCCCAGTTTTTCAGCAACATCTTTTTCCATCATTACTTGATAGCCACGTTCCGTTAACCAGTGAAACAAATTTTTGTGCATTTGTAGGTTAATGTCATTTCTAGGTTTTCCTACAAGTCCAATGGTTTTAAAGGAACGATATAAATTATTCATAAAATAAACCGCACTTGAATTTAACATTTTCGTCATTATATAGTTTTTTGTTAGACTATAGCTAACGACTATGGCGAATTTTGTATTTACGGAGAAAAAAATGTCAGAACAAGAACAAAAAATTGAAACCCCAGAAGTAGAAAAGCAAGAAGACGCTGTTGTGGAAGAAATACAACAAACAGAGCCTTCTCAAGAACTTGATCCTTTAGAAGAAGCGATTGCCCGAGTGCAAGAGCTTGAAGAGCAGCTAAAAACTCAAATAGAAGAAGCTGCAAACAAAGAACAGGACATTTTACTTCGCTCTCGTGCTGAAATTGAAAACCTTCGTCGTCGAACTAAACAAGACGTAGAAAAAGCACATAAATTCGCCTTGGAAAAATTCTCAAAAGACATTTTGAATACTATCGATAACCTAGAGCGTGCGCTTGCTACTCCAGCAAATAAAGAAGATGAAAGCGTAAAAGCGTTATTTGACGGCGTAGAACTGACCTTAAAAGAATTAGTTTCAACCGTTGGTCGTTTTGGTATAGAAGCTGTGGGGGTTGTCGGTGAAGCATTTAATCCTGATTTACATCAAGCCATTTCAATGCAACCTGCTGAAGGCTTTGAAACCAATCAAATTAGCGTCGTATTGCAAAAAGGCTACACCTTAAATGGTCGAGTCATTCGCCCAGCGATGGTAATGGTGGCAGCTTAAGCCATAAGATAAAAAAGAGCGGACGAATTTTCGTCCGTTTTTTATATCCACCAATGAATATGCAATAATCTCATTCCTTTTACTACTCTCAATGAGATCTCTGTGAGTGTATTGAATGCGTTTGTTAAATTTGTTGCTAAAATCATTGCCCTACCTTTATCGAAGAAGAACACGACTTTGAGCGTCCATACTCCTTCACAAAAACCCTGAAGGCAAAATAGTGGCAAAAACATTGAATGGCATAAAGAAAACGGTACTTACACCTCTTCTTATATCATCAGTGCGATTATTGTGACTGCGGGCATCCTTACTTTAACGGGGATTTGGAACGCAGCCGCAGAATATGCAAACTGCATTTTGGCAAGAAAAGCGAAAGCATAAAAAGCATCAAGACTTAAATCTTGTAAAATAATCTCAAAATTTCACCGCTTGTAGTATTTTTCTACAAGCGGTTTTTTATATGTAAAATTTACAACTCGTGGTCGAAGTTGTTTTTTTTTTGCTCATTATTGGTATGATTTACACTCAATTCACATCGATATTTTTAAGGTCATTACATAATGAAACCAACAACAAAAAAACTGCCTGGCTGGGTACATATTCCTTTATTTGTTTTTATGACGATTAGTTTCTGGGAAACGGGGAACGGATTTAAAGATTTATTTGGTACAGAAATTGCTTGGGGATTTTCTGCCGCAATCACAATGCTCTTATATGGTTTTACCATCTTAATCGGTAACCGTCGTCTAAATAATCTGCCTGTTTTAGGCTTTTTGATTACCTACTTTTGCTTTTCACTATTTTCTTTTACAGGAAATTTTAATGCAATCTACACAAACTACCAAGAAAGCCAACTTTATGTAAATGAATTAAACCAACATAAAGAAGAGTTGAACAAAGTGCTAAGCGCTTCGAATAAAGCACTTGATAATTACGATCCAGAAGTCAGTCAAAAACTGAATAAAATTGATGATTTAACTCAACAATTAGTCAGCCAAATTACCGATCCTGCTCGTCCTGGTTTAGGTAAACGTGCTTTAGAATTAATTGCTGAAATTGAAAGTATGTTAGATGGCAAAATTACCAACTTTGGTACAAATGGACAAACGCCAGAACAATTAGCAAAACGATATAAAGCTATTATTGATCAATCTGCATATAAGAAATTTGTTACAGATAATCATCGAGCAACATTTGATATTCGTAAAGAAAATAACGAAAAAGAGCGAAAAACAATGGAAAGTATTAATCGTTTGTTAGAAAAATACATCTCAGTTGGTGCATCTGATAACTTTAATAAACAGGCTAAACAGATGAATTTAGACACCGTAAGTACAATTAATACTATTATCACAAATACAAAAGAAGCTCTCAAAGACGAGGATAGAACTAAATTTAATTTTGAAAACGTGGTTTCTGAAAACCAAGAAGTAGGAAAAATTGCATTTTCATTTAAGTCTGCATTTACCAATGAACCATTTATTGCATTCCTATTTGTAATTGTATGTTTCTTTATCGACTGGGCGGTAGTATTAAGTTTACTCGTGTTCTTCGGTCGTAACGAAAAAGAACCTGCACAAGTAATTCATTCTGGTCGTTCAATGTAGGAGGCAGCATGTTAAAGAATCCATTTGAAACCGAAGAGCAAACAACAAAACCGTCAACAGAAGAAACCTCTTTTCCCGTTGATTTAGAAAAAACAGAGCAAAGTAAGAAAGAAAATCCACCGCTTGATTTCGTAACGGAAGAACCTGTCATCGAAAAAAATGAATTTGCCGCTTTTGAGCCATTACCAGAATTTAATTCAAACTACACGCATACACCAATCAATAAACAGGCAAAATTGGATAAACGTGAAGTGAAAGAATTATCTGATGAAGAATATCATGAACGTGTTAAAGCGTTGAATGAAAATGCAGATAACAAACACTATGTTTTATTCTTCGGTAGCCCAGCTTCGGGTAAAACATGGATTATTGGTAGCGTGCTTCACTATATGAAAAATTATATTGGTGGCGTGGTCTACCTACAAACCGACAGGACGACTGAAAGTGAAGAAGAATTATTCTATCAATTACAAGACAGGTTTAATGGTATTGTTGGCACGAAAAAATTAACCAGTACTGATACCAAACAATACTTTGAAATGCATATTTCTTTTACGCCAACGGATAAAGCTAAGCCACCGATTGAGATCGTATTTGTAGATGCCTCAGGCGAACATTCAGAAGAAGCATTCCATAGTCGAGATAAAAATAAATCGGGTATGTTGCCAAATTATTTAACCGCTATTTTAGAGTCAAATGTAAAAACCAAAATTGCCTTTGTTTACGATCAATCCTTATCAGATAACGGCAAAATTCCACAAATGAATGTATTGAGCGAAGTCTTTACCAAAATTCAATATATTCAAAGCAGTCAAGATAAGCAATTTCCAAAAGCTTTACTGCTTTCTAAAGCGGATAAAATCTTTGCTGGAGATATGGCTGCGGTTGAACATAATGGTTACGATCCTATGCTTTATGCATTAGAAAAAATTCCAGCTTTTGCAAATAGTTTCTTTAATGAATCGCCAAATAATAAAACGATTTTTTATCGAATGGGTAAATTTTCAGTCAATTCAGATTTATTAACGGAATTTGATAAAGAATGTCCAGAAAAATTCTTTAATTGGTTATATAAAGAAGGTATGGGAGTTTCACCCGTAAAAGAACTGAATTGTTGGGATAAATTTAAGCGTTGGTTTAGTGGGAAAGCATAATGGCACAAGAACAAAATTTTAAACAATACTTAGGCTGGGGATTAGTGGGAACCCCAGCGGGTCGCCAATTCACAAGTGATGGAATTGATGAACAACTTAAATTAGGCAAAACAGCTTTTGAGTTAGCACAAGATTTAGGAGGCTGCTTGCCTTCTCCTAAATCGGATGATAACGAGCCTTTATATGCGTTAGTCAGTCGTATTGAACAAAATGCGACAATTTGGGGCTTTGCGGAATACTTTTCTATTTATGAGCAAGGGCAAAGCCGGGCAGGCACTTATTTTGGTAGCTTTATTGAAACGGCTAATGCCTCATTTTCGCCTAACAGCATAAAAGATATTTTTTCTGGTCTTCGTCAATTAAGTATTTATCAAATGACTCACTTTATTGACAACGAGAAAAAGGCTTATCATACCAGTATTACAGGTAAAACATTTGAAGCACCCAAAGCATTAGATAAAATTCAACTTGTTGCACCAGTTAAAAATAGCATTACTAAAACACCTCCATCTGATTTTTTATTTATTCACTGCCAAAAAAATGAGGCGTTAAAAGTGGCAGAATACTTGATAGCAAGCGGATTATATTATCAATATAAAGATATCTTCTTTACAGAAAGTGAACATATTTCTGCACAAGTACGCCAAATGAAGCGTTTACAAATCTCATCTTCGCAATTATTTAGTTTAGATGTCTTTGTTTCGCCTTATAAGTCTGAAATTCATTATTTACACTCTTATATTCAAGAGTTAAGCAAGAAATATCAGGATGCAATAAATGAAATTAAACGCTTAAATGAAGAGCAAGAGCAGATTATCAATAAGAAAGTTCAAGAGCAAGAAACTCTCTTCCAACAACAAGTTAATAAAATTGAGGAAGAAAAAAATAAACTACTTTATGAAGCCGATCAAATGCGTGAGTTAGCTGGATTTGGTCGAACTGAGCTTTCAAAATTTGCAAATGGTATTATTTCGGAAGTTTCTCCTGCAATAGATCAACGAATAGATCAGCGTTTAGATAAAAAACTAACCGAATTCAGTTTAAAAATATCATCTGCAATTAAATCTGCAACGGATAATGTGATGCTTCCACCTCAGAAAGTATCCAAACCAGGTTGGATTATTTTATCGGGTATTTTGGGGTTTATTGTGATTGTTTTATCAATATTGCTTATTTATATGGGAATTCAATCTTCAAATCTTAAGACTACAATAAATGAGAATACTAATACTATAACCAATCAACAAAATTATATTTCTGAACTAAAAGGTAATAATTCTAAATTAGAAGGAAAACTCAACGAATTACGTTCTCAAATAAACTCTTCTGATAGATTACCTTTAGAAGTAGATAAGAATAAGAGAGGAAAATAAGTGAAACAAAATAAATTAAAAATTGTTTGCTTACTTTCATCGCTATTATTAACCGCCTGCTCTGATGAAAATGCAGAACAATGTAAAACCTTAATCAATGATGAGGCAATGCGTGCTCTTTCAATTTCTTTCTGTGAAAAGGCAGCAAATGATGGCGATGCAGAATCACAATTCAACTTTGCTACTTTATTACTTGCGGAAGGAAATAAAGAAAGAGCGATCGCTTTTTTAGAAAAATCTGCTAATCAGAAAAATGGGCAGGCTGCTTATAAGTTAGGGGAAATTTATGAAAGTCAGTCTAATTTAGAAAAAGCGACGTTCTATTATGAAGAGGGGTGCAACCAAAGCGAATTAAAGGCATGTGAACGTTCTCGTGCGTTGATGAAACAACAAAACGAGAAAGATAAAGCTGACAAAGTCGCATTAGAAAAAGCGAAATTAGAAGCACAAGCAAAAGTTCAAGCAAAGCAAATCGCTTTGGAGGAAGCAAAAGCGAGAACTCTTGCCCAAGAAAAAGCCAAATTAGATGCTGAAGCAAACGCACAAGAACAAGCACGTTTAAACGAAGAAGCCAAACAACGTAAAGCCGAAATCGATGCGATTAAAGCAAGGGCAAAAGGCAAAAAATTCCGTTATGGCTTAGCGAAATATCAAGATGGCGCATTGTGGGGGCATATCAATCAAGATGGACAATTCATAATAAAACCACAATGGGCTTATGCCGCTGATTTCTATGATGGTTTGGCCGCAGTGAAAACAACGGATGGGAAATGGGGCTATATTAATACAAATGGCCAGTATCAAATTTATCCTAAATTTTCCTGCGTATGGTATTTCAGCGAAGGCTTAGCTGCTGTCTCTGAAACAGGATACGGTAACAACTGTCAAGGTGGCAAATGGGGTTTTATTGATAAAAATGGAGCTTGGGTAATTTCACCGACATTAGATGATGTTATATGGGGTGTTTTTAAAAATGGCGTAACCAAAATTACTTACAATGGGCATACTGGCTACATCAATAGGCAGGCACAATGGGTTAATTATCAAGAATAATGGAGAATTAAAATGTTCTACAAAAACAAATTATTATATTTAGGTTTATTAGCAATTCCTGCCATTGCCATAGCTGAATTTTATAAAATTGAAATAACAAGATTGGATTCCAATTTGTATCGTACTACTGATGGAATTTATATTGAAACTGAATTCTGTCATGAATATGCTCGAGGAGATGAGGCGGTTTTATCTTACGAGCAATATTCTTACGATAACAAACTTATCTTCCAAAATGGCGAAACTTGCGATGTAAAACGTATATTCAGATAGCTGATTTCTCTTAAAATCCCACCGCTTGTAAGCATAATACAAGCGGTATTTTTTAGAAAAAATCTTACTATCTCAAACCAAACAACAAAAATTCCACTTCACCGACCGTTTGCAATTCAAGCAATGTTTCCTGGCTCACCGCCATCGCATCACAGCCATTTAATTCCACGCCATTTACGATTAAACTGCCTTTGACCACTTGCAACCAATAGTTGCAATGAGGATCAAGTACTACTTCCGCTGCTTGGTTCGCACGATACGAGACACAAGGACAAAACCTTTACCAAGCTCAAGCATAAAAATTATATGATTAATTTTATTGTTTACCCTCTCCCTCCATTTAAAAAATCAAAACTTTGATCTCGCTCACAAAATCAAAAAATATTTGAGAAAAGTTCTCAACAACTTAATTTGATATTTTTCTAATAAAATCAATCTTTAACAAAATCCTCTTACAACAAAACGCCTAAAAACACTACATATTGTGTGTTGATTATCTTTTTAGATCTATATATAGTGCAATCCGCATTTCAAAAACACTATATATTGGAGCTATATCATGAGTAACTTTGGGATCATCAAGCGCGATGGTTCTCGTGCCGAGTTTGAGATTCAACGTATTATCAATGCCATTAAAAAAGCCGCAAGTGCGGTCAATATTTCCGATGAATTTTATTGCCACCAAATTGGGCAAGAAGTAGGAAATGAAATTTTCACCCATCATCAAGGCGAGATTGATATTAATCAGATTCAAAAAATCGTTGAAGATAAATTGATGGCAAGTCGTTATCCCGAGGTTGCTCGTGCGTATATCGAATATCGTCATGATCGTGATTTAGCGCGAGAAAAACGTAGCCAGCTAACAAAAGAAATTGAAGGCTTGATTGAACAAAGCAACGTAGAATTACTTAACGAAAACGCCAATAAAGACGCGAAAGTGATTCCAACGCAACGTGATTTGCTTGCTGGAATTGTGGCAAAACATTATGCCAAACACCATATTCTTCCACGCGATGTAGTAGAGGCTCACGAAAAAGGTGAAATTCATTATCACGATTTAGATTACGCGCCGTTCTTCCCAATGTTTAACTGTATGTTAGTGGATTTAGAAGGGATGCTTTCTCGTGGTTTCAAAATGGGCAATGCGGAAATCGAACCCCCTAAATCCATTGGCACCGCTACTGCAGTGACAGCACAAATTATCGCCCAAGTTGCCAGCCATATTTACGGCGGCACAACCATTAACCGTATTGATGAAGTACTTTCCCCTTATGTACAAATCAGTTATGAAAAACACCTCAAACATGCCCAAGAATGGAATGTGCCTGATGTTGAAGGTTATGCCAAAGCATTGATTGAAAAAGAATGTTTCGATGCCTTCCAATCTTTAGAATATGAAGTTAATACACTACATACTTCAAATGGGCAAACACCATTTGTTACCTTTGGTTTTGGTTTAGGTACAAGCTGGCAATCCCGCTTAATTCAGCAAGCTATTTTGAAAAATCGTATTCGTGGACTCGGAAAAAATCATAAAACGCCAGTCTTTCCAAAACTGGTTTTCACTATTAAAAAAGGCTTGAACCAAACTCAAGGCGATCCGAATTACGATATCAAACAACTCGCATTGGAATGTGCATCAAAACGTATGTATCCAGATATTCTCAATTACGATCAGGTTGTCAAAGTCACGGGATCTTTTAAAGCCCCTATGGGATGCCGTAGCTTTTTAGGTGCATACGAAGAAGATGGCCACGAAATTCACGATGGGCGTAATAATCTTGGTGTGGTAAGTTTGAATTTACCGCGTATCGCGTTGGAGTCTAAAAACGAAGAAGATTTCTACCGCACTTTAGATGAACGTTTGGCTATTGCGAAAAAAGCATTAATGACGCGTATTGCCCGCCTTGAAAATACCAAAGCTCGCGTTGCCCCCATTCTTTATATGGAAGGGGCATGCGGAGTGCGGTTAAAAGCGGATGAAAATGTGGCACAAATTTTCAAAAATGGACGCGCCTCTATTTCGCTCGGTTATATCGGTATTCACGAAACCATTAATGCGCTATATAACAAAGGGCATATTTTTGATGATGAACAATTACGCGAAAAAGGCATTGCGATTGTTCGCCATCTTAGCGAGGCAGTTAAACGCTGGCAAAAAGAAACTGGCTATGCCTTCAGCCTTTACTCCACGCCAAGCGAAAACTTATGCGACCGCTTCTGCCGTCTAGACACCAAAAAATTTGGCGTGATTGAAGGCGTAACAGATAAGGGCTACTACACGAACAGTTACCACTTAGATGTAGAAAAGAAAGTAAATCCTTACGACAAACTGGATTTTGAAATGGCATATCCCCCACTCGCCAGCGGCGGTTTTATTTGCTACGGCGAATATCCAAATATTCAACACAACTTAAAAGCATTGGAAGATGTGTGGGATTATAGCTACGATCGCGTGCCTTATTACGGCACCAACACACCGATAGATGAATGTTATGAATGTGGTTTCACAGGCGAATTTGAATGTACCAGTAAAGGTTTTGTTTGCCCTAAATGTGGTAATCACGATAGTACAAAAGTTTCTGTCACTCGCCGCGTATGTGGCTATCTAGGCAGCCCTGATGCCCGCCCATTTAATGCGGGAAAACAGGAAGAAGTGAAGAGAAGAGTTAAACACCTTTGATTAACACGCTAGCAAAAGTACGCATTTTTTAATGCGTGCTTTTTGTTTCCAACTTTGGCATTCCCCAAAATCTCCGCTAAAATAACCGCACTCTTTCTTATCTTCAAGGAAAGCAATATGTCAGATATTCTCAATAACCTCATTCATCTTCTTAAACTTGAAAAAATTGATGATTTAATCTTTCGTGGTGAAAGCCAAGATTTAGGTTTTCGCCAAGTATTTGGTGGGCAAGTTGTGGCTCAAGCATTATCAGCGGCAATGCAGGTGGCGCCAGAAGGTCGAATTTTACATTCTTGTCATGCCTATTTTCTCGCCCCTGGAGACAGTCAATATCCGATTATTTACGATGTGGAAACCTTGCGCGAAGGGCGTAATTTTTCTGCATTACGCGTAAAAGCCATTCAACATAAAAATACCATTTGTCATGTAACCGCTTCTTTTCAAGTGCCTGAAAAAGGTTTTGAACATCAAAATACCATGCCGAATGCTGGCGCACCTGAAGACTTTACGGATGAAAATGTGATGCTACAAAAAGTAGCTCAAACCTTGCCAGAACCACTCAATGAAAAATTTGCAGCAGAGCGTCCATTTGAGGTACGTACCAAATATTTGAATAACCCGTTTAACGGGACAAAATTGCCTGCGGAGCAATATTCGTGGTTTAAAACCAATGGTGAAACGCCGCTTGATATAAAAATTCAGCAATGTTTATTGGCTTATTTTTCCGATTTTCACTGTATTTTGACCGCACTTCATCCGCACGAAAAAGGCTTTTTACAAAAAGGAATGAAAGTGGCAACCATTGATCACAGTATTTGGTTCCATCGTCCGTTTGATTTAAATCACTGGCATTTGCACGCAATTGAAAGCAATAATGCGTTTGGTGGTCGTGGTTTGGCACGAGGGCAGATTTTCTCGCAAGATGGTCAATTAATTGCAACAACACAACAAGAAGGCTTGATCCGTTTTAACGAATAAGAGAGAAAAAAATGACTGCACTTATTACACAATTTTGGCAACAAGTTGAAACCGCACTGAAAACAGCAAATCCACAAGAAAAATGTCGTTTAGTCAATGATCTCTACGATAATCTTCTGCCACAAATTCAGCTGATAAAATTAGAAGATTTTCCCGAAGTCGTACCGCAAGATAATATTGCCGCTTTTCCTGAAAAACCGCTCTTAGTTGCACCGAAAGATGTGCCCAAACGTTCTTTTGCCACAGAAGAAGGCTATGCAGCCACATTGCACGCTATCGCACATATTGAGTTTAATGCGATTAATTTAGGCTTAGATGCGGCTTGGCGATTCGGGCGGAATGCACAAGAAGAACTTGGCAATGGTTTGGCTTTTGTGAAAGATTGGTTGTGTGTCGCTCGTGAAGAAAGCACGCACTTTTCCTTAGTCAATGAACATTTGAAAACATTGGGTTATCAATATGGTGATTTTGAAGCCCATGCTGGATTATGGGAAATGGCGCAAGCCACCGCTCACGATATTTGGGAACGAATGGCGTTAGTTCCTCGTGTATTAGAAGCACGGGGCCTCGATGCAACCCCCGTTCTACAAGAGAAAATCGCACAACGTAAAGATTTTGCCGCAGTGAACATTTTGGATATTATTTTGCGCGATGAAATTGGCCATGTGTATATCGGCAATCATTGGTATCACGCCCTTTCTAAAAAACGTGGTTTGGATGCGATGAAATGCTTTACTGAGCTGTTACACAAATATCGTATTGTGATTTTTAAAGGTGTCATTAATACCGATGCACGTATTCAAGCGGGTTTCACGCAGCATGAGTTGGATTGGATTTATGAAGTGGAACAAACATTAAAATCCTATATTAAGAAGTGATAAAATGCACGAATGTTATTTTGAAAATAAAAGCTATAAAGAAAAATTAGAAGAATTAATGCTAATTTTTGAAAATAACGATTATAATTATTATAAAAATTTCATGTCATCAAAAAGAGTAAAAGCGCACTCCGCTGCATTTTATAGCGTCATTCTTGCATTAAAGCCGTTTATTCCTGCGGGATATTATGCAAACAATGCGCAAATAAAAGCTAACATTCTGCATTTTTTCGGAATGGATTTTAAAGAATTTTTAGCACCACTTGTAGCGGAATTAACAAAAGAACGTGATGAATATCTATCTAAATAAAAAGGGGTAATAAATGAAAACTTACAAAATTTTTGCATATAGAACAGTAAACGGCACTGATTATCACTATCATAGCGTAAAATTTAGCGGATATTCTAAAAGAGAAGCTATCCGCCTGTATCGTGAAAGATTTAATCTTAAAGGCATTAAATTAGATTTATTTGTTGAGCCGTCTGTAATTTATTAAGGGGTTAAATATGCTAGTTTGGTTATTAATGCCCTGCTTTTTAGTGTTGATAATGTCTATTCTTTATCAACCTACATTTTGGGGGGTTGTGTTTTTAATTGTTGTAGTTGTATCTTTTCTTATGGGTTGGTTTGATCAACCACCGCCAAAAGTAAGGCGTGCAAGATATAGGGCAGCAATGAAAAGCCTAAGAAAACAAGAAAAAATCATTGCAGAATTAAAAAGAAAGGGGTTGTTATT
>NZ_LCTH01000058.1:0-37824 GCF_001008275.1 Haemophilus haemolyticus
ATGAGCTTATCCGCTTGCAAGTGACTGTTTTGCCAACGCTCGCTATCCGAGTTAGATTTGCCCTTAGCAGCATTGACCGAACCCTCAATACCTACACCATAGCTATTGCCATTGGTTCCAACAAAGACGCCTACACTTCCCCCTACAGATTTATTTTTGGTATGTTGGTGCTCTTCGTCTTTTACACCTTTTATCTCAATCCCTTTTTTGCCTGATAATGCCATCAATTTCGCATTTGCATCCACGCCTTCAAAGGTGAGTTTTTCATCGCGCGCTTTTACATTAAACGTACCCGTGCTCACCGTTGATTTTTGATGACTAATACTCTGGCTTTCGCTACTTTGTGTTTGTTTTTGGCTGCCATAACCAATACTCACCTTCATACTTGGGCTGGATGTCGTCCCGGTATTCTGCATATTACCAGCTCTTAAGGCATCTAAGGTTTCTGCCACCTTACCCACATTTTGAGCCGCCATTGTCGCTTCTTCCGCGGCTTTCACTGCATAAAGTGCCTTGAGTTTTCCATTGGTGACTTGTTGGCTGCGTTTTACACTGTTATAAGCCGCTTGCGCCATATCGGTCACTGGGGTACTCAAAGCAATCGTCACGCCAGATTGTTTATACTCATGCCCCTCTTTACGTTCAATAATATCTTTTCCGGCTTCGACCTTAATACTTGCGCCTTCAATATCAATTCGATTCGTGTTTGGTGTAATCATATCCGTACCAAGAACATTTGTATGATTACCCGCACTCACCCTGATATTGCCATTCATTGAACCTAACGTGCTACGTGCATCAGACTGTGTCCAACCTTCCGTTTCATAATCATGTTTTTCTGATTTCGAACCAACGGTAAAACCAATACCGCCGTCTGTGAACACACCGTGGGTTTTCTTGGTTTCCACGTGCTTATTTTTAAAATGATTGGTATCCGCTGCAATATCGACATCATGCCCAGCCTGAATATGGAGATTATCCTCCGCAATAGCCTGAATGCCTCTCGCCTTCACATCATGACCTGCTGAAAGCACCACATCTTTACCGCTCACCTGTGTGCCGACTTGAGTAACGGAGTGTTGTTGGTCTAGGCTGGTTTTGGTCGTTCTAGCAAGGCTGCCACTTTTCGTTTTGTGAAACTCTTCAAAATCTCGGCTTTCTTTTGCACCATTCAATACAAGGTCATTTTCAGCGATGGCCATTAACTTCGCTTCACTCTCCAGCTGTGCTCCTTCGGCTCGGAGATTTTTTGCCGTAAGCGTTACATCACCCTTGCCTTTTACTCGGCTTACTACTGCCTCTTCTACTTTCTCATGACGGTAATGATTGCCCGCACCCATTTTCTCATCAAAGCCCACTGAAAGTGCGGTGAGATTCACGTTATTTTTTGTTTGAACAAGCGTGCTGCCATTGCCATCGTTAATAATATCTGCACCTTTAGCGTTCAGATTATTTGATGAGAGTTGTAACTGGCCATCTTCTCCTTTTACATGGAAAAGCGCTTTACGACCAAGCGTGGTTTCACTCCGTTGGAAATGAGATAAGTCCACCTTTGTTGTCATTGTGGTACTTTCGTGATTTAAATCACCGCCCACATCCACCAAAAGTGCTCGCTCGGCTTCCACTTTACCCCCGATATTATCGAAGTTATTCGTGGTGTTGATGCCTACTTTATCACCCGTAATGGTGCCTGCGTTGAATAAGCTTTCGGTATTTAATAACGTAAGTTTACGCCCTGCAATGGTGCCACTATTGGTTAAACGGTTACTCCGCAAATCAATCACATCCGCTGAAATCAACGTGCCTTCACCATTTAAGTCTCCTTTCTGCGCCATGGCATAGACACGAGGCGCCATCACTTTGACTTGTTTTCCGCTTGGTAGCGTTACCTCTTTTTCTTCAAACCAGACTATATCTGACGTAAGTTGTGCAACCTGAGCTGGGCTTAAAGCCACACCTGGGGTTAAGTTGAAGCGTTTCGCAAAGGTAATACCATTATCCATTAACCCTTTATATTGCGCCTCTAAATCTTGATAACCCGTTAAGAACATACGTCCCGTCAACTGATTAACTTGGTCTCGCACTAAACGTTGCTCGTAATAGCCATCACCTAAGCGTCTCAAGATATTTTGTGGATCACTGCGAAGTGCTTTAAACATATAGTCACCACTGAGCCATTGTTTACGATCGGTAAACTGTGGATCCGTTTCAATTAATGGGCGATTAGTGGCCTCGGGATTGGTGTGATAAAGGCTTGAGGTTGGCAAAGAAACATCCGCACCAATCGTACGAATTTCACGCTGCCCAGCTTTTGCATTCGATTGATTCACACCATTGGCAACATGGGTATTGTTGGCAAGTGCGAGCGTTTCCATCGAAAGATTGGCTTTTTCACCTTCAGGCTTCACTGTTGTATAGGCTTCCGTACGAACTTGTTTTAAATCCAATTCTGTATCAGTGATTTTTTGGTAGTCATGACGGCCAGCCCACTCCCGCTGATGATATCGTCTAAATCCGCCTCGCCAACGCGAGTAAGTCCACTCTTGATTTCCATTATCAACAACTCGAGTAATCCCCATTTCGGGTACATTATTGACTTCTTCAGAAGGATTATTCGGATTATAGATCTTTCCAGCTGCCATTATTTGGCTGCGGTTATTTTCCACATTACCATTAAATTCAACATCACCTTGACTTAAAATCTTACCAGGATGCGTTTCTTTCACCTTAGTTTCGCTGGTTATACGTTCTTGCACATAAATATCCCAAAAGCGATAAAATTCTTTGCCCAAGAGCTTTTTATTGTGTTCAAGAATAGCGGCATCTAACTGTTCAAATGCTTTTTCATTTACCTTCGCCCATTCAAAATAAGGTTTCATTTGAGCAGAAAACTCAACTAACTTAGCCTCATAATCAGCAACAGCTTTCCGGTACTCTCCCATTTTCAATTCATATTCTTTCATGAGGCGATCATAATCATGACGATTACGCCATGTTCGTTTAGGCTGTTTAGGCTCCTCTGGCGCTTGCTTTAACGTTTCATCCAAGCCACTCAGATCAGGTAATGTTGGAGAGGTAGGTGGAGGAGTAATATTAAATGCCGCCCATATAGGATCATTATTTAAATAAAGCGCTTGAGGTACAACAACACAACCTGAACGAGTTTGCTCGTTAGCACATACCTCCTCATTTGGCATTGGTAGAATATGACCTTCAATTTTGCCATTAGTAGGTCGCGTTACCTTATTTTGATTTTTATAAACCACTTTACCTGCTCGACTAAAGGATGCCCAACGAAGTTGATCGAAATTAATACGTTCAGCGCTCCCATCTTCAAGCAGATAATGTTCATTTACTTTTTCACGTTTGACTTCTTCTAACCTTGTATAAATACGTGCATTTTTGTTTAAAGTTTGATGCATACCAAGAACAACACCACGTCCCTCAATCAAACTACCGCTATTTAATAATTTATCGCCTAAATCTTTTGATTGATTGTTTTCATCTAAAGTGCGACCAAATACCACTTTCCCTTCAGAGGATAAGGTGCCGCCAATACCATTAAACGCCCAATTTTGAGTAAAGACCGTTTTACTGTTCTCAACGAAAGGCGCTGCAACATCTAGACGTTCTTTTGCCGCAACAACCGCTGATTTAATCGTTCCATCAGATTGTAATTCATCTGTATTCACTATTTTTTGACCAGCCTGTAAAGCAACATGACCACCATAAATACGACCAGTACCGACATTAGTTAATGTATCACCAGTCTTGATAACATTTTCTACTGTCCCTTTAACCAACCCTCGATTGGTTATATTCTGCTCACTTGTAAGTGCGGTTTGTTTTCCTTGAATTTCAGCTGTCTTTGTGTTTTCAATGTTCTTAGCATTGATTTGGGTATGGCCTTCAGAAAGTAACCCTGCTCGATTAATCAAATGTCCTTGAGTAGTTAAACTTAATGAAGAACGGCCAACTAAATCGCGTTGACTATCAAAATCTTGAACAAGTTGGATATTTGTATGGTTAGCCTCAATATCGCCATCACCAGAAAGTGCATTCAGCTGAATATTCAATTTTTCTGCAGCCTGAATTGAACCTTGACTATTTTTTATGGAAGCCCCTTTACCCTGAATACGAATATCCCCTGTAGAGAATAGTTCACCTTGCGTGTTGTCTAATTGATTAACAACATTCAATACCTGAGAAGAAACCGAATAAATCCCACCTTGTTTATTGTCTAATTGCTGAGCATTCACCTCAGCCTTACCGGCAAGAATACCCTGTGTTGGTACTGATTGCGCATTCCCTTTAGTATTTTGGTTATTTAGATTAGTGGTATTAACCGTTAAATCACCTTGAGCTTGAATGAGTGAACCTGTATTGCCGACTTTTTGGTTATTAATGTCCCTTGCAATATTTAACGTTGAAGAACCGTCAGCAACAATCATTCCAGCTCGGTTATCCACGGATAATGCGGTTAAAGTTAAGTCTTTACCACTTAGCAATCGTCCTTCTCGATTATTTAAGAATTGATTTTGCTGGGTAAGACTCATATTTCCACCAGAAAGTATTAAGCCTTTTTCATTATTTAACCCTTGTTCTAGGTTTAATGAGAAGTCACGCACACCTTGGCTTGCCCATCGACCCTGTTGGTTTTCTACTCTTTGCGCGGTTGCATTAATCCAATCCGCTTTTAAATTAGCATGCTGTGTTAAAAGTTGAGAAGGTGTATGTAAATTGATTTCATTTTTTGCAATGAGCGTCGCTTGATTTGCATTCATTTCACCTTGATGAGCCACAATATGAACATCTTGGCCACTTGTCTGACTCTCGCTGACATCGACTGTTTGAGCTTGAACATCGACCTTACCAGAGGCAATATTTTTCCCTTTCGCCACAGTTGTTTTTGCCGTTTTTATTTCAAGGTTTTTAGTCTCACTAACATTATCTATCTCGCGGACTTTACCATTTTCCTCGATACCGGCAGCCAATACCGAAGATTTGCCCGCTTCGACTGAATCCGCTTGATAACGAATATGTCCACCTGAAATAGTCGCTCCTACCTGATTAATCTGATTTTTAGCATTAACTAGAACATCACCTCGTGCTGTTTCAACTTTACCTTTTTGAATCACATCAGACTTGGTTTTGATTTGGACATCTTGTTTACCGCTAATCACCCCTTCATTAATAATACGCCCTTGACTATCAATTTTCACCTCACCCGCTGATGCACCAATATGCCCCGCATTACGTACACCAAGGCCTTGACCGTTATCCACTAAATGGATTTTCTCCGCATACATCCCGCCCAATTGGCTTACATCAACGCTGTAAGTAGATTGATTTTCACTTTGGGTATTAGAAGTGCGGTCCGTGTTGTCGGTGTTTTTATCGCCCACGTAAACCACTGAATCATTGGTGCGGTCAACGTTGTTTTTACCCGTGGTAACTTTAATACCTTTCTTCGACCAAACCCCACCTTTGATTTCGGCTTTCTCAGCGATAATATCAGTGTAATCAGATTGGCTGTTATCCATCCCTTTTTGGCCAACCGTCACTTTGCCGCCTTTTACGCGATAGCCTTTTAACTCACCATTTTCTACTTCTGCTTTACCGGTTGTCAGGGTTGTTCGCCCCGCATTAATCACACCACAGCCATCACACTGAATACCACTTGGGTTGGCAATCACCACATCCGCTTTTTTACCCGCCACTTCTACATAACCTTTTAAACGGCTTGGATTAGCGGAATTGACCTCGTTAAGAATGACTTTCGCTTCACCGCGAGCAAGATTCGGGTTACCTTGCACCCAGCCCGCAAGTTGCGTTTGTACTGCTTTACGAGCATTGTTTAGCACAGCGCCTTTCTCTGCTACATCAAATTGCGAATACTGGTTACGTGATACCCCACCCACACTTGGTGTTTGAATATTTACTTGCGGTAAACCATTCGCTGTTTGAAGTACCGTGGGTTGTTGATTACCTGGTGCTGATTTATCTGCACGAATAGCCATATCTTCTGCATGAACAGAAGGCGATAAGAAGACAAAACCTAATGCTAACATTAAGCTAAAATGAATAGGATTAAGTGAAAGTGCGGTTGAAAATAATCCTGTTTTTTCTTGTTCTGGACTCACATTTTCACTTTGCGCTTTACCTTGAGATTTTGCCAACTCTGAGACCACCACAAGCTGATTTAATACACGGCTAAAAATTACTTTATAATGACGTTTATTCATTTTTTAATTTCCTTTAAGTTTTAAATTCTGTTTGGTTTTAATCAATTTATTCATCTAAAAGCGTGAGCATTAAAAACGGTAGCTCACATTAAATCCAGTTGTCACATGACTGGTTCTAAATCCTTCCGGTTTTTTAATTGGAACACCCACAAAATAATCATAGTTGATGCCCCATAGTTTGCCACGAAGTCCAATTGCGCCCCCCATTAAGCTATCACCAATTTGAAGCTCTTCTTGGCTAGAGTGCACTTTACCTCGGTCAATCCCTAAATAAAGCTCATGTCCCTTATTGGCGATATTCCAACCTAGCTCATTTCGCCATAACCAACCTTTTTCACCGGAAAGCGATAACTCGCCATCAAATCCGCGTACGGTATAACGACCACCAATACTAAATTTATCTTGTTGTGTTAAAGGTGTACCGTTCCATTGCCCATTCCAGCTGGTGTTAAAGCGGAAAGGTTGATTGCCGATAGTGAAAGGATAGGTAAAATCAACGCCTGCAGTAAAAATCTGCATGCGAGAAGTCCCTTCACCAAACGCCTCTTCCGGTGCAGGTAAGGATTTATTCCCACCCGTACCACGTTTATAGTTCGCAAACAGTTGTAATACGGTTTCACCAATGTATTGGGTGTGATTAAATCCCACTTCCCAACCTGCGGTACGACGACGCTGTACTTCAATTTCGGTGTCATTGATATAGTTATAGGATTTTTTCGTCCATAACGCGGCATTCACATAGGTTTTGTGAAGACTTCCACGAGATAATAAGCGACTTAAATTCGCTTTCATTTGTTGGCTTTCGCCTGAATAGGTGTAAGACTCAAACGCGCCCGCTACCGTTTGGTGATAAAAATATTTTGAACCGGAAAGCGTTAAGAGATAGTTCTTCCAAGGAATAGAATAATAGAGACTAATATTTTTACTGCCATAATCCCCTTCTGCATCATCGCTATCACGTTTAAAGCTGCGAGTACCACTGATATAGAACATATCATTAAGTGTTAGCACGTTATCCCAAGAAAACGTGGCTGAACCTTGTAAACGACCCGTAGCTTTACTGCCTGAATCATCTAATCCTAAGGTTAAATGAAAAGGTAAGCTTTGCTTATAAGCAATCACCACATCGGTTTCACCTACTGCATCCGTTGGCATAAGCTCCATATTTGCATCAGCACTCGGTACACGTTTTAAGTTTTCTAAACCTTGTTCAATGTTGCGAATATTTAATATATCCCCCTGCGCCATTGGCATGGCAAACCATAAGGTACCACGGGTCGCAAACGGAATCGCACTTTGGTCTTGTAATTGAATACGGCCTACTTTACCTGGAATCACGGTGAGTACAAGCATGCCTGAACGCAAATCCTGCGGCTCCACCACCACGCGTGTAGTGACATAACCCAAATCAATTAAACGATTTTGAATACGACGAAGTAATACATTAATCCCCTCCGAGCCAATACAAGCAGGCAGCGCAAAATCACGCTCAGCATAAACAGACTTTAATGCCCAAGAGAATTGGCTTGGTTGGATTAATTTAAGGGAAGAGGTTGAAGAATTTTCTTCAGCTTGATAATCGGTCAGCACCAATTGATTGATAGGAAAACATTGCGCTTCATTCTGCGGAAAGCCCCGAGAGGCTTCTTTTTCACCCTCCAAGCGCACATTCGCGGATTGCGTTTGCTGCGCTAAAATCGCTGCATCTTGTTCCGCTTGTTGCCTCTGTTGTTTAGCATCGATTTGTTTTTCTAAATTGGTATTTGGTGAGCTTGGCGCTGAAAAACCAAAAGGTGAAATAAATAATAAACTAGAAAGAAAAAAGTGTGAGGATTTTTTCATTGTTACCCTAAAGATAAAGTGATTAATAAATTATGGTTGATAAGATATCAAAATCTATTTAAAAAGACCATAAAGTTTACATCGGTAATTTCTGTTATTTTTCATTAGTTTAAATATAAAAAAATCTGCATCAAACTCGGGCTTGATGCAGATAATTTATTTATTGGCTATGAATAGAAAATCAATCACCTAATTGAACAGGCTCAACTTTCCAAATTCTCTCCGCATACTCTTTAATAGTGCGGTCAGATGAGAAGAAGCCCATATTCACGATATTTTGAATGGTGCTTTCAATCCATTTGTCGCGTTGTTTGTATTTTTCATCTACGGCTTTTTGAGTTTCTACATAACTACGGAAATCAGCGAAAGCTTGATAATAATCGTGATATTGCAAGCCTTGTAATAGTTGATGATAACGTTGAGGCTCTTCTGGTGAAAATTTACCCTCAATAATTTGATCCACGACTGTGCGTAATTGAGTATCATTTTGATAGTATTCAAATGATCGATACCCTTCTCGACGAAGTTGTTCCACTTGTTCCACCGTGTTACCGAAAATAAAGATGTTATCTTCACCCACGTTTTCCAAGATCTCCACGTTCGCACCGTCAAGAGTACCCAGTGTCAATGCACCATTTAAGGCAAATTTCATATTACTGGTGCCAGAAGCCTCTGTGCCTGCAAGTGAAATTTGCTCTGAAATATCCGCTGCTGGAATAATTAACTGGGCAAGGCTTACGCTGTAATTTGGAATAAATACAACTTTTAAACGGCCTTTCAAACGATCATCGTTGTTGATTACATTCGCCACATCATTAATTAAATGGATTGTTTGTTTCGCTGCATAATAAGCCGAAGCTGCTTTACCCGCTAAAATAAATACGCGCGGTTGCCAATCTTGTTCAGGATGAGCAAGCATTTCATTATAGCGAGCAATAATATGCAATACATTCAACATTTGACGTTTATATTCGTGAATACGTTTGACTTGAACATCAAATAACGCATGTGGATCAAGTTCAACACCTAATTCAGATTTCACGTATTCCGCCAATTTCACTTTGTTCGCAAATTTAATATCTGCAATCGCTTCTTTAAATGCTTTTTCTTGCGTAAATG
The DNA here is from genome assembly GCF_001008275.1 of Haemophilus haemolyticus. Lineage (GTDB taxonomy): Bacteria > Pseudomonadota > Gammaproteobacteria > Enterobacterales > Pasteurellaceae > Haemophilus > Haemophilus haemolyticus_P. The sequence continues at coordinate 9,207 of NZ_LCTH01000058.1, forward strand.
GTTTAAGTTTTTCGATTTGACTTAAATCACAACGCCATTCTGAACCAATGTATTTATCGAATAAGTCTGCCAATTGTGGATTCGCAACAGCTAACCAGCGACGAGGGGTAATACCGTTTGTCACATTGGTAAAGCGTTCTGGGAAAATACGAGCAAAGTCTGCAAAGGTTGAAATCACCATTAAATCAGAATGAATTTCTGCCACACCGTTAATTTTGTGTGAACCCACAACAGATAGCCATCCCATACGCACTTTACGTTGATAACCTTCTTCAATCAATGAAACTCGACGAATAAAATCGTTATCCGTTGTGACGTAAGAACGAACATACTCTAAGAAATGATCATTGATTTCAAAAATCATCTGTAAATGACGCGGTAAGATTTTCGCCATCATTTCCACTGGCCAAGTTTCTAATGCTTCTGACATTAAAGTATGGCAGGTGTAAGAGAAAATGTTGCGCGTCATCTCCCACGCTTTTTTCCACTCGAAACCTTCGTAGTCTACTAAAATACGCATTAATTCAGGAATCGCTAACGCTGGGTGTGTGTCATTTAAATGAATTGCCACTTTATCAGCCAAGTTTTCAAGGCTATCGTGGGTGCGTTTGTGACGGCGTAAAATATCTTGAAGTGATGCAGAGACTAAGAAATACTCTTGACGTAAACGCAATTCACGACCATTCCAAGTAGAATCATCAGGATAAAGTACGCGTGATAAGTTTTTATTTGCGGAGTGTTCTTCTAATGCGGCTAGGTGTTCACCGCGGTTAAAGTCTGCAAGATTAAAGACTTCTCCCGCATGAGCAGACCATAAACGTAATGTTGCTGCAGAATTATTTTGATAACCTGGAATCATTTGGTCGTAAGCAAGTGCGGTCACTTTTTCGGTATCTTGCCAAATACATTTTTTGCCTTCGAAATGAATGTTTCCACCAAATTCTACGGTAAAGCGTTTAGATGGGCGAATAAACTCCCAAGGTGCACCTTTTTCCAGCCATGCATCTGGGCACTCAACTTGCTGACCATTTTCGATTTTTTGGCGGAACATACCATATTCATAACGAATACCGTAGCCCATACCAGGTAAACCAAGGGTCGCAATAGAATCCATAAAACAAGCTGCTAGACGGCCTAAACCGCCATTACCCAAGCCAGGATCAACTTCTTTTTCTAAAACTTCTTCTAAATCCACATTTAATTCAGATAAGGCTTCTTGTGCTAATCCATAAATACCTTCTGCAATCATGGCATTAGAAAGGGTACGTCCAATTAAGAATTCCATTGAAAGGTAGTAAACACGGCGAGAATCTTCTGCTCGAGTTTGGCGAGCTGTGGTAATCCACCCTTCTGTCACTAAATCTCGAACAGCATGCAAAGTCGCATTTAACCAGTCGCGTTGGCTCGCTTCACGCGGAGAGCGACCAATTAAAAAAATAAGCTTATAAACAATTGATTTTTTGATTGCCTCAACAGTCATTTGTGGGCGATTGTATAGGAATGGAGAATCAAAATTATCCATTATCATAAGTAAAACCTCGGTTTGAATGTTAAAAAATTATCTATAATAAAAGAGATGTTGATTTAAAAATTCACGCACATTTCAAAAAATCAATCGAAATAGACCACTCTTTGTATCCGAGAACCTTTATACCTCTAATAAATTCGTTCGAATTTTATGCTTATTTTGTCGAAAAACAAGCATAATCACAGAGCTTGCAACAACAATCTACAAACAGACTGTTGCTCTTAACGTTTATAAATAAAACTACAAACGTTCATAAAGTGCACGATATTGTTCTGCTGCTTTACGCCAGCTGAAATCTTGTGCCATCGCATTCGCACGCAATGCTGACCAGACTCTCGGTTTTTGCCAAATATCAAACGCTTGTTGGATACTTCTGCGTAAATCTTCAGCGGTAGCTTGCTCAAACACAAAACCAGTTGCCGTGCGATCTTTAATATTTTCCGGTGTGCTATCCACCACCGTATCGGCTAAACCACCCGTTTTACGAACAAGAGGAAGTGTGCCATATTGCAAACCATAAAGTTGTGTTAAGCCACAAGGCTCAAAACGACTTGGCACTAAAATCACATCACCACCTGCCACTAATAAATGTGACAGTGTTTCATCATAACCAATTTTGACTGCAACATTTTGTGGATAACGTTCAGCAAGCTCACGAATACCTTGTTCAAAGTGCGGTGCGCCAGAACCTAAAATCATCAACTGGCCGCCTTGTTTTACAATTTCATCCGCACTTTCAATCAATAAATCCACGCCTTTTTGCTCGGTTAAGCGGGTTACCATCACAAATGCCAATGCATTTTCATCTTGCGGTAAATTAAAATAAGCTTGCAGTTCAGCTTTATTCTGTTTTTTACCTGCCATATGTTTCAATTTGTAATGATGCTGAATATATTGATCGACATTTGGATGCCAAATATTTTCATCTACACCATTAAGAATCCCCACTAAACGCCCTTGAGATTTTAAACCAGAAAGTAAACCTTCCAATCCATAGGCAAATTCAGGTGTTGTAATCTCTTTAGCATATGTTGGGCTCACTGCAGTGCTGACATCGGAATAAAATAAGCCTGCTTTTAAATAGGAAATCTGTCCAAATAACTCTAAACCATCAACATTAAACATGCCTGCTGGTAAGCCAATTTCAAATAAATGCTGATAATGGAATTGCCCCTGATACGCTAAATTGTGGATCGTAAATACGGATTTTGCTGGACGACCTTTATTAAATAAATAAGCAGCACATAAACCTGCATGCCAATCATGAGCATGAACGACATCCGCACGCCACCAACTATCTAAACCAGTGGATAATTCAGCGCCAACCCAACCAAGTAAGGCAAAACGTTTATAGTTATCACCATAATCATTATAGTAACAATCGTGATATGGATTCCCCTCACGCGCATATAAATGTGGTGCATCGATTAAATAAACACCCACGCCATTATACTCGCCGTAGCGCAACACCACATGTCCCGCAAAATTATCAAATTCAGCCACAACTTGTGTATTAGAAATACCGGCAGAAATCGCTGGATAAGCAGGCAATAAAATACGTGCATCAAGCCCTATTTGATTTTGGGCTTGTGGTAAAGCCCCTAAAACATCGGCTAAACCGCCTGTTTTGAGGAGCGGATAAAATTCTGAGCAAACGTGTAAAACTTTCATTTAATTTTTATTTTCCCTATAAAACATAAATAATGCTCGATCAACTCCTCTCTTTAGAAAAGAGAGGATGGGGGAGATTTGATTACAATATTTGAAATTCTTATGAGGTTGATTTCACTTCTACCAAATCTCCTCTCTCCCTCTTTGCTAAAGAGTGGTTATAAAGTGCGGTCAAAATTCACCGCACTTTTCATCATCAATCTAAATGCTCTTCAGAGACGACTTCTTCCCCTTCTAATTTTTTCAGCATTTTCGGGGTAACTAGGATTACTTTACCAGTTGAACTGATACGGAATCGTTTTTTATCTTCTTCCATATTCACACCAATTTCCATGCCATCAGGAATGATACATTCACGGTCTAGAATACAGTTTTTCAATATACAATTCTTACCGATTTTAACTTGTGGCAATACCACGCAATGATCTACTTTTGAGAAAGCATCAATTTTAACGCGATCGAATAGCACGGAATTACTGATAGAGGCATCAGTAATCACACAACCACCGCCAATTAAAGAATTATCAACTGGATGAACGTTTGAATTTTTGTAGAAGAATTTTGACGGATAAGCTTGAATTGGATTACCGCGAATTGGCCAACTTTGGTCATAAATATCAAGCTGTGGATTTTCTGATACTAAATCGATATTAGATTGCCAAAAACTATCTAATGTCCCCACATCACGCCAATAAATTTCACCTTCAGTATTACGTCCCATGCAAGAACGGCTGAAAGGATGCGCATAAAGGGTTTCTTCCGCTAAACATTTTGGTAATACATCTTTACCGAAATCATGGCTAGTTTGTGGTGTATTGACCTCTCTCTCCAACATTTTGTAAAGATAATCCGCATCAAACACATAAATCCCCATTGATGCGAGTGAAACATCAGGTTTACCTACCATTGCTGGCGGATCTTTTGGTTTTTCAATAAAGGATTTGACTTTTAAATTTTCGTTTACTGCCATGACACCAAATTCATGTGCTTCAGAGCGTGGTACTTCAATACAGCCCACCGTACATTTTGCACCGCTGTTCACATGGTCCATCAACATGACGCTATAGTCTTGTTTGTAAATATGGTCACCCGCCAAGATCAAAACATATTTAGGGCGATAGTGATCACGAATAATCGCCATATTTTGATAAACCGCATCCGCCGTACCACGATACCAAGTTGAATCATCAATTTGTTGACGAGCAGGAAGCATATCAACAAACTCCCCTTTTTCTTGTGGTAAGAAAGACCAACCTGTTTGCAAATGACGAAGTAAAGAGTGTGCGGCATATTGAGTCACTACCCCAATTCGGTTTAAACCAGAGTTAATACAATTAGAAAGTGCAAAATCAATAATACGGCGATTACCACCAAAATAAAGGGCTGGTTTTGCACGCTTATCCGTAAGTTCATGCAAGCGTGAACCACGTCCACCCGCAAGAATAAGCACCAAAGTATTTTTAACTAAATCATATTTGTTAAGGTCGCCAGCTTTCATAAGGATCTCCATAGTCTTATAGTTATTCGCCACTCAGCATACAAAAGCCCATTGAGCTAAGCTCTGCTTGTTGTGCATCGAGGGTTAAATTATGTGTGCCGATTTGAGATGTCCATTTTCCATCGGGTAAGTGAAACACCTGTCCTTCGGCTTTGGCATTAATCAATAAAAGACAATGCTTATCTAAAACTACTTGTAATGCTTTGGTTTGTTGATTTTGCCAATCGTCAACTGTCATCTGGTTACCGTGAATGTTAAGCCATTGCACATTGTCACCTGACCACCATTGATTCCGATTTAAACTACCAATTTGCTTACGCGCCGCAATCGTTTGCTTGGTAAGTTCAAATAATTCCTTGTTAAAATTTGCCCATTTCAGCCAAGTAATTTCGTTATCTTGGCAATAGGCATTATTGTTACCATATTGAGTGTTGCCGAACTCATCGCCCGCCAAAAGCATAGGTGTGCCATTCGCCAACAATAAACTCATTAATAATCCGCTTTGTGCAAAAGTGCGGTTATTTTCCACCGCACTTTTTTGCGGTTCAGAAAGGGATTCAGTAGAACCTTCTACCCCATGGTTATAACTGTAATTTTCATTTCGACCATCACGATTTTCTTCACCATTTGCTTCGTTATGTTTTTGGTTATAACTCACCAAATCTTGCATAACGAAACCATCATGGGCGGTAATAAAATTAAGCGTTGTGTGTGGCAAGCGATCATTTTTCTTAAATAAATCGCTAGAACCTGCAAAGCGTTCTGCAAATGCGCCGATTTCACCACTTTTCCATAACCAAAAACGGCAAAGATCATCACGAAAACGATCATTCCATTCCGCAAAGTAATTTGGGAAATTCCCGAGTTGATAACCGTAATGTCCGATATCCCAAGGCTCTGCAATCAATTTAATATTTTGTAAACTTGGCTCATTTTTTATGTCAGTAAAAAGCTGAGCTTGTGCATTAAAATCTGGTGTATTACGCCCAAGCACGGAGGCTAAATCAAATCGAAAACCATCAACATGACAGTGTTCTGCCCAATAACGTAAACAATCTACGACCCACTTTCGCCCTGCATCAGAGGATAAATTGAGCATATTGCCGCAGCCTGTCCAATTGATATAACGCCCTTGATCGTTGCGCCAATAGTAAGTTTGATCATCAATGCCACGCTGGCAGAATGTTGGGTAAGTTTGCTCTGATTCTGCGGAATGGTTAAATACCACATCTAAAATAACTTCAATACCCGCTTTATGAAACGCCTTCACCATCGCTTTAAATTCAGCTAATGGATTATTTGTTGCCGCATATTTAGGTTCCACCGCAAACATGGCTAAGGGATTGTATCCCCAATAATTTTGTAAGCCTCGTGCCTGTAAGTGTGGTTCATTTATATAGAAATTTACAGGCAGCAATTCCACAGTAGTCACACCTAATTCTTTTAAATAAGCTAAATTGATAGGATAACTTAAGCCCGCATAGGTGCCCCGTAATTGAGCAGGAATCTTGTCGTTAAGTTGACTAAAACCTTTAACGTGCAATTCATACACAATAGTTTCCGCCCAAGGTGTATTGGGTGCTGTATCATTTTCCCAATCAAAATCTTCTGAAATAATCACCGCTCTTGGCGCAATATGAGCATTATCGCGATGATCATTCATTAAGAACAAAGAACGACTTTCTTCAGTAGTTAAATCTGGTTTACCATTCACCGCTTTCGCATAAGGATCGAGCATTAATTTATTTGGATTGGCATGTTCACCGTGAATGCGGAATCCATATTCTGTCCCAACCTCAACGCCAGCTACAGCTAAATGCCATACATTATTTGTGCAAACCATAGGAAAGCGCGTTTCCTTATCGCCATCAAACAGGCAAAGTTCAACACCACTCGCCGCAGCAGAGAACAGTGCAAAATTAGTTACCTTCACGCCATTCTCGGTAAATATTGAATAACCCATTGGCGCTGGTTTGCCGTTGTTATAAATCGTAAACATATCTTACAAATTGTATTTCAAATAAACTGTCGCCAATGGTGGAATAGAAATCGAAATCGAATTATCTCGTCCATGGCTTTCAATTTCTTCACTTGTTACATAGCCAAAATTGCCCACGTTGGAGCCTTGATAATACATAGAATCAGTATTCAGAATTTCTTCATAAGTGCCTGCAACATTTACCCCAATACGGTAATTATGGCGAGGCACAGGTGTGAAGTTGCTAATGACAATAATGCGCTCACCATTTGAGCTACGACGCTCAAAAGCAAATACAGAATTTGCCGCATCATCAACGACAAGCCAATCAAAGCCTTCAGGTGAATAATCCAATTCAAAGAGCGGTGAGTTTTCTCGGTAAATATGATTCAAGTCTTTTACTAATTTCAATACGCCTTTATGCCAGCCACCACCGATATTTTCATCCAGCAAGAACCAGTCCAAACTTTCTTCGTAATTCCACTCACGACCTTGAGCAAATTCATTGCCCATAAAGAGCAATTTTTTACCCGGGTGCCCCCACATATAACCGTAGTAAGCGCGTAAGTTCGCAAATTTTTGCCATGCGTCTCCCGGCATTTTATCGAGGAGCGAATATTTGCCATGCACCACTTCATCATGGGAAAGCGGTAGCACAAAATTTTCACTGTATTGATACATCATCCCAAAGGTCATTTTATTGTGATGATATTGGCGGTAAATTGGGTCAAGCTGCATATAGGCGAGCGTATCGTTCATCCAGCCCATATTCCATTTAAAATTAAAGCCCAATCCACCATTTTCACTCGGGTGAGTCACACCAGAAAAAGAGGTTGATTCCTCCGCAATAGAAATCGCTCCCGCCATTTCGCTGTGAATTTTCCAGTTGGTATGTTTTAAAAATTCAATGGCTTCTAAGTTTTCGCGTCCACCATATTGATTTGGAATCCACTCACCTTCCGCACGACTATAATCGCGGTAAATCATCGAAGCCACAGCATCCACGCGAATACCATCTACACCAAAACGTTCAAGCCAATACAGTGCATTACTGGATAAGAAATTTTTGACCTCATTACGCCCATAGTTATAAATCAAGGTATTCCAGTCTTGATGATAGCCTTCGCGAGGGTCTTCATGCTCATACAAAGCCGTGCCATCAAACGCGACTAAACCATGCGTATCACTTGGGAAGTGACCTGGCACCCAATCTAAAATCACATTAATTCCCGCATCATGTGCACGTTTTACTAAACGACGGAATGCCTCGGGTGAACCAAAGCGACTGGTGGGCGAATAAAGTCCGAGTGGTTGATAGCCCCAAGAACCATCAAATGGAAATTCAGAAAGCGGTAAAAATTCTATATGGGTGAAGCCCATATCTTTTACATAAGGAATTAATTCATCAGCAATTTGATCGTAATCTAGCCAAAAATTGTTTTCTAAATTACGACGCCAAGATCCTAAATGCACTTCATAAATGGAAATCGGTTGATTCGCTTGATTTGCTTGACGACGTTGTTCCGTCATTTCCACCACATTTGGTAATGCACTCACTTGCGATGCTGTATCAGGGCGAAGTTGCGAACTAAAGGCAAAGGGATCGGCTTTCAAACGAAGATTGCCATGGCAATCAATTAATTCAAACTTATAGAGTTGTCCTAAACTGGCTTTTGGTAAAAAGAGCTCCCACACACCACTTTTTAGATGAAAACGCATAGGATGACGGCGACCATCCCAATAGTTGAAATCACCCACAATAGAAACTCGTCTTGCATTAGGTGCCCACAAGCGGAAATTCACCCCACTCACACCATCACATTCCATAAAATGCGCCCCAAGCACTTCATAGGGGCGAAGCATAGAACCTTCAGAAAGTAGCCATTGTTCTAAATCATCAATCATAGGATGAAAACGATAAGGATCTTCGACTATTTGCGATTCATTGCCCCAAAAAACCTGTAATTGATAAGCAAAAAAATGACGACAATTTGGAATAACACTAACAAAAAAGCCACGCTCATCGACACAATCCAGTTCCGTTATTTCTTTACCACTTTCACGCTCAATCACCACCACTCGATTGGCATCTGGCAATAACGTACGAATTTCAATTCCTCGCTCAGTTTCGTGCATACCAAGCGTAGCAAAAGGATCGCCATTGCTCGCATCAAAAAAACCATCAATAATTGCTTGTGTTACTGCGGTTGTCATATTTACTCCTTATACATTTCGCCCTTGGTTAATTTGCACAAAGAACGTTTTTAAAGCTTCATTGCTAAAAATAAACGCTAACGGTTGAGCAAGTTTCTTGCACCAGTTTGGGTATTCATTTGAGGTGCCTGGCAAATTAAAACTGATTTCTTGGCTAAGTAAATTTTCTAATTGCACACCAATCAATCGGCTGTTACTTTCCGCTAAATAATGATGGATCATTCGGTTTAAATGATCGTGCATCGCCATAGAAAGCGCATCGCCTTCATAATGCGGCGGTAAATAATTATCACGATGTAAACTATTTAATAAGGCTTGTTTATCCATGACGCGTTGATCGTATTTTTGCTTGAGCACTTCTCCATTTAAAATACCGAGTTGATTAAATAATTCTAAATCACGGCAATGCCAAAAACTTTGTAATGAGGGAACATCATGCGTGCCAATAGAGGCATAAGCATTTCGAGGATAATCAGATATACGAGGAAATTCGCCATTTCGTTGGGCGAAATACAATACAAAATAAGAGAAAATTTGAAACTCGTTTAATTTCCACCGCACTTCATCAGGCACGGTGCCGAGATCTTCACCGATAATCAAACATTCATTGCGTACACTTTCAATGGCAAGAATCGCCATTAATTCATCAAAAGGATAATGAACATAAGCGCCATCAGCCGCGGTTTTTCCTTCTGGAATCCACCACAAACGGAATAAGCCCATAACATGATCGATGCGTAGCACACCGAAATATTGCATATTGGCACGTAGCATATCGATAAATGGTGCAAAGCCACGTACTTTTAGCACGGTTGGATTATAAGGTGGCAAATTCCAATTTTGCCCTACTGGGCCTAACGGATCGGGTGGCGCGCCAATAGAGGCATTTACACAATATAAATCTGGATCACTCCATACATCAGCACTGCCACGAGAACTATTCACCGCTAAATCGCCATAAATACCCAACTTCATACCAGATTGTTTACAAAGATTTTGTAATGCGGAAAGCTGTTCTTCCGTGAGCCATTGCAACCAAGCAAAAAATTGGATTTGCTCATGGTGTGTTTTTAATAGGGCTTTTCTTTTTGCTGCACTTAAATGTTGCCATTCCTTACGCCAGCCAAGCCAACCGATGCTATTTTCTTCTGCTTGATGGTCAGCATGTTCTTGTAAATCTAATACATTAAATAAGCCCTGTAACAACAAAGGTTCACCTTTATTTTTTAAATAATCAGCAAAGATTTTTCGACGTGTCACAATTTCAGCGGATTGACTACGTTGAAAGAAATCAAACAGGGACTCAAGTGCGGTTAATTTTAAAGCCAATATTGAAGAATAATCGACGCAATCACTTTCACGCAAAGCGCCAATTTTTGCTTGAATATCCTCACGCTTAAACCAATTTTGCACTGAACGGCAACGCTTAAATTCTGGTAACTCTGGAATGGCCAAATATAAAAAATTCAACCAACGACGAGAAGATGAACTATATGGACTGGCCCAGTTTGGCACAGCAGGATACGGCAAATGTAATGGATTAATTCCTACATAATCTGCACCTTGTTTTGCACTTTGTTCGATCAAATAAGCTAAATCACCAAAATCGCCAATGCCCCAATTTTGTTCTGAGCGTAAACTATAAAGTTGCACATTCACGCCCCATACTTTTTTATTTTTTAATACGGGTGGTTGAAAAGCTGTTTTAGGAGAAATAAGTAAACGAACGCAGTACTGTTCAGTATCGGAAAAAATAGATAATTGATAATAGCCAAAAGGAAGTGGCGGCAAGGAAAGTGCGGATAAATTTGAAAGTGTTTTTTCTAACAGAATGACATTAGATTCATCAATCAGCTGATAACGATATTCCGCAGATGGTGGCAAATCTAGACGATTGAGTCGATAATCAATCGGTTCGTTTTCAAATGCAGCCAGTACATCGTCAAACTGTCCTTTCGCTTTTGGCGGAGGCTGCAAAAGATCAACAAAAGTTGAAACCGTCTTTTCATCTGCGAAAATAAGATGTCCATCAATATCATAGTGAGAAAGCGCGATACCGCATTTTTCCGCTTTTTGTTTGAGAAAATCCGAGATTTGCATAGACACCACATGACAACTGTATAACTCTTGTTAGGGATTATAACTAAGCTGAAAGTGATGACAACCGGCTTTATTTAAAAGTGTGATCTTCGTCAAAATAAAGCCTCTAATCAGTTAAGTAAAATCTAACTTTTAGAGGCTAAATATAAAACTAAATTTTTCGTGAATAAAATCTTATTAAAATTTTAACGCCTTTACTTTTTCTAATAACACTTTACCCATAGGGCTAGGATCACCTTTAAAAAGTGTTTTTAAACCATTGCTTTTTATAATGTGACAACGAAGCTCTAGACGCTCTTTATGATTTTCTGCAAGTCTTACTGCACAATCAATATATTCTTCCACACTTTGTGCAATAAGCCATTCTGGTAAGCCTAAACGTTTGAATAACCCTTCATCAATATGTTCATGTACTTCATCCCCAGTCTTACAAACACCAACTAGACCAAGTGTTACCATATCAATAATTCCATTTGTATTACCAAATGGAAATGGATTCAGCATCATATCACATTGGTGTAAAATACTGAGATACTGATGATAAGGCGCGTGAGCATGAGCCGTTGCACTATCGCCTAAATACTGCTCAATAAACCACTTAACATAAGGGTGTGTAATACCGAAAGACTGCCCTAGTGCGAAATGGAAATGAACTTTCACTTTAGCCTTATCACGAATTATTCTCAATGTTTCAAGGAATGTTGGATTCAATTTCATTGTTGTTGCAGCAATACCGATATTTACCACTTCGGGTTCTTCTCTGAACAAGTAATCAACTTTTTCAGGTGCCAATGCTGACGGCACATAAGGTAGTGCATCTTTTGGTAAACGGAGTAATGTTTCACTAAAACAGTCTTCTGAGCCTACATAATCATCTTCAACAATCACATATTCAATGAAATCAGAATGAGTTGTTGCTGGATGCCCCAATGCTATTGCTTGAATTGGAGCTAAGCGTGTATTACTTGCAAAAATTGTTGTTAAATCCATACCGATACTTGACATATAAAAAACAGCTGCGCCATATTCTTCACATTTTCCACGAATAAATTCAAGACGTTGGAACATTGTATCGCCTTCAAGTTGGAAAAACTCATCAAATACCTCGCGTCCAAGCTGATCCACTGCCTCTCCACCAATACCAACCAAATGGAATTTCTTACGTGCAGCAATCATTGATGTAGAATGAGTTCGATAAATAGAATGTGCGGAATGAAAATGCTCCAAAAGCACCACCATAACAGGTTTACGACGACGTTTACCTAATGAAGTTATTTCACGATCTTTCCACCCCTGAGCTAACAAATGTTTACGTATAACCTGATTTAGGGCACGTTTTACATCATGTTTATTTTGAGCAAAATCGTAACTGCAATGCATATACACATCATGAGAAATACTAGAAGGCAATTTATCTAAATTTTCAAATTCAGCCAACTTTTTAGGAAACCATTGTAAAAGAATCGCTCTTTTATTAAACGAGGTACCAGTGCCAATAAAACGTGGTGATTGCAAAGCAAAGCAAAGAGATGCACAAAGCTCTTTATTTATTTCCCAAAGCGCATCCAAATTAATATTAATATTTGATTCAGATAAATATAAAATACAGAATTTCGCAAAAGAAGAAAAATCAGTATTTAGATGCATATCACCTTTAGGATCAGGGTTTGTATTATAAGTTCTTAAAATATGATCCGCATTCACATAAGGAGAACTCGCAAAAATAAGTGTTAGCCAACGTTGGAAAGCAAGAAAGCCTAATGCACCGTTTTCTGAAAGCTCTAAATTAGGATCCATAAATAAATCTGTTATCGCATTAGCAACTCGGGTACAAAAATATTGGATATTTTTTTCTGGTAAATTAGAAAGTTGTTCTGGTGCATCGAATTCAATTCCCTCAATCCCACCAAAATTGTCATCAATTTTTCGTAAAATACTAAAAAGTTCTTGGCAAGCACCTTCATAATTTTTATTCGAAATTTCTTTTTCTAATCGGTTAACACTAGGTTGTAGCATTGTCATAATTCCTTCTATAATCAATTAAATATACGATACTTTAAAGCAGATAAGACTCTATAGGATTTCATAAGCCGTTACTACCAGTATGAAATTATAAATAATTACACAAATAACGCTAGTTTTTTATAAAAACTTAAATCACAAACTCAAACCAATCAATCACATCGCGTTCATGCACACCATTTTTGATTAAAACATCAGCATTTTTCAATGAGTCAGCATGGCCAGAAATGAGTGGATGCCATTCAGGGAGTGTTTTTCCTTCATAAAGCAAACGGTAAGCGCAAGTATCAGGCAACCAATGAAAATCAGGTAAATTCTTTTTGGTGAGTTTGGTGCAGTCAGTTTCAATTTTAAAACGCTCTGAATAATTACCGCACTTTCCGGTTTCCACGTCTAAAAGGTTACAAGCAATTCGGGTATAATAAAGTTTTTGACGTTTGCCTCGCCCTTGAATATATTTGCGATAACAGCATTTGCCGCAGCCATCACATAAGGCTTCCCATTCAGATTCGGTCATTTCAAGCAGTGATTTTGTTTGCCAAAAATTAGGTTCAAGTTGCATAGTTGATACAAATAAAAAAGTGCGGTCAAAATCGCATTTATTTTGACCGCACTTGGTTGATTAAAATTAGAAGCCTTCTTTTAAGCTTACTGTTAAGTTAAATACCAAATGTTCAGGACGGCTATCTTTACTATCCGCACAGAAATAACCTTCACGTTCAAATTGATAGCCTTTCTCTGCTTCTGCTTTAGCCAAGCTTTGTTCTACAAAACCATGTTTTACCACGAGAGAATGTGGATTTAACACGCTTTCAATATTATCTTCAGCACCTGGATTTGGCACAGTAAATAAGCGATCATACAAACGGAATTCAGCTGGATGATTATGTGTAGCAGAAACCCAGTGGATTACCCCTTTCACTTTACGACCATCCGCTGGATTTTTACCTAAAGTTTCAGGATCATAGGTACAGAAGATCGTGGTGATTTCACCATTTGCATCTTTTTCGACACGTTCAGCTTTAATCACATAAGCATTACGTAAACGCACTTCTTTGCCTAACACTAAGCGTTTATATTGTTTGTTTGCTTCTTCACGGAAGTCTGCACGATCAATATAAAGCTCTTTCGTAAACGGTAATTGACGCTCACCTAATTCAGGACGATTCGGGTGATTTGGTGCCGTTAAGGTTTCTTCGCCTTCAAAGTTTTCAATCACGACACGAACAGGATCAATCACTGCCATTGCGCGTGGTGCATTTTCGTTTAAATCCTCACGAATACAAGCCTCAAGTGCAGAATATTCCACCACGTTATCTTGTTTAGTCACACCAATACGGCGACAAAATTCACGTAACGAAGCAGGTGTATAACCGCGACGACGTAAACCTGAAATCGTCGGCATACGCGGATCGTTCCAACCATCCACAATACCGTCATTCACTAATTTCAATAATTTACGTTTAGACGTTAACGTGCCTTCTAAATTTAAACGTGAAAATTCATATTGATGCGGTAATGGACGTTCAATACTAATATTGTCTAACACCCAGTCATATAAACGACGATTGTCTTGGAACTCTAATGTGCATAGAGAATGTGTAATACGCTCAATCGCATCAGAGATACAATGAGTAAAATCGTACATTGGGTAAATGCACCATTTTTCGCCTGTTTGATGATGACTGGCAAATTTAATGCGATAAATTACAGGATCACGCATTACCATAAATGGCGAAGCCATATCAATTTTTGCGCGTAAACTTGCTTTACCCTCGGCAAATTCGCCATTTTTCATTTTTTCAAATAAAGCTAAGTTTTCTTCAATAGTGCGGTCACGATATGGGCTGTTTTTACCTGGCTCAGTTAATGTACCGCGATATTCACGCATTTCTTCTGGAGAAAGCTCATCCACATACGCCAAGCCTTTTTTAATTAATTCAATCGCATAACCATAAAGCTCATCGAAGTAATCAGATGCATAACGGGGTTCGCCTTCCCATTTAAAACCTAACCACTCCACGTCAGCTTTGATGGAATCCACATATTCCACATCTTCTTTCACTGGGTTGGTATCATCAAAACGTAGGTTACATAAACCGTTATATTCTTTTGCTAAGCCGAAGTTTAAGCAAATCGATTTTGCATGACCAATATGCAAATAACCGTTCGGTTCAGGCGGAAAACGGGTATGCACACTTTTGTGTTTACCCGAAGCTAAATCTTCATCAATAATTTGGGTAATAAAATTGTGAGTGCGAGTATTTTCTGCACTTTCTAGAATTTCTGTATTGCTCATAACTTTCTCATAAATAGAAAAAATAATTTTGCCATTCTATACGAAAAGCAAGGCTTTGTGAATTTGATCGCCAAACTAACCGCACTTTATACTTAATAGCTTATGACTTTTTCAGCATTTTGTGTTTAACAGCAAGATTTTTCGTGCAAAAAATAGAATAAATCATTACAATGCCGCCTTTCATGAACAATCGTTCAGTGGTTTGTTTTATAATTGGGTTCGCAAGGGAATAATTTTGTAAAACACAAAAGTGCGGTTAAAATCATCCGCACTTTCCACTCATTTTCGTAAGAAGGAAAACTCAATGTTTAAAATGAAAAATATCACACTTGCTTTGTTGATGTCTGGTGCATTGGTGGGATGTGCCAATATTGGCGATTCTTATCAAGCTAGCCTTGAAGATTACAAGCAATATGAAGAAATTACCAAGCAATATAATGTAAAAGAAAATTGGTGGTCATTATATAACGATGCGCAATTAAATCGCGTAGTAGAACAAGCGTTAATAAACAACAAAGATTTAGCTAAAGCAGCTGTAGCGGTAAATCGTGCGCTTTATAGCGCAAATTTAGTGGGTGCAAATTTAGTGCCTGCATTTAATGGTTCAACTTCATCTGCGGCACAACGTCGAGTTGATACCAGTGCAAACTCTACCATTTCACACAAAGGTTCTTTAAATGTGAGCTATACATTGGATCTTTGGCAACGTTTAGCCAATGCTGCTGATGCAGCGGAATGGTCGCACAAAGCAACCGCAGAAGACATGGAATCGGCTCGTTTATCATTAATCAATTCTGTAGTCACGACTTATTATCAAATTGCTTATTTAAATGATGCAATTAGCACAACCAACGAAACGATCAAATATTACACTGACATTGGTAATATTATGCAAACGCGTTTAGCGCAAGGTGTGGCTGATGCAGTTAGCGTAGATCAAGCGCAACAAGCAGTATTAACAGCGCGTAATAACAAATTAAATTTTGAAACACAACGCAAAACGGCAGAACAAACCTTACGCAATCTGCTGAATTTAAAACCAAACGATGCGTTAAATATCACATTCCCTCATATTATGAATGTGAAAACAGCAGGGATGAATTTGAATGTTCCTGTATCTGTGATTGCAAATCGTCCTGATGTAAAAGCAGCACAATTCCGTTTAAGTAGTGCATTCAAAAATGCGAAAGCAACTCAAAAAAGTTGGTTCCCAGAAGTTAATTTAGGTGGAAGTCTATCTTCAACAGCAAGTACTGTTGGTACTGCGTTACACAATCCTGTGGCTGCTGGCACAGTCGGAATTAGCTTGCCATTCTTAAATTGGAACACCGTAAAATGGAACGTTAAAATTTCTGAAGCTGACTATGAAACCGCGCGTTTAAATTATGAACAACGTATTACCACGGCTCTCAATAATGTGGATACCAACTACTTTGCCTTTACCCAAGCGCAAAGCACATTAAGTAATTTACAGCAAACCCACAGTTACAATCAGCGTATCACGCAATATTATCGAAATCGCTATAATGCGGGCGTATCCGAATTGCGCGAATGGTTAGTTGCAGCCAATACTGAAAAATCATCACAACTTGCAATTTTGAATGCAAAATATCAAGTGTTGCAAAGTGAAAATGCGGTATATAGCTCAATGGCGGGATATTACTCTCGTTAATAAAACTAAACATAGGGCGTTTTTAAACGCCCTTTTTAATATTACATTCCTCATTAAGGTATAAACCTTACCAATAAATATTCCTAAAAATGAAAAAACAACTTACTTTTTATTTTATTCGTCATGGCCGCACTGTTTGGAACGAACAAGGATTAATGCAAGGCAGTGGAGATTCTCCATTAACAGAAGAAGGCATTCAAAGTGCGGTCAAAACTGGGCAAGCTTTACAAAATGTCGATTTTATTGCGGCCTATTCGAGCTGTTTACAACGTACCATTGACACGGCCAATTATATTATTGGCGATCGAAACATTCCCTTATTCCAACATCGTGGATTAAATGAACATTATTTTGGTAGTTGGGAAGGAACAAATGTGGAACTGATCCGACCTTTGCCCGAATTCCAACAAATGATTAATGATCCTGCAAACTATAAAGCTGAATCGAATGGTGGAGAAACCTATGAACAACTAGCCAAACGCGCTATCGTAGCTTTACAAGATATTATTAAGATTCATCAAGAAGGGAATATTTTAGTGGTATCGCATGGCCATACCTTGCGTCTATTGATTGCTTTACTCAATGGCGCAACTTGGCAAAATCACCGAGATAAAGATAAATCAGTATCTTTATTAAATACTGCTATTAGCATCATGCATTATGACAGTGAAAAAGGCTTTAGCCTTAAAAAACTAAATGACACAACGCATTTACAATAGGTAAAAAAAAGCCCCTAAATAATTAGGGGCATCAAAAAGGAATTTATGAATAAAATCTCTAAAGTTTAGCTTTATCAAAGGAATCTCGATAAAACAAGGTCATTATATTGATTAATCTAAAGAATAGCAAGAGAAATCTTTACATTTCTTTACAAATCTTTACGCCTCTTTACAGATCTTTACATTTCAGCATTTCGATAATTACTTGAACCGTCTTTTCCATGCCCTGTAAAGAAACCAACTCGTGTTTACTATGGAAATTATAGCCACCTGTAAAAATATTTGGGCATGCTAAACCTTTAGAGGCTAAAAATGCCCCATCTGTACCGCCTCGAATAGGCTTATGATTTGGTTTAACCCCTACCGCTTTCATTGCTCGATCAGCAAGTTCAATTGATTGAGGAACCTTTCTTACCACATCATACATATTTTGGTAGCTATCTTGAATTTCTAACTCCATAGGCTTTTTCAAACCTTTTTTAGCATTAAATTTTTCCACCTGACTTTGAATAAAAGCTTTTCTTTGTGCGAAATTCTGCTCATCAAAATCACGAATCAAATAAGTGAGCTCTACTTGCTCAATATCGCCAGAAAAATCTTCTAAATGATAAAAGCCCGCTTTCCCATCCGTTTTTTCTGGTACTTCATCAACAGGAAAAACTTGCTGAAATTCACAAGCTAAAGTCAGTGCATTCACCATTTTTCCCTTTGCATAACCAGGATGAATACTCCGCCCGAAAAACCGCACTTTTGCCGTTGCCGCATTAAAGTTTTCGTATTCTAATTCCCCTACTTCGCCACCATCAATGGTATATGCCCAATCACAGGAAAACTTTTCCATTGGGAAATAATGGATTCCCAAGCCAATTTCTTCATCAGGCGTAAAAGCAACACGAATATTGCAATGAGGAATATTCTCTTTCTGAAGAATGGAAAGTGCGGTCATAATTTCTGCAATTCCTGCCTTATTATCCGCCCCAAGCAAAGTCGTTCCATCGGCAACAATCAGAGTATGCCCCACCAATTTTTGCATAAAAGAATAATAAACAGGACTAATAAACTCCTCGCCAATACCTAATGCAATATCTCCTCCTCGATATTGCTCTATCACTTCTGGGCGCACATTTTTACCACTACATTGTGGCGATGTATCAAGATGCGCAATTAAACCAATGGTTTTCGTTAAGCTAGGATCATTAGCGGGTAAAAATGCTGTCACAACCGCGTATTTACTGACTTCAACATTCTCCAAACCAAGTTGGACTAATTCTTTTTGCAACTGCATGGCTAACTTCATTTGCCCGACAGAGCTAGGGGAATGCTTAGCATTAGGTTTTGATTGAGTGTCAAAAGACACATAATGTAAAAATCGTTCTAAAAGTTCTATTTTATCTATTTGAGAAATCATATTCTCGCTCCTTTTAAAAATATCTTTTTTAGTTTAACGAGAAAAATAGAAAACATCTTGATATATAACAATATTTATAAAATTAACGAAGTAAAATTCATCTAAAGTGCGGTTAAATTTCTTGTTATTTTTATGAACGGCAGTTTTTTTACTTTCTAAGGTATTAAGTCCTTTTAATTATTAACAATTCACTATATCATAGGCGTCTATTTTTATATGTCGCCCCTGCAGTCTTGCAGGTTTTATTTCTACTCAGTACCAAATCATTGGTGAAATTAGGGAGAAAACCAAAGCTAGTGGAAAATCAGCTTCAAAACAAGCCTATTATTGAGCTTCGTTCAATCAAAAAATCCTATGGTTCTAACACCATTATTAACGATTTCAATCTTACAATTAATAACGGTGAATTTGTCACTATTCTCGGCCCTTCAGGCTGTGGTAAAACCACAGTTTTACGCTTACTTGCAGGCTTAGAAGAATTAGATTCAGGTAGCATTATTTTAGATGGTGAAGATATCACCAATGTACCAGCGGAAAAACGTCATATTAATACGGTATTCCAAAGCTATGCGCTATTTCCACATATGACAATTTTTGAGAACGTGGCTTTTGGTTTGCGTATGCAAAAAGTACCAAACGACGAAATTAAACCGCGTGTTTTAGAAGCCTTGCGTATGGTACAGCTAGAAGAAATGGTAGATCGTAAACCAACCCAACTTTCTGGTGGACAACAACAACGTATTGCCATCGCTCGCGCTGTAGTAAATAAACCAAAAGTGTTGTTACTTGATGAGTCTTTATCTGCATTAGATTACAAATTGCGTAAACAAATGCAAAATGAACTCAAAATGTTACAACGTCAGCTTGGCATTACCTTTATTTTCGTCACCCACGATCAAGAAGAAGCAATTACAATGTCTGATCGCATCGTGTTATTACGTAAAGGTAAAATCGCACAAGATGGTTCTCCACGTGAAATCTATGAAGATCCAGCTAACTTATTCGTTGCTCGTTTTATTGGTGAAATTAACGTATTTGAAGCGACTGTGATTGAACGTAAGTCAGAACAAGTTGTACTGGCTAATGTTGAAGGTCGAGTTTGTGATATTTACACAGACATGCCTGTTGAGAAAGATCAAAAACTTCAAGTACTCCTTCGTCCTGAAGATATCGTGATTGAAGAATTAGATGAAAATGAACATTCTAAAGCGATTATCGGCCACATTGTTGACCGCACTTACAAAGGAATGACATTAGAATCAACAGTAGAATTTGATCATAATGGCATGCGTGTCCTCGTAAGTGAATTCTTTAACGAAGATGACCCACATATGGATCATAGCGTAGGTCAACGCGTAGGCATCACATGGCATGAAGGCTGGGAGGTTGTTCTCAACGATGAAGATAATCAATAATAAATTCCAGAAAATTACTGTTGCGATTATCTTCAGTTGGCTCATCTTCTTTGTGTTGATTCCAAACTTATTGGTATTCGCCGTAAGTTTTCTGACTAGAGACGGTAGCGACTTTTACGCTTTCCCAATCACCATTGAAAACTACACAAACTTGTTTAATCCGCTTTATGCTCAAGTTGTGTGGAATTCATTGTATATGTCGGGCATAGCTACCATTATTTGCTTATTAGTTGGCTATCCATTTGCTTTCATGATGAGCAAAATTAATCCTAAATATCGACCGCTCTTATTGTTCCTTGTGGTATTACCATTCTGGACAAACTCGTTGATCCGTATTTATGGAATGAAAGTATTTCTTGGTGTGAAAGGTGTACTTAACACTATGTTGATGGACATGGGAATTTTGAGTGAACCAATTCGCATTTTAAATACAGAAATTGCGGTAATCATTGGCTTAGTTTATTTACTATTGCCATTTATGATTTTGCCACTCTACTCTGCGATTGAAAAATTAGACGGTCGCTTATTAGAGGCTGCAAGAGATTTAGGCGCAAATGCATTCCAACGTTTCTTCCGTGTCATTTTACCATTAACCATGCCAGGCATTATCGCGGGGTGTTTATTAGTATTATTACCGGCAATGGGTATGTTCTACGTTGCAGACTTACTTGGCGGAGCAAAAGTATTGCTAGTTGGTAACGTAATTAAGAGCGAATTCTTAATTTCTCGTAACTGGCCATTTGGTTCTGCAATCAGTATTGGTTTAACTGTTCTAATGGCGTTGTTGATTTTCGTATACTACCGTGCGAATAAACTATTAAATAAGAAAGTGGAGTTAGAATAATGAGTCGTTTACTACGTAATGCATTTATGTTTGTGGTATACGCTTATTTGTATATCCCAATTATTATTTTGGTCACCAATTCCTTTAACGAAGATCGTTATGGTTTAAGTTGGAAAGGCTTTAGCTGGAACTGGTACGAGCGTTTATTTAATAACGACACCTTAATACAAGCTGCGATTCATTCAGTAACTATTGCATTTTTTGCGGCTACACTAGCTACTATTGTAGGTGGATTAACAGCAATCGCACTTTACCGCTATCGATTCCGCGGTAAACAAGCGGTAAGCGGTATGTTATTTATCGTTATGATGTCACCAGATATTGTAATGGCAGTATCTTTACTTGCATTATTTATGGTTGTCGGTATTTCATTAGGTTTCTGGTCTTTATTACTGGCCCATGTGACCTTCTGTTTACCGTATGTGACCGTAACTATCTTCTCTCGCTTAAATGGCTTTGATTCTAGAATGTTAGAAGCGGCGAAAGACTTAGGCGCAAGCGAAGTGACTATTTTACGTAAAATTATCCTTCCTTTAGCATTACCTGCAGTTGTATCTGGTTGGTTGTTAAGTTTCACTATCTCATTAGATGATGTTGTGGTTTCATCATTCGTCAGCGGTGTAAGTTATGAAATCTTACCATTGAGAATATTCTCCCTAGTGAAAACCGGCGTAACACCTGAAGTTAATGCTTTAGCAACAATTATGATCGTGCTTTCACTGGCTCTTGTCGTTTTAAGCCAGCTAATTACACGAAAAAATAACCATTAATAAACAAAAGGTTTCACAAACCTTTGAATTTAAAATAGAATACGCCTTGACGCACAATCAAGGCGTTTTTTTATGCCTGTCATTCGGCAGGTGGTTTTTTACGACTCTTTACGGAGAACAAACAAAAATGAAAAAATTCGCAGGTTTAATTACTGCAGGCTTAGTAGCTGCAACTTTAACTGCTTGTAATGATAAAGATAGCAAAGCTGAAGCTGCAAAATCTCCGGCTACTGCCAATGACACTGTGTACCTCTACACATGGACTGAATACGTACCAGATGGTCTTTTAGATGAATTTACTAAAGAAACTGGCATCAAAGTTATCGTTTCAAGCCTAGAATCAAACGAAACAATGTATGCAAAACTCAAAACTCAAGGTGCTGCAGGTGGCTATGATGTGATTGCACCATCTAACTACTTCGTCTCTAAGATGTCTAGAGAAGGCATGTTAATGGAGCTAGATCACAGCAAATTGCCTGTTCTTAAAGAATTAGACCCTGATTGGCTCAATAAACCTTATGATAAAGGTAACAAATACTCTCTTCCACAATTATTAGGTGCACCAGGTATTGCATTCAATACCAACACTTATAAAGGAACTCAATTCACTTCTTGGGCCGACTTGTGGAAACCTGAATTTGCAAACAAAGTTCAGTTATTAGACGATGCGCGCGAAGTATTCAACATCGCTTTATTGAAAATTGGTCAAGATCCAAATACTCAAGATCCAGCCATTATCAAACAAGCCTATGAAGAATTATTGAAATTACGTCCAAACGTACTTTCTTTTAATTCCGATAACCCTGCGAACTCTTTCATCTCAGGTGAAGTTGAAGTAGGTCAATTATGGAATGGTTCGGTACGTATTGCTAAAAAAGAAAAAGCACCTTTAGACATGGTATTCCCGAAAGAAGGGCCTGTACTTTGGGTTGATACTCTAGCAATTCCTAAAACCGCTAAAAACCCAGATGGTGCACATAAACTTATTAACTATATGTTAGGTGCTAAAGCTGCAGAAAAATTAACCTTAGCAATTGGCTATCCAACAGCTAACTTAGAAGCGAAAAAGGCATTACCAAAAGAAATCACTGAAGATCCAGCGATTTATCCACCAGCTGATGTATTAAAAAATAGCCACTGGCAAGATGACGTTGGCGATGCAATTCAATTCTATGAACAATATTATCAAGAATTAAAAGCAGCTAAATAATCTACAATCCAAAAGTGCGGATAAATTTCACCGCACTTTTCTATTCGAGATAAATATAAAAATAGCCGCACTGATATTAAAGTGCGGCTATTTTATTCACTATTTTTTACTTCTGAACTGTTGCTAAAAATTCTTTACGAGTATCTCTATCTTCTAAGAATACGCCACCATAAGCAGATGTGACAGTATAACTATTCGTATCTCTAATACCACGCGCTTTCACACAAAAATGGGTCGCTTTCACATATATCGCGACATCATCTGTCTCAAGAATTGTTTGAAATGCTGTCAAAAGTTGTTCAGTTAAGCGTTCTTGAACCTGTGGACGTTGAGCAAAAAATGAAACAATTCGATTAATTTTAGAAAGACCAATCACCCAATCTTTTGGATAGTACGCCACACAAACTTTACCATCAATCGTAACAAAATGATGTTCACAAGTACTTGTTAGCGTAATGTCATTCACTTGTACCATTTCGCTGACTTTCATTTGATTTTTGATTTTCGTCATTTTAGGAAAATTCACATAATCCATTCCACTAAAAATCTCATCAATAAACATTTTGGCTAAACGATTTGGCGTTTCTTCTAAACTATCATCTCGCAAATCTAATCCAATCAACTTCATCACTTCATGCATGTGTTTTGCAATGCTTTCTCGACGTTCATCTTTAGCCTGTGTTGGATCAATCATTGGCGTTTCAATACCTTTTTCAATCAAGGCATTTCTTACATTCTGTGCATCCGGTGAAATTTTGCTCATAATAGTCTTTCCTAAAAAAATAATCGGCTATTCTAGCAAAGGATAATGTGATGGTAAAATGAGAAAAATTGCAAATTTGAATGAATTAGGCTTTAGATATAAAATAGCTGACAAATTTTATCAAATAAGGATTTTCTATGCTTACATTGGATCAAGCTCGCTCGAAAATGCTCGAACAGATTCCCTTCCTAACTCAAACTGAATACCTAAATTTACAAGAAGCCGCCAATCGAATTTGTGCAGAAGATATTATTTCGCCTATCAATGTTCCCTCTTTCGATAACTCAGCAATGGATGGTTATGCTGTACGTTTATCGGATTTACAACAATCTTTAACCCTTTCAGTTGCAGGAAAATCTTTTGCAGGTAATCCATTCCAAAGGGAATGGCCATCAAAAAGTGCGGTCAGAATTATGACTGGCGCGATGATTCCTGAAGGCGCAGACGCAGTGATAATACAAGAGCAAGTGACGCTCAATGAAGACGGCACCGTCACTTTTAGTGAATTGCCTAAACCAAACCAAAACATTCGTCGTATTGGTGAAGATGTAAAGAAAGGTGATGTCGTATTAGAACAAGGCGCACCGCTCACCCCAGTTTCCTTGCCATTATTAGCCTCTCTAGGCATTGCAGAAGTAAAATGCTATCGCCAATTAAAAGTCGGCGTACTCTCAACTGGCGATGAACTTGTCGAAGTCGGCAAGCCATTGCAAAGCGGACAAATCTATGACACCAACCGTTTCACCGTAAAATTACTGCTAGAAAAACTAAACTGTGAAGTCATTGATTTAGGACTATTACCTGATAACGAAGCGGAATTTGAAAAAGCATTTATTGCCGCACAAAGCCAAGCTGATTTAGTAATTACCAGTGGCGGTGTTTCCGTTGGTGAAGCGGATTTCACTAAAGCGGTATTGGAAAAAGTAGGCCAAGTAAATTTCTGGAAAATTGCAATCAAACCTGGCAAACCATTCGCTTTTGGTAAATTAGAAAATGCCTGGTTCTGTGGTTTACCTGGAAATCCCGTTTCCGCATTAGTGACATTCTATCAGCTTGTTCAGCCACTCATTGCTAAACTTCAAGGCCAGAAACAATGGAAAAAACCACCGCACTTTTCAGCTATTGCCACAACAAATTTGAAAAAATCACCTGGTCGTTTAGATTTCCAACGGGGTTTTTATCACGTCAATGAACAAGGTCAAATTGAAGTGCGATCAGTGGGATTTCAAGGCTCTCATCTCTTTAGCGCTTTTGTAAAAAGCAATTGTTTTATCGTTTTAGAACAAGAACGTGGCAATGTCACTGCAGGTGAAACCGTGACAATTGAGCCTTTCAATCATTTATTAGGATAAAAAATGATCGAACTTAGTCACGAAGAAGAATTGCGTTATAACCGTCAAATTATTCTTAAAAGCGTAGATTTTGACGGGCAAGAAAAACTCAAAGCAAGCAAAATGCTGATCGTTGGGCTTGGCGGCTTAGGTTGCGCAGCCAGCCAATATCTCGCAGCGGCAGGCGTTGGAAATTTAACACTGTTGGACTTCGATAAAGTTTCTCTTTCGAATCTTCAACGCCAAGTCTTGCATTGTGATGCACGCTTGAATATGCCCAAAGTAGAGTCAGCTAAAATTGCACTGGAACAAATCAATCCACATATAAACATCGAGACGATTAATGCGAAGTTGGACGAAGAAAAACTGGCTGAAATCATTCCGCACTTTGATATTGTTTTAGATTGTACAGACAATGTGGAAATCCGTAATCAGTTGGATCGCCAATGTAATCATGCAAAAATTCCTCTTATTTCTGGCGCAGCGATTCGAATGGAAGGTCAGGTTTCCGTTTTCACTTATGAACCGAATACACCAACTTATCGTGATCTCAGCAAATTATTTGGGCAAAATGTATTAAGCTGTGTGGAAGCAGGCGTACTTGCACCAATCGTCGGTATTGTGGGCACGATTCAAGCCTTAGAAGCTATTAAAGTGCGGTTAAAAATCGGTAAGAATTTGTGCGGACGCTTATTGATGATTGATGGTTTTTCGATGAATATCCGAGAAATTAAACTTCCAACCAATATGGAATAAAACGCTTAAAAAAAGAAAAAATTTAACCGCACTTTTATTAACCATAACCTTTAAAACACTATGACAACAGAAATTAAAAAACTTGATCCCGATACAGCCATTGATATTGCTTACGATATTTTCTTAGAAATGGCTGGAGAAAACTTAGATCCTGCCGATATTCTTTTATTCAACCTACAATTTGAAGAACGCGGTGGTGTAGAATTTGTTGAAACCGCTGATAATTGGGAAGAAGAAATTGGTGTACTGATTGACCCTGAAGAATACGCTGAAGTGTGGGTGGGCTTAGTCAATGAACAAGATGAAATGGATGATGTATTTGCTAAATTCTTAATTTCTCACCGAGAAGAAGATCGCGAATTTCACGTTATTTGGAAAAAGTAACGATAACGTAAAAATAAGGGAAATCATCTGATTTCCCTTTTTCTTTTGTCTTAAAATTAACGATTTATCAAATTGGAAAACTCGAGAAAAAGACTAATAACAGCGGTGGTAATAAATTTGTCACCATACCAAAAGAAATGGCGATAGGCGTCACTTCAATTCCGCCTGATTTTTGAATAATCGGCAATGTGCAATCTAATGCCGTTGCGCCTGTAATCCCAATAGCTGTAGAGCGATAATGTTGCATAAACAATGGAATTAAAAATAAGCTCAATATTTCACGCGATAAATCATTGAAAAAGGCAATACTCCCCTGCATAGGTCCCCAAGCATTTGTCAGCACGACGCTTGATAAAGAATACCAACCAAATCCCGATGAAAAGGCTAAACCTTGAGTAATCGGCATACTTAGAAAAAATGACGAAATAACACCACCGACTAAAGAACTTAGGGTAAAAATTGCCCCCATCATTAAACCTTGCTTATTTAATAAGACTTCTTTCAAGGAAATGCCGTTATTACGAAGTTGAATTCCCACAAAAAAGATCAATGCAATAAGCACGTAAAGATTAGAGCCATTTGGGAAATGTAACCAATCATTGCACAACCAACCTAAAACAATGCCGATAATCACCGCACTTAATAATTTAATTGAGTCTATTAACGAATGCCAACGAGATGGCAATTCTCCTTGTAAATAATTAATTGGCTTAGGCAAAGTACGGTCATAAATAGCCAAACCTACGATATTACAAGTCAGAATGATAACGGACAGCCCTAAAGCGGTCATACCAATAATTGGCAATTTTTGTTCTAAATGCTCTAGTTGGCCAAGCATAAACCCCATCATAAACAAAATGATGTAAAGCAATAACATCACAATTTTATTAATGAATGCCAACGCATTTTGATTCTGTATTTTGACTAAGTAACCCAACACCATAGGCACAAGCACAATGAGTAGTCCGTTAATTATTTCTTCCATTGTATCCTTCACAAATATTACTTTTATCTCGTTTGTAAAAGTAAAGACCATATCAATATCTAAGTACTATTTATAATATATACTTTTTATCAATCTACCAAATTCCCAATGAAAGAATATCTACGTTATGCCAGAAATAAAAAAGCGGCTGGTTAAATTTTAATTACCAGCCACTTTTTGCTTTATTTCTCAATAAACTTGCTTATTTGCTCTGCGCCTAAATGCCCTGGCACTGTTTTTTTCACATTTAAATTAGTATCTAAAAATAGATTAAACGGATAACCTCGAACATGAACACGATCAATAATTTCACCATTTTCATCTAGCAAGACTTTAATATTTTTATATTCTAGCCCTTTGTACCATTCAATAAAATCAGCGGTGTCTTTTTCGCCTTTGTGATCGGGTGAAACAATGGTAATCACTTCAAAATTGCGATCTTTTTCCGCACTTAAATCATCAATTTCAGCTAATCCTGCCAAACAAATCGGACACCAAGATGCCCACATTTTTACATACACAGGTTTGCCTTTATATTGGCTTAAAGTAACTGGCTGATTGTTTAAATCTTTGAGTTGCACATCCGCCAAATTAGTTTGTGCAAAAGCGTTTAGGCTGAATGCCATTAGAAATATTGATAGTAGTTTTTTCATTGCTTTTTTCCTTTTATAGGTTTCTTTTGTTGAGGTTATGTCTTACGAAAAATTATTCGTAATTAATAAAATACCCATCACGATAATTAAAATTCCGCCACCGATTTTAAATTTATCTAAGTGTTTATTTAACCCTTTGGCACGTTTGAGCAAGCTGTCTGAGAAGAACGAAAACAGTACAAAAGGCGTTGCTAAACCAAGTACATAAACAAACATCATTGATGCACCGTAAAGTGCAGAGCCTTCATCGCCTGATAAAGCTAATACGGAAGCCAGAATCGGGCCAATACAAGGTGTCCAACCAAGACTAAAAGTTAAACCAAGGACAAATGCCTCAAGTGCGGTCGATTTTCCTGATGTTTTGATTTCCACCAATTTCGTGCGTTCCAACAAACCAA
>NZ_LCTH01000059.1:0-648 GCF_001008275.1 Haemophilus haemolyticus
TTTTTTGCTCTTTAACAATGTATCAGACAATCTGTGTGGGCACTTGTTGATTGACTTGTTTTAAAAATATTTTTAATTTTGAAGTCTTAATAGGTGCTTAACTGAAAATTCATAATTACTTTTTTAAGTAGTGTTTTATTTATAGCTAAGCAGTTTATTGAGCGATTGAACTTGAATTGAAGAGTTTGATCATGGCTCAGATTGAACGCTGGCGGCAGGCTTAACACATGCAAGTCGAACGGTAGCAGGAGAAAGCTTGCTTTCTTGCTGACGAGTGGCGGACGGGTGAGTAATGCTTGGGAATCTGGCTTATGGAGGGGGATAACTACGGGAAACTGTAGCTAATACCGCGTAGTATCGGAAGATGAAAGTGCGGGACCGTAAGGCCGCATGCCATGGGATGAGCCCAAGTGGGATTAGGTAGTTGGTGGGGTAAAGGCCTACCAAGCCTGCGATCTCTAGCTGGTCTGAGAGGATGGCCAGCCACACTGGAACTGAGACACGGTCCAGACTCCTACGGGAGGCAGCAGTGGGGAATATTGCGCAATGGGGGGAACCCTGACGCAGCCATGCCGCGTGAATGAAGAAGGCCTTCGGGTTGTAAAGTTCTTTCGGTATTGAGGAAGGTTGATGTGTTAATAGTACATC
>NZ_LCTH01000060.1:0-583 GCF_001008275.1 Haemophilus haemolyticus
CCGATTATGGTTTTGGTTGCAATGGAGGAAATCTGTCACCAGCAATTTCTTGGGCGAATGCTCCGAAAGGGACGAAAAGTTTTGTGGTAACGATCTATGATAAAGATGCGCCAACAGGCATTGGCTGGATGCATTGGGTGGTTGTAAATATTCCTGCAAAAACGACCGCTCTTCCTGAAGGCATTACAGCGGACGGTACTAATTTACCACAAGGTGCGCTGCAAACCCGTACTGATTTTGGTGTGCCAGGCTTTGGCGGAGCTTGTCCACCCGAAGGACAAAAACATCGTTACGAAATTAAAGTCACAGCGGTAAGTGTAGAAATCCTGCCAAATGTGACGGCAGATACAATGCCTGCTGTAGTCGGCTATTTTACTAAAGCTAATGCCCTTGCCGAAGCTTCTATTATTGTAGAACATAGTCGTTAAACAGCACTCGATTGCCGAACCTCTAACGGAGAACAGCCAAAATGTTGTTTAAATTTCACGGAAAAACGTGAATGACTTTCATAGCCAACTTCATAGGCGATTTGTGAAATTGGGCGTTGAGTGAGTTGTAACAAATTCAACGCTCGCATCATTCG
>NZ_LCTH01000061.1:0-547 GCF_001008275.1 Haemophilus haemolyticus
TTACATCTTTCGCACCATCATAAACAGCGCTTTTAAGTTCATCTTCAGTTTTATATTGGCCACTATGAGCTTTATAGGATATCTCCCCTGCTTTATATCCTCCCGTTACTAACATTTCTGCCGCAACTGGGTTTCTAGCTGAAAGTACTGCTGTCTCTTGTAAATATCCAGCAGCCTTAGGAATAACTCTAACAGCAGCGACGCCGCCTCCCGCGGCTAAAGCACCTATCGCAAAAGATTGTGCCTGTTTACCGACATAACTGTCCCAAAATTTAATTTCATCTGATAGATATTTTGTTAACGCTGAGTCATTTCTTTTGATTTCTTTAGAAAAATCCCAGTTATATAAATCAGATACAGGAACATTCCACGATCTTGCTATTTTATGTAATTCAACAGCTAAATAATTCTTTTGCCCCTCTGTTAATTGGCTAGGATCTTTTTGGTTTAGGCGAATTAAAAAATTAATATAAGAATCTTTTTTCAATAATTCTCCGCCTCTATTTTTTTCTTTCTGTTTTAGCTCTTTTTCTTTTTCAAACTTTTC
>NZ_LCTH01000062.1:0-10184 GCF_001008275.1 Haemophilus haemolyticus
TATCCGTGAAGGTGGCCGTACAGTTGGTGCGGGCGTTGTAGCGAAAATCATCAAATAATTGATGGATTCTTGAATGTCTTAGAGACAGAAAGAAGACAAAAGAAAAGTGCGGGGAAAATTCTCCGCACTTTTTGTTTATAGGTGATATTTAAAAGTTATCAAAATGTGATTTTTTAATCAGTATTTTATCGACTGGTTACATTTCTTTCGTTATAATTAAGCGTCTTATTTTATTTAACAAACGTGTTCGGTGTGGATTTTTACCGAGTGCAAATTAATTGAGGTAACAAATGTCATTAAATATTGAAACAACTCAAGGTTTAGAACGCCGTGTAGCGATCACTGTTCCAGCTGAAACTGTATCTAAAGCAGTTCGTGAAGAATTTAAACGTGCATCAAAAAATGTGCGTGTAGATGGTTTCCGTAAAGGCCATGTTCCTACTCATATTATCGAACAACGTTTCGGTGCATCAATCCGTCAAGATGTATTAAACGATTTATTACCACGTCATTTTTTTGATGCTGTGATTGCAGAAAAGATTAATATTGCAGGCCGTCCAACTTTTGGTATTGAAACTTTTGAAGAAGATAAAGATCTCGTTTTCACCGCAACTTTTGAAGTTTATCCAGAAGTTAAATTACAAGGTTTAGAGAATATTAAAGTTGAAAAACCAACTGTTGAAATCACAGAAGCTGATATTGATAAAATGGTTGATGTGTTACGTAAACAACAAGCAACTTGGGCAGAAACTGACTCTGCAGCAAAAGCAGATGATCGAGTAACTATTGATTTTGTTGGTTCTGTAGATGGCGAAGAGTTTGAAGGCGGTAAAGCATCTGACTTCGTATTATTTATGGGACAAGGTCGTATGATTCCTGGTTTTGAGGATGGTATCGTAGGCCATAAAGCAGGTGAACAATTTGATATTAATGTAACTTTCCCTGCTGAATACCATGCAGAAAACTTAAAAGGTAAGGCAGCAAAATTTGCAATCACCTTGAAAAAAGTAGAAAACATGGTGTTACCTGAGTTAACAGATGAGTTTGTTGCTAAGTTCGGTCCGAATACTAAATCTGTTGCGGATTTACGCGTAGAAATTCGTAAAAATATGGAACGTGAATTGAAAAATGCATTAGTTTCACGTGTTAAACAGCAAGTAATCAATGGCTTAATTGAACAAAATCCAATTGAAGTGCCTGCTTCTGCAGTAGAAGAAGAAATTAATGTATTACGCAATCAAGCAGCTCAACGTTTTGGTGGTAATGCACAACAAGCCGCACAGTTACCACGTGAATTATTTGAAGCGGAAGCAACTCGTCGTGTTCAAGTAGGTTTATTATTCTCTGAAGTGATTAAATCTAATGAATTAAAAGCTGATGAAGAACGTGCTAAAGCAATGATTGCAGATATTGCATCAGCTTACGAGCAACCAGCTGAGGTTGTTGAATACTATAGCAAAAACGAAGAGTTAATGAACAATATTCGTAACGTAGTATTAGAAGAACAAGCAGTGGATGCAGTACTTGCTAAAGCACAAGTTACTGAAAAAGTTTCTTCGTTTGATGAAATTATGAATCCACAGGCATAATGATTAATTAATATCATTATGATTGAATAAAAGTGCGGTCGCTCTTTTTAACAAAAGCGACCGCGTTTTTATTTGTAGGTTATTTAGAGTAAAATAATTAGTAATTTTAGAGAAAAAGGTAAGAAAATGAGTGTAATTCCTATGGTTGTTGAACAGACTTCGCGTGGCGAGCGTTCATACGACATTTATTCCCGTTTATTAAAAGAGCGTGTGATCTTCCTTAGTGGTGAAGTAGAAGATCGTATGGCAAATCTCATTGTAGCTCAGCTGCTTTTTTTAGAGTCTGAAGATCCAACTAAAGATATCAATATCTATATCAACTCTCCCGGTGGTTCTGTGACTGCAGGTATGGCTATTTACGACACAATGCAATTTATTAAGCCAGATATTCGTACACTTTGTATTGGTCAGGCATGCTCAATGGGCGCATTCTTGCTTGCTGGCGGAACCGCTGGCAAACGAGCAGCATTACCAAATGCGCGTGTGATGATTCACCAACCTTTGGGCGGTTTCCGTGGTCAAGCATCCGATATTCAAATTCATGCACAAGAAATTTTGAAAATTAAACACACCTTAAACGGTTGTCTAGCATTCCATACTGGGCAAAGTATCGAACGAATTGAGAAAGATACAGATCGCGATAACTTTATGTCAGCTGAAGAAGCAAAAGCGTATGGTTTAGTTGATGAAGTTTTAATTAAACGTTAAGGAAACACATGTCAGACAAAGATAAAGATTTACATTGCTCTTTTTGTGGAAAAGAAAAAGGCGAAGTAGATAAATTAATTGCTGGTACAGACGGCTATATTTGTAATGAGTGTATTGAACTTTGTCATTCAATGCTTGAAGAAAGTAATGATGAAAGTGTAGACGAAAGTGCGGCAGAAAATGAGGAGAAATTACCAACTCCTCACGAAATTCGCGCTCATCTAGATGATTATGTTATTGGCCAAGATTATGCAAAAAAAGTGCTTTCTGTCGCAGTTTACAATCATTATAAACGCTTACGAACTAATCATGAAAATAACGATGTTGAGCTCGGAAAAAGTAATATCTTGCTTATTGGGCCAACTGGTAGTGGTAAAACATTGCTTGCTCAAACGTTAGCTCGTCGCTTAAATGTGCCGTTTGCGATGGCTGACGCGACAACATTGACTGAGGCTGGCTATGTGGGTGAAGATGTAGAAAATGTCCTACAAAAGCTTTTACAAAACTGTGAGTATAATACTGAAAAAGCGGAGCAAGGCATTATCTATATTGATGAAATTGATAAAATTAGCCGTAAATCGGAAGGCGCATCAATTACTCGAGATGTATCTGGCGAAGGTGTACAACAAGCATTGTTAAAACTCATTGAAGGTACTGTAGCGTCTATTCCACCTCAAGGCGGGCGTAAACATCCGCAGCAAGAAATGGTGAAATTGGATACGTCAAAAATTCTCTTTATCTGCGGCGGCGCATTTGCGGGATTAGATAAAATTATCAGTAAACGTACACAAACAAGTACGAGCATAGGTTTTAGTGCGAAAGTAGAAAAAGATGAAGAAGAAAAGTCTCTTTCTGAATTGTTCCGTCAAGTAGAACCAGATGATTTAATGAAGTTTGGTTTGATTCCGGAATTTATTGGGCGTTTACCTATGATTTCTCCACTAAGTGAATTAGATGAAGAGGCTCTTGTGCAAATTCTTACACAGCCTAAAAATGCCTTAACTAAACAATATCAAGCTTTATTTGGACTTGAAAATGTGGAGTTAGAATTCACTCCAGAAGCTTTAAAAGCAATGGCGAAGAAAGCGCTTGAAAGAAAAACCGGCGCGCGTGGGTTGCGTTCTATTGTCGAGGCTGTATTGCTGGATACGATGTATGATTTACCATCTATTGAAAATTTACGTAAAGTAGTCGTGGATGAAAGTACTATTGTAGATAATACTGCTCCAAAATTAGAATATCATTCTTAATAGAAAAGTGCGGTTGTTTTTCCTTATGTTTTCTATTTTGCTTGATGATTTTCAATAGGCAAGGCGAAAAGAAAATGCTACAATCGCACGTTCTTATAACTTTATTCTTATTTTCCTAAGTAAATAGCGGATTCAATTTATGGCAACTGAAATTGTTGATAAAAAGAAAAATACACCAGAGACGGTGGTAGAAGGTAAATCTAAAGGATTAAATACCCTTCTTTGGATTTTAGTCGCAGTCTTTTTTGCGGCGGCTGCAATTGGTAATGTTTATTTCCAAAAAGTATATTCATTACCTATTCGTGTATTGGGTGTCGTCATTGCATTAGTGATTGCTTTTGCATTTGCAGCAATTACTAATCAAGGTACAAAAGCTCGTACATTCTTTAAAGATTCAAAAATAGAAGCGCAAAAAGTGGTATGGCCAAGTCGCCAAGAAGCGCGTCAAACTACATTAATTGTAATTGGGGTAACAATCATTGCATCTTTATTTTTCTGGGCGACAGATTCGATTATTGTCACAGTAATTAATTTCTTAACTGATTTGAGATTCTAAAATGACTGAAGAAACAACTGTATCAAAAAAACGTTGGTATGTATTACAGGCGTTTTCTGGTTTTGAAAGCCGAGTGGCTTTAACTTTGCGTGAATATATTAAACAGCAACAAATGGAAGACCAATTTGGTGAAGTGTTAGTTCCAACGGAAGAAGTTGTTGAGAATGTTGCAGGTAAACGTCGTAAAAGCGAACGTAAGTTTTTCCCTGGCTATGTGCTTGTAGAAATGGAAATGAATGATGAAACATGGCACTTGGTGAAAAGTGTTCCGCGAGTTATGGGATTCATTGGTGGTACACCTGATAAACCAGCGCCAATTTCTAAACGAGAAGCGGATACTATTTTAAATCGATTAGAACAGACCACTGATAAACCACGTCACCGCAATGAGTATCATCCTGGT
This sequence comes from Haemophilus haemolyticus, assembly GCF_001008275.1. GTDB lineage: Bacteria > Pseudomonadota > Gammaproteobacteria > Enterobacterales > Pasteurellaceae > Haemophilus > Haemophilus haemolyticus_P. Next base: position 4,507 of record NZ_LCTH01000062.1, read on the forward strand.
GAAGAAGTTCGTGTGGCTGAAGGTCCATTTGCAGACTTTAATGGTACAGTAGAAGAAGTGGATTATGAAAAAGGTCGCTTAAAAGTTTCTGTATCAATCTTTGGTCGTGCAACACCAGTTGAACTAGAATTTGGTCAAGTAGAAAAAATACATTAATCCTTTATTAAGGATAATTAAAAAAATTACCTCACTTTGACCTGTTTCCATAAATTTGGATAGTTCATAAATTAACTTATAAATATTGAGCCCTGTATTTTTACAGGGCTCAAATTTTTAAATTTATTTCTCACTTTCTTTGAATATTTTCCTTTTCAAGAAGGTGTTTATCGATAAGGTAGATTGACAGCATATTCTGACTATAATTTTTATTATTGTTAGTTTTGGTCATAAAGATGTGTAATTAATTGACCATTCAAATATTCACCAATATATACCTGGTTTACGGTTAGTTTATTGGCATCTAATTCTGAATGAACCCAATTTTCATCTCGATTAATGATATCAAGAATATCGTAATCAATTTGGCCATCAATAATTAATGGATAGCGTAAATCTTCGTCTCCGTATTGAATGATTGATAGTTGCCCATTTTGTTCAAGTACAGCCCGTTTTACAGTAGAGATTTCATATATGCCTGCTGCACGGAGTTTAAACATTAAATCGTGGGCTGAGATACCATTTTTCATACATTCACTAGTTTGTACTTTGCCATCTGAAATTACCCAAACTGGGCTTCCATCGATAATATTTTTCACAAATCGGTTATGATTTTTGATAAAACGTAGTGTAAAAATTAATAATGTCCATAAAATGAGAACAAGGGAAAATTGTAGTATGCCTATATTGTCATTATAAATGACAGCGCCGATAATACCGCCCAGTACATAATTTTGTACTTGATCCATAGCTGATGTTGGAGCAAGATTTCCCTTACCCATTAAATTAATCTGCAAAACAAGACCAATAATGCCCATTGTAAGTTTTATAGCAAGAAATGAATAATTTTCCATTATTTATTTTCCTTATCAATAATATTGATATTCGGGTTAACTAAATTGATTTCAGAGAGTATATAAGCAGTAAAATCATTATTAAAATTTACCTGATAGTATTTATCCTTAATATTTAAGATCATACCATTTGTAATTTTCTGGTTATTTACTCGTAGATCCTCAAATTGTAAATTTTGTGATGTTTTTACTGAGTTCAAAAACGTAACAATACGAGAAGTATCATCTGCATATACTTGATTTTGTTCATATTGATTATACTGAATACCAAGTAAGAGAATAATTAAGAGTAGAAAAATAACACTGAGATCTCGGTATTTGGTTTCTAAACGATGGCGAAGATATAAACTTGTTACTAACAGAAGCGCACCAAGTGAAGTAAAAATTGCGATGTATTTAAAATAATCTTGAAAATACATACGGTTTTCTAAATAGAAATAAGTAAAAAAAGACATAAAAATATCCCAAGCTTAGATAAGAAAATCCCTTGCAGAGCAAGGGATTTAGTAATGAGTTAAAGTGCGGTAGAAATTACCAACCTTTTACAACACCATCTTTAAAATGTTTTTTAGCTTCTTGGTAAACTTCTTCTGTTTGGTAAGATTTTACGAAATCTTGAACAGCTTTGCTGTCTTTGTTATCGGTACGAGAAACGATAATGTTCACATATGGAGAATCTTTATCTTCTACAAATACACCGTTATCTTGTGCATTTAAGCCCACTTGACCAGCATAAGTATTGTTTACTACAGCTAAATCAACATCGTCTAATGCGCGAGCTGCAACAGAAGTGTCTACTTCAGTGATGTTTAATTTTTTTGGATTTTCAACGATATCTAATACAGTTGAAAGAAGGTTATTTGCATCTTTTAATTTGATTAAACCTTGTTTTTCAAGAAGAATTAATGCACGGCCACGGTTTGTTGGATCGTTAGGAACAACAACTTTAGCACCTTCTTGTAATTCATTCACATTTTTGATTTTTTTAGAATAACCCGCTAATGGATAGACGAAAGTATTACCCACAATGACTAAGTTATTTAAATTTTTCGCTTTTGCATCTTCATCTAAATAAGGTTTATGTTGCATTGCGTTTGCATCTAAATCACCTTTAGATACAGCTTCATTTGGTAATGCGTAGTCATTGAATTCAACGAATTGAACGTCTAAACCATATTTTTCTTTAGCGACTTTTGCTGCAATTTCTGCAACTTGGTGCTCAGGGCCAGACATTACACCGACTTTGATTTTAAGTGGTGCAGCTGCAGCTGCAGCTGCAGCTTCAGGTTTTTTGTCTTCTTTACAGCCTGTTAAAACGAGAGCTGATGCGATTGCAGTGATTGCAAAAAGTTGTTTTAATTTCATAGGATCTCCTTCCTGTTTAAGTTAAGAGTTGTGTTTAATTAACGATGATCCACTTTTTTAGCCAGTGTATCGCCGAGTTTTTGGCTAATCATAACGAATAGCACAATAATAATGGTTGCCACCCAAGTGACATAAGGCATATTGCGATATACGCCGTAGTTGATAGCGAGGCTACCTAAGCCACCGCCGCCTTGTGTTCCCGCCATTGCAGAGTAGCCAACTAAAGTGACTAGAGTGAGCGTGATGCCATTAATTAGTGTAGGTAGTGCTTCTGGCAAATAGAATTTACGTACAATTTGCCATTTAGTAGCCCCCATTGCTTGAGCAGCTTCAGTTAAACCATTTGGAATTTCCATTAGTGCATTAGCAGTTAAGCGAGCAACAAATGGCATCGCACAAATGCTTAATGGAATAATTGCTGCCGTTGTACCTAATACGGTTCCTACGATAAAACGTGTTACAGGTAATAAGATTAAGAGCAAAATAATAAATGGAATAGAGCGCCCGATATTAATAATTGTGTTTAACACAAAATGAGTGCGGTTATTTTGTAAAATCTCATTTTTTCCAGTTAAGAAAGTCCATACGCCAACAGGCACGCCTACTAATACTGCAAGTAGAGTAGAAGCAAAGCTGATGTAAATCGTTTCATAAGTTGCGGTTGCGACAACACCCCACATTTGAGGTGTTAATTGCTGGCTGAATGTTGCCAAGAAATCATTGAACATAACCAAGCACCTCCACGCGCACGTTGTTTTCCATTAAATAAACTTTGGTTTGCGTAATAGCATCTTCATCGCCTTCTACTTCAGCAATGGTATAACCAAATTTCACGCCTCCAGCATAATCAATTTGTGAGGTTAAGATACTGAGCTCCACACCAAATTTTTTTGATGCCTGAGAAAGTAACGGCGCATCGACTGAGCGACCCGTAAACTCAAATTTGATAATTGGATACGCTTTGCTGTGTTTCGGCGTATCAGTAAGATTTTCCAAATATTCATCAGGTAGACTTATGTGGAAGGTAGAGCGAATAAACTCTTGTGCTAATTCTGTTTTAGGGTTTGCAAAAATTTCACCGACAGTACCTTGTTCAACTAGGCGACCTTGATCAATGACAGCAACTTGATCACAAATCTGTTTAACAACTTCCATTTCATGGGTAATCAATAAAATCGTAATACCTAAAGTGCGGTTAATTTCTTTTAATAATTTCAGAATAGATTGTGTCGTTGCAGGATCTAATGCGCTCGTTGCTTCATCACATAATAAGACTTTAGGATCGCTGGCTAAGGCGCGTGCAATGGCTACACGTTGTTTTTGCCCACCAGAAAGATTGCTTGGGTAAGCATCACGTTTTTCACTTAAACCAACAAGATCTAAAAGTGCGGTAATTTTTTCTTGGATTTTTGCTTTTGGCTCACCTTCCAATTCTAAGGGTAATGCCACGTTTTCAAATACAGTGCGAGAACTTAGTAAATTGAAATGCTGAAAAATCATTCCGATTTGACGACGAGCGCGTACTAATTCGTGATCAGAAAGTCCTGTTAATTCTACGCCATCAACAATAACGGAACCGCTTGTTGGTTTTTCTAATAAGTTCACACAGCGAATTAATGTACTTTTTCCTGCTCCAGAGGCACCAATTACGCCACAAATTTGACCTTTTTCGATGTTTAATGAGACATTATCAAGCGCAGTCAATTTCTTGCTAGGCAGCTCAAAAATCTTCGTTATATTGCTTAGCTTAATCATATAAGCCCTTTTTATTTGTTATTTTTAAATCTGTTTCGGTATTCTAGACGTCTAGATTGCTATGTCAATATGTCAGATTATCTTTTTTAGACAGATTGGTTATGAGTTATATTTGCTAATTGCTTGGATTAAATAGATAATTTTAGTCAATTTAATACATATGAAAGGTAAGAGGATGAATAAGGCTATTTTTTTAGATCGCGATGGTACGTTAAATATTGATTACGGTTATGTACATGAAATTGACAACTTTAAGTTTATTGATGGTGCGATCGATGCACTGCGAGAATTAAAGAAAATGGGATATATGTTGGTGTTGGTTACCAATCAATCTGGAATTGCGCGTGGTTATTTTTCTGAGGAGCAGTTTTTACAGTTAACAGAATGGATGGATTGGTCATTGGCTGAACAAGATGTAGATTTGGATGGTATTTACTATTGCCCACATCATCCCGAGGGAAAGGGTGAGTATAAAGAAGACTGTGATTGCCGGAAACCCAAACCTGGCATGCTACTACAAGCGATTAAGGAATTAAAAATCGATCCTACGCAATCTATTATGGTTGGAGATAAAGTTGAAGATCTAAAAGCGGGAATTGGCGCGAAGGTGAAAATGAACGTATTGGTTCGTACAGGTAAAGCAGTAACAGAGGAAGGCGAGAGAGTAGCTGATTATGTGTTAGATTCTATCGTTGATCTTCCTGGAATTTTAAAACGATTAAAAAAATAGCTCAAAATATCTATATTTTGCTCTAATCGCTTGCGCTTTAATCAAAAGATCATTTTTTTAAATATTTTTACAAAAAAGTACTTGCAAGGGATTTGAAAATCCCTATAATGCACCGCACACAACGACGCACTGTTGTGAAGTATTTAAGTTTCCACGTGCGTCGTTATTTTTTGCTCTTTAACAATATATCAGACAATCTGTGTGGGCACTTGTTGATTGACTTGTTTTAAAAATATTTTTTAATTTTGAAGTCTTAATAGGTGCTTAACTGAAAATTCATAATTACTTTTTTAAGTAGTGTTTTTATTTATAGCTAAGCAGTTTATTGAGCGATTGAACTTGAATTGAAGAGTTTGATCATGGCTCAGATTGAACGCTGGCGGCAGGCTTAACACATGCAAGTCGAACGGTAGCAGGAGAAAGCTTGCTTTCTTGCTGACGAGTGGCGGACGGGTGAGTAATGCTTGGGAATCTGGCTTATGGAGGGGGATAACGACGGGAAACTGTCGCTAATACCGCGTAGAATCGGAAGATGAAAGTGCGGGACCGCAAGGCCGCATGCCATGAGATGAGCCCAAGTGGGATTAGGTAGTTGGTGGGGTAAAGGCCTACCAAGCCTGCGATCTCTAGCTGGTCTGAGAGGATGGCCAGCCACACTGGAACTGAGACACGGTCCAGACTCCTACGGGAGGCAGCAGTGGGGAATATTGCGCAATGGGGGGAACCCTGACGCAGCCATGCCGCGTGAATGAAGAAGGCCTTCGGGTTGTAAAGTTCTTTCGGTATTGAGGAAGGAGAGTATGTTAATAGCATACATT
>NZ_LCTH01000063.1:0-39511 GCF_001008275.1 Haemophilus haemolyticus
TACTTAACAAGTTTTTAGCGTGAAATCCGTGTTTAGGTAAATCTGGCACATTAATGCTAAAAACTGATGAGTTTGCACAAGATGTACCAGCAATAAGCGAACAAAATACGGTTGAGATCATTTTTTTCATGATTTTTCCTCTTCTGATGTACATGAGGTATTAGTATAGGAAATCTTATTGACTAAAATTGTGCAAAAACGCTCAAATGTTTTTTATTTCTGATATGGTTTACAGATTTTTGTGAAAATTAATCGCTTTCTTTTGTTTTATCATCCACTACTTTCCACGGTATAAACCGCTCGAAATTTGTCGAAAGCGAACCCAAGCGTGCTGTAATGTCCTCTGAAGCAATGAGGATGATATATGAACAGCTCGGTAATTTCATCATTATAAGTTAAAAATTGATTATCTAAAGTATTAGTTTTAAAGTTATCACTCATATATCTTCAACTCCGTATTATATTTTGAAGAATCTATGAATATCTTTATTTTTCAGTAATTTACAAAATATTAGACTATATATATTCAAAAAAAGAAAGTGTAAAAAGTAAATTAATAATCGTTTCTTATTTCAATGAATTTAGAGATGAGTTGTTAATGTGGCAATGAGAGGGAGATAAATAGACAACATTTGAAGGTTACCATGTTAATCATCTGGCTTTTTTAGTTTTAAACCTTGCATTTAAGCCTATTCATCGCTAGAATGCAGGCTCCTTGTCATCGCTGAGTTAGAGATCGGCGAATGATGTATTAACAACACTACCTTTTAGGAGTAAAAAATGTCTCTAAGTACTGAAAAAAAAGCAGCAATCGTTGCTGAATTTGGTCGTGATGCGAAAGATACTGGTTCTTCTGAAGTTCAAATCGCATTATTAACTGCACAAATCAACCACTTACAAGCTCACTTTGCTGAGCACAAAAAAGACCACCATGGTCGTCGTGGTTTATTACGTATGGTTTCTCGTCGTCGTAAACTTTTAGACTACTTAAAACGTACTGATCTTGCTTTATACCAAAGCACTATCGCTCGTTTAGGTTTACGTCGCTAATTTTTATTACGATAGTAAAAGATCAAGCCCTCGAATTTCGAGGGCTTTTTTTATAGTTTTATTTTATAGGCGCTCTTCAGACTATCATCAAAATAAATAAAATATTTGGTTGATATATTAACTTGCCATCTTCTAATGTTCACATAATAAACATACATCTAATTTTAGTTGTTTGTTATGAAATTGCTGTAATGTACTACGATGACCTACACTGAGAATGCTCATTTCGGGCAGACGCTCTTTAATTGTTTGGTAGAGTAAATACTCGGTTGTTTCATCCAATGCTGAAGTCGTTTCATCGAGAAATACGACATCTGGTTTTGTGAGTAAAATACGAATAAACGCCACTCTTTGAAGTTCACCAGGTGATAAAATCGCTTGCCAGTCATTTTTTACATTAAGTGCGTGTATATATTTTCCTAGCGCACAATCTTTCATGGTTTGTTCTAATTCTGCGTGACTTGGATTGATATTTGGATAACAAATTGCTTCTCGTAAAGTACCCTGCGGCATATAAGGTCGTTGTGGCAGGAATAAACTTCCCATACATGGATGCTCTGCAATACCTATGGTTTCAAAAGGATAGATCCCTGCAATTGCTTTTAGTAGCGATGTTTTTCCTGTTCCAGATGCACCTTGAATCAATAAGGCATCTCCATTTTCTAAATTAATATTTAAATTATTGAGTAGTACATGACCTTGTTCATCTTTAATACCAAAGTTTTTTAAGGCGACACGATGAGAACAATGGAAAGGATGATGAACATTTTGTTTATCTAATTCATCCATTTTTGTTATAAAACCATAAAGACGATTTAAGCGTGCTTGATAGAGTGTGAATTGTTCATATAACAAGCGGAAAAATGAAAGTGTGGTCATTAATCGATTAAATGCTTGGACTGTTTGATGCATGTCACCTAGCTTTATTTGACCAGAAAAGAAACGTGGCGCTTGTAACATTAAAGGCAATAATTTGGCAACGCGAGTTACCCCAGAGTTGAAACTATTTAAGCCCAACATTTTTAATACAATGGACCAACGGTTATGGATAATTTGACGGAATTGATGTTGTAAGAAAGTTTGTTCTTTTGGCTCGCCATTATAAAAAGCAATGCTTTCTGCATTGTCTCGTACACGGATTAAGGAATAACGATAATCGCCATTGAGTTTCTCTTTTGTAAAATTTAACTTAATTAGTGGGCGACCAATCCAAACAGACATAAGTGTTGCGAAAATAATAAAGGCATAAATGAAGAAAACGACGCCTTTTTCGATATTAAATCCAAATAAAATTAATACTCCAGAAAGTGACCATAAAATAATCGTAAATTCAATGGTCGTGAGCACCGAGTTAATCACGCCTCGCACAATTTGTACCGTACTGGTAATAAATTCTCTCGCATCTTGTTCAATACGTTGATCGATATTATCTGGTAAATCTCGTTCGTATTTTAGGCGATAGTATTTTTAAAAGGGCTATAAAAAACACCGCACTTTGGATGGCAAAGTGCGGTGTTTTTTTAGAAGATTTTATTAATATTTATAGATTTCATTGTACAAGCCACTCTCAAATTGTACTAATGGTGCTCGTTTTGTTTTGCTTTCTAAATCGCCTGTTGAGTAGCCATTAATAAATTGTACAAAGGCTACTTTTTCCCCTCGAGCATTTGTCATAAAGCCGGCTAGGTTATAAACCCCTTTCAAAGAACCGGTTTTAGCAATCACATTTTTTACTAATGGCGGGCTAATTAATCCACCTCGCCCACTGATCGTGCCATCTACACCTGCGATGGGGAAAGTTTCCATTAAATGTAATTTATCTTCGTTTTTGGCGATGTATTCTAAAACGGATAGCATCGTTTTAGGTGCCACAAGATTATGACGAGACAGACCTGAACCATCGGCTAAAATACTGTTACCAAAACGAATTCCTTGTTTTTGCAATATAGATTTAATCGCTAACGTGCCTAATTGAAAGGATGCTGGGCGTTTATAGTAATTGAATGCGACTGCTCGGAATAATGAATCGGCAATTTGGTTATCCGATTTTTTCATCATTTTTTTCAATAAATCTGGTAATGGTTTTGATAAATGTGTAGCTAATAGTTGACCTTGTTGTGGTTTTGGGGGCAACATGACTTTACCATTGAACTCAATACCTAATTGTCTTAATTGACGTTGAATAATCGCGGCAGCATAAGCATCCGTATCTTGCACGGCAAAGCTTAAGCCAAAAGGTTTAGATTGACGGGCTAAACATCCTTTTACTTGATAGCGATTATTGTCGTGTACAACAACATCGAGCTGACAATAAGGCGCTTCATTGCTATCCGCTACATAGACTTGTCCAAACACTTGAATTGGAAATTGTGCAGGCACATTGATTTTTACTGTGTCACCAGGATTTTGATTGGCATCTAGTTCCGCATAAAAACAGTTGTTATCAATATTCGCAGCGGACGGGGGAGAGTTGAAACACATGGTCAGATCGTTCCAAATCCAACCTAATCCTCGGTCGTGACTCGAAAAAACAGAGGTATCTAATACTAAATCGCCATTAATTTTTTTGATGCCTTGTTTTTTTAATTCTGCAAGTAAGCTATAAAGCTGGCCACTTGTGAGATCAGGATCGCCAGTGAAACGCACGATTAAGTGACCATCTAAATTCCCATTTTGAATTTTCCCATTACTCAAGAGAGCTGTCTCAAATTGGAATTGATCACCTAATGCAAGTTTAGCGGCAACAGCTGTAAAAACTTTTTGTGTACTCGCAGGAAGCATAAAGGTTGAGCCATTATAATCTGCGATAATTTGGTTTTGATTGATATTTTTTGCGATGAAACCCACGCTAGAGCCTTCAGGCAATTGTTGTGTAAAGTCTGAAACATTAATGTTTGCGAAGCTTGGAAAGCTAAAGCTTATGGAAAGTAAAAAGGATCCAAGTGCGGTGGAAATTAAAGATAATTTTTTCATATTAGGTCTGTTATGGTTGCTATTTTTTTTTAGACGAACAATAATAAGCCCCGAATGAAATTGAGTAAATCATTTTCTCATTTCAAGTTTATTTTTAATAATACTGCGGCAAGATTTTAGGATTTTGCCGTGGTTTTTGTTTTATTTAGTAAAAGGAAAAACAATGCAACAAATTCCAATGACTGTGCGTGGCGCAGAACAATTACGTGAAGAATTGGATTTCTTAAAAAATGTACGTCGTCCAGAAATTATTAAAGCGATAGCAGAAGCACGCGAGCACGGTGATTTAAAAGAAAATGCAGAATATCATGCGGCTCGTGAGCAACAAGGTTTTTGTGAAGGCCGTATTCAAGAGATTGAAGGTAAACTTGGTAATGCTCAAATTATTGATGTAACAAAAATGCCAAATAATGGTAAAGTTATTTTTGGTGCAACCGTTGTGCTTGTAAATACAGATACAGATGAAGAAGTCACTTATCGTATTGTGGGCGATGATGAGGCTGACATTAAATCAGGTTTGATTTCGGTTAATTCTCCAATTGCACGCGGTTTAATTGGTAAAGAATTAGATGATACCGTTAATATTACAACGCCTGGCGGTGTCGTTGAGTTTGATATTATTGAAGTGAATTATATTTAAATAAAAAAGTGCGGTTAAAAATGACCGCACTTTTGTTGTTATTTGCGTGGAAGCTGAATTTTTGCTTCTTCGCTTGGGCGATAAAGCACCAAAATATGCCCGATAGTTTGTACTTGTGCTGCTTTAGTTTCACGCACAATCGCATCGATAATAAGTTGTTTTGTTTCGCGATCTGCACCAGCAACTTTTACTTTAATGAGTTCGTGATGATTAAGTGCATTTTCAATTTCAGCAAGTACGCCTTCGGTTAAGCCATTTCCACCAAGTATAACGACTGGGTTAAGATGGTGTGCAAGACCTTTTAAGAATTGTTTTTGTTTGGTTGATAAGGTTGTCATAAGGATTCCTAATTAAAAAGAGCGGTTGATTTTCTCAATGTTTTTCACTGATTTCAATCAACCTTGGCTTGAATTCGGCAGATTGTAACCAAATATAAGCAAAACTACTACCAAAAATAGAAGATTATGGGAAAGAAAAAACGTTCAGCGAGTTCTTCTCGCTGGCTAAATGAACATTTTAGTGATCAATTTGTGCAAAAAGCGCATAAGCAAAAGTTGCGTTCACGCGCTTATTTTAAGATTGATGAAATTCAACAAACAGATAAATTATTTAAACAAGGAATGACTGTGGTCGATCTCGGCGCTGCACCTGGCGGTTGGTCGCAATATGTGGTGGGACAAATTGGTGGCAAAGGTCGAGTGATTGCTTGTGATATTTTGGAAATGGATCCCATTGTAGGCGTTGATTTTCTGCAAGGCGATTTCCGTGATGAAAATGTATTGAATGCTTTATTAGCGCGCGTAGGTGAAGATAAAGTTGATGTGGTAATGTCTGATATGGCACCCAATTTTAGTGGAATGCCATCAGTGGATATTCCACGCGCAATGTATTTGGTCGAGCTTGCTTTAGATATGTGTAAACAGGTTTTGGCAACCAAAGGAAGCTTTGTTGTTAAAGTTTTCCAAGGTGAAGGCTTTGATGAATATTTAAGAGAAATTCGTTCTTTATTTAATGTGGTGAAAGTGCGTAAGCCTGAAGCATCACGCGGACGCTCTCGTGAAGTATATATTGTGGCGACAGGCTATAAAGGTTAATTGCTTTGATAGCTTTTCATCGCTAATGATGTGTAGTATCTTGTAAAAAATTTTTTAACTTAGGAAAGGTAGGTTAGACTTTGAACGATATGGTCAAAAATCTGGTGCTTTGGGTGGTAGTCGCGGTCATTATGATGACAGCATACCAGAGTTTTAATTCCTCTTCGGTAGATAATTCTACTGATTATACAACCTTTGTTTACGATGTAAGCAACGGACAAGTGACAGAAGCACGTTTTGATGCCAATGAAATTACGGTAACGAAAACGGATGGTTCTAAATATTCAACCGTAATGCCGCCACTTGAAGATAAAAAATTGCTTGATGACTTGTTAAGCAAAAAAGTGAAAGTGGAAGGTACGCCATTTGAAAAACGTGGTTTCTTATCCCAAATTTTAATTTCTTGGTTCCCAATGTTATTCCTTGTTGGTGTATGGGTATTCTTTATGCGCCAAATGCAAGGGGGTGGTGGCAAAGCGATGAGCTTTGGTAAAAGCCGTGCCAAAATGCTGAATCAAGATCAGATTAAGGTTACTTTTGCGGATGTTGCTGGTTGCGATGAAGCAAAAGAAGAAGTGGGCGAAATCGTTGATTTCTTGCGTGATCCGAATAAATTCCAAAACTTGGGCGGTAAAATTCCAAAAGGTATTTTGATGGTAGGACCTCCAGGTACTGGTAAAACCTTACTGGCTCGTGCTATCGCAGGGGAAGCAAAAGTTCCATTCTTCACTATTTCTGGTTCTGATTTCGTAGAAATGTTTGTGGGTGTTGGTGCATCTCGTGTACGTGATATGTTTGAACAGGCTAAGAAAAATGCACCTTGCTTAATCTTTATTGATGAAATCGATGCAGTGGGTCGTCAACGCGGTGCGGGTTTAGGTGGTGGACATGATGAGCGTGAACAAACCTTAAACCAAATGCTGGTTGAAATGGATGGATTTAGCGGTAATGATGGAGTAATTGTTATTGCGGCGACTAACCGTCCAGATGTACTTGATCCAGCTTTAACTCGTCCAGGCCGTTTTGACCGACAAGTTGTTGTTGGTTTGCCTGATGTGAAAGGTCGTGAGCAAATCTTAAAAGTGCATATGCGCAAAGTGCCTGTAGCACCAGATGTTGATGCAATGACATTAGCGCGTGGTACGCCGGGCTATTCTGGTGCAGATTTAGCAAACTTAGTGAATGAGGCTGCTTTGTTTGCTGCTCGAGTGAATAAACGTATGGTAACCATGCTTGAGTTTGAAAAAGCAAAAGATAAGATCAATATGGGGCCAGAGCGTCGTACCATGATTATGACGGATAAGCAAAAAGAGTCGACTGCTTATCATGAAGCAGGCCATGCGATTGTGGGGTATTTAGTACCTGAACATGATCCTGTACATAAGGTGACTATTATTCCTCGTGGCCGTGCGTTGGGTGTGACATTCTTCTTGCCTGAAGGTGATCAAATTAGTATTAGCCAAAAACAATTAGAAAGTAAGCTTTCTACCTTGTATGCGGGTCGTTTGGCAGAAGATTTAATTTATGGTGAAGAAAATATCTCAACGGGTGCATCAAATGATATTAAAGTAGCGACTAATATCGCGCGTAATATGGTGACCCAATGGGGATTCTCTGACAAATTAGGTCCGATTCTTTATACGGAAGATGAGGGCGAGGTTTTCTTAGGTCGTTCAATGGCGAAAGCAAAACATATGTCAGATGAAACGGCTCATGCAATTGATGAGGAAGTTCGTGCAATTGTAAATCGTAACTATGCGAGAGCAAGACAGATTTTGACTGATAATATGGATATTCTTCATGCGATGAAAGATGCATTAGTCAAATATGAAACCATTGAAGAAGAACAAATCAAACAATTGATGAATCGTGAACCAGTGACTCCGCCATCTGGATGGGAAGAGCACACAGGGCAAGCTGCTTATGCAAATAGCAATAATGCTCAAAGTGCGGGTGAAAATTCGATAGATTCTAATTCCTAATCAATTATCTAATCAACTCTCTAATCAACAAGGCCTTTCTTCGGAAAGGCTTTATTTTTGCCTAGTGATTTTTTTCTTGTACGTATTCCGCTATAATCGCTCGATTAAGATCAATTTAAAAATCCACCGCACTTTATGAAACTTTACGCAAATAATAAATGTCTTGATTTAAGCGTTCCTAAGATTATGGGAATCCTTAATTTTACGCCTGATTCTTTTTCTGATAGCGGACAGTTTTTTAGTTTGGATAAAGCTCTTTTTCAAGTTGAAGAAATGTTGGAAGAGGGGGCAGCAATTATTGATATTGGTGGTGAATCTACTCGCCCTAATGCGGATGAAGTCTCTGAACAAGAAGAATTGTATCGTGTTGTGCCAGTAGTGGAGGCGGTGCGAAGCCGTTTTGATTGCTGGATTTCTGTTGACTCTTCAAAAGCAGTTGTGATACGTGAAGCAGCAAGTGTTGGAATGGATTTGATTAATGATATTCGTGCTTTGCAAAAGCCAAATGCGTTAGAAACGGCGGTAAAACTGGCTTTACCTGTTTGTATTATGCATATGCAAGGGCAACCTAGAACGATGCAGGTAAATCCTCATTATGAAAATGTCGTACAAGATGTATTAGCTTTTTTACAGAAACGTACTGATGAATGTCTTTCTGCTGGTGTTAAAAAAGAAAACTTAATTTGGGACATGGGATTTGGTTTTGGTAAGTCTGTACTGCATAATTATCAATTATTACAAAATCTGAATGAATTTTGTCAGATGGGCTATCCAGTATTAGCGGGATTATCTCGCAAATCAATGATTGGCGCTGTGCTTGATAAACCCGTTGATCAGCGAGTGATAGGTAGTGCGGCAGGTGCGCTTATAGCAGCGCAAAAAGGTGCAAAAATTTTACGCGTACATGATGTTGCTGCAACATCAGATATGCTCAAAGTTTGGCAGGCAACAGAAAATGCCTGATGATTTTATAACGATAAAAAATTAAAGGAATTGTATTATGGCAAATCGTAAATATTTTGGAACAGATGGTGTACGTGGAAAAGTGGGTACTTATCCAATCACACCAGATTTCGCATTAAAATTAGGGTGGGCTGCAGGAAAAGTATTGGCTTCTCAAGGTTCTAAAATGGTTTTAATCGGTAAAGATACCCGAATTTCTGGATACATGTTGGAATCAGCCCTTGAAGCAGGTTTAGCCGCTGCGGGGTTATCTGCTGCATTTACCGGCCCTATGCCTACACCTGCTATTGCTTATTTGACCAGAACTTTCCGTGCTGAAGCGGGTATTGTGATCTCAGCCTCTCATAATCCTTATTATGATAATGGTATTAAATTCTTTTCAGCAAAAGGGACTAAATTACCTGATGAAATTGAAGAAGCCATTGAAGCGATGTTAGAGCAACCTATGGATTGTGTGGAATCTGCCGAATTAGGTAAAGCAAGCCGTATTAATGATGCAGCAGGACGCTATATTGAGTTTTGTAAAGGCACATTTCCCGCTCATTTAGGATTGGAAGGTTATAAGATCATGGTAGATTGTGCAAATGGTGCAACCTATCATATTGCGCCTAACGTGTTGAGAGAGCTAGGTGCGGAGGTCATTGAAATTGGTACAGATCCAAATGGTTTGAACATTAATGAAAAATGTGGCGCAACTGATGTGACAGCATTACAAGCTAAAGTAGTTGAAATGAAAGCTGACGTTGGCTTAGCTTATGATGGCGATGGTGACCGCATTATGATGGTCGATCATTTAGGAAATAAAGTCGATGGTGACCAAATTCTCTTTATTATTGCGCGTGAAGCATTGCGCTCAGGTCAATTAAAAGGTGGTGTCGTTGGCACATTAATGAGTAATATGAGCTTAGAGATTGCGTTGAAAATGCTTGGCGTTCCTTTCTTACGAGCAAATGTGGGAGACCGTTACGTATTGGAAAAAATGGTTGAAAATGATTGGACGCTTGGTGGTGAGAATTCAGGCCATATTATCATTGCGGATAAGAATACAACGGGTGATGGCATTATTGCTTCATTAGCTGTACTGGCGGCGATGGCTCAGCATAAATTATCATTAAATGAATTAGCGAGTGCGGTTAAATTATTCCCACAAGTGTTAATCAATGTACGTTTTGCGGGTGGGGATAATCCACTTGAAAGTGACGCTGTAAAATCTGTTGCCGCAGAGGTTGAAAAACGTTTAGAAGGCAAAGGCCGCATTTTATTGCGTAAATCAGGTACAGAACCACTTATCCGTGTTATGGTGGAATGCCAAGACGCTGCACTTGCACAACAATGTGCAGAAGAAATTGCAGAAGCTGTGAAGAAAAATTAATTAATTTTTGACCGCACTTTACTAAGTGCGGTTTATTTTTATAAAGTTTTTAGGAAAGCAAAATGAACATTTTTATTATGCGTCATGGCGAGGCTGAAGTAATGGCTAATAGTGATAAAGCTCGTTGCTTAACTGCCTATGGTATTAAACAAGCTTTTTCTCAAGGGGAATGGTTAAAACAGCATTTAAGTACACTATTAATTAATTCACTAGACCGTATTTTAGTGAGCCCTTATGTCAGAGCTCAAGAAACCTTTCATCAAGTTAATCAAGCGTTTGATTTGGAGTTAGAAAATAAACTTGAAACTTGGGAGGGTATAACCCCTTATGGTCATGCACATTCAGTTATTGATTATTTAGAAGTGCTGAAACATGATGGGGTTAAATCTGTATTGATTATTTCTCATTTACCTTTAGTTGGAGAAATCGTTGCTGAACTGTATGGAAAACGAAATCCAATACCATTTTATCCTGCAACCATTGCTCAATTATTATGGGATGGTAATAAATCAGAAATATTGATGCATCAAGCATCTAGAGAAATTCATAAGATTGATTAAATCTAAAACATATATTCATATACATTTCTTTACAAAAAATAAAATTTTTCTATGGAACTTTTTTAAAATATATTTAATATCAATGTGTTAATGCTATTTTTTACACTTGTTTATTTATCAGAAATGTAAATTTTTGTATTAGCTATTTTCTTTTAATAAAATTTCCGTAAACTACGCCACATCAAAGCAATAGGGCTTTGCCGTAATCAAGATTTATTCTATGGAGAAAATTATGAAAAAATTAACACTAGCATTAGTTTTAGGTTCAGCTTTAGTGGTTACTGGTTGTTTCGATAAAGAAGAAGCTGCACAAAAAGTTGACGCAGCTAAACAAGCGGCAACATCAATGGTTTCTGAAGCAAAAGACGCAGCAACTAATGCTGTTGCTGATGTTAAAGATGCGGCTAAACAAGCTTCAACTGAAGTGAAAAACACTGCAGTAGAGAAAGCTGCTGAAGTTAAAGATGCAGCAATGGCACAAGTTGAACAAGTAAAAGATGCTGCAGCAGCTAAAGTTAGCGAAATGAAAGATGATGCAACCTCTAAAATTGATGCAATGAAAGATGCAGCATCATCAAAAATGGATGCAATGAAAGATGCGGCTACTTCTAAAATGACTGAAGTTAAAGAAGCCGTTTCTGAAAAAGCAACTCAAGTAGCTGATGCAGTAAAAGAAGCTGCAAAATAATGCTTTAATCAATTTAATAAATGATAAAATCCCTGTTAAAGAAATTTAATAGGGATTTTTTATTTAGGAAAACAAAATATGTTATGTGCTATTTATAAAAGTAAAAAGAAACTGGGAAGTTATCTGTATATTGCGAAAAGAGAGGATTTTTTTCAAGTGCCAGAAGTATTGCTGAGCCACTTTGGAAAACCAGAATTAGTGATGATGTTTAATTTACTTGGGAGCAAGCCTCTACATAATGTAGATTGTAATGAGGTATTGGAAAAAATTAAACAACAAGGATTTTATTTGCAAATACCAAAACAAGATGATGGTTTATTTAATAGCTTGAGTGAGATCAAATAAATTGTTTATTTTTGATACGAAAAAGAGAAAATTTGCGTTATCTCAAATTTTTAAAGGAAAAAGTCTTTTAAAATCCACCGCACTTTTTAAAGGAGAGAAAAATGAGTAGCTTTTTTGTTGCTGGGACAGATACAAATGTGGGAAAAACCACGGCAACCCGCGCGATTATTCAAGCCTTGCAAAAACAAGGTGTGCAAGTGGTTGGCTATAAACCCATTGCTTGTTGCTGTGAGGAAAGTATTTACCCAGCGATGCAAGAAGAAAATACATCAGATTATGATAATTTATCAAATTCAGATGTATTAACATTAATGGATTCAACCAAAGAAAATGTGTCCTACAAGGATATTAATAGTTATACCTTTAGCCATAGCGCACCGATGCTGACACAAGATAGGACGCGTATTAAGTTAGATAAAATTAATCATGATTTAACTCGATTAAATCAAAATTATCAGTCTGTGGTGGTTGAGGGCTCATTTGGTTTAATGACTCCAATGGCGGAAGGAAAAAGTTTTGCTGATTGGGTTGCTCAACGAAAAATGCCTGTGGTTCTTGTGGTTGGTATTAAAGATGGTTGTGTGAATCACGCGTTGTTAACTGTGCAAGCGATTCAACAGCTAGGCGTGCCGTTATTGGGCTGGATAGCTAACCGAGTTAATCCATTATTAAGCCACTATGCAGAAATTGTTGATTTGCTTGTTGAGCATATTGATGCTCCGCTTTTAGGGAAAATTCCTTATTTGCATAAACCAGAAGAGCAAGAATTGGGACATTATTTGACGGATATTGATCGATTAATGTATATGCAAACAGAGTTAGTCAAATAATAAAGTGCGGTTAAAGTTTTTTATATTTAAATAAGGGCGTAAATAACGCCCTTATTTCATGGAAGAAAAATACTTTATCTTTAAGTTATTCAGGTCTTACACCTAACATATGACAAATTGCATAAGTTAGTTCACTACGATTTAGCGTATAGAAATGGAAGTCATTCACTCCTTCGCGAGATAAAATTTTCACCATATCCATCGCAACACTTGCTGCTACAAGATTACGAGTGGTTTGATCATCGTCTAATCCTTCATAAGCGTTAACAAGCCATGCAGGAATTTTCACATTAGTGAAAGAAGCCATTTTTTGTAACTGCTTAAAGTTAGTTACAGGTAAAATGCCCGGTACGATTTCAGTATCAATACCAATTGATGCACAACGATCACGGAAACGTAGGTAGCTTTCAATATCAAAGAAAAATTGAGTGATAACATGATTTGCACCTGCATCAATTTTACGTTTTAAATTAATCAAGTCTGCTTGTGCTGATTTTGCTTCTGGATGAACTTCTGGGTAAGCTGCTACAGAAATATCAAAATCAGCGACAGAGCGGAGTAATTCCACAAGATCTGACGCATAAAATGGTTTTTTAGCATATCCTTTGGGTTCGTCACCGCGTAACGCAACGATGCGACGAATACCACTGCCCCAGTAATCTTTAGCAATTTGTTTTAATTCTTCAGGTGTGGCATCAATACCAGTTAAATGCGGAGCAGCCTCTAAGCCAGTTTCTTGTTTGATTGCTTTTACAATACCATGAGTGCGGTCACGCTCGCCAGAGTTTGCGCCGTAAGTAACAGAAACGAATTTAGGTTTTAACACTTTTAAACGATGAATAGAATCCCATAAAAGCGTTTCCATTTTTTCATTTTTTGGTGGGAAAAATTCAAAAGAAACATTAATTTTTTTATTGAAGTCAGCGATGTGCTGATTAAGTGTGTCAATTTCTTTAGCGTAGCTCATAAAAATTCCTATAGCTAGTATGGTAATATTTGAGTTAACAATAAAATAACTTTATGTATGAGTCAATTTTAATAAATTCATTAAAAACATTAATTTAGTTAATGTAAATAGGTTTCAGCAAAAATACTAAAATATTGCATAAAAAATTAGCATTCATGAAATAAATATGTATAATACAGCGACCCTATAAATGTTCGAATTCCCATCGTACATTATTTTATCGAGATCTCACTCGAAGGGGTGGCGATTAAGATCAATGGTTGTGTTCGCAAGAACACTGGGTATCAAACTAATTTTTGGTAATTAATTAATGAAAACTTTTGTAGCAAAACCAGAAACGGTTAAACGCGACTGGTACGTAGTAGATGCGACAGGTAAAACTTTAGGTCGTTTAGCGACTGAATTAGCACGTCGTCTTCGTGGTAAACACAAGGCTGAGTACACTCCACACGTAGATACTGGTGATTACATCATCGTTATCAACGCAGACAAAGTGGCAGTAACTGGTCGTAAAGAAACAGATAAACTTTACTATTGGCACACTGGCTATGTAGGTGGTATTAAACAAGCGACTTTTAAAGAAATGATCGCTCGCCGTCCTGAAGCAGTGATTGAAATTGCGGTTAAAGGTATGTTGCCAAAAGGTCCATTAGGCCGTGCAATGTTCCGTAAATTAAAAGTGTACGCGGGTGCTGAACACCAACACGCTGCACAACAACCACAAGTATTAGATATTTAATCACGAGGTTTAGAAAATGGCAGAGAATCAAAACTACGGCACAGGTCGCCGCAAAAGCTCTTCAGCTCGTGTATTTATCAAACCGGGCAGTGGTAAAATCACTATCAACCAACGTGAATTAGACGTTTACTTCGGCCGTGAAACTGCGCGCATGGTAGTACGTCAGCCATTAGAATTGGTTGAATTAACTGATAAATTAGACCTATACATCACAGTTAAAGGTGGTGGTATTTCTGGTCAAGCGGGTGCGATCCGTCACGGTATCACTCGTGCATTGATGGAATACGATGAAACATTACGCCCAGCACTTCGTGCAGCTGGTTTCGTTACTCGTGACGCACGTCGCGTTGAACGTAAAAAAGTGGGTTTACACAAAGCACGTCGTCGTCCACAATACTCAAAACGTTAATTTTTATTTTCGTTTCGAAAAAGAAAAGCAGAGAGAAATCTCTGCTTTTTTGTTATCTAACTTATTGATTATGAAACAATAAAAAAGAATTGTTTGGCAAATGACTTACGCTTTGTGGTAGAATACACACCCCTTATAAAATATAGAATATTTTTGGATCTTCGGAGGAATAAATGTCCAGCGCATCAAGTAAACGTTCAGTAATGGCCCTTTTTTCAAATAAAGATGATATTTACTGTCATCAGGTAAAAATTGTTTTAGCTGAAAAAGGTGTACTTTATGAGAACGAAGAAGTTGATTTGCAAGCATTACCAGAAGATTTAATGGAATTAAATCCGTATGCTACAGTGCCTACGTTAGTTGATCGTGATCTTGTTTTGTTTAGTTCGCGAATTATTATGGAATATCTTGACGAACGTTTTCCGCATCCACCATTAATGCAAGTGTATCCAGTTTCTCGAGCAAAAGATCGTCTTTTGATGTTACGAATTGAACAAGATTGGTATCCAACTCTCAAGAAAGCAGAAAATGGTACAGAAAGTGAAAAAGCTGAAGCGATTAAACAATTAAAAGAAGAACTTTTAGCAATTACACCAATTTTCCAGCAAACACTTTATTTCATGAATGAAGAGTTTGGTTTAGTGGACTGTTATGTTGCTCCATTGTTATGGAAATTAAAACATTTAGGCGTAGAATTTACAGGTCCAGGTAGTAAACCGATTAAGGGATATATGGATCGTGTATTTAGTCGAGATTCATTTTTGCAGTCTGTAGGTGAGGCTGCACCAAAAAATTTAATGGATGATAAATAATGGAATACAAAGCTTCTCCTAAGCGCCCTTATTTATTACGCGCCTATTATGATTGGCTAGTAGATAATAGTTTCACGCCTTATTTGGTTGTTGATGCGACTTACTTAGGTGTGAATGTTCCTGTCGAATATGTAAAAGATGGACAGATTGTATTGAACTTGTCTGCCAATGCTACGGGCAATTTACAACTGACAAATGATTTCATCCAGTTTAATGCGCGCTTTAAAGGTGTTTCTCGTGAGCTGTATATCCCAATGGGAGCAGCGCTTGCGATCTATGCTCGTGAAAATGGTGATGGCGTGATGTTTGAGCCAGAGGAGGTTTACGATGAACTTAATTCTGAGCCAGATACTGAACAACCAACTAGTTTTCATGAAGTAGTAGATATCCCTAAAAAGCGAGAAGAAAAAAAGAAAACAAAATCAGCTTCTCATTTAAGAATTGTTGATTAATGAGCTAAAAAGTAAAAAAGAGGCTATAGCCTCTTTTTTAATATTTATAGCATTCGTTTAATTTCTGAAATATCTGTGTAGCCACGATTTTTTAGTTCTGAATAAGCAACAGTTTTCGCTTTACCATCTTTATTTATGGCAATGTTAGCTAATTCTCTATCTGATTTTCTAGACATTTCTTCTTTTAATTCTCTAATTTCATTTGCACTTTCTTGAATAGAATTTGCCACGCTTGTGGCTACGCTACTAACGACATCCCAAAATCCCATATTTATTTCTCCATTGTTGAAATTGTTAATAATATTATGTTTTAAGATTTAACCCTAAAACAGGTTTATTATATATTGCACCTAAAATAGGTGCAATGGGGAATTTAAGATTATCAGTTCATTCGGCTGAACATACTTGGTTGAGGGAATTATTTACTCAACGACGTAATAATTTAGGATTATCACAGCGTGCATTAGGTAAAAAAATGGGCGTGCTTGCGTCATTTATTGGAAAAGTAGAAACAGGTGACCGCAGACTAGATATTTTTGAATTTATTCAATATTGTAAAGGACTAGAGCTTGATCCTGTGCAGATATTAGATGATATTGAGAAAAGATTTTATTCTGCTTTAGAGACTAAAAAACACACCTAAACTTGATTGCAGTTTAAAATTTAAATGAATAGGCGGAGTTATTCCACCTTTTTAATTTGAAGTTTTCTGAATAAAAGAAAGAATGTTTTCTTCAATTCCTTTTGAATCTAATCCCAAATCTTTTAATGCTTCTTGCTGTGTTGCTTGTGGAATAAAATAATCTGGCAAACCAAGCTGTAAAAGTGCGGTTGATTTTCCAGATGAATTTAGCACTTCCGCAACAGCAGATCCAGCTCCACCTTGAATTGCATTTTCTTCTAATGTGACTAAATAATCATGAGTTTGAGCAAGCACATTAATCATTTCAATATCAATCGGTTTCACAAAACGCATATCGACAACCGTTGCATTGAGTTTTTCTGATGCCTCTAATGCGGATGGTAACAGGGTACCAAAGTTTAAAATTGCAATTTTTTGACCTTCTCGAATTAAACGTGATTTACCGATAGGAAGTATTTCTAAAGGTGTTAGTTCAACACCAATGGCATTTCCGCGAGGATAACGTACAGCTGAAGGCTTTCCACATTGATAACCAGTATAGAGCATTTGACGGCATTCATTTTCATCACTTGGTGTCATGATAATCATATTGGGAATGCAACGAATGAAACTGAGATCAAATGCTCCTTGGTGTGTTGGACCATCAGCGCCTACGATACCCGCTCGATCAATCGCAAATAATACAGGCAGATTTTGAATGGCAACATCGTGAATAAGTTGGTCGTAAGCACGTTGTAGAAATGTCGAGTAAATCGCAACTACAGGTTTATATCCGCCAATAGCAAGTCCGGTGGCAAATGTGACGGCGTGTTGCTCTGCAATCGCTACATCAAAATATTGTTCTGGAAAACGTTGGGAAAACTCCACCATGCCAGAACCTTCACGCATTGCTGGTGTGATACCAATAATTTTGGAATCTTTTTCTGCCATTTCGCATAGCCAATCACCAAAAATTTTCGAATAAGTTGGTTTGCTATTATTTTTAGGCAATTCTCCACTGATTGGGTCAAATTTTGGTACGCCGTGGAATCCAATTGGATCTTTTTCTGCGGGCTCGTACCCTTTACCTTTTTTCGTTTTTATATGTAAGAATTGTGGGCCTTTCAGATTACGCATATTCGTAAGTGTTGCCACTAATTCATCAATATTATGCCCATCCACCGGGCCAATATAATTAAAACCGAGTTCTTCAAATAATGTACTTTCTGGTGAGAACATCACCCCTTTCATATGTTCTTCGGTTTTTTTCATAAAGTTTTTTACAGGTGGAACTTTATCGAGAATCTTTTTACTTCCATCTCGTAATGTGGAGTAGATAGAACCAGAGAAAATACGAGCGAGGTGATTATTTAATGCGCCAACATTTTCTGAAATAGACATTTCATTGTCATTTAAAATGACCAACATATCAGTGTGAATAGAACCTGCGTGATTCAGCGCTTCAAAAGCCATTCCTGCAGTAATTGCGCCATCACCGATTACGCATACCGTTTTTCTACCTGCATTTTCTCGTTCTGCGGCGACAGCAATACCTAATCCAGCACTAATAGAAGTAGATGAGTGGCCAACGCTTAATACATCAAATTCACTTTCTTCACGCCAAGGGAAAGGATGAATACCGTTTTTTTGGCGAATTGTGGACATTTGATCTCGACGACCCGTTAAAATTTTGTGTGGATAAGCTTGATGTCCAACATCCCAAATTAATTGATCAAACGGTGTCTTATATACATAATGTAGTGCAACGGTTAGCTCTACAGTGCCTAAACCTGACGCTAAATGCCCGCTAGTTTGACTAACAGATTCTAAAAGATAACCGCGTAATTCTTGGCAGAGTTGTGGTAGCTGATCTTTATTTAAAAGACGCAAATCTTCTGGTGAATTAATCAAAGATAATAAGGGGTAATTGTTCATATTGTTAGTCATTTTAAAAACGTTATAATTTTTGACCGCACTTTGTGAGCATTGATGCGGTCGGTATTAACTTTTTCTAGTAATAATGAATTCAGCTAATGCACGAAGTGCGGTCGTATCAAAAGGAATTTTTTCTAATTCAAACAAAGCACTTTGATATAGATCTTGCGCTTTTTGTTTTGCGCCGCTTAACCCAAGTAATTTTGGATATGTACTTTTATCTAAATCAAGATCGGCGCCGACTTGTTTACCAATTTCTGCGCTATCACCCTCAATATCTAAAATATCATCTTGAACTTGAAAGGCTAATCCAATGGCTTCCGCATATTGTGTTAAGGATTGTTCTAACGTTTTGTCGGTAAAATGCGGAGAACAAATGAAACCTAATTTTAATGCAGCAATCAGCAATGCGCCCGTTTTGTTACGATGGATTAATTCTAATTCGCTTAAACTAATTTGTTTATGCTCAGAAATAAGATCTAAACTTTGCCCTAAACACATTCCCTGTACGCCAGAGCCTTGAGCTAAAATTTGAACTAAAGCCAGTTTTTGTTCAGAAGAAATATTTGGCGTTTTAGTTAACATTTCAAAAGCAAAACTTTGAAGGGCATCGCCCGCAAGAATAGCCGTAGCTTCATCAAATTGGATATGACAAGTAGGGTGCCCACGACGTAGATTGTCATCATCCATTGCAGGTAAATCATCATGAATTAAGGAATATGCATGAATGGCTTCAATAGCGGCAGCGGCGTAATCTAAGGTTTGTTCCTCTGCCCCAAGCATTTGACCTGTTGCGTAAACTAAAAAAGGTCTAACTCGTTTACCACCAAGTAATAATGCGTACTTCATCGCATCAAGTAAAGGCGCATTATAACTTTCAATGCCCTCAAATTGGGCTTCTAAAAAGCGATTGATACGAGTTTGAACCAGTTTTAATTCTTCAGAAAAGTTACCCATTAAGCATTCCCTTCATAATCATCCAGTGGGGCATCTTCAGTTTTTTGCAATAAGATCTGAATACGTTGTTCTGCTTGTTGTAAACGTTCTTGTCCTAACTTAGCGAGTTGCACACCTTGTTCAAATTCTTTTAACGCTTCTTCTAACGGCAGGTCTCCATTTTCTAAATGTGTAACAATATTTTCTAACTGCGCTAACGTTGTTTCAAAATCTTGTGAAGATGCGGGTTTACGCGCCATGGAATCATCCTTTTTCACGGTAAAAATTGCTTGTCATTGTACTGTATTTTACTTGAGTTGTTAAAAATTTATTTCAAGCTAGGATCAGTGGACTTTTCACTATCTTTGCGTAAAATACTTGCCACTTTAAATACCCAAGCTATTCATATGAAATTTATCGTTAAACTTTTTCCTGAAATCATGATTAAGAGCGAAACTGTTCGTAAACGTTTCGCAAAAATTTTAACCTCTAATATCCGCAATATTTTACAGAAATATGATGAAGAAACCGCAGTTGTACGTCACTGGGATTACATTGAAGTGCGGTCAAAAAATGAAGAAAATCGTGAAGAATTAATCGCCTTGTTACAACGTATTCCTGGTATTCATCATTTTTTAGAAGTTGAAGAAAAACCGTTTACCGATTTACATCATATTTTTGAATTGACGCTTGCTGACGTCGCGCAAAAACTTGAAGGTAAAACCTTTTGCGTTCGAGTAAAACGTAAGGGGAAACATAAATTTAGTTCGATTGAAGCGGAACGTTATATCGGCGGTGGATTAAATCAACATATTGAAAGCGCAAAAGTGCGGTTGAAAAATCCAGATGTGACTGTTCGTATTGATATTGAAGATGACAAAATGATGTTAGTTAAAGCTCGTCACACTGGGATTGGCGGTTATCCGATTGGGACGCAAGAGGATGTGCTTTCTTTAATTTCGGGGGGATTTGATTCAGGTGTATCGAGTTACATGCTGATTCGTCGTGGTTCTCGAGTTCATTATTGTTTCTTTAATCTTGGCGGCGCCGCCCATGAAATTGGCGTTAAACAAATGGCTTACCATATTTGGCAACGCTATAGCTCTTCACATAAAGTACGCTTTATTGCGATTAACTTTGAGGGAGTTGTCGGTGAGATTTTAGAGAAAGTCGATAACGGCCAAATGGGCGTTGTATTAAAACGGATGATGGTGCGAGCAGCAAGTAAAGTCGCTCAACGTTTTAATATTGAAGCGATTGTGACAGGGGAGGCTTTAGGGCAAGTTTCTAGCCAAACTTTAACCAATTTACGCTTGATTGATGAAGCCGCTGATGCCTTAGTATTACGCCCGTTAATTACGCACGATAAAGAACAAATTATCGCGATGGCGAAAGAAATTGGCACTGACGATATTGCAAAATCTATGCCGGAATTTTGTGGCGTGATTTCAAAAAATCCAACGATCAAAGCGGTTCGTGAAAAGATTCTTGAAGAAGAAGGGCATTTTAATTTTGAGATTCTTGAAAGTGCGGTACAAAATGCGAAATATTTAGATATTCGCCAGATCGCAGAAGAAACAGAAAAAGAAGTGGTAGAAGTTGAGGCAATTTCTGTATTAGGTGAAAATGAAGTAATTTTGGATATTCGTAGCCCAGAAGAAACGGATGAAAATCCATTTGAATCAGATACACATGAAGTCATTCAAATGCCGTTCTACAAACTTTCCTCTCAATTCGGTGGCCTTGATCAAAGTAAAAATTACGTGTTGTATTGTGAACGTGGTGTAATGAGCAAATTACAAGCCTTATATTTGAAAGAAAATGGTTTTTCAAATGTGCGTGTATTTGCAAAAAACATTCATTAATTAGGATATAAAATATGCGTAATCAAACTAAACTGCATCTTGAACAGCTTCAAATTACCATGCAGCAGCTTGATTTATGGCAAACGATGCCCCCTGCTGCAGAGGCATTTTTAAGTGAAGAACCTTTTTCAATTGATACGATGTCTGCAGAAGAGTGGCTACAGTGGGTATTTATTCCACGCATGCAGGCATTGTTAGAAAGCGGTGCTACTTTACCAAATAAAATTGCTATTTCTCCTTATATTGAAGAAGCAATGAAGGAATTTGATGAGTTACAACAACTATTAACTCCTTTAGTTGCTTTAGAAGAACTTCTGAACAAGAAAGAATGTTAGAGATTTTATATCAAGATGAGTTTCTCGTTGCGGTGAATAAGCCTGCAGGAATGTTGGTTCATCGCAGTTGGTTAGATCCTCACGAAACTCAATTTGTGATGCAAACCTTGCGAGATCAAATTGGCCAACATGTATTTCCTATTCATCGTTTAGATCGACCGACATCTGGCGTGTTGTTATTTGCATTGAGCAGTGAAATTGCGAACCTAATGTGTGAACAGTTTGAACAAAAGTGCGTTCAGAAATCTTATTTGGCCGTAGTGCGTGGGTATCTACAGGGAAAAGAGCGGATAGATTATCCACTAAAAATTCAATTGGATAAAATCGCAGATAAATTTTCTCAAGAAGATAAAGAGCCTCAAGAAGCCATTACTGATTATGAAGGATTAAAAATAGTCGAAATGCCTTATCCTGCTGGGCGTTATCAAACGGCGCGTTATTCTTTAGCTAAATTAATCCCTCATACAGGTAGAAAACACCAATTACGTCGCCATATGAAACATATTTTTCACCCAATTTTAGGTGATACGCAATATGGTGATTTGCATCAAAATCGTGCGTTAACCTTGCATTTTGGCTGTTCTCGGTTATTTTTACATTCTAATATGTTGTCTTTTATTCATCCAATAACGAAAGAGCAAATAACAATTACAGCAGGTTTAGATGAACAATGGCATCAATTAATGAATCAATTTGGGTGGGAAAATGTTTGATATTAACTTAACACACGAACAGCAACAAAAAGCAGTTGAACAAATTCAAGAACTTATGGCAAAAGGGATTAGTAGCGGAGAAGCGATTCAAATAGTGGCGAAAGCACTACGAGAAATTCATAAAAATGATAAAAAAACTCCAGAAAATTAAATTTTTTGTGATCTACTTATCATTTTTGAATATTGCTCATTGCATAACCGATAAAAATATTTGAATATAACATCCATACGAGGTGATAAGGCGATAGTCTTATTGATTTATTGTTTTAGTAGGCGAAGCCTAGAGAGGTCTTTTATGGAAATTGGTGTTGTGAAGTGGTTCAATAATGCAAAAGGATTTGGTTTCATTTCCGCAGAAGGCGTGGATGCCGATATTTTTGCACATTATTCAGTGATTGAAATGGACGGTTATCGTTCATTAAAAGCAGGTCAAAAAGTGCAATTTGAAGTTATCCACGGAGACAAAGGATCTCATGCCACGAAAATAATTCCACTTGTGGATAATCAAGAGTAATGCGAATACTCTAAATTTTTTCTCTATTAGTCCTAACTCAAAAAGACAAGAATTGCAGCTTGTCTTTTTTATTTTAATAAATTCTTTAAACTGGTTTTCATTGCAGCCATTTGATTTTCAAATTGTGCTTTACTTTCTCTTTCGTCAATCATATACGTTATTGTTTCCGAAAGTGTCATTTTCATTTTTCGAGAATATTTAGAAAGACGTAGCCAAACCGCATATTCCAAATCAATGGATTTTTTCTTTGTATGTTGTTTTTCTCCATTAAAAAAGCGTTTACGGCGGGCACGAATGGCTTGATCAAGCTTAATTGGTAAGGCTGGAGAAAGATGATTTTTAATCCACTCTTCAATTTTTTCTGGATAATTTTGGGATTCTAATAATTCTTGTGCTTTAGCTTCTTGCAAACTACGTTCTTCATAACGAGTAATGTTTTCCCCTTCGCGATGTTTACGAATTAGATAAATCCATTTCCAATTTGCTTCTTGATTTTCGAGTTTTTGGTATTTCATTTTTTATTATTGAGTGACGTGGTAACTGCATTAATATACGTGTTTTTATGCTGATTTTCTAGTGGATTTTCACAAGGCTATTAAATATGCGATAATGTGGCTAATTTTTCTAGAAAGAGACCAGCCGTGAGTTCATCATTTTCTCAACAACAAGCTATTGAGCAATCTTTAAATTGGCAGGCATTACAACCTGATTTGGCAATTCAAGATTTTTCTTTAGAACCAGTGGATTTCTGGGAATTACAACCGAATGCCACACAGGCTATCGATTTATTTTTACGCCATCCAACGCGTTCCTTATTGATGATGAAAGTCGGTGAGCAGGTTGAATATGCAGAGTTATTGCAAAATTTTATATCGCAAAACCATCATAAAGCGCGGTCAATTTTTGGTGTGAATTATGTGATAGAGCAGGGCGACTCTTTTTCTTTTCCTCATGTTTATACTGAGCCAGCAAAATCTTTAGATGATAATTTTGCCAGTCAAGGTGAGGCGTTAAGCGCATTGTATTGCGATCAATTCCAGCTTTTTGGCAGTTTTCGGATTCATCCAAGTTCACAAGATATTCAATTAGTGCCAGGATTAGTTCATAAAGCTAATGGTGGTGTTTTGATTTTAAGTGCGGCAACATTGTTATCTCAATTTGATTTATGGGGGCGATTAAAACAAATTCTGCAAACCCAAACTTTTGATTGGTATTCAGCCCATCCATTTAAAAATTTACCCTGTGATATACCAAGCTATGCCCTGAACTTAAAAGTGATTGTACTTGGTAATCGTACTGAATTAGCCACTTTGGCTGAGTTAGAAGAAAACCTTTATTCTTTCGCCGATTATGCTGAAATTGAAAGTTATGTTTCTGTGGCTGAAGTGGAGGAACAAAAAACTTGGGCGGGTTATGTTCAACAAATGGCTCAAGAGAAAAATATTGAGCTAGATTTTCCTGCTTTAAATAAACTCTATCAATTATTAGTTCGTGAAAGTGAAGATCGCTTTTTAATTAATGCATCTCCTCTAAAATTAAAAGAAATATTACAAGATGCCTCAACTTTTGCAGAAAAAACAGCATTAAGTGCGGAGGATTTTGAGGATATTTTTCAACAAAAATTGGCGCAATATGGTTTCCTAAAAGAACAAACTTATGCCGATATTTTAAATGAGCAAGTTTATGTTGAAACTCAAGGGGAAATTGTTGGCCAAATTAATGGACTTTCGGTGATTGAATATCCTGGTACACCCGTATGTTTCGGCGAACCTTCTCGTATTAGTTGCATTGTCCAATTTGGCGAAGGGGAAGTGATCGATGTTGAAAGAAAAAATGAACTAGCAGGAAATATTCATGGTAAAGGCATGATGATTGCACAAGCTTGCCTTTCCAATATATTAGATTTGCCATCGCAATTGCCATTTTCTGCCTCATTAGTGTTTGAACAGTCTTATGGTGAAATTGATGGTGATAGTGCATCTTTGGCGATTTTCTGTGTGTTAGCAAGTGCTTTGGCTGATTTGCCTTTGCCTCAAAATATCGCAATTACAGGATCGATTGATCAATTTGGACTTGTTCATTCTGTTGGTGGGGTAAATGATAAGATTGAAGGCTTTTTTACTATTTGCCAACGTCGTGGTTTGACTGGAAAACAAGGTGTAATTATTCCAATGACGACCATTCAGCAACTGAGTTTGTCTGATGAAGTGAAAAGTGCGGTAAAAAATGGTGAATTTTTTATTTATCCGGTAGAAGATATTTATCAAGCTTGCGAATTATTATTTAATCGTGATTTGCTAGATGAAAACAAAGATTATACAGAAAAAACTGAGCCTTTATCTCGTCTCATTCAACGTCGAATTGAGGGGAGAGCTGATTCAGAAAGAAAAGGTTTTTGGAATTTTTTCCGTCCTTAATAGATAAAAAGCGAACATTTGTTCGCTTTTCTTTTTTCTATAATCTATAAAAGTGACTGCTCCGACAAGTTTTGCGAACAAGTGTTAGCTATTTACACTTTGTTATGTTCTCTTTAGAATGTTGTATATCAGTTTAAAACTGAATTTATCGTATATAAAGGAACCTAAAATGCAAAACACTTGTACACCTAATAAAAAAAGTAGCTATTCTTATGATGATTTGCTCGCGTCAGGTCGCGGCGAATTATTCGGTAAAGAAGGGCCACAATTACCCGCCCCGACCATGTTGATGATGGATCGCATTATTGAAATGAATGAGGAAACAGGTGCTTTTAGTAAAGGGTATATTGAAGCCGAACTTGATATTAAACCTGAATTGCCGTTCTTTGGTTGTCATTTCATTGGCGATCCAGTGATGCCTGGTTGTTTAGGATTGGATGCTATGTGGCAGCTTGTTGGGTTTTATTTAGGCTGGATTGGTGGCAAAGGAAAAGGCAGAGCATTAGGCGTTGGTGAAGTAAAATTTACAGGGCAAATTTTGCCAACAGCTAAAAAAGTGGTGTACCGAATCCATATGAAACGAGTTATTAACCGTAAACTAGTTATGGGAATGGCTGATGGTGAAGTTGAAGTAGATGGCCGCGTTATTTATACAGCAACAGATTTAAAAGTTGGATTATTCCAAGATACCTCAGCATTTTAATTTTTCTTTATTAATTCATACAAAAGTGCGGTGAAAATTTTTCTTAGATTTTCACCACACTTTTTATCTTTCTATCAATAAGCAACGTTCAATTACATCATATAAATGTCATTGGAACATGCTAGTCTCTAAGGATAGTTGCCCTTTTTCTATACGAATTTCTTTAGCAAATTTTTTTATAAGCACATCACGCATATTGTTTTTATCTAATGTATAAACAGGAATATTTTCCAGTAATTTAGCAAAATTCTCATTTAAAAAAGGCATGATTGTTTGCATTTGTTGCATATATTGCTGTGGTTCTCCTGACCAACGTAAAATACGCATTTTCTTTAAATAAACGGCACCTTCTTCGGAATTATAATAAGGAATTGTATCGAAGGTCAGATTTAATTTTCCTGGCAATTTTTTATTGCTAAATTGAAATAAACCCTCTAAAGTACCGCTCATTTCTACGCGTTTATCATTAGTTTGCCCAATTTGGGTACTCAAATTTCTTACTTGATAATCAAGAAAAAATAATCCTGGTAAGCCAAATTTATCCGCAATAGCTCCTTTCTCTTGTAGATATTGATTGATTTGAGATTCAGTTATTGAAAAAGGAGAAGCCGATATATTAGGGGATACTGCTAAAATAGACGTTAACGTAAGAAATAATAATTTAATTTTTTTCATATCTAATTTTTAGTTAAATTAAAAGCAAAATGGTGGATTAATATACCATAAATAGCAATGGAGTGATGTAGTAATGAGCCCTGAATTTAAAGAATATGTTAATCAATTAGTTATAGCACATCGTGATGAAAGAATTTATCCTTTTCAATATGAAGGCAAGAAATTTTGGTTGAAGCAACCTGAAAAATTGAAAGGGATTTGGTTATTATTGAAACCGTATCCGAAGCAATCTTTTAAAAATGAACTACAAACTTTGTTAAATCTTGCTGAAAAAAATGCACCTGTTCCAATAGTCTCTTATCATGATGAGGATTTTTTTGTTTTGGAAGATGCGGGAGCCACTGTATCACAATGGCTATGTGATAAGAAGATAGATGATCAGCAAAAATTTTCGATTATTTATGACGCTTGTCTCGCTTTGATTGATTTACATACTAAAAATCTGGTGCATGGTCGTCCTGCTATTCGAGATATTACTTGGGATAAGGGAAAAGTTACTTTTCTTGATTTTGAATCTCGTTCAAGTAGTCAAAATCAAAATTGGTTAATCGTTCGAGATATGCTATTTTTCTTTAATAGCTTATGTCGAGAAGAAGATATTTCAGACGATTTTATTCAAAAAGTTGCCTTGTATTATCAAGCAAATTGTAAGGCAGAAAATTGGCATAATATGATTATATATTTGCAGCGTTTTCGCTGGATTTACTATCTTTTGTTACCTTTTAAACCTCTTGCAAAGACAGACTTAATTGCAGTTTATCGCTTATTTGAAATTTTATTAATAAAGGAAAAATGATGAAGAAAATACTTTTTATTATTGTATTATCAAGCATATTAGCTGCTTGTACTGTAGGGGGGGGTGTTAGCGCTGGTGGCGGCAGTAATGGCGTTGGATTAGGACTAGGGATTGGATCTGGTATTCGATTCTAGTGATGATGGAAAGTGCGGTAAGTTTTAGTAAAGTTTTTAAGGAACTTGTAAAACTTCTTGCATTTTAAATTTTTATCACTATAATGCATCCCATATTTCGGACGCGGGGTGGAGCAGCTTGGTAGCTCGTCGGGCTCATAACCCGAAGGCCGTCGGTTCAAATCCGGCCCCCGCAACCAATAATAAGTTCAGTAAAAGAACCCCAGTTTTGGGGTTTTTTTCTATAAGAAATTTAATAAAAACTGGGCTTAGGTTCCTGTGAACCTAACCCTTTTTTTATGCCTAAAATTTTTTGTAGAAGTTTTTAGATTAATCAAAAGAAGTAATTTTGACTAAAAACTGACACTACAGTATAGGAGTAGAAATTGGCTACATTAGAACAAAATTTACAAGAAATTCTACAGGGCGCAGTAGAGGATTTAGGCTGTGAACTTTGGGGCATTGAATGTCAACGCGCAGGTCGTTTTATGACTGTGCGTTTATTTATTGATAAAGAAGGTGGCGTAACTGTCGATGATTGTGCTGATGTAAGTCGTCAAGTGAGCGCAATTTTAGACGTGGAAGATCCAATTGCGGATAAATACAATCTAGAAGTGTCGTCACCAGGTTTAGATCGTCCACTATTTACCTTACCGCAATTTGAACGCTATATTGGGCAAGATATCGCAGTGCATTTGCGAATTCCAGTGATGGAACGCCGTAAATGGCAAGGTAAGTTAGAGCGTATTGAAAACGATATGGTGACTTTAATCGTTGATGGACAGGAACAAGTTTTAGTCTTTGGTAACATTCAAAAAGCGAATGTTGTTGCAAAATTTTAAAAGGAGCAAAAGAAAAAATGAGTAAAGAGATTTTACTGGCGGCAGAAGCCGTATCTAATGAAAAGTTATTACCACGTGAGAAAATTTTTGAAGCGTTAGAAAGTGCAATTGCGCTTTCTACCAAGAAAAAATATGAATACGAAACTGATATTCGTGTATCAATCAACCCAAAAACAGGTGATTTTGATACTTTCCGTCGTTGGTTAATCGTTGATGAAGTTAAAGTGCCAACGAAAGAAATCACTTTAGAAGCGGCACAATTTGAAGATCCAAATCTTCAACTAGGCGATTATGTAGAAGATCAAATCGAATCTATCGCATTTGACCGTATTGCAATGCAAACTGTACGCCAAGTAATTAGCACCAAAATCCGTGAAGCTGAGCGTGCAAAAGTTGTAGAACAGTTCCGTGCTGAAGAAGGCAAAATTGTCACAGGTACTGTGAAAAAAGTAAGTCGTGACAGCATCATCTTAGATCTTGGCAATAAAGCTGAAGCGATGATTGCTCGTGAAGACATGTTGCCACGTGAAAATTTCCGACCAGGTGACCGTGTTCGTGGTGTGCTTTATAAAGTAAATCCTGAAGGCAAAACTGCACAATTATTTGTGACACGTTCTAAACCAGAAATGTTGATCGAATTATTCCGTATTGAAGTGCCTGAAATTGGCGAAGAAATGATTGAAATTCGTGGTGCAGCTCGTGATCCTGGCTCTCGCGCTAAAATTGCAGTGAAATCAAACGATAAGAGAATTGATCCAGTTGGTGCTTGTGTGGGTATGCGTGGTGCGCGTGTTCAAGCCATTACCAATGAACTTGGTGGTGAGCGCGTAGATATCGTGCTTTGGGATGATAATCCAGCACAATTTGTGATCAATGCAATGGCACCAGCTGATGTGTCTTCTATCATTGTTGATGAAGATAACCATTCTATGGATATTGCAGTTGAAGCAGCTAATCTTGCGCAAGCAATTGGTCGTAATGGTCAAAACGTGCGTTTAGCAACACAATTAACAGGTTGGACACTAAACGTAATGACTACTGATGATTTAAATGCAAAACATCAAGCAGAAGATAACAAAGTGTTAAATTTATTTATTAACGCATTAGAACTTGATGAAGAATTTGCACAAATCCTTGTAGAAGAAGGCTTCACAAGTTTAGAAGAAATTGCTTATGTGCCAATGAATGAATTGACAGCAATTGATGGTTTAGAAGATGAAGATCTTGTCGAAGAGCTTCAAACTCGAGCTAAAAATGCGATTACAGCCGCAGTAGTAGCTGAAGAAGAAGCATTGAAAAAAGCAAATCTTGAAGATCGCTTATTGAATTTAGATGGTATGAATCGCCATGTAGCATTCAAATTAGCTGAAAAACAAATTACTACTCTCGAAGAACTCGCCGAACAGGGTGTAGATGATTTAGCAGATATTGAAGAATTAACAGCAGAACAGGCAGCAGATTTAATTATGGCTGCACGTAATATCTGTTGGTTTGGCGAAGAATAAGGAGAGCAGTAATGACTGAAGATGTTAAGGCTGATGCGCCAAAAAAATTAAGCATTCAACGCAGAACAAAAACAACAGTTAGCAGTACCACAACTGGCGGTAAAAGCAAAGAAGTACAAGTAGAAGTACGTAAAAAACGTACAGTAAAAACTGATATTGCTCAACAAGAAGAAGCAAAATTAAAAGCACAGCAAGAAGCGGAAGCGAAAAAAATCGCTGAACAAAAAGCGGCAGAAGAAAAAGCTCGTTTAGAAGCTGAAAAAGCAGCAGCTAAGAAAGAAGCTGATGAAAAAGCAAAAGCTGAAAAAGCGAAAGTAGAAACAGCTAAGCCAGCA
The DNA here is from genome assembly GCF_001008275.1 of Haemophilus haemolyticus. GTDB lineage: Bacteria > Pseudomonadota > Gammaproteobacteria > Enterobacterales > Pasteurellaceae > Haemophilus > Haemophilus haemolyticus_P. Next base: position 30,183 of record NZ_LCTH01000063.1, read on the forward strand.
AAAAGTACGGTAGATTCTAAAGTTAAATCTGTTGATCCTGAAAAAGAGAAACGTAAAGCAGAAGAAGCAGAACTTCGTCGTAAGGCTGAAGAATTAGCTCGTCAAAAAGCAGAAGAACAAGCCCGCCGTGCAGCAGAAGAAGCGAAACGTTATGCAGAAGCAGATGATTCAGACAATGAATCTTCTTCAGAAGACTATTCTGATTACAACTTAAGTTCAAGATATGCACTTGAAGCAGAAGATGAAGAAGATCGCCGTAACGAAAATCGTGGCCGTGGCAAAAATAAAGTAGCGAAAGCGAAAAAAGGCGGTCGCGACGATGAAAATAGCAAAAACTCGAAAAACGAGCGCGAATCTAATCGTAAAAATCAAAAAGACGCTAAGTTTGGTAAAGGTAAAAACGGCAAAAAAGGTGCCGCACTTCAACAAGCCTTTACTAAACCAGTTCAAGCTGTAAAAGCGGATGTTGTCATTGGTGAAACCATTACTGTTGCTGAATTAGCGAACAAGATGGCTGTAAAAGCAACTGAAATCATCAAAACAATGATGAAGATGGGCGAAATGGTTACTATCAACCAAGTTATCGATCAAGAAACCGCTCAATTAGTAGCGGAAGAACTTGGTCATAAAGTAATTCTTCGCAATGAAAATGAGCTTGAAGAAGCGGTATTAGGTGATCGTGATGTAAACGCAGAAAAAGTAACGCGTGCGCCAGTTGTAACCATCATGGGTCACGTTGACCATGGTAAAACTTCTTTACTTGACTATATTCGTAAAGCGAAAGTTGCTGCAGGCGAAGCGGGTGGTATTACCCAACATATCGGTGCGTATCACGTAGAAATGGATGATGGCAAAATGATCACCTTCTTGGATACTCCGGGACACGCTGCGTTTACTTCTATGCGTGCACGTGGTGCAAAAGCAACTGATATCGTTGTTCTTGTTGTTGCGGCCGATGATGGTGTGATGCCTCAAACTATCGAAGCGATTCAACACGCAAAAGCAGCGGGTGCACCTTTAGTGGTTGCAGTAAATAAAATCGATAAACCAGAAGCAAACCCAGACCGTGTTGAGCAAGAATTATTACAACATGATGTCATTTCTGAAAAATTCGGTGGTGATGTGCAATTCGTTCCAGTATCTGCGAAGAAAGGTACAGGGGTTGATGATTTATTAGATGCAATCCTACTTCAATCTGAAGTGCTTGAATTGACTGCTGTAAAAGACGGCATGGCAAGTGGTGTAGTCATTGAATCTTACTTGGATAAAGGTCGCGGCCCTGTAGCAACTATCTTGGTTCAATCAGGTACCCTACGTAAAGGCGATATCGTACTTTGTGGTTTTGAATACGGCCGCGTGCGTGCAATGCGTGATGAAAACGGAAAAGAAGTGGATGAAGCAGGTCCTTCAATTCCAGTTGAATTATTAGGTCTTTCAGGCGTGCCTGCAGCAGGTGATGAAGCAACTGTTGTACGTGATGAGAAAAAAGCACGTGAAGTAGCGCTATATCGTCAAGGTAAATTCCGTGAAGTGAAATTAGCTCGTCAGCAAAAAGCGAAACTTGAAAATATGTTTAGCAATATGTCTGAAGGCGATGTGGCTGAATTGAACGTCATTGTGAAAGCGGACGTACAAGGCTCTGTAGAAGCGATTGTTCAAGCGTTAAATGAACTTTCTACCAATGAAGTGAAAGTTAAAGTGGTTGGTTCTGGTGTAGGCGGTATTACTGAAACTGATGCGACTTTAGCTGCAGCATCTAATGCAATCATTGTTGGCTTTAACGTTCGTGCTGATGCATCTGCGCGTCGTGTCATTGAAGCGGAAAATATTGATTTACGTTACTACTCAATCATCTATGAATTGTTGAATGAAATTAAAGCAGCAATGAGCGGTATGTTAGAGCCTGAATTTAAACAAGAAATTATTGGTTTAGCTGAAGTTCGTGATGTATTCCGTCATCCGAAATTTGGTGCAATCGCAGGTTGTATGGTAACCGAAGGTGTAGTGAAACGTAACAACCCAATCCGTGTATTACGTGACAACGTCGTTATCTTTGAAGGGGAATTAGAATCTCTTCGCCGTTTCAAAGACGACGTATCTGAAGTTCGTAACGGTATGGAATGTGGTATCGGTGTTAAAAACTACAACGATGTAAAAGTCGGCGACCAAATCGAGGTGTTTGAAGTGGTTGAAGTTAAACGTTCAATCTAACTTTTAACAAAATAAAGGGCGGTTAAAAATCATCTGGTTTTTAATCGCCCTTTTGTTATTAAAGAAACCACATCAAAATTATAAACCAGTTAAATCCTCTGCAATTTCTTCAGCTTGTTTAATCACATAAGTTACTGCTTCTTCCTGTTTATCGGGTGGATATTTGTAGCGTTGTAGGGCGCGTTTAACGAGAATACGCATTTTTGCCCGTACCGCCTCTTTGTATTGCCAGTCGATTGTGACCGATTTTCTAAGTGTTTCTGTTATTTCTTTCGCCAGTTTAGAAAGCACTTCATCACCCATCAAATCTTTTGCACTTTGATTTTGAGATAGAGCTTCATAGAAGGCAAGTTCTTCCTTAGTTAATCCTAGTTTTTTCCCTAATGCTAAACGTTCTTGGAAATCTTGGCTCATTTTAAAGAGTTCGTCCAAAATCTCTACCACAGTCAAATTGTGGTTGTGGTATTGATTCAATGCTTCCTTCAAACGCTGTTCAAAATCTTTTTGCAATGTTAAGTTTGTGCCTGATTTAACTTTAATTTCACTTGCTAAATAACGTTCCATTGCTGTAACCCATAAATTTTTAGTTGGGCTATTTTTAACAGTTTGTAAAAATTCCTCGGAAAGCAGGCTGATTTGTGGTTGTGGTTTTTCTAGCAGATCAAATAAATCAATCACACCTTCAGAATACACAGTTTGATTAACTAGTTTTTTTAATAAAATCTGTCTTTCATTTGTTCCTGTGCCTTTTTGTTCACGTTTAGTTAAAATTGCCCGTACGGCATCATAAAAGGCGATTTCTTGGTTATACGGCTCAACTTCAGCCAATGAGCCGCACAGCATATAGCCTTTTTTTACCAATCCCGCCGCTTTCAAAAAAGCTTTTTTGCGTGGTTCGGTTTCTTTTTTATTAAACCAATGCTGCTCGTGCGCTTTACCATCAAACGGTAATTGATCGAGGCTTAAAATATGGTTGGCGGCAAACCGAATCGCCATCAAAAGATCATTCGGATTATCTTTTTCTAAGGCAATCTGAACATCAAAAGTTTTTCCTTCAACTGGCGTTGCAAACAGTCTGCGGATAACTTCTAAATGCTCTTTCATTTTAAAGAATACATCAATCACGCTATCAGCCAGTTTGCCCTTGCCTTGTGAATTCGTGTATTGCTGGGTCGCTTCTTTGAGCTTGTCAGCAATACCTACATAATCCACAATCAAGCCGCCATTTTCTCGGCTCTTATTGCGGAATACACGGTTAACCCGCGCAATCGCCTGCATCAGATTATGCCCCTGCATCGGCTTGTCGATATACATCGTATTACAGCAAGGCGCATCAAAGCCCGTCAGCCACATATCGCGCACAATCACCACTTTCAGCGTATCGTTCGGATCTTTAAAGCGGCGTTCAAGCGTTTGTTTTTCTTGTTTACTGTAAACGTGTTTCTGCATTTCAGGTGAATCAGAAGCAGAACCCGTCATCACAATTTTAATTGCCCCTTCGTTAATATTGTCCGAATGCCATTCAGGGCGCAGTTTGATGATTTCATTGTATAAGTCCACGCAAATCTGACGGCTGGAAACCACCATCATCGCTTTGCTGTCCACCACTTCATTGCGTTTGGCAAAATGCTGCACAAAATCCGAGGCTAAATCAGCCAAGCGGGCTTGCGAACCCAGCAATTTTTCCTGCAAACGCAGGGCAGGGGATTGCTCCTCTTCCAGTAAATCATCAATTTCTTTGAATAGCTCATCGTGTTCTTTTTCGTTTAAGCGGATTTGGCGCGCTTCATACACAATCGGCACGGTTGCGCCATCTTCCACTGCATCTTGCAAGTCATAAATTGACACATAGCGACCGAACACATCTTGCGTGTCCTTATCTTCTAGGCTAATCGGAGTACCGGTAAAACCGATAAATGAAGCATTAGGCAGCGCATCACGTAAATGACGGGCGTAGCCTGCTTGGAATTTGCCGTTATGTAGTTTTTGGGTAAAACCGTATTGGCTGCGGTGTGCCTCATCACTGATCACAATAATATTGCTGCGTTCATTTAACACAGGGAAGCGGTTTTCCTCCTCATTTAGGGCGAATTTTTGAATCGTCGTAAAAAACACGCCTCCTACTTCATTTTGTGCGAGCAGTTGGCGTAGTTGATCGCGGTCTTCTACTTGTTGCGGTGTTTGTTTGATTAACTCTTTGCCTGAAGAAAAAGTTTGGAAAAGCTGACCGTCCAAATCGTTGCGGTCGGTGACCACCACAATCGTCGGATTTTTCAATTCAGGCTGTGCAAGCAGTTTGCCGGCATAAAACAACATGGAAATCGACTTACCCGAACCCTGCGTATGCCACATCACGCCAATGCGGCGATCGCCTTTTTCCGAGGTCGCAAAAAGCGTGGAATTTACCGCTTCATTCACGCCGTAATATTGATGGTATGCCGCGATTTTTTTAATGGTTTTACCGCTGGAATCTCGCTCAAATAAGACGAAATAGAGGATATAGTCCAATAAATCCTCAGGCTGTATTAAGCCATTGAGCAGGCTTTGCAATTCATCATCAAAATATAATCGTGCGCTTTTGTTTTTTTCATCGACCACTTTCCACGGCGTAAAGCGTTGAAAGTCTGCCGAAAGCGAGCCCAAACGTGCGGCAATGCCGTCTGAAATAATTAAGGCTTGGTTGTAAACAAACAGCTCGGCAATTTCATCTTTATAGGTTTCAAATTGATTAAACGCCTGCAACAAATCCGCCGATTCACGCAGTGGATTTTTGAGCTCAAATACCAACAAGGGCAGACCATTTACAAAGCCGATAATATCAGGAATCCGCTTGCCCCCTTTACGGCTGCGGATTTCCAGCTGATTGACGGCAACAAAGCGGTTGTTCTTCCCATGCTCAAAATCCACCAAGCGCGCCATCTCGATTTTTTGTTCGCCGTTTAACGTATATTCCACCCGCACGCCATCACGCAGTAGTTTATAAAACGTCTGATTCCGTACCACCAAGTCTCCAATATCGCTTTTCGTCGCGGATTTCACCACAGAATCAACCGCACTTTCAGGCAGTTGTGGATTAAGTTTACGCACCGCCTCACGCATTTGCTCAATAAAGACTACACCACTCAAATCGCCACGGGCAAACTCGCCTTCATGAACAGGCAAATCTTTACCGTAGCGATATTCCCAACCGAGGGATTGCAGGCGTTGAAGGGTGAGTTGTTCGATGTCGTTTTCGTTAAGCATGATGGGTTCCTTAGTGTGTGGTTTAAATCTCCCCTAACCCCTCTTTACAAAAGAGGGGAATGGTATTGAGCGTAGTTTTAGTTTAGGTGTTTTTCATTGGAAAAATTTTCTGTTAATCCGACCGCTTGCAGTCAATAAATCTCTGAATAAATTCCCCTCTTTAGCAAAGAGGGGATAGGGGAGATTTGGTAGATTTCAAATCAGCCTTGTAATTCATACTCCAAATCAAGAGAATCATAGAATTTTAGAAATTCATCTTTTAGGTATTGGTATTTTTCATTAAAAAATGGAGCATTGTTCCCTAATCCATTTTCAGAAACAACATCAGAAAGAATTTCTCTCAAATTATATTTTTGTATAAATTGATTAATAATTTCATTAAATTTAGGAGATACATGGATTAGTTGATAATCTGAAGGATTTCCTGATAAATTGTTTTCTATCATGAGTTGCAATTTCTTTTCTAGTTTTTTATTTTGTAAAATAAAAGAACAAGCTTGAGAAAAATTAGCTAATGTAGAAGTTTCTGAGAATTTTTCAACACTAAATGAATTTTGTTTTTCATCATCTTGAATATATAAAGAATAGTTTCTTTGGTAATCTGGAGATTTTGAAACAAAGAAATGACAATTCCTTATATCATAATTATTAATAAAGAATTCTTTTGAAGGATGATAATCCTCAAGGAAATCTTGTAAGTCAGCAATATAATCAGGATTAGATATATATCTTTCAGTTTTATGTTCGTCTCGAATTTTTTGTAGCCTATTCTTAAAGGATTTTTGAGTTGTGTAATATACATCTCTAGTTTTTAAATAATATGTTTTTGACATTTTAAACATCCTGCTTTAATAATTTAGGTAATAGAGAGTCTCTAGTTTTTATGAGGGTGTTATTCTCTTCTTTTAAGTTTCTTAAACTATCAAGATATGTATTACTTATTTTCGAGAAAATATTTAATATAAAGTTAGAAGGAATAACAACATTAATACCTTTAAAAGTTGAAGTATTTAAAGATGCTCTAGTTGAAGCTCCAGAGGCCTGCTCAAAATATGCTTTCTGCTTAGGTTGCATAAGAAACCAACGTAAATATTCGGTTAAATTGTTATCATTTAAGACAATTTTAGCTAATGCGATATTATAAACCCCACTAATACCAAAACGAATTTTTCCTGCATCACCATATCGATCAATTAAAATATCTTTTTCTGTGCATCGTTTGTTTTTTTTTGATATTTCTACATAAGTTATATGATTGTTGCTTGAATAATCTCTATTCTGAATAAAACGTTCATAACCTTCTTTTGCTTCATATATATGTTCTTCTTTTGGAATCTGTGTTCCGCTAATTAATGCAAACAATCCTGATAAAGGGGTAACCTCCCACCCCTTCGGCAGTTCAACCCCATCAATTTCCACTATCTCACAAGGAAACGCTTTGGCGGTTTCGGCTAATTCTTCGTAGCGGTCAGGCTGTGTTTGTGAAAGTGCGGTCAGTTCTTCGGGTGTTTTTCCGCTGATTGTCTGCATGGCTGCCAGTTCCGCTTGTTCAAGGCTAAGGCCGTCTAAAAGGGCTTGGACTTTGGCACGCACGGGATCGAAATCGACAAACCAGCTTTTAAATAGGGCTTGAGCGATTTGTTCCAAGGTTTGGTTGATTTGGGTGTTGAGGTAGATTTTTTGATCCAATCTATCAATAATGTCTACAATTTCATTTTGAGTATCTATATCTGGCAAAATAATGGGTAATTTTAATTGTTCTGTTATTCCTATATATGCTCTAGTTGAACCACTACCAGCCCATTGTTGTAAGATTGATTGAAAATATTGAGAATCAAAATAATATTTTAAATATAAGTTATTTAATTTTTGTTTGTCTTTAACTCGATAGTATGTAACCTGAGGAGTTAATACAAGAAAAGGATATTTATTTTCTTGAACAGTAGCTGTTCTTCCAATAGTAGCTTTATGTGAAAGTAAAATATCCCCTGCTATTGAAAAACCTTTTCGCAAAGTATTAGCTTGCTTTTCTGTAATAAATTTACAACTAGAAAAGTTAACTAGTCCATTAGATAAATCAGATGCCATAATGAATGGAATCCCATCTTCAACGTAATCTTTAGATGTAGGATGAATAGAACCATGATTTCCATCTAGAGGCTTTTCTATAATTTGAAGATCTACTAATTCTTGAACTGTATATTTAGCAGTCATACCCCAATCCTCTTAAATTCTTCTTAATCTCCGCTTCCAACTCTGAACTTTTCGCAAATTGCTCCTTTAAAAGAGCGGTCAGATTTTGCATTTTTTCTGCAAAAGGCACGCCGTCGTCTTCTTGTTCTGCGGTGCCGACGTAGCGTCCCGGAGTGAGGACAAAATAGTAGCCCGCAATGTCTTCTAAAGTTGCGGATTTGCAGAAAGCAGCTTGGTCTTCATAGCCGTCTGATTGTTGCCAGGCGTGGAGAGTATCGGCAATTTTGGCGATGTCGTCAGCGCTGAAATCACGCAATACGCGGTCTTTCATATAGCCGATTTGGCGGGCATCGATAAACAATACTTCGCCTTTACGCTTTTTGTTGCGGTTTAGGAACCAAATACAGGCGGGGATTTGGGTGTTGGTAAAGAGCTGACCGGGCAGGGCAACCATACATTCGACCAAGTCGGCATTGATGATGGCTTTGCGGATTTCGCCTTCGTTGTTGGTTTGGCTGCTCATGGAGCCGTTGGCCAGCAATAATGCCATTTTGCCGTTTGGCGAGAGGTGGTAAATCATGTGTTGCAGCCAAGCGAAGTTGGCGTTGCCTTTGGGCGGTGTGCCGTATGCCCAACGTGGGTCGTCGGCAAGGGATTCACTCCACCAATCACTGATGTTGAATGGCGGGTTTGCCATAATGAAATCCATCTTTTTGTCGATGTGTTGCGGCTGGGTGAAACTGTCGGCGTTGTGCTTGCCGAAGTCGTAATCAATGCCGCGAATCGCCATATTCATGGCAGCGAGTTTCCAGGTGGTCGGGTTGAATTCTTGCCCGTAGATGGATACGTTGTTGATGTTGCCTTGATGGGCGGTGATAAAGCGTTCGGTTTGCACGAAAAAGCCACCGCTGCCCATGGCCGGGTCATATACGCGGCCGGAGTATGGCTCGAGCATTTCGACAATCAGGGAAACAATGGATTTCGGCGTGAAATATTGTCCGCCGCGTTTGCCTTCTGCTTGGGCAAAGCGACCGAGGAAATATTCGTAAACGTGGCCGAGAATGTCTTTTGCGCCTAAATGTACGGGCTCGCCGTTGTAAGTCGGACGGGTAAAGTTGGTATCGGAGAAGAGGATAATCAGCCCGCGCAGGGTGTCTTCGTTTACGGCATAGCCGCTGATGCGTTGGAGTACGCCTTTGAGTTTTTCGTTGTCTTTTTCAATGGCATCGAAGGCATCGTCAATCAGTTTGGCGACGCCTGAAAATTTCCCGCCCCAAGGTAATTCTGCCCCAGTGTTGAGAATAGAGACTTCTTGTAAGGCTTGCCAACGCGCAGAAGCTGGCACCCAAAATACGTTATCCGAGGTGTAATAATCACGGTTTTCTAGTTCTGCAGTTAAGGCTTCTTGATACTCTTCTTCAGTATCAAAAAAAGTGCGGTCGAGATAGAGTGGGTTTTCAACATCGGAGAGTTCCGCCTGAATTTTTTCCTGTTGATGGGTGAAATTATCAGAAATGTATTTTAAAAAGATAAGACCAAGAACGATATGTTTATAATTGGCGGCATCAAGTTGTTGACGGAGTTTATCAGCAGATGCCCAAAGTTTTTCATCTAATTCATTTAAAAATGCTTGTTGTAATGTGTGATTTTCAGCGACAATCTTGGTCGTCTCGTCTCGTCTC